>CAYXBA010000012.1:0-120684 GCA_964463135.1 uncultured Nitrospiraceae bacterium
TCAATTACCTCCCCTGGGTTCCTGAGGGCTAATACCCTCAGGGCCCTTTTTTTATCTTCAGAACTTCCTGAAGAGCGGGACGTGCTCCTTTTTCTTCTTTTCCTTTTTTGAGGACGGGCAGTCGAGCGACTTGCAGAGGTTGCAGCGGGTCTCGCTGCAGCACTGGCAGAAATTGCAGTCAGGGCAGGGGTTCTTCTTCAGCATCAGCAGGGGCTTCTTCTCCATGCTTTTATTATATGCCCGGCCGGACCTGTGGTAAAGAAATTCGTATCTGCATGGACATAATGCGACGGGTTCGTGAAAAGCTTCGGAGGAAAGCGCGCGAGAAATGAGGAATGAGGCGTAATGAGAATTACGTCGCAGTGACGAGTTCCGAAGTGCAACGCAGCATACGGACTTTTTACGAACCCGCAACACTAAGACCTGCGCTCTATATCGAGAGGTTCTGTTAAAAGCCGCCGGTAGTAGAAGTTCTGGCCGTACAGCACGCTGACAGGATTATGGCCGGTGACGCGGTCCTTGGTGATGAGGGTAGTGACCGGCGCATCAGAGTATTTGGTGAAGAGCATATCATGGCCGACACAGAGGCCCGCGATGATGTTCATATCGGTGCCTGCCTCGTTCAGGAGCCGGGCCTGGGCAATCGGATTGCAGGCAGGCTCGAAGGTAGAGGGCCGCACCTTGTCCTCTTCCGTGATGCCGAGCTCGATCTTGTCTATGCTCCCGCTCTTGCAGCAGACCGAAAGCGGTGTAAACCCCTGGGCCGAGAGTATGCGGCTGAGCCGCTCCGTCTCATCGAGCAGGCCGATGCAGGTGGCGATGCCTATTTTTTGATATCCCATGAGTTTGGCAAAGGCAATGGTGTCCTCGACCCGTGTCCAGCGTGCGCGTATTGCTGTGCTGCCGGGCTGATGTTCGTAGCAGAGGCCTTCCACCCGTGTTGCCACCTGCGCCATCTTTGCATCTGTGCTGTCCCCCCTGTATTGATCGAAGCTCTCCTGAATGAGGTCCATATGTTCCTGCGAGGGGCAGTAACCGGGCTTAGCCGGCTTCGTATTCGGGTCAGCGCTCCAGCAGTTCGTTTTGCCGCTCTTCTGCCAGACAGCGCCGCAGGTGCTGCAGCTGAATTCTTTCATGTTCTGACCTCCTTCTTGGTCAATTGTCCGATATCTTCTAATAGATCTCTTGTTTTCCTTCAGGGCTGATGTCCGGATCCTATTTCTTTGTCTGTTGCTTATTAATGACCTCAATCCCTTCCTTTGCCCTCTTATGGGCAGGAGATACGCGGAGGGCCTTGTCAAAGAGGCCCTTTGCACGAACCGGGCAGTTCAGGGCGAGGTAGATATGCCCTGTTTCCGCGAGAATGTCAGGGATGTTCGGCGAGATCTCGAGCGCCCTGTTCAGTGACTGCAGCGCCTCTTTCGGCCGTTTGGTTTTCGCAAAACAGAGCCCGTAAGAATAATGATATTCAGACTTTGAACTGTCAAAATATATCGCTGTTGCGAAGAGGTGCGCTGCTTCTTCTAACGCGCCCTGCCTGAACTTGTTCTTTCCTTCCTCGAAATTGTTGCGTGCCATATCAGCCTTTGCTGCATCTCTCGCATCGCCGTCAGCAGACTGCCTGAAGCGCTCTGCCTGCGCCGTCTCTTCTGCAGCAGGCGCTGCCGGACTCTCAGGGTTTTTTGTCCTGAGAAATGCATCGTAATCCCTCCGCTTTTCATAATCCTTCAGCGTGAGATATGCCCTGGTGATGAAGCTGAAGATATTGAGGAGCTTTCCTTTGACATCCTCAGGCAGGCTGAAATGCCGGTCAGGATGATATTCTCTCGCTGCCCGGTAATAGGCCTTCTTTATCTCGTCTGCAGAGGCGGCCGGGCCTATGCCGAGGATGTCGTAATGACCCAGCTGCCGGAACCGCAGATCGGCCTCGTCTATCCTGTCGATGAGTCCGCCGACGGAATCCTCATCAGGGATCCCGATCTCCTCATGTGCTCTTTCATGGGCAGGCTCCCATGCATCACGTGTGCAGAGTATTCTCGCCTCGACAAGGGCGAAGATGCTTCGCATTGCCTGCTTCTCCTCCATGGACGAGACCCTGATAAGGTCCCTGACAGTAGTCTTGCCGTCCACAGAGGAAAGAAGAATGCGGTCGCTGTTGTCCAGTGTTATCTCCTGAAAAAGATTGAGGGGTGAAGGCGAGAAATCGACGATCTTGTCGGGAAGATATTGGGTCAGCAGTTCCTCGTCAGCAGTTTTTTTCAGCTCACGGTAGATCAGGTCAGCGGCGGATATCCGGACGGTCCCGGCCGCCACGGCAGGAAGAGGTTCTTCCCTGAACTCAAAATCTGCCTCCTGCAGGGCAAAAAGGCTTTCTATGATCCTGTTTGCCTGGATCTGGATCGTTGCCACCAGGTCAGCAGGCTTCAGCCAGCCGGAGCCGACGAGGATGTATTCATAGCATTCGCCCGTCTTTTTCTGGCGCTCGTATGCACGGTTATACTGCTCCTGCGTGATCTTTCCCTCTTTGAGGAGGATGTCCCCTGTCCTGTGTTCATAAAGGTTGGACGTTGCAAATATCATGTTGCCCTGCAATATATAGATGTCCCTGACCGAACTGCCCTGCCGGACCTCAAGGATGCCGGTCTTCAGGGTCCTCTGGAGACCGATCAGAATGTCCGAAAGTCTGTAGAGAGAAAGACTGCCGTTGAGCGGCCCCAGCCTGTCGATGCCTGCCCTGACCGTTTGCGCATGCTGTGATGCCCAGATCACCCTCCCTTTCTGTCTGATGCTGAGAGCTGGGATCTCCAGGTCTATGATATCACCGCTCTTCAGGACAGGGAAATTTTCGATGATGACACCAACACTGTTCAGCGAGTAGTCGACGACCCTGGCAGGATAAGAGATCCCATCCCATTTGAGCGTAAACGCTGCCTCTTTCGCGTATCTCCTGAAAACCCTTGTGTCTATCTCATGATTCTTCATTCTCGGTCCTGTCCTAAGCTGTTCCAACAGCACTATGTTACACAATTTCCCGGGGAGCTTAACAGGTGTCAGAGGGGCTTCATCGCGGGCTGCGGAAAAGCAGAAATGCAGGAATACAGATCCAGCCGGAATGCCCCTGCACCTTTTTCCGTGCTCTGTCCTGACGTCAAATTCCTATTGCATGTTACAATGGCTCATGAACAATAACAGCAAGGAATTCGGGGTCATGGAGATACCTCCCAGCCTGATCAACGAGCATTATGACGACCGGTATTTTGATGTTGTCAATGCTGTTGAGGAGGCGAAGCAGGTCTTTTTTCAGGGTAACCGTCTCATAGAAACTCTATCTGCCATGGGGGAGGGGAAGAAAGAGATCAGGATAGGTGAAACAGGATTCGGCGCAGGCCGCAATCTGGTCGCTCTCATGGATTTTTTTGAACAGAACAATATCCGTGACCTTTCAGTAACCTACAGTTCCGTTGAACTGCACCCTATCACGGCTGAGAGGATGGCGGCTATCCTTGCATGTTTCAGGCCGCAGGTCGGTCCGCTCATCGACCTGCTTGTTACAGCATACAGCAATATTGATATTGCCAGACCGGGCTGGCACCAGCTGCAGCTCAGCCGCCCCTTTGGGACCGTGACGCTGAACCTCTGGGTCGGCGAGGCGCTTGAGATGGTCCATGCATTGACCATGCCCTGTGACGCATGGTTCCTTGACGGCCACGGACCGAAAAAGAACCCTGCCATCTGGCGTCCTGACCTGCTCATGGCTGTCGGAGAAAAGACCGTTGCCAACGGCACCTGTGCAACCTTCACCGTTGCCGGAGCTGTAAGAAGGGCGCTTGGCGAGGCAGGTTTTACCGTTGAGCAGTGCCCTGGCTGCGGCGGCAAGAAGGCAGTACTCAGGGGCATAAAGCAGCGCTAAAAACTTGCTGATAGACATTGAGCAGATGCTCTGCTATTCTTGGGGCATGAGCAGCTTTGCAGAGCAGATCAGGTGCGGGTAACAGGGCAGCCATGCAGGAAGTGAAGAACAAGGGCTGGACCGTGACGCTTGCAGGCATCGGTATCAACCTTGCCCTCGGCGTGCTCTACACCTGGAGCGTCATCAAGAAGGCGATCCCGTCAGAGTGGGGCTGGTCTGATGCGGACAAGGCACTGCCTTATTCCATTGCCTGCATTGTCTTTGCCTGCGTGATGGTGCCTGCGGGGCGGCTGCAGGACAGGATCGGGCCGCGGTGGGTCGCAACCGCAGGCGGCATCCTGACCGGGATCGGCTGCATTATCGCATCGTATGCTGTCACGGTGATCTGGTTCGTGATCGGCTTCGGGATCTTTGCCGGAGCTGGCATCGGCCTCGGGTATGCTGCTGCAACGCCGCCTGCGGTCAAGTGGTTCTCTGCACGCAAGACCGGCCTTATTGCCGGCCTTGTGGTCGCCGGATTCGGCCTTGCCTCTGTGTATATTTCGCCGATCGCAAACCATCTCACCGGTTTCAGTCTCACCGGCAAACCGCTCCCGGAAGTTGTGGAACTGGCCCGGGCCAAGGACCTGGCTGACCAGGAATACGAAAGGGCCAGAGTAATACTGACCACCACCCAGGCAGAGTTTGGAGGCTCCGGCATTGAACATATCGCACCGGAACTCGAGCTAAAAGACACTGCCCGGAAGGACGCGGCAGCCCAGCTGCTCAGCCTGAAGGAGCGCAATATCCACCGCACGCTTCGTTTTTTTGGCATCGGCTTTCTTATCGTGGTGACGCTGCTGGCCCAGTTCCTGGTCGCGCCGCCGCAGGGATATCAGCCTCCTGATGTGCATCCCGGCGGCAAACGTGCTGCGGATGCTCCGGCGATCAATCTCGGGCCTTCGCAGATCCTGCGGACCCCGCTCTTTTATCTCCTTTGGCTAATGTACGCCTTTGCTGCAGGCGCAGGCCTCATGATCATCGGGAATATCACGACCATCGCGAAGCTCGGCAAGATCGAGGCAGGCTTCATCCTCGTTGCCTTGCTTGCGATTGGCAACGCTGCAGGCCGGATCATCGCCGGCATGCTCTCTGACCGGATCGGCCGCCTCTGGACCATGTGCATCATATTCCTGTTCCAGGCTGGCCTGATGATGGTGCTCCGCACCGGCCTCTCTGACATGACCGCCTTTATCATTGTCTCGATGCTCCTTGGGTTCAATTACGGTGCCTGTCTGTCTGTCTTTCCCTCTGCAGTGAAGGACAACTTCGGCCTCAAGAACTTCGGCATCAACTATGGGCTTGTATTCACTGCCTGGGGCGTCGGCGGCTTTATCTTTCCGCTTGCTGCAGGCAGGCTGTTCGAGGCGGCAAGAAAGGTCAGCGGCACTGGCAGCTACAATGATGCATACCTGATAGCTGCCGGGGTGCTTGTGCTTGCTGCAGCCCTCACCTTTGTGACGCGGTCGATCGAGAGGGCCCACAAGGGGCTTAACTCAGGTTCATAGAACAGAATTTTGCGATCCGTGATGAAGATCTGTGCTCCTGCCAAAACTGCAATAGACTGAGGGTTACGGTTCTGCTTTCCCTTGTTTTCCGTGAGGACATGCCCTGACGCAGACACCGCAGATGCGGGCATTGATGCCTGCCATCAGACTGTTCTCATAGGTCCTCTCAACGCATCTGCTGAAGAAAAGGGCCTCTTCCCGGCTTGTATAGCAGCCATTAGCAGCCACATTCCTGATCGCGCTGACCGGGCAGGCATTTGTGCATTCCGTGCATGCGCCGCATCGATTGTTAAGAGAGCTGTCTGGGGTGAGCGGCATATCGGTCAGCACAGTGGCAAGCCGAATTCTCGGACCATATTCGGGGCTGACGATCAGCAGGCTCTTGCCCTGCCATCCGATCCCTGCCATGCGTGCAATGGCCTTGTGCGAAACCGCACCAAGCAGGTCCTCCGCATCCATGATCTTCGACGCAGGCACTGCTTCTGCCCGGCACCCCCTGCTGATGATCCATGCAGCGATCGCTCCGGCAATACGGTCGAGCTCAGCATTGGCAGCGCGGTAGTGTTCTGCATAGTCAACGGTGGGATGGCTGTCGATGGCGTCCATGATCGCGTTGTCGAGCCTGACCGCAACAGATACTGCGAAGGTGTAAGGAGCAAGGAGGTCAGGAGGCAGCGTGGGCCAGCCCTGCTGAAAAGGCGCCAGGTCTGCAATGCCGGCAAGGTCTGCGCCAGAAGACCTGCAGAACTCTTTCAGTTCTTTGCTCTTGTCCATGGTTAATTATACCCTGCCTGCATGCTGGTCATCAGTCCAGGGTCTTGCGGTACACGCCGAGCCCGAGCCCGATCACAACCAGCGTAAAGAGCAGGATCGGCCAGATATTCGGCCAGACCTCTGCAATGCCATTCCCCTTCAGCAAAATCCCGCGCACGATCCTGAGGAAGTGCGTAAGCGGCAGGATTGTCCCGACCCACTGCGCCCACTCAGGCATGCCGCGGAACGGGAACATGAAGCCTGAAAGCAGGATCGAGGGCAGAAAAAAGAAGAAGGTCATCTGCATTGCCTGGAGCTGGTTGCGCGCGACCGAGGAAAAGGTGATGCCGAGCGTCAGGTTCGCTGCGATGAAGAGCGAGACAGAAAAATAGAGGAGCAGGAGACTGCCGTGCATCGGCACATTGAATACGAAGACCGCTGCAGCAAGGAGCAGGGTCACCTGGATCAGCCCGATCATGATGTACGGGATGATCTTCCCGGTCATCACCTCGATCGGCAGGGCAGGGGTTGCGAGCAGGTTTTCGAACGTCCCGCGCTCCCGCTCCCGTGTCATCGCCAGCCCGGTCATCAGGATCATGGTCATGGTGAGGATCGTCCCGAGCAGGCCCGGCACGATGTTGTACGAGGTTATTCCCTCAGGGTTGTATTCCCGGTGCACGCGGATATCGACCGGGTCTGCAGGCGGGATGAGCGGCTGCAGCGTACCCCTGAGGTCGCGGAAGAGCGAAGTTCGGACAATCCCTTCAAGCGAGGCGACCGCATTGCCGATCGCGGTCGGGTCCGAGGCATCAGCCTCGATAAGGAGTGCCGGCTTTTCGCCGCGCACCAGCTTCCTGCCGAAATCTTCCGGGATGGTCACCACGAACTGGACCTCTCCGTCAGCCAGCAGTTCGTCCGCCTCGGCCCTGCCTGACACCTCACGGTCTATCCGGAAGTACCCGCTGTTCTTCAGCCCCTGGAGCAGGGTCCTGCCGTACAGACTGTGGTCGCCGACCACCGCAGCAGTCGGCAGATGCTTCGGATCAGAGTTGATCGCGTACCCGAAGAGGATCAGCTGCATGATCGGGATGCCGATGATCATGCCGAAGGTCAGGCGGTCGCGCCGCAGCTGAATGAACTCCTTTGCGATGATGCCGGTCCAGCGTGACCAGGAGAGATTGAGGTTTATCGGAAGGTTCATGGATGGTTCACGCGCCGGGCCTCACGTGTCGTCCTCGACTGCTGTTCCCATGAGGCTGATAAAGACATCCTCAAGCCCGGCCCGGATCGGCGTCCAGTGGTGCGTATTTCCCTTCTGCTTTTCTGCTGCGGTTGCGTTGAGCGCTGCAGAATCGTGGCCGGTCACATGCAGGGTGCTGCCAAAGGCCGTGATCTGCTCAACACCCGGCAGGCCGCGCAGCGAAGCTGCATACCTGACCAGCTCAGGGCCGGTCACCTGAAAACCGGCAAGGGCCTGGGAATCGACCACCTCTTGCGCTGTCCCCGAGGCCAGCAGGTTCCCGTAAGCAAGATATGCCAGGCGGTGGCAGCGCTCTGCCTCGTCCATATAGTGTGTTGATACGAGGACCGTAATGCCGCTGCCGGCAAGCTCATTGATCTCGTTCCAGAAATCGCGGCGTGCCTTTGGGTCGACCCCGGCTGTCGGTTCGTCAAGCAGCAGGAGCTTCGGGTGATGCAGCATGCAGGCTGCAAGCGAAAGCCTCTGTTTCCAGCCGCCCGACAGGGTGCCGCTGAGCTGGTTCTGGCGTGAGGTCAGGCCGAGCCGGTTGATCGCATCTGACACTGCCTGCCTGCGGTCCTGCATACCGTACATCCTGGCGATGAATTCCATGTTCTCGCGGATCGTGAGGTCTTCCCAGAGAGAGAACCGCTGGGTCATGTACCCGACTTCGCGCTTGATCGATGCGGTCTCGCGTACAATATCAAAGCCGAGGCAGGTGCCGGTTCCCGAGTCAGGAGTCAGCAGGCCGCACAAAAGCCGGATCGAAGTGGTCTTGCCGCTGCCGTTTGGGCCGAGGAAGCCGAATATCTCGCCGCGCTTTACCCGGAGCGAGAGGTCACGCACCACATGCTTTTTGCCGAAATACTTGTTCAGGCCTGTTACATCGATGACCAGATCAGGGGATGCTGCAGTCACTTCAGTCTTATTTCCATGGGCTGGCCCGGATGGAGACGCACCGCATCTGCTGCATCAGGCCAGGCCTCGACAAGAAAGACGAGCTTCGGGTTCTGCTCGCGGCTGTATATGAGGGGCGGGGTATATTCAGGCTGGCGCGAGATATAGGTGATCTTTGCGGCAACAGGCTTGCCGCAGCCGTCGCAGGTCGCAGATACCATCTGGCCGGTCTTTACGCTGCCCAGAACAGGCTCCGGCACAAAGAACCGTATCTTGATATTCCCGGGCGGCAGGAGACTGACCACCGGACTCCCTGCCGGGACCCACTCGCCCTCGGCATAGAACGTATCCTGCACAAGCGATGCTGAAGGCGCATGGACCGCACGCTGCTCCAGCCGCCAGCTGCTCTGGGCAAGTGCTGCGCCTGCAGCCTCTGCCTCGGTGCGCGCAGCCTCGATCTCCTTGTCGCGGCCCAATGACTGCTGCGCAGTCTGCAGCTGGGCCTTTGTCTCTGCTACGCGCGCGGTGTTCGTGGTATGGCCTGCCCGTATCTCATCGAGCTGCTCCCGCGAGACGTACCCTGAGGCAAAGAGCTTTTCGTACCGCTCAAGCTGCACAAGGGAGAGTTTGCGTGCTGCCTCTGCCTGGGCGACCGAGGCCTTCAGTGCTTCGACCTCTGAAGGCCGCCGGCCGGTCGTGATGTTGGCCAGGTTGGCCTCAGCAGTACGCAGGCGTGCTGCTGACTCACGCTCTGCAGACTTTTCATTTTCCTGTTCAAGGGCAAAGAGCGGCGCATTGGCAGCGACTTCCTGACCGCGCTGCACCCATCGTTTTTCGAGGCGGCCTGCAGACGGCGCTGCAACAAGCACGAATTCGCCTTCCGCATAGCCCTGGTACACGGCACCCTCTTTCCTGTTGCAGCCGGCCGCGGTTATAAGGACCATGACCATAAGCAGGGCAAGGAGGCTGCGTGAATGTGAGGGGATATGCAGGTCTGTTCTCATTATCTTTAGCTTATCAGGGAAGAGGCGCTTGCGCAATATGATCTATCCCTGACTGTCCTTCTCTTTTATAAAAGCGCCGAACAGCTTGTCTTCCTGCATGATATGGGTTCTGATCCAGTCGACCACGATCTGATTCGCGGTCACGGACAGTTCATAGGACATGCCGCCTTCACGGGGAAGTTCAGCCTGCCGCTTCAGTTCGAGGATGTTCTTCAGGTACACCGCATGCAGGAGTTTATGTGCGTCAAGGCCTGCGTACCCCGCATCCTCCATCCGCGTCTCCTCTTCGCTGAAATGGAACTTTGCATAGTCGTCAAGGAACCTGAGCGTGCCGTCGATCTCGTTCCTGCAGCGGTGCTCCCTGATGGCAAGGAGGAGGTCGCTGATCCGCCTGAACAGCTCCTGATGCTGCTCGTCGATCTTTGCTATGCCGACTGCCAGGTCTTCAGTCCATTCCATGGATCGTTCTCTCCTTTCCGTTCAGGCGTCTTCTGCTCATAGCGCCTCCTGTCTGCGTTGATCCTGCTAGAGAGCAAGGGTGCGTAAAACTCCCGCAAATTCTTCCTTTGACTTTTTCCCTGAAGCGATCTGCATCATGGAATCGTACAGCTTTCCATCGGGGTCTGAGATGCTGACCCCATTGATCTCCAAGAAAACAAGCGCTGAAGCAAGTGCTGTCCTTTTATTTCCGTCCACGAAAGGGTGATTCTGTGAAATATGGAAGGCATACGCTGCTGACATTGCATGGATATCGGGGTGAAGAAAATCGCCGCCAAATGCTGCAGACGGCATTGCAGCAGCTGAAGTCAAAAGATTTATATCCCTGATTCCATTGCTGCCGCCGTATTGCTCTATCTGGTCGGCATGGATCTCAATGACCTCAGCAAGGGTCAGAAAAATTATCTGCTTCATCAGCCGGCCAGTTTCTGGAGAGTCTTGCCGTGTTTCTTATTTACCTTTTGGAGGGCAGCGCGGAATTTTGTTTCGCGTTTTGCGTCATGGACCGGAGAAATGATCAGGTTTTTGCCGTCCGTGGCAACTTCAAGCGGGGTGTCCATATCAATCTTCAGGATGTCGAGGATAGGCTTGTCTATGATCAGGGCTGCGCTGTTCCCGTGAGAAACCATCTTCTTGATCATTGGTAATTCCTCCTTATGTATACACATTGTATAACCACAATTGACGGCCTGTCAACAGAGTGCTTGATGCTTCCGGCAATGAGATCTTCAGGAAGATCGGTTATTTTGAGCCTGGGGTATTTATCGAAAAGCTCGAAAAGGCCAGGAAAAAGGCGCTCCATATGGCGGCAGCACACTAGAGCAGCTCTTTGCCCCGTTCTTACTGCTTCGTGATCTTCACCTTCCAGAGCTCAGGCCCCTGTCCGATATATTCCCAGGCGAAAAGGCCTTCCCGCTCGTGCAGGAACTGGTAATAGAGCGGCTTCGGGTCATGGTCATTGACCAGCAGAAAAGACTCGCCTGCAGGCAATCCATCAAAGGTGCTGAAGATAAGCGGGTGCCGCTCTTTTGGTATGATCTCGATAACATTCAGTTCTTTCATCACATCCTCCTTTGCAGCTTATTGATCGTTGCATTGCTCATTTCAGCGCTCCGCCGTGGCCTGCCCATACGCCCACGCCGATCGCCAGGAGGCTCAGGCTGAGAACGACCCAGTGAAAACCGGACAGGAGTCCAAAGACCTTGTCCGCATCCTGCCCTGTCTTTCCCTTGAAGAGCATGCTGAAGATCTTCCCTTCGAACAGGAGCACCAGGAGATAGCAGGTCCAGACAATAAGCATCAGCGTCGGGCCTATGCCTGCCATGCTGAAGAGTATGCGCCACTCCCCGGTCTCATACAGAAGCCATGCGCCGGTCAGGCCGACGACCGCAACAGAGATCTTTGCGATCTTTGCGAAACGGTGCTCTATGCCCTGGAAGAAGAGGACCTTTTCGATCGAGTTCTCCATCTTTGTGAGCATCGGGAAGACGATCATGGTGACGAACGCCACGCCGCCGATCCAGATCACCACGCCGAGGACATGTATTGCGGTAAGAATAGAAACAGGCATAAGGACCTCCCTTTGCTGCTGCATCTCTTGCCTGTCTCTAGTCTATGACGTCGGGGCCAGCCCCGCCATGATGTATATCATGCCCGGCTGGGAAGTTTTGAGACGGGGAGGGGTTGATTCAGGCTCTGGAAAGATGATGTGATTCCCGGCGAAACTCGCCAAATATCAATAGGCAAGTCTGACCCTGTTCAGTGTTTCCTCTGTGCATAAAGGTGAAATTTAAAGCTTATTTATTTGCTTTCAGGCAAAACAATTGTATAATAGCTGCATGCTGAAAAAGCGATATTTAACAACATATATCGTTGATGATCTTAAGGATAAGATGGTTTTCGTGGGCGGTCCGCGACAGGTTGGAAAGACGACCCTCTGTCAAAACTTCGTTGGAGCCTCATTCAATAACCCCGCATATTTTAATTGGGATAACAGAGCCGACAGAAGGACTATCATGGCAGCCTCGTGGCCGGGTGATGCTGAACTCCTTATTTTCGATGAGATCCACAAATACCGGAACTGGAAGGGGCTCATCAAGGGTGAATACGACAAACTTAAGGACAGGTTCAGATTCCTTGTTACCGGCAGTGCGCGGCTCGACCTCTACAGAAAGGGCGGAGATTCTCTGCAGGGGAGGTATCATTACTACAGGTTTCATCCCTTTAGCCTGGCTGAGATGGAAGGCATTCCTTACCGGTCCTCTGTGGCTGGCGAATTGCCGATGGGAAAGGATTTTTATCAGGATGCCCTCAATACGCTGGACAGCTTTGGAGGGTTTCCCGAGCCTGTCACGAAGCAGAGTAAACGGCAGCTCAGACGCTGGCACAATGAAAAGATCGAAAGGATGTTCAGAGAAGACATCCTGGATGTCCAGTCAATCAGGGATATAGGCAACATGAAGCTTCTTAGCGACATCCTGCCGGCAAGGGTCGGAGCCCTCCTGTCGCTCAATACCATACGGGAAGATCTTGAGGTCAGCCACCGTGCGGTGACGCACTGGATGGATATACTTGAGGCTTTCTACTATCACTTCCGAATCTATCCGTTCTCAGCAAAGAAGATACGGTCACTGAAAAAAGAACCTAAACTCTACTTATGGGACTGGTCCGAGGTCGAGGATGAGGCTGCCCGTTTCGAGAACCTCATTGCATCCCATCTCCTGAAATTCGTGCATTTCATCACAGATAATGAGGGCCACAAGGCAGAGCTTTACTATCTGCGGGATGTTGACAAGCGGGAGGTAGACTTTCTCGTGACCATAAAAAACAAGCCCTGGTTTGCTGTTGAGGTGAAGCTCAATGAGACTGCCCTCTCCCCAAGCCTGCTCTATTTCAGGGACAGGCTGGCGATCCCGCATCTGTTCCAGGTGGTGAAGAAGGAGAAGACAGACAGGCTTGAGAAAGGTGTAAGGATAATTTCAGCCGGAAAATTCCTTGCCGGGCTCATCTAAAACAGGCTACGCTTTAATCGATATATTCTCTCGCCAGCTCAATAACAATTCTCGCATCACGGGCAGCTCTGCTGACGTTCGCCCGCAGCAGCTTCAGCAAACCCGGCGGAACCTGCCAAATAGCAATAGTCAAGTCTGACCCTGTTCAGTGTCCTTTGCGTAGTTTTTCCCGGCAATGCCTGATGGGTCCGCTTGCCGGATTCAAATTTCCCTCTTTTTACGGCAGCTTCATGAGGCGCTCACTTCGCCAGATCCGCACAATAATAATGCTCCCCTTCTGCCGCCGGTACACGATACGGAAAGGCGGCTGAATAACCTCTCTCAGATCTTTTGCAGCGAACTCGGGAACAATCCGTCCTGAATCAGGATAGAGCGTCAGACGCTCAGTCTGCACGATCACTTTTTCAGCCAGTTTTCTTCCTGTTTCCGGAATTCCCTGCTCTGTGAACCATGCAATTACCTCTTCGAGGTCGGCTATGGCGGATTCCGCAAAAGAGAGGGTAGTTCTTTTTGCCATATCTATTTCAGGCCAAGGCGCTTCCTGACCTCATCAATGCCGGCGAGCCGGCCCTTTTCGATATCCATCAGCCCTTCAGTAACAGCGCGCATAAAGGAACGCTCCTCTTCAGCCTTTTCATAATCGCTGACAGACTGGACTACGGCAACGGCCTGGCCGTGGCTGGTCAGCAGGACCGGCCTGTGTGTCTCGGATGTCTGCCTGACGACCTTGCCGGGATTGATCTTGAGGGTGCTCAGGGGGATAATATCTTCGGAAAATTTGGTGCCCATATCAGGTGCCTCCTAAAGACTTGATGTCTGGTCTTATTATAGCACCTGATATTATATTGCAACAACTGTAAGCGTCCCGGGCAGCTCTGCTGACGTTCGCCCGCAGCAGCTTCAGTAAGCCCGGCGGAACCTGCCGAATAGGCCCAAGTCTGACCCTGTTCAGTGTCCTCAGACAATGTTAAAATAGTAGAATAGTGAAAAGAATATGGCACTGAACGACATAGAAAAGAAAAGGATAGAGAAGGCGTTAAGCGTCTTTATGGAGAAGTTCCGGCCGGCTCCGCATATTCGTCCTAAACTCGATTACGGATATAAGATCTCTGGCCAGAGTATTGAACTCTTCGAGATACGGCCACAGTGGAATGATCCTGAGATCAGGCATGAGAGCCCATTTGCCAAGGCTGTATTTGTACGGGCCAAGGGTAAGTGGAAGGTGTTCTGGATGCGCGCTGATCTGAAGTGGCACAGCTACTCACCCCTGCCTGAGGTGAAAGCGATTGAGGATTTTCTGGCTGCAGTAGAAAAAGACGAATATCATTGTTTCTTTGGGTAAGTTCGACGCCCAACTCACCTGTAATGCAAGCCCGGCGGAACCTGCAAATATCAATAGGCAAGTCTGACCCTGCTCAGTGCTTACATCGGCCTTTTCCTCCACGCGCCAACAAAATCATCTGCATAGAAGATGTTAAATTGAGAAAGAATCTTCTCAATTTCAGAACGCTCTTCCAAGCTTCCTTGCCAGCCGTCTGATTTGCCAGACTCGATCACTTCATATCCGATAATCCCCGCAACTTTTTCCGAAGATTCAATATCGCAATATTTCCTATATGCCATGTCACCCTCCTCTCAGCTCAGTTTTCCATCTCTTCGATATATACTCTCACCCGCTCCATAACAATTCCGGCATCACGAGCAGTTCTGCTGACGTTCGCTCGCAGCAGCTTCAGTGCGCCTGGCGAAACCTGCCAAATAGCAATAGTCAAGTCCGACCATGTTCAGTGCCCTGAAAAATATCCTGACCCCGGACACGGCATGGGGGAGGTCGTGATTTAAAATGACATTATTCTACAATGAAGGAGGCTATTGTGATATGGCAACTATTTATAATTTAAAGCTTTCCGCTGTAGATGTTTTTCAGATTCTTGATGCGTTAAATTCACGAGCCGAGTCATATCAACAAACTGCTAATTTTATGGCGGGGCAATGTGGAACGAATGCGTCACTGTCCATAGAAGAATGCCGAGATGCCACAGAGGCTATAGAAATAGCGCAGCACTATCGTGATATTATCAAGTCGATTGAAGGCCAGATGTAAAAAAACTGCCTCTGGTTATTTCGTAAAATCTGATGCGCTAAAAATGTTGCCTGCCGCATCAGTTATTGATCCATCGGGGAATACGTTGACATCGACTATGTACTCTTCAACTGTCATGGCATCTTCGAAGTCTCGCTCGCCTTCGAGGAATTGCCTTAATCGCTCCATAGTGTCTTCGGCTATGACACGTTGCGCTTCAGTCGCGGTGGAAAAACAATGGCATTCCCTTTATCGTCGCGTTCTGCTGGAAGTGCACCATGGCAAACCGTGTCAATGTAAATAGAGAAGCCAGCCTTGCCTATAATCGTTGAATTCATAAGTATTGTTCTCCCTTGCTATCTAAAAAGTTTACCCAATTTCTAAAAGAAATATTGCCCGCTGTCTATGTCGAAAGTGGGGAAAATGGAGACAATCCCTCTTGCTTGTCCAACTTATTGCCGCTTTAACCTTATAACAATGAATCGTTTCATTGCGTCATATAGAT
Organism: uncultured Nitrospiraceae bacterium; assembly: GCA_964463135.1. Taxonomy (GTDB): domain Bacteria; phylum Nitrospirota; class Thermodesulfovibrionia; order Thermodesulfovibrionales; family UBA6898; genus UBA6898. Next base: position 15,449 of record CAYXBA010000012.1, read on the forward strand.
GCTTTCTCGATGAAATCTTAAAAATTCAGGATGAGGTAAGGCATTTTGATTGGCAGGTATTCTGATTCGCCAATCGCTATTAATCAATTGCCGTAATCTATCGGGGACGATTTCTTTTACAAGTATCTCGTTATTATCAGCAACGGAAATGAGTCCGTAATCAAACATCCAATGGAAAGTCCGGCTAAGAGCAATCCCATTTCTCACTGAATCAGGTCCATTAAATTTTACTGGCTTAATATGGGCAGCTTCGATCTCACAATTGCCGCGTTCATTTTTTATGCTTATGCCAGTCATGGCGCAGGTCATATTATATTCTTCCTTGACTACTCGTGAAAAGGCGACTTCTCGGAATGGCCGTTCAACTAGCTGCTGAATAATCGGTCTATGCGCATTATATTCAATGGTTTCCTCCGCGACCAACTGGGCAACTTCTTGTTCAACTTTGCCGAGACCAGCTGAAACAATTGCCTGATATTCTTCATCAGGAATATTTCTAACGGCACGGCCGAATGCCCCTCTATTTGTTGAACCATCTGCTTTTTTTAGGCCACTTTCGAAGTAATGTGAGCCGACTTTAAAAGGAACCGGTGAAGAGAATTCTGTAAAATTGTCTATAAGCGCATAATAATGATCTTTCATTATCAGGTCATTCTTGATATCCGTTACTCTTGCTGTTGCAAAGTAACATTGCCGTCCGGCGCGCCCTGCAGGAGAAGAATCTTCTCGGCGCGGTTCATAGTACACAATCCAGTCACCAATTGCAGAAGTAGCTTGTCGTAAATATGTTTTTGGGAAATGGTACATCAATTCAGGAAGGTCGTTGTAACTGGGACTTATTTTAGTCGTAAAGATCGCTTTTGCCATGATCAATCGTTCGAGCGCTGGCCACACAAGCCGATTTTCTCTTTTAAGGAGTGAGCATTAGATATGCAAGGCCACCAACCTTTTCGCTTAGCGAGTTTACATTGCTCAACGAATTCCTTGATGGAGCGGCCTCTTGAATCATTAACATCTTCGTCGGTTGCTTCTAATGAGTCATATTCGTGAAAGAAATGATCATCTTCTGAAAAAGGATAGTCGCCGATAAAAAGAAAAACGTCAGGGATCTCGACCTGTGAGGCAACAAAATACATTTGCTCTTCAAAGCATGCCGTGAGCTCTTCTTCAATTTCTTTCAAAATACGCACGTCCTGATTCGAGAATATAACCGAACCCCACTTTTTATAATTAGAGGCGTCTCTGTAAAGGTGATTCAATCGGACATTCTTTTGAATGTTCACGGGAAAAACCTCCAAATCTCAAAGCCATGCTCATTTCTTAAACACATTTTTATAATGATACTCCAAAAAATCAGGCTGCGGGTGGAATCTATCTGGCAGGTTTATTGTGCTGCCTTCAAGATCGCCGAACTGCCGTCCGTAATAGTCTTTACGAAGGTTGGCCTTTAAGGTCTTGGAAAGCATTACCCTGTAATCCGGAGTTATTCCGAGGTAGCCCTTATCGAAACACTTATCGTATAAAGGGGAAAGGCATATGCCGTTATGGGGGTCCAGTCTTTCTTTTGCAAACTTTGCCCATGGCATGATGTGGCTTGCAATCAGGAGGTCAGGGATATCGATCCCGGAGATGGCGCACTTATTGTTGTAGATCGACAAGATCACCTTCCTAAAGAACTCCTGATTGACCCTTGCCTTGACCTCTGTTGTCCGGTATTCTCCTTTTTTATCTCCGATATCTTCGAGCACTGGCTTAAATTTCTTCTCGATAGTTGTCTTCTGTTTTGCTGCGAGGATCTGCTCGCTTTCGAATATCAGTCCATCCCAATTACTGGTAAACTCATCCCATATTTTTTTGTCGAGTTTGCTGGTGTTTTGCATGCCCTTTATTCCGCGCGCTTTATGATAAGGATCGAAGCTTGCGAAATTCGAGAGTTTCAGTGCGAGCGAGTTGGGTGTTCTGTATATGAGTTTTGCGAGTTCAATAATCTTGGGATTTCGGTTGTGAAATGTGCCATACGGAATTTTACAGTAGAGATTGAAGGCAAGTATTGTCTCTTCTCTTGTCCAGTTCCTTCTTTCCATAGCTATTAAAAGTATGCCACAATTTTGCGTATCTGGGCTATCTGACTGTTAAGCACCGCTACTTGTCGCGCATAATGGCACGACAAGTGATACATTTGATAGATGGTCTGGCCGTTTTTCGTCAATAATACCGCAAGATTGTCACCCATCCTCTCTGTTTTTCGACGCAGCCATGGGAACAGTTTGCCTTGCCGCATCAAAGTAATGACTCTGGAAGGGGCAAAGATATAACGAGCTGAACCGCGCTCAATAATGGTCCGTAGTTTTTCCAGGTGTTCTGTTGATAGATCTTTGACTGTCAGGGGACTGCGACCCACGGTCGGGAGATGCAAGAGTTCAACGAAGGATACCATATCAGCGTGCTCTGGTCCGAAGCCGATCTTGGCAAATTTGTCGTGATACTTTTTACCGCTCCCTTTGTAGTGCGGTAGCCTGAATGGATGATGCAGCCCTGTTCTGCGCCAGAAATTCGGCCCCGATGCAAGATAATCAAAGATCTCAGGAAGGGACTGCTCGATGTCGGGTGCATAGTTTGCGTCCAGTCCGATGAAAAGGAATCGCGCCTCAGAAGGATTACATCCTTGCCAAGGCTTTTCTCTGAAGAAAGCAGCAAGTTTTTCTGATGGATGCAGTGTGTATGGCATGACGCTTACATGTCACTGCTGGGAAACGAGGTCTGGTTTGCCCGGTAACGTCTTGTCATGCAGTTTGTATCTGAAGCCCTTTGAAAACAAGAACTTTCTGACAAGGAGTTCCGGCCTGGTGTCCTTGCTCCTGATCCGCGACATGTTGAAGCTTCTGGTCTTCCTGTCATGAACATCAGCCATTTCAAATATTCCCTATCTATATCTTTGCCCATATTACACCGGCAGTGAGCGTTGATTGAACTGAAAAGCATACATTCATTCACCCAGTCTCTTTTGCATTTCTATCTCCTGCTTTTCACGCAGCAGTTCTTTCTTCAGCTCGTCTTCTGATGGCAGATAGAGCTTATACCGTGAGGCGAATATGCGCTTATTGCCTTCCGGCAGGGTATAGCGCACGACAGCGTCGCTTTTGTCTGCGCAAAGGACAATGCCGATGGGTGGATTTTCACCTTCTGCCATCATCTCCCGCTGGTAGTAGTTGACATACATCTGCATCTGGCCGAGGTCCTGATGGGTAATCTCGCCGACCTTCAGGTCGATCAGAACGAAACTGCGGGTCAACCGGTTGTAGAATACGAGGTCTATAAAAAAATGCCGCCCGTCGAGCGTTACACGCTGCTGGCGTGCCACAAATGCAAAGCCCTTTCCCAGTTCAAGCAGAAAGTGCTGTAGTTTGTCGATAAGCGCCTGTTCAAGATCCTTTTCGAAAAAACGATCAGCCTGCGGGATGCCGGTAAATTCAAGCACATACGGGTCTTTTACGAGGTCAGTAGGTGAGGTGATTTCCTGCCCTTTCTTCGCCAGCTTCATGACACCCTTCTTGTCGCGGCTCAGAGACAGCCGTTCAAACAGAAGAGAGTTGATCTGCCGCTCAAGTTCCCTTGTAGACCAGCGGGCATTGACTGCTTCAATTTCATAGAATGCGCGAGCTTCGGGTTTCTCCACCCGTAAAAGGAGACGGTAGTGGGTCCAGGATAATTCTGAACGCAGTGCGTTCATTTTTGGATAGGCAACGTAAAAGCTTCTCATAAACCAAAGGTTGCGTTCGTCAAAGCCTTTACCAAACTCGGCAGAAAGTTTTCGAGAGAGACTGGCTATAATCTTCTTGCCATACTCTGCCCGGCTCTGCCCTTTCTGTTCCTCTGTTATGATTATACGGCCGATCTCCCAGTAGCTCACTACCATCGCGGAATTGACCGCCTGCCACGCCTTATTGCGGGCCTCAGAGAGTATGACCTTAACCCGCTCAAATATGACATCGAGATTATTGGTGCGCTTGTTTATTGACATTGCCATAATTTTACCCTTTTATTATTCAGAAAGTCCCTTGTGTCCATGCCGGAAACAAGCGTCATATTCCGGAAAATGGAATCAGAAGTTTTTCCCCCTGACTCTCACAACCCGCTTTTGCCGATCAGTTTCTCACTTTGCACAGACCGCCTGGCAGATCAGCTCCTCATCACCGGCGATAACGGCAGTAATGCGTGATCAGGGATGCGTAATGAGTGAGAGCCGTTGAAGTAAGGCTTTGCCATAGGCAGCCCGTTTCTTCCCTGAGGGCCTGTCAGATCTCGACGATGCGGGTGCTGATCTCGATTGCTGCCTCTGCTCCCTGGCCGGCAGAGATGATCGCCTGTGAATGGCCTGCCCTGAGCGACCCCACCACAAAGAGGCCGGGGATGCTCGACTCGCCGGTGCTGTTCGTCACGATCTTGAACCCCTCAGTGTCGCGCTCAGGGTCGAGTTCTCCGAGGTAGTCATCATTGAGCGTGATCCCGCCCCATCCGAGGATCACCTCGCAGGGGATGACGCGGCCGTCAGCCATGCGCACACCCTTGAGCTTTGTCTCACCCAGCAGTTCCTCTGGCCGCCCCTCGACCAGGCCGATCCCCTCGTCTTCCAGCAGCGTCCGGTAGACCTGGTTGAGTGTGAACCCATGGGCAATGAATGTTATGTCTTTGGTGTACATCTGCTTCATGCCGACGCTCAGACGCACGCCGTTGATCGTGCGGTCGATGACCAGCAGCTTTTTGCCGGTGGTGCGGTACCCGTCACAGATCATGCAGGTGTAGTAGTAATGGCCGAAGAAGCGGGCGAGGTTCCTGAACGGCGCAAGCGTCTCTCTGGCGCCTGAGGCAGCGATCACGTATCTTGAGCGATAGGTCCTGCCGACTGCCAGCACCTCGAACTGCCCTTCATGGCCTGAGACGCGCTCAACTTTTGCGTTTTCAACCATTACCCCAAAGTTTTTCACCTGAGCAATGCCGGTCTCGAGCAGGGCAGGGCCGGTCACGACCGGAAGGCCGAGGTAGTTCTCGATATGCTTTGCATACCCTGTCCTGCCTCCGGGGATCTGGAACAGGAGTACGCGGAAGTTGTACCTGCCGAGGTGGATGCAGGCCTGCAGGCCGCCCGGTCCGCCGCCGATCACAATGCAGTCGAAGAGTTCACTGCTGCTTGTGCTGTCTGTCTGTTCCATCGCAACTCCTTTTTATTAGAGGCCGTGAAGTGCCCGCCACAGTCCGCACTCGGGCGGATTCGCCGAGGAGAACGGGTCCGCCTGAGGCGGATAAATCGTGAGGCGTAAAGCGTAAAGTGAAAAAGAGCAGAACGTGAGTCGTGAAGAGTAAGCAACCGATACGTCTCAAACTCCTTCGCCGCATGCATACAGAGAGGGCTGCCAGCGAGGCAGCCCTCTCTGTGTTGAATAATGTGCCCGGGATCTTTACTTTCCGTGATATTTGAAGGAGAGTTTTACCTTTGCCCGGTATGCTGTTATCTTGCCGTCCTCGATATGCATATCGAGCTTCTCAACCTCTGCAACGCGCAGGTCCTTGAGGGTCTTGGATGCCATCTTGACCGCAGCTGCTGCAGCCTTTTCCCATGATTCTGTGCTTGTTCCCACCAGTTCGATCACTTTGTACACACTTTCAGGCATGGTCTGCTCCTTCCGGCGCATCTTCCCGGCCGAAGATGCCGGATGCGCCCGGTCCAATATTTATGGTGACGGCAAGGCCGCCGTATTCAAAGCTCTGTGAATCGCCCGCCACGGTCCGCACTCGGGCGGATTCGCCGAGGAGAACGGGTCCGCTGAGGCGGATGAATCGTGAAGCGTGTACAGAGTAAAAGCTGCTAGTTCTTCTCCTGTGGTGCGTAATGCTTTTTTACATCGCTCAGGATGTCCTGCTTCAGCTTTTCGAGCTCTTTCCTGAAGGTCTCATTCGCCAGCACCCGCTTGGACAGGGCATTGACCCGTGAGGAGACCGTGTCATGCATAAGCTCACCGACCTGCTCTATCTGCTGGCTGATCGCCTCCTGGGTATTGACTGCAGACTCAATGAGCCGTTCGATCTGTGCGTTGTTGTCCGCCAGCCGCTGGTCTATGGAGTCAAGGACCGTGAGCAGCTGATCGAGCTTGTCTGATGTCTGTTTGGTCGAGACCGCGGTAAGCTGTGAAGGGTCTGCCATCTGTCCCTCGCATACTCCCGGTCTGCCCGGTTCTTTGGATGGTATCCACCGGCCGAGACAGATAACCGTGCCCAGGCCTCCGCCGATAACGGTATATCCTCCAATGTCCTGTGTTTGTGCCTGAGCGAAAGGTGCGCAGATGATACATAAGGCAAGCCAGACTGCAGTGCCACATATGAACCGCTTCACAGTTCCTCCTGTAATAGTATGGATTGACATAGGTCCTCTTCTCTCTTCCTGAACCATTTATAGCACAGAACCGGCAACTTGTCATTATCAGCCTCTGCCGATGCAGGCATCATTTTTTCCGGGGGCGGGAAAATAAGCAGGGAAATATTATCAGGTATTGTTATATGCTAATATAAATTATTAATGCCTTATAATCAGAGCAGGCAGGCAGGCTAATATTAAAAATTCAGACAGAGGAGTGAAAAGATACTGAGCATGCGTTTGAAGAGCCATTGTCACGGGTCAGGCAAGAGATGCTGAAACTGAAGTTCAACAGGAAAAATGTAGCGATACTCAGTCTCCTTGCTGCCATTCTGCTGCTGTTCTGCAGTGCTGCCTGGGCTGTCCGGGATAACAAAAGCGGTTCTGGAGACAAGATCATCGCAGTGATCCCGGCAGACGCCCCGCCGACCTATTACCGTGATCAGAATACCGGAGAGCCGACCGGGTTTGCGGTTGACCTTGCCAACGAAATTGCAGGGCGAGCAGGGCTCACTATCTCATACAGGTTCGCGAACAACTGGGAGGAGATAGAACGGATCATTCAGCGCGGTGCTGCTGACATTGTGCCGGGCCTTTCGATCAGCGAAGGCAGAAAGTCGATCTACATCTTTTCCGAACCCTTTGAGGTCTTCCCGATCTCGTTCTTTGTCCGCGCTGCAAGCGCGATAACTGACCTGAAAGAGGGCGCAGCCGTGGGCGTTATCCGCGGCAGCGTTGCCAATGAACTGCTGCAGTCCAGGCAGGACCTTAAGGTGGTGTTGTACGAAAATTTTGAGACCGGCCTCTTTGATCTGCTTGCCGGCAAGATAGATTCTTTTTCCTGCCCTGCCCCGATCCTTTGGCGGCTTGCCCGGGAGACCAGGGTTGATGAGCAGATCATGGTCGTCGGGAAGCCGGTCGCAGAGGTCAAACGGGCCTTTGGCATAAGGAAAGACCGCACAGAACTGGCTGAGCGCATCAACAAGGCGCTGGAAGGCTTTGTCGGTTCTTCTGCATATCAGGATATCTATACCAGGTGGTATGGCAGGCCGCATCCGTTCATGTCCCTCTCGAAACAGACCGTATGGGCAATAGTCATTATGTCCCTTGCGATCATCTCTGTCGGCATCTGGCGCCATTGGTCCATGCTCGGGCTGACCCGAAAACTGCAGGCAGAGATCGAAGAACGGGAAAAGATGAGGGAAGCGCTCCGTGTGAACGAAGAACGTCTGCGTCTGGCGCTCTCCTCATCCCAGCAGGCCTGGTTCGATCTTGACATCCCGACCGGCGAGATACGAACAAGCCCTGAGTATGCGAGGATGCTCGGCTGGGAGCCTGAGGAGTTTCGTACGGACCTGCAGACATGGATCGACGGGATACATCCGGACGACCGGGACGGCATGCTCGCGGGATTCAATGCATGTCTCACTTCCGGCGAACCCTGTTCCATGGAATACCGCCGGCGTACGAAATCCGGCGAATGGATCTGGCTCCGTTCTACCGGCAAAGTCGTGGCGTTCGATGCAGAGCAGCATCCTCTCAGAATGACCGGCACATATACTGACATCACGGCGCGCAGGAAGACCGAAGACGAACTCGCACAGGCGACCAATGAGCAGCGGATCATCCTCAGCAACCTGGCAGTGGGCGTATTGTTCTTAAAGAACAGGAATATCATATGGGCCAATAAGAGCCTCTGTGACATGTTCGGGTACCCTGCAGAGCAGCTGCTCGCTCATACCACAGAGATGCTCTATCCCGATCATGAGACGTTTCTTTCTACCGGGGAGAAGGCATATGCAGCGCTTGCCCGGGGAGAGATCCATACGGTCGAGGTCCCGATGATCAGGAAGGACAGGACGCCTATGCGCTGCAAGCTCATTGGCCAGGCAGTAAACCCTGCCCGGCTCGAGGACGGCGCGATCTGGCTGATCGAGGATGTTACGGAACACCGGAAAATGGAGGAGGCGCTGATAAAGGCAAGGAACCTCGAGTCCCTCGGCGTTCTTGCCGGCGGCATTGCGCATGACTTCAATAACCTCCTGCAGGGCCTGCTCGGCAGCATAACCGTGGCAAAGTCCTATACCCCGGAGACAAGCGAGGCATATCCGTTCCTGACGAGCGCTGAGCTGGGGTACAACGCTGCCATTAATCTTACGAACCAGCTTATCGCTTTTTCGACGGGCGGCATTTCGGTCAGAAAGACGATCCAGCCGGCCGGCCTTATCAGGGACGTGGTCTCTTTTGTGCTGAGCGGATCAGCGATCAAGGAAATATTTGAACTGCCGGAGGACCTCCTCTGCATTCGTGCAGATACCGGTCAGCTCAGTCAGGTGATCGGGAATATAACCCTGAATGCCAAGGATGCCATGCCTTCAGGAGGCATCCTCATGATCAGTGCATCCAATGAAAGGCTTGCGTCCGGGGCCATTGCCGGGCTGCCTGCCGGGATGTACGTCAGGATCTCTTTCAGGGACGTTGGCTGCGGCATACCTGCAGATATCCTGCCGAAGATCTTTGACCCGTACTTTTCGACCAGGGAGCGAGGCCTGCAGAAGGGCATGGGGCTGGGGCTGACGGTCAGCGATGCGGTGATCAGGAAGCACGGCGGCGTGATAACCGTGGAGTCTGAGGTAGGCAAAGGGTCTGCATTTCATATCTATATGCCTGCAGTTGTCCGGGAAGATGAGCTGCCAAAAGAGGGCAGGCATGCTGCGCAGACCGGCACCCGGATCCTTATCATGGACGATGAGCCGGGCGTATACCGGATCGCGGTCGATTTCCTGACTCTGAGCGGGTACCGGGTGGATGCAGTAACGAACGGCGATGAGGCGATCAGCGCGTACAGGGCGGCACAGGAGGCCGGCGATCCGTATGCTGCTGTTATCCTGGACCTGACGATCCCGGGCGGCATGGGCGGTCAGGAAGCGTTTGGCAGGCTGCGGGAGATCGATCCCGCGGTCAGGGTCATCGTATCAAGCGGATATGCAAATGACCCGGTCCTGGCAGACTATGCCCTTTACGGGTACAAGGGCGCGCTGGTGAAGCCGTATCCGCTGGAGGTCCTGAAACAGACCCTTGCAAGGATCGTCTGACCGTGAAGCAAAAGCAGGTCGTTATAGCTGTTCGGGAGGGCGCACCCGCTGTTTTCAAGGCCCCAGTGTTACTTTCATCTTTGATGCCTGACATATCTGTAGAAAACCGAGGGTTTCATTAAGTAATATAAAGATGCCCGTAATGTCTCTGTATTACAGGAGAAAGCGTTTATGCCGATCCCTACTGATACGTTTATTTTTATCGGGACTGCCTCCCTGTTCCTCGGCCTTGCAACCGGGGCAGTCATGCACCGTTCGGATTTTTGCATGGCCGGCATGTTCAGAGACCTTTTTCTCTTCAGGCGGACGGTCATGCTCAGGTCATTTTTTCTTCTGATAGTTGTGAGCATGGTGCTCTTCGAAGGGGCACGCCGTATCGGACTCCTGTCTGTGCCGTTTCCCCTCCTCTATGCCCCTTCAGCCTCGAACCTGATCGGCGGACTGCTCTTCGGCATAGGTATGGTGCTTGCCGGAGGCTGCGTTGTCGGCACGCTGTACAAAATGGGAGCAGGCAGCGTCCTGAGCCTTACCACGTTCTGCGGGCTGATCATCGGGAGCGGCCTGTATGCAGAGTTCCATCCGGCATGGGCAGCCCTTGCCAAACAGACAACGGTCTTCCCGGGCAAGGTTACCATTGCCCAGATCATCGGCCTTGATCCTCTCATTCCGGTGCTTGTCGTGGCGCTGCCCGGAGCATATCTTCTTTTTGCGTGGCATGCAGAGGGCAAGCTTGAACGCAAGGCCTTTGCTGCCGGGTACCTGCAGCCTTATAAAGCTGCAATAGTGCTTTCTCTCATCGGCCTTGTTTCCTACATCCTGGTCGGTATGCCTCTGGGCGTCACCTCCTCTTTTGCCAAGATCGCCGGTTTTTTCGAGAGCATGCTGTTCAAAGGCCATTTTGATGAGCTGGCGTTCTTTAAGGCAGTGCCGCTCAATAGTGTCCATAGCCTGACCGGGACTGTGCTGCAGGGCGGCGGCGGTCCTTTCTTTGATGCGCTCGCGGCTATTCAGTTCCCCCTTGTCTTCGGCATTGTTGCGGGCAGCGCAGTCTCTGCCGCACTCCTTGGGGAACTGCACCTGTCGTATCGTGTGCCGTTCAGGCAGTATGTTCTGGCCGCATCCGGAGGTGTTGTCATGGGCCTTGCATCCCGCATGGCCCCGACCTGCAATGTCTGGCATCTCATGGGAGGGCTGCCGATACTGGCCGCATCCAGCATCCTCTTCCTCTTCGGCATACTGCCCGGCGCATGGCTCGGCGGAAGGCTCCTGACGGTGTTCCTCGGAGGCAGAAGAACCGGCATCAACTGCGCTGTAAAGGACATGCCATGAACGTCCTGGAATTTGACCTGCGCGGCCAGTTATGTCCTGCAACACTGCTGGTTGCGCTCAAGGAGATCAATGCCCATGCTGAAGCTTTGGAGCAGGGAGATAAACTCTGCTTCATGATCGATAACCGGGACGCAACAATAACCATACCGGAATTTGCCACCAATATGGGATATGCCGTGATCGTAGGCAAGCGGGAAGGATATTATTCTGTCGAAGTTTCAGGCAGCAGGCCGGCCGGGAATGTCTGACAGACCGCAGGAGATAAGCCCACCAGGACCTGAGGAAAGCATGTCCCGGGAGGAGCTTATCCGCGAGGTCAGGGAACTTCGGAAACAGAACCAACGCGCAACGCAGTACATTCGCGAGAAGGTCAACCAGCTCCTGACGGTGATCGGCACCTCGACCCTGCGGCCGGATGAGCTCGATGATATGACCCTGATCGAGCTGGATCCGATCAGTATCATCAGCAACTCCTTTGCCCAGGTCTTGCGCCATCTGAAACAGACGAACGACGAACTGAAGATCGCCCATGATGAAATTTCTGCCATCTTCGATTCTGCAGGCATGGGCATCCTAGTCGTTGACTGCGACCTGCATGTGATCGCCTTCAACCGGATGGCCAGCAAGCAGTTCCGGATAGTCCCGAACAGGAGAGGGGCAGCGCGCTGCTCCCAATTGGTATGTCACAAGGAAAATTACGAACAGTGCTCCGCACGAAGGGCTATCGAGACCGGCTCGGTCATCCATTCTGAACTGCTGACAGACGGACGCCACTTTGACGTAGTGGCGACCCCGCTCAGGGACAAGGACGGCCTGATATCGAGGGTTGTGCTGGTCTATATGGACATAACCGAGCGCATAGCCGCTCAGGAGAAGATCCGGCTAAGCGAGGAGCGGTACCGTGACCTTTTCGAACATTCGACTGACCTTATCCATGTCCTGCGTGCAGACAGTTCAATACAGTTTGTGAACCGTGCATGGCTTGAAGCACTCGGTTATGCGGAAAGCGAACTGTCCGATATCTCCATCTTCGATATTATCGATCCGGAATGCAGAGAATGCGGACCTGAGTTCAAGAGTATTGTCTGCGGCGACAAAGACGGAAGATTCGAGACGATATTCCTCACAAAGAACAGGCAAAGGATCATCGTGGAAGGGGATGTCAGCGCGATCACTGAAAAGGGGCAGTTCGCAGGCACGCGGGGGATCTTCCGTGATATTACCGAACGCAAGCTTGCAGAAGAGAAGCTGCAGAAGAGCGAGAAGAAGTATCGCGAACTCTTTGATCATGCGGGTGATGCGCTCTTTATCTTTGATCTGTCCGGCCGGATGCTTGATGTGAACGAGGTGGCCGCTGAAAGGCTGAGATACAGCCGCGAAGAACTGATGCAGATGACGCTCCGGGATATCGAGGGCCCTGAACAGGCAGTGCATCTGACTCAGCGTATCGAGAGCCTGATACGTCATGGCAGCAGTATCTTTGAAACGGTCCACAGGCGGAAAGACGGCACGCTTATCGCCACAGAGACGGGCAGCAGGATCATCGAGTTTGACGGCAGACCTGCGATCCTGAGCGCTGCACGCGACATCAGTGAACGCAGAAAGCTGGAAGAACAGCTGCTTCAGGCCCAGAAGATGGAATCCGTCGGTACCCTTGCGGGCGGTGTTGCCCACGATTTCAACAATATCCTGACAGCGATCATCGGGTACGGCCAACTGACGCTTATGAACATGGCAAAAGACGATCCGAACCGTCTGAATATCGAACAGCTCATTGAAGCGGCTGACAGGGCAGCGCGGCTTACCCAGGACCTGCTGTTATTCAGCAGGAAGCAGCCCACCGAGAAAAAACAGGTCGACCTCAATGAGATCATAGAAAAGATGAGAAAGTTCCTGCTGCGGCTGATCGGCGAGGATATCGAGCTGAGGACCGTGCTTTCCGGCGGGCAGATACCGATACTGGCTGATGCGCATCAGATCCAGCAGGTCCTTATGAACCTCTCGGTCAATGCCCGGGATGCCATGAAGAAGAGCGGCCTGCTGACCATCACCTCGGAAGTGGTCAATATCGACAGGCAGTATGTCACGCTGCAGGGCCTGGGCAAGCCCGGCACCTATGCCTTGCTCATGGTCTCTGACACGGGCGAGGGCATGGATGAAGAGACTGCGCAGAAGATATTCGAACCATTTTTTACGACAAAGGAGGCAGGGAAGGGTACGGGCCTGGGGCTTTCTGTTGTCTACGGGATCGTAAAGCAGCATGAGGGAAATATCAACGTGTACAGCGAACCGGGTGTCGGGACAACCTTCAGGGTATATCTGCCGCTCATCGCGCCCCTGGCGGCTGATGACGAAGCGCCGGTTCCGGAGGAACAGCCTGTGAGGGGGAATGAGACCATCCTTCTTGCCGAGGACAACGAAGCTGTCAGGAACATGACAGAGACTGCCCTCAGAAAATATGGCTATACCGTCATATCAGCTGCTGACGGCGAGGACGCAATTAAAAAATACCAGGAGAATAAGGAGACCATACAGCTTCTGCTGTTTGACCTGATCATGCCGAAGAAAAGCGGCAAAGAGGCCTATGATGAGATCAGGAGGATACGCTCAGATATAAAGGTGATCTTTGCGACCGGGTATTCGCCTGATATTGTTGAGTTTAAGGCATCCCTTGGCAGTGATGCGATAGTTGTGTACAAGCCGATCACGCCGGTCGATCTTCTCAGGAAGATGAGGAGCGTGCTGGATGCGGGCAGAACGTAACTGTTCGTGGAACGGACTCTTTTCGGCTGCGCTCAGGTTTCTTAGAGGGACTGATCCTCTGACGGTTCTGCCGCGAATCTGCTCATGATCTTCTTGATCCTCGCAGGATGTATGAAAAGAATGAACAGGCCGCCTGCGATATTGCCGAGCGTCACCGGGATAATGTTCCTGAACATTATGAGCTGATCGGACAGAGGGGCCCCTTTGGAGAGCAGGCCTATGGGGATCAGATACATATTGGCAATGCAATGTTCAAAGCCGGATGCAACAAAGACCGCGACCGGCAGCATGCAGCAGAATATCTTGGAGATGATATCCTTTGAAAAAATGGCCATGATAATGGCCAGAATGACGAGCATGTTGCAGAAGACACCCCTCACAAAACAGTCCCAGAATGAGAGCGAAAGTTTCGCATCTGCTACCTTTGCCGCAACCTGACCAAGAGCGGTCGGCTGGAGCCCGCTGCCGAAGAGGCCTGTCTGGAAGATGACGACCGCAAAAACAATGGAGCCGACGAAATTGCCGAAGTACACAACCTGGAAATTCTTCAGGACATTTTTGAACTGATAGCGGGAAGAGAGCAGCCCGACCATCATGATGATGTTGCCGGTGAAAAGCTCTGCCTCTGTCAGGATGACCAATATGAGGCCGATACTGAAAAGGACGCCGCCGACGATCCGGCCTGCGCCCTGGTCAAGGGCAGTAAGAAAGGCATGCCCCCCAAAGCTGATATAGATCCCTCCAAGAAGAGCGAGAAAGAAGAGCGAGAAAGAAGAGCTGCCACCCCTGGGCGGTTGCCTTGCCTACCCCTGACTGTGTCATCTTTGCGTGCACTTCCTTTGGGGTGAGCTTTGGTTCATAGACCTCATGTCTGACAGACATAAGTCTGCCGGCAAGCATCCCGGCAAATTGAGCTGCAAGGTCCTGGTTCTGCTTCATGATCTGATCAAAGTCCTGCTTCAGCAGCTTTAATACGGTGACATCGGTAATGGCCTGAATGGAAGCGGCACGAGGAGAGCCTATCAGGAGCGCGGTCTCGCCGAAACAGGCATTTTTGGCAAGCTTTGCCACTTCCTGCGTCCCGCCTTTCCCGTCTCCGATGAAGACCGTTGCTTCACCGGCAACGATGACATAAAAGGCATCTGCAGGGTCCCCCTCTCTGAAGATCATTTCGCCTGCTTTGAAATCAGCTATCTGAAGGTTGGGCTTGAGGTTGTCTATGTATTCCTTGCTCAGACCCTGAAAGAAGGGTATCCTTCCATAGTCCATGCCATCGATCAGCTGTCTGCTTCTCATGTCGTCCGCCATTTCATCTTCTCCCTCAAGGTCAATCCACAGGTCTGCTGTATACATAGTATCATGATAAGAAGGCATGGACTACTGAAAGCGGCGGCTGCCATTTATGGACATGGCGGTCAGCAAGCATCACGTTACATCACAGTTACTACACAACAGGGCAGTAAATAGTTGCGGGAGAGGATTCAGTGACGAGCAAAAGATTGAAAATAAAGGGAGATTCTGGTGGAGCTGATCGGGATCGAACCGACGACCTCTTGAATGCCATTCAAGCGCTCTCCCAACTGAGCTACAGCCCCACAGGCCTGATAATATAACGATTTGCAGGTGCTCTTTGCAACCTCTCTGCGGAGAGCAGCGCGGGAAGGCAGAAAAAAGGGTCAGCCGGAGAGTGTCCGGACCGACCCTTTCAATGAGCCTTTGGAGCCTACTTGGTATCGCAGGGGCCGATATGCTTTCCCTTCATGGTCATCTTCATGTTCTGTTCCTTGCCGCCCTCTTTCATGGTCATCTCCATGGTGCCGTCATACGTGTCGCCTGCATAGGTGATCTGACCCTTGCCGCTTGAGTCCTTGCATACAGCCTCCCAGGAGACGGTGTTGCCGCTGACATTGACATCCTTCATGGTGCAGTCCTTCTGGTCAGTGTTCTTTGGCACATAGTCTGTCTGTTTGAGGCAGGTGGTGAAGGTCTGGGGCTTCATCATGCCTGCAGGCATGCCCTTCATCTCGACCGTGGAGGTGATCTCCCACTTGCCTTCTTTCATATTCACACCCTTCACCGCAGCAGCCGGTTTCTCTGCAGGTGCAGAGGCTTCCTGCTTCTTGCCGCAGCCGGCCATGATCAATCCCAATGTTGTCAGAACGACAACTGCCATCAACCCTCTTGTCATCTTCATGGTATTCTCCTTTTCTTTTTATTCTATTTTGCTCCAGGATAATGCAGAAACCATTATACTGGATAGGCCTGTTTCTTAGGAATAGGTTTTATCTGCCTAGAGAGTCTGCAGATATCAGCCGGCATGGAGCTGTCACTGCTTTCGGCGCGGCGGAACAGAGAGGCCTGCCTTGTTCGCCCCATGCAGACCTGCCTGGCAGGAACGGTCATCCACCAGAGAGAGCCTCCTCACCATTGCCTTTGTCAGGATGCCGTACCGGGGGCTTTTATCCAGCTTCTCTGCAATGCTGTGCATGGTCTCATCCCGCGTCATCCACTCGCAACGGTCAAAGGCCTTCAGGTCAAGGGGCCGGGTATATCCGCGGAGGGTCTTTTCCTGATGCAGGTTGTAGTAATGTTCAAAATATGACATGACCAGTTCCCTGACATCGCGGTACACAGGCTCGCGGAAGCGGAGGCCGGAAAAGTTCGATTTTGCGACCGCTCCCCAGTGGTTGTCATGCTTAAAGAGCGCAAGCACATGGTCATCGTCACGTCTGTTCGGCAGCAGGTCCAGGATCAGTGCCGGGTATCCCAGTCGATGCAGCATGGCAGCAGCAAAGACAGCGCCATCAAAACACTGGCAGGTCTGCTCCTGCAGGACCCTGAGCGGGGCGCGGTAGACCGTTTCCGCGGCGTATGCGAGGTTGTCAAGGAAATGCTGGATCTGGACCGGTTTCTTAAGTTCTGCAATAAGCCTGGCCTCTGCGCTGCTCAGTCTGTCATTGAAGTGGTCTTCTGCTGAAAGGTCTGCGGTTCTTCTCTTCACCCGCTGATTTTAGCGCCTGCTATGCAGCCTGTCAACCGGATCTGATGGGCAGCAGGCAGGCTTTCGGCTTCAGTGGCTTTGTCATTAAGTTTGAAGCTGAGCCGTGCTGTCAAGGGACAATTTTATCCTGCCTGAGAATTATAATTACTGAATTGACAGCAGGCCAAATATCGCCTAAAGTGAAGACAAATAGAAATAGACTTAGGGGAGGAAATCAGAACACAACCAGACCGGAGCGGCAAGAACACCGCAGCAAAGGGTCTGGTACACGGGAGCCGGGCAGCTGGGGAAGACCAATCAGCTGCCCGGCTCTTTCTTTGTACTTGCAGCGCCTTCAGTATGGGGTCTCCTAGAACTTCAGGAAGAATTTGAGCAGGTAATACCAGCCGAGGGCTGCAACAATGATGGCGAGCGTGGCCCCGATAAAAAGGAATGCTTTTCCGGCAGCGCTTTTATTCTTTGAGGGACGGCTGCTTTCTGCATGATCCGGCACCCTGCTGCCGGGCTTTTCTCCTTCCTTCCGGGAAGGAGGGGACATCTTTATATCCAGCATCTCTGAACCCTTGAAATCCCTGTATTGGACCTCCAGTCCCTGCGGCGTTCCGATGTCCTTGCCGCAATGCCGGCATACATTTTCTGTCGCTGTTTGTTTCCCGCAATGCGGGCAGATGATCAAAGTTGGTTCTTTCATCATTTTTTTCGGTCAATCTCGCTCATCAGATCTCTGCTCAGATTCTACCGCTTTTTAAGGAGAAATGAAATGTCTGAACACAACAGGGGGGTGACGAAGACTTATCTGAAGATATCCGACCAGATCTTGACTGCTGTGGCGATAATGATCACTGCAAGCAGCCATCGTAAATATTCTGATCTGGTCTTTTTGCCTACCACACTGCCGAAACGCGCGGCAGGGATGGCGCCGATAAGCAATGCTGCTGCCATATGGAAGGGCACCTGGCCTGTTGCCACCTTTCCGATCAAACCTGCTGAAGATGAGAAGAGCCCGATGGCGAGGGTGCTGCCCAGTGCCACCCGGAGAGGGATCTTCAGGACATACAGCATGAGCGGTATTATGATGAATGCGCCGCCCTGTCCTACCAGCCCGATAAGAAATCCGATAGAAATACCGATAACGATTGCCGTTGATCTATGAAAGGTCACTTTATCTTCTGTCAGATCATCTTTTGAATAATTTCTCGGAATGAGCATCATGATGGACGCCACAAAGGCAAGTGCGCCGAAGATAAAGAGCAGAGGTTTGTCCGGGACGATCTTTGATATGAAAGATCCGGTCAGAGATGACAGGAACAGCGAGAAGCCAAGGGTAAGCACAAGGGGTTTGCTGACCAGATTATGCTTGTTGTAGAAAAACATGGCTGTAAGGGACGCAAAGAACCCCTGGATCATGGTCAGGCCGGTAATATTCTTGACGCCGATCGGGTCCATCCCGAGAAGGGGCGGCACGTACAGGAGCAGCGGGAACATAAGTATGCCCCCGCCAATGCCGAGCATGCCTGAGAAGAAGCCGACGATCGAGCCTGCTGCCCATAAGAAGAGATAGAACCCCATGGTTCTTCAGCGCTCTGCGATAATGTGTTTGTCGTCTTTTGGCGGGCTGTCAAGAATATCGCCGATATGGGCCGCCAGAATTCCTTCCTTCTGCAGAGCAGAGGTCAACTGTTCTTTCTTTGCGGCCGGGACAAAGATAAGCAGGCCGCCTGAGGTCTGGGCATCGTTCATAAGCACTTTTTCATATTCCGGCACATCTGCAGCCCATGCAACGTATTGGTTATAGATCTTCAGATTTCCGAGGGTGCCGCCGGGAGCAACGTCATCCTTGATCAGCCTTAACGCTTCATCGAAGTAAGGAACGCGGCTTGAGTAAATGCGAGCCTGGCATCTGCTTGCAGTAAGCACTTCATTCAGATGGCCGATAAGCCCAAAGCCGGTTATATCGGTCGCGGTGCTGACCCCGACCTCACACATGATCTCGCCTGCCCTTTTATTCAAGGTTGCCATGGACAGGGTAAACTCCTCGATCACGGTATCGCTGCACATGCCGGCCTTCACCCCGGTAGAGACGATGCCGGTCCCGATCTTTTTGGTCAGGATCAGGGCGTCGCCCGGTTTTGCTTTTGAGTTGTCATAGATCCTGTCAGGATGAATAAGACCCATGATGGTATAACCGAATTTCGGTTCTTTGTCCTTGATCGTATGGCCGCCGATGATCGATACGCCGGCCTCGGTCATCTTGTCTATGCCGCCCTGCATGACCCTCTGCAGAGAAGGAAAGAACTCGGGGCTGCTCGGGAACATGGCGATGTTGAGTGCAACCGTTGGTTTCCCTCCCATTGCCCATACGTCAGAGAGCGAGTTAGCCGCGGCAATGGCCCCGAACCAGTAGGGATCATCTACGATCGGCGTAAAAAAGTCTGTTGTAAGGACAACTGCTACTTCGTCGGTGATCTTGTAGATACCGGCATCATCAGCATTGGTTGCCCCGACCAGGACATTCTTGTCAGTTAAAGCAGGCAGCTGCCCCAGCACGTGGGACAGGTCCAGAGGACTGAATTTTGCCGCTCAACCTGCGCAGCTTGAAAGACTGGTAAGCTTGATATCCATAGTAATTACCTCCCCGTGTTTATTTTTTGTCATATTTTATCAGTACCCTGTAAGCTTCTCTGTAATATATATCTCGTGAATCTTTTTTTGCGATGCCTCCTCCTTTATTTTGGACTTCCCGGTGATTTTCCTAATGCCCTGTTATGATCTGATACCACATCCGCAGGCCGGTGATCGCTATGATCACGGCGATCGCAAGCCTGAGGTATTTGGTATTAATCTTCTTGCTGACCGTGCTGCCGAACTGGGCGCCGGGTATGGTCCCGATAACAAGCGCAATGGCATAGGGCCAGATGATCTGGCCGGTTGCCATCTTGCCGATGGTCCCGGTGACTGCGCCCATGAAGACAATGCCGAGTGTGCTGCCGATCACAATACGGGTCGGTATGTTCAGCAGATAGATCATGACCGGGATATAGATGAAGGCGCCAGGTGCGCCTACCATGCCGCCGAAGCAGCCGATCAGCAGGCTGACGAGCGTAGCGAGCACCTTATTGTATTTCAGGTCTTCAGGGGCAATGTCCTGGCCCTGCTCCCTCTTCGGCACGAACATGACCACTGCTGCTATGACCGCAAGGGTTGCAAATATGGCGAGAAGAAGGCTGCTCTTTGCCTGTTTTGAAACAAGCGAGCCGGCAAGATTGCCGATCGCGTTAGCCGTGCCCATGTATATAAAAATGGACTTGCTCACAAAACGGTTCTTGTTGTGGACGATCAGCCCGGTGAGTGAGGCCGAGAGGACCTGGACCATGCTGATGGCAGCAACCTGCTTCATATCGAGAAGACCGACGCCGAGGAGCGGCGGCACATACAGGAGAAGGGGGATCATAAAGATCGCCCCGCCCAGACCGAGAAGTCCCGAGAGGAACCCGCCGCCCAGACCCAGGAATAAGAGTGTAATAAGAAATTGGATATCCATGATCAGCCTGTCTTCAGAAGGACGGCCTTCAGATCCTCGCAGGTAATAGTGCCGTCCTGCACAACGATACTGTTATCGACTGCTACTGAGGGGCATAGCGGTGGGTTGCTCTCTGATTGGTAATCCCGGGACGTTTTACTGATCAGTATTACTTTTGCATTGCATTCTGTTTCAGCCTTCCTGGCTGCCTCAAGGTTCTGCTGTCAACGCTTGCCCATGGGATCATTGACATAGAGCTTGATGGTGTGTGTACTCATATTGCACCTCCACGGAGTAAATGATTTTTCTTATCTCTGCCTCGTGCCGGGATATTTGCCCTTCTTTGTAACAGGACAGCAGGCAGGCGCAGGCAGTTCTTCGATATAATCTTTTTTCAGGATCTCAAGCAGGTCAGGGATGATCGGGTCTTTCAGAAAGTAGCACCTGAGCCTGCCATCCATATAGTGGTCTATCAGGCCCTGCCTCCTGAGCAGGGACAGATGCTGGGAAACGTTCGGCTGGCTTATCTCAAGGAAGTCCTCAAAGTCGCTTACGCATTTCACGCCCTTCAGGAGCTCTTCAAGGATCTGTATACGGACCGGATGGGCAATGGTCTTCAGGACCTCTACCCTATGCATTATTGATCTCATTGTTATGTTCCTTTCTTCTTCATATATGCAAACATTACAATACTTGCATATATTTGTCAAATAAAAAAGAGTTCAGCTGTTGGCGACGATGTCGATGAGCTTTGATTTTTCCTGCATCTGTTCGGTAAGGACCTCGCGCATCAGGATGCAGGCCTTGATCACTTTTTCATTGGCAACGCTGTAGTAGATGTTGACGCCGTCCCTGCGCGTCCTGAGAATACCCCTGTGCCTCATGACCGCAAGATGCTGGGATACATTGGCCTTGGGAACGCCGAGTACCTCGACCAGATCAGTGACCGTCTTCTCCCCCTCTTTAAGAGCATTGAGGATCTCGAGTCTCTTGGGGCTAGCGAGGGTCTTGCAGACCTCTGACTGAAGTTCAAATAGCGTCTTGCTCTGTTTCATATATTCATATTTTATTGACTGAGGCATGAAAAGGTCAAGGGAATCTTTCCTGTAACTTCCTTTACTCAAAGGAATATTCTGTGATACACTTCAAGACTTCATTGATTTTCCGCATTTATAAGGACTGCATAACGGCATGACTGCAACGAAAAAATACGCCATAGGGATAGACCTCGGGGGAACCAACCTCAGGGTTGCGCTTGTCTCGGAGGACGGTGAGATAGCGCGCAAGATCAAAAAACCGTCGTCAGAACCGGTCCTTGAAGCAGTATTGTCCGCCATAGATGAGATAAAACAGACCGAGATCGTGGGCATCGGGCTAGGCGTTGCCGGGCTGATCGACAGAAGGCGCGGCAGGGTCTTCATATCGCCGAACCTGCATGCTATTGAAGGCATCGACCTGGTGATGGAGATCCGGAACAGGTTCAATGTTCCGGTGATGATAGAAAATGACGCCAATGTTGCTGCCCTGGGTGAAAAGACCGCAGGCGCAGGCAAGGGCTTTGATAATTTCGTTCTCCTGACGCTCGGCACGGGTATCGGCGGGGGCATTATTCATAAGGGAAAACTGCTCGACGTGTCAGCAGAGATCGGTCATATGAGCATAAACGCGGATGCAGGGAAATGTCCCTGCGGCAATATCGGCTGCCTTGAAACCTATGCCTCGGCCCGGGCCATGATCGCAAAGGCCGTAGACCTGCTCGAAAAAGGGAACGAGAGCATTCTGAAGGAATGCTGCAAGGGAAGCATTTATAAGATAACGCCCGAGGATATTTACAAGGCAGCGCTCGAAGGCGATGCGCTCTCCCGCGAGATCCTGAAGGATGCAGGCCGTTTCCTCGGCGTCGGCATTGCGAATCTCATTAATATCATGAGCCCTGAAGCGATAATCCTTACCGGCGGTCTTGTAGGCGCCTGGAACATTTATGTGCAGGAGGCGATCAAGGAGGCGTCAAGGCGGGCATTCAAAGAGCTCTTTGATGCGGTGAAGATCATCCCTTCGTCGCTCGGCGACGATGCCGGTATTGTCGGTGCTGCGAGCCTCGTATTCATGGACGCGGCCGGCAAGGCCCTATAAGAAGAATTCATGTCGAAGAATATCCGCAACTTTTCGATCATCGCCCATATTGACCACGGCAAATCCACGCTTGCCGACCGGCTGCTCGAATTCACCGGCGCCCTTTCGAAGCGCGAGATGCAGGCCCAGGTGCTCGATTCCATGGACCTCGAGCGGGAGCGGGGCATCACGATTAAGGCCCATGCGGTCAGGCTTAACTATCAGGCTGATGACGGCAAAGAATATATCCTTAATCTTATCGACACGCCCGGTCATGTTGATTTTTCGTATGAAGTGTCAAGAAGCCTCGCGTCCTGCGAAGGGGCCCTGCTTATCGTTGACGCAAGCCAGGGTGTTGAGGCCCAGACGCTCGCCAATGCATACCTCGCTGTTGACAATAACCTCGAGATGATCCCGGTCATAAACAAGATCGACCTTCCGAGCGCTGATCCCGAACGGGTGAAGGAGCAGATCGAAGATGCCCTGGGCATAGACAGCTCTGATGCGATCCTTGCAAGCGCAAAAGAGGGCATCGGGACCAAGGAGATCCTTGAAGCGATTGTGAAGAAGGTCCCGGCGCCCCCGGGCGACGGGGACAAACCGCTGAAGGCGCTGATATTCGATTCCTGGTTCGACAATTACCAGGGAGTCATTATGCTGGTGAGGCTCTTTGACGGAAAGGTCAAGGCAGGCAAGAAGATCCTCCTGATGGCTACAGAAACTACGTTTGATGTCCTGCAGGTCGGCATATTCAGCCCTAAAATGACCCCTGTTGAAGAGCTTACCGCAGGAGAGGTCGGATACATCATCGCAAGTATAAAGAACGTGGCTGACACAAGGATCGGCGACACGATCACGGATGCGAATAAGCCGGTGACCGAGCCCTGTCCCGGGTACAAGGACATCAAGCCGATGGTCTTCTGCGGTTTTTACCCGACCGAAACGCATCAGTATGAGAACCTCAGAGATGCGCTGAGCAAGCTCAGGCTCAATGATTCATCGTTCAGCTTTGAGCCGGAGACATCGCTTGCCCTTGGCTTCGGCTTCAGATGCGGCTTTCTCGGTCTGCTTCATATGGAGATCATTCAGGAGCGGCTTGAGCGGGAGTTCGGCCTTTCTCTCCTGAGCACTGCGCCGACGGTCGTCTGCAGGGTGACGTTGTCTGACAAGAGCGTTATCTTCATCGAGAACCCAGCTTCTTTGCCTGAACAGTATGAGATGATCGAAGAGCCCTATGTGCTGACGACCATCTTTGTGCCAAAGGAATTTATCGGGCCGATCCTTGATCTCTGTCAGGAGAAAAGAGGCACGCAGAAGGGTTTTCATTTTGTCGGCAAGGACAGGATCAAGGTCGAATATGAACTGCCTTTGAACGAGATCCTTTGGGATTTTTATGACAAGCTCAAATCCTTTTCCAAGGGATATGCTTCCATGGACTATGAGTTTCTGGGATACAAGGAATCGGACCTGGTAAAGCTCAATGTTATGCTGAACGGCGAGGTCGTGGATGCCCTTTCCTTGATAGTTCACAAGGACAAGGCTTATTATAAGGGGCGCCAGCTCGCGGAAAAGCTGCGGGAGAGCATACCGAGGCAGATGTATGAGGTTGCAATACAGGCCGCCATCGGCAGCAAGATCATCGCGCGCGAGACGGTCAAGGCAATGAGAAAGGACGTTATTGCCAAGTGTTACGGCGGCGACATCTCGCGGAAGCGGAAGTTGCTCGAAAAACAGAAGGAGGGCAAGAAAAGGATGAAGCAGGTGGGAAGGGTGGAGCTGCCGCAGGAGGCCTTTCTTGCGATCCTGAAAGTTAAATGAGCGAGTTGAAAAGACATGATACGCATGAGGAGCCGGCAATGACAGGGGACTCCCCCCTGAGGCCGGAACGCGGGCATGCACGGAAACAGGAAAAGTCGGTAATCCGCGAGAATATCGAAGCGATACTGATAGCACTGGTGATCGCAATCGTGATCAGGACGTTTGCGATACAGGCGTTCAAGATCCCCTCGGGCTCCATGCTCGAAACCCTTCAGATCGGCGACCATATACTCGTCAATAAAATTGTTTACGGGACCCCTATTGATGTTCCCTTTACGAACATCAATCTCTTCTGGATGCCGGGGTTCAAGAAACCGCAGAGGGGTGATATCCTGGTATTCAAATACCCCGAGGACCCGAAGAGGGATTTCATCAAAAGAACGGTAGCTGTCGGCGGCGATGTCGTCGAAGCCAGGGACAAGGTCCTGTATGTGAACGGTAAGCCGGCGACCGAGCCGTATGCGGTGTACAAGGATGAAACGGTCAGACCGCGGGCAACGGACAAGAGGGATAACTTTGGTCCGCTGACCGTACCTGAGGGCAAGGTCTTTATGATGGGAGACAACCGGGACCAGAGCTATGACAGCAGGTTTTGGGGACCGGTCGATCTGAAGCAGATCAAAGGCAAGGCGGTCATCATTTACTGGTCCTGGGATTCAGCAAAAAAATGGAACCATCTTAACAGAATAGGGAGGCTTGTGAAATGAAAAGAAATATGGGAGAAAAAGGCTTTATCAAGGCACTGCTCGGGCTTCTCCTTCTTGCTGCCATTATCGTTTCCCTGGTGCTTTTCGCCAAACCCTACTACCGCTCTTACACGCTCGGCGCTCATACGCGTGATTTTCTCAAGACCGAGATCGGCGATGTTGCCAAAATACGTGAAAATGTGATGAAAGACGCTGATGAACTCGGCATAAAACTGAACGATTCCGATCTTACGGTGACCATTGAAAATAAGATCGTGAAGGTGAAGGCGACTTGGCAGGATACCGTGGACTTCTGGGGTTATTACCAGAAGACGTTCGATTTTGAGATGAATGAGGAATTCTGATTGTTCACCGGTCTTGTCGTTGAATTGGGGGATATTGTTTCCCTTGAGAAGCGGGGGAACGGCGCACGGCTTTTTCTTGATGCAAAGACCCTCAGCCGGGAAGCAAAGCTTGGGGACAGTATAGCGATAAACGGCACCTGTCTCACGGTTGTCGAGATCAGGGGGACGACGCTGGCCTTTGATATCTCGGACGAGACGCTGAGGTCCTCAAATCTCGGAGAACTCAAAGTCAGGGACCGGGTCAATCTTGAGCCCGCATTGCGGCTGAACGACAGGCTTGGCGGCCATTTTGTGACCGGCCATATTGACGGTGTCGGCAGGATTCGCTCAAAGAGCCTGGAGGGCGAGGTCTATAAGATCGTCATAGAGACCGAGCCCTGGATCGCAGAATATCTCGTGGAAAAAGGTTCGGTTGCGGTCGACGGCATAAGCCTGACCGTTGTTGATGTGATGCGGGACGGGTTTTCACTGGTGATCATCCCGCATACGGCGAAAATGACCACGCTTGGACATAAGACTGCTGGCGACCGGGTGAATGTCGAGGTTGATATACTGGGCAAGTACGTTTCAAAATACCTGAAAAAAGGGAAGGATGCAGATCTCATGCAGACTCTGAAGGCATCAGGGTTTGCGTAGCCGCCGCTAACTGAATGTAATTAAGGATAAATGGAAATAAAGGAGCTACGATGCAGCAGAAACATAAATTCAATACCATAGACGAAGCGATCGAGGACATTGCCAAAGGCAAGATGGTCATCCTTGTTGATGACGAGGACCGGGAGAACGAAGGCGACCTTTGTATGGCAGCAGAGAAGGTCACGCCTGCGGCGATCAATTTCATGGCAAAACACGGCAGGGGGCTTATCTGCCTTTCCCTTACGGGTGAACGGGTTGAGGAATTAAAGCTGCCGATGATGTCTGAGGCGAACACCTCTTCTTTCGGCACGGCCTTCACGGTCTCGATCGAGGCGAAGAAGGGCGTGACTACCGGCATATCCGCGGCAGACAGGGCAGTGACGATCCTGGCTGCGATCGATCCAAAATCAACGCATGAGGACCTTGCCCGTCCCGGCCATGTTTTCCCCCTCAGGGCAAAGCGCGGCGGCGTGCTCCAGCGAGCAGGTCAGACCGAAGGGTCTGTCGATCTCTCCCGTCTTGCCGGGCTGAATCCTTCCGGCGTCATCTGCGAGATCATGAATGACGACGGCACCATGTCCCGCGTGCCCGAGCTCATGGAGTTCGCAAAGCATCATCATATGAAGATCGTGACGATCAAGGACCTCATCAAATACCGGACGCGTATCGAGCGGTTTGTCCGCCGCGAATCAACGACCGTGTTGCCGACCGAGTTCGGTGACTTCACGGTGATCGCGTACGCCAATGACGTGGATGCAAATGTGCATCTTGCCCTGGTGAAGGGCGAGATCAGCAAGAACGATTCGGTCCTTGTGCGGGTGCATTCCGAGTGCCTGACCGGCGATGTCTTCGGCTCCAAGAGATGCGACTGCGGAGAACAGCTGCATAAGGCGATGAAGATCATCAGCAAGGAAGGACAGGGAGTGATCCTCTATATGCGGCAGGAAGGCCGCGGCATCGGCTTGGTGAACAAACTCCGGGCGTATGAGCTGCAGGACAAGGGACTTGATACGGTCGAGGCGAACCTCAAGCTCGGGTTCAAGCCTGACCTGCGGGATTACGGCATCGGCGCGCAGATCCTTGTTGATCTCGGCGTGCGCAAGATGCGCTTGATGACGAACAATCCGAAGAAGATCGTAGGCCTCGAGGGGTACGGCCTCAAGGTCGTTGAGCGGGTGCCGATGGAGATAACGCCTCAGGACCGGAACCTCGGTTATCTCAAGACAAAGAAGAAAAAGCTTGGACATATGCTGAGCAATGTATAGGAGCAACAGGAGGAAACCATGAAAATTATCCAGGGTGAATTACAGGCAAAGGGACTGAAGTTTGCGATCATCGTGAGCAGATTCAATGATTTTATTACCGGCAAGCTCCTCGACGGTGCAGTGGACGCTCTTCTGAGGCACGGCGCAAAAGATGAGGACATTGATGTCGTAAAGGTGCCGGGTGCCTTTGAGATCCCTCTTGCTGCCAAAAAAGTTGCAGCGAAGGGCTCTTACGATGCAGTGATCTGCCTTGGTACGGTCATCAGGGGTGCAACGCCTCACTTTGACTATGTTGCAGCAGAGGTCTCCAAAGGTGTTGCATCAGCCTCGCTCGATACGGGTGTGCCGATCGCCTTTGGCGTACTCACCACCGATACGATCGAACAGGCGGTCGAACGGGCAGGCACCAAGAGCGGCAATAAGGGGTTCGATGCTGCGGTCACTGCCATAGAAATGGCCCAGGTCTTTAAAAAGTTATAAGTAATGGGTGATGTGTAATGAGTAAAAGAGCTGAACAAAGGGTGTTACCCATAACCCATTACTCATTACCCATCACTGCCTTATGAACCGTCGCAAGGCCAGGGAACTTGCCCTCCAGATGCTCTTTCAGTATGAATTTACCGGACACCGGTCTGATTTTCGTGCTGTGGAGGACCTTGATCCAACAAAGAAGGAACATAAGGATATCAAGGCATTTTCCGAAGAGCTCGTGAGCGGTACCCTTGAACATCTTGAAGAAATAGATGAAAGGATCCGTCAGGCTGCAGAGCACTGGAAGATGGACCGCATGGCCTCGGTCGACAGGAACATCATGCGCTTTGCGGTCTTCGAACTCCTGTACCGCAATGATATCCCCCCGAAGGTGACGATCAATGAGTCGCTCGAAATAGCAAAGAAGTTCTCATCCTCAGAAGCAGCCTCATTCATCAACGGCCTCCTGGACAAGATAGCACGCGAGAGCCGGAAAAAGTAAGTCACAGAATTCTGTTTCGGATGTTCATTTTATAACTCTTGGTATAAAATAGAGACCCGAAAATGATTATACGAGGTGAACCATGATCGAACGATATACACGAAAAGAGATGGGAAAGCTCTGGGCGCCCCAAAACAGGTTCCAGAAGTGGCTTGATGTCGAGATCGCAGCCTGCGAAGCATGGGCCGAGCTCGGTAAGATCCCCGGGACCGCGCTTGCAGTAATAAAAAAGAAGGCCGGCTTTGATGTCGGACGCATTGATGAGATAGAGGCTGTGGTTAAGCATGATGTTATTGCGTTTCTTACGTCTGTTGCCGAGAAGGTCGGTCCTGAGTCGCGCTATGTGCATAAAGGGCTCACCTCTTCAGACATTGTGGACACGGCACAGTCCCTGCTCATGAAAGAGGCTGCCGGCATCATCATCAGGGACCTCAAGGGCCTCATCGCTGTCCTGAAGGAGCAGGCCTTTCGGTACAAGAACACGGTCTGCATCGGCAGGAGCCATGGCGTGCATGCAGAGCCGATGACCTTTGGCCTCAAGTTCACCCTCTGGTACGAAGAGGCGAAAAGGAACCTCGAGAGGATGGAGAGGGCACGGAAGACCATCAGCATCGGCAAGTTCTCCGGTGCGGTCGGGACCTTCTCGAACATCCCGGTTGCGATCGAGGAAAAGGTCTGCGCCAGGCTTGGTCTGAAGCCCGAGCCGATCGCGACCCAGGTGGTGCAGAGGGACAGGCATGCGGAATACCTCTCAACCCTTGCGATCATCGCAGCGTCCATAGAGAAGATCGTGGTCGAGATCAGGCATCTCCAGAGAACAGAGGTGCTTGAGGCAGAGGAGCCTTTTGCAAAAGGCCAGAAGGGTTCGTCGGCAATGCCGCATAAGCGTAATCCTGTGGGCTGCGAGAACCTCTCGGGCCTCGCGCGCATAGTGCGGACGAATGCCCTCGCAGCGATGGAAAACGTTGCCCTCTGGCATGAGCGTGATATTTCTCATTCCTCTGTGGAGCGGGTGATCATCCCTGACAGCACCACCCTTGTCGATTATATGCTGCACCGGCTGACCGGCATCCTTTCCGGTCTCCAGGTGTACCCGGAGCGGATGCTGGAGAACCTGAACAGGAGCTACGGCCTGTATAACTCACAGAACGTGCTGATCAGTCTTACAGAGAAGGGCATGACGCGTGAGGATGCATACGCCCTGGTGCAGAAGAATGCGATGATGAGCTGGAAAACAAGGAAGCAGTTCAAGGCACTTCTGGCAAAGGACAAAGAGGTGAAGAAATACTTCACTGCCAAAGAGCTGAATGACATCTTCGATCTGAAGCACTATTTCAAAAATGTGGACTATATATTCAAGAGAGTATTCGGCAAGGCCTGAGGTATTGCAAGGATGCCGCTGATATACCGCTATAAAACACCTGCTGTTACCGAAGCACAGAGGAAAGACCTTCTGGCCCGGGCAAAAAAGACGATCTCCGGGGCTATTAAGAATATCGTAACAGAGTTCTGTTTTTATATTGATACGTCTGCTCCGATGACGCCGGATGAGTCGGAGCTCCTTCGCTGGCTCCTGAGCGAGACCTTCGAACCTGATCAATACTCCGAGAACAGTTTTTTAACTCATCACGCATCACGCATCACGCATCACAGTCTTTTAGAGATCGGCCCTCGCATGAACTTTACCACTGCCTGGTCGACCAATGCGGTTGCTGTCTGTCATTCCTGCGGCCTGAACAAGATATCACGGATAGAGAGGTCCCGCCGCTATCGGATAGAATCAGCAAGAAAACTGGATACTGCACGCATTGCGAAATTCGCTGAAGGCCTCCATGACCGCATGACAGAGTGCGTGTATCCTGACCAGCTCAGGACCTTTGAAACAGGCATCACGCCTGCTCCGGTCATTACGATTCCCCTGATAGAGGAGGGCAGGGCAGCGCTCGAGAGGATAAACCGTGAGATGGGCCTCGGCCTTGATGATTGGGACATTGACTATTACTACAACCTCTTTGTGAAGGATATCGGCAGAAACCCGACCAACGTGGAATGTTTTGATCTGAGCCAGTCGAATAGCGAACACTCGCGCCACTGGTTTTTCAGGGGCAGGCTTGTGGTTGACGGCAAAGAAGTGCCGGGCAACCTCATGAAGATCATCAAACAGACCCTTGATGCCCGTCCGGGCAACAGCGTCATCGCATTCAAGGACAACTCAAGTGCGATCAGGGGCTATGAGATCAGGACGATCATCCCTGAGATGCCGGGCAATGCATCGCGGTTCAAAGAGGTGCAGCGCGACTATAACATCATCTTTACTGCAGAGACGCATAATTTCCCGAGCGGCGTAGCGCCGTTTCCGGGGGCTGAAACAGGGACCGGCGGCAGGATCAGGGACGTGCAGGCAACAGGGACCGGCTCGCTGTTTATAGCAGGTACAGCTGCCTACTGTGTCGGAAATCTGCAGATCCCCGGATATGTACTGCCATGGGAAGACAGTTCCTTTGCGTACCCGTCTAACCTTGCCAGCCCTCTGAACATCGAGATCCAGGCAAGCGACGGGGCATCGGATTACGGCAATAAGTTCGGCGAGCCGCTGATCCAGGGATTTACCCGTTCACTCGGCCTGAGGCTGCCTGACCATGAGCGGAGAGAATGGCTCAAACCGATCATGTTCACTGCCGGGGTTGGCCAGATGGATGCAGGACATACGGAAAAGAACGAACCGGCAAAAGGCATGCTTGTCACCAAGGTAGGCGGACCTGCATACCGCATCGGCATGGGCGGCGGTGCAGCCTCGAGCATGATCCAGGGGCAGAATGTCGCTGAACTCGATTTCAATGCCGTGCAGCGCGGCGATGCCGAGATGGAACAGAAGATGAACCGGGTGATCCGGGCATGCGTGGAGCTCGGCGAACGGAACCCGATCGTCAGCATCCATGACCAGGGAGCAGGAGGCAACTGCAATGTGGTGAAAGAGATCATCTATCCAGCAGGTGCGAAGATAGAGATCAGAAAGATCCAGCTTGGCGACAATAC
Source organism: uncultured Nitrospiraceae bacterium (assembly GCA_964463135.1). GTDB lineage: Bacteria > Nitrospirota > Thermodesulfovibrionia > Thermodesulfovibrionales > UBA6898 > UBA6898. The sequence continues at coordinate 46,457 of CAYXBA010000012.1, forward strand.
GCTTTCGGTACTCGAAATATGGGGTGCGGAGTATCAGGAGCAGAATGCCCTGCTTATCAGCCCTGAACGGTCAGAGGAGTTTCTCAGCCTCTGCAGAAGGGAGAAGGTCCCCTGCGCATTCATCGGCGAGATCTCTGGCGACGGATACATTGTTCTTCATGACGAGACAGACGGAAGCACGCCGGTCAATCTGCACCTCGAAAAGATTCTCGGCAGTATGCCGCAGAAGACCTTTGTTCTCGACCGGAGAAATCGTGAAAGAACTCCGCTTTCCCTTCCTGAAGGGCTTACCGTGAGGGACGTCCTTGACCGCGTGCTGAGGCTTATTTCTGTCGGCTCGAAAAGGTTCCTTGCCAGCAAGGTAGACCGGTCGGTTACCGGTCTGATCGCACAGCAGCAGTGCGTCGGTCCGCTCCAGCTTACGGTCTCTGATGTGGCTGTTATAGCGCAGAGCCATTTCGGCGTAACCGGCGCTGCCATCTCGATCGGCGAACAGCCGTTAAAAGGCCTCATCTCTCCTGCTGCCATGGCAAGGATGTCTGTGGCAGAGGCAGTCACGAATATCATGTGGGCAAGGATAAGCAGCCTTGAGGATATCAAATGCTCGGGCAACTGGATGTGGGCGCCGAAGCTTCCCGGCGAGGGTGCGGATCTTTATGATGCGGCCGTTGCGATGCGGGATATCATGATCAGCCTCGGCATTGCTATAGACGGCGGCAAGGACAGCCTGTCCATGGCGGCCAAGGTGACGAATGCTGACAACACGACCGAGATCGTCAAGTCACCCGGGACCCTGGTCATCTCCGCGTACGCTACCTGCCCGGATATCAATAAAGTCATAACCCCTGACATCAAGCTGCCCGGCAGGAGCAGGCTCATTTTTATTGACATGGGCAAAGGCAGCAGGACCGGCGGGTCAGCACTTGCGCAGTGCTATGGCCAGGCCGGAAATGAGTCGCCTGATGTTGATGATGTTGCCCTGCTGAAGAACGGCTTTTCTGCTATCCAGGAGTTTATCGACAAAGGGCTGATACTGGCAGGTCATGACCGGAGCGACGGCGGCCTCGTAACGACCCTTCTGGAAATGGCCTTTGCAGGCAACTGCGGTATAGACATAAACATCAGGCATGAGGCAAAGGGCAAAGGGCAAGAGGACATAGTAGCGGTTCTCTTTGCAGAGGAACTCGGCATGGTGATCGAATACCTGCCGAAACATGAAAAGAAGATCAGGAAGATCCTGGACGAAAAAAGGTTGCCCTATCAGGACATCGGCAGGACGCTCAGAAAAAAGACGATCACTGTTTCGGTAAACGATGAAGCGGCGCTGAACGAGGATATGCGGGTCCTCAGAGGGGTATGGGAGGAGACGAGCCATCAGCTTGACAGGCTCCAGAGAAATCCTCTATCTGCAAAGGAAGAAAAGAAGGTCATCTATAACCGAAAGGGACAGACCTTCGAACTCTCCTTTACTCCGGAGAATACACCAGAAGAGGTTCTTAACAGGACGGACAAGCCCAGGGTTGCCATTATCCGCGATGAGGGAAGCAACGGAGACAGGGAGATGACTTCAGCATTTTTCCAGGCAGGGTTCGATGTCTGGGACGTGACCATGACGGACTTTCTTGAGCAGAAGGTGAACCTTGAGCAGTTCAGGGGTGTGGTCTTTGTCGGCGGATTCAGCTATGCAGATGTGCTCGATTCAGCCAAGGGCTGGGCAGGCGTCATACGGTTCAACAGGGATATCTGGCAGCAGTTCCAGAACTTTTATCACAGGCCTGACACCTTCAGCCTCGGCGTATGCAACGGCTGCCAGCTCTCTGCGCTCCTCGGCTGGGTGCCATGGCAGGGCATAGACAACAGGAACCAGCCGCGGTTCATCCATAATATCTCCGGCAGGTTCGAATCCCGGTTCTCATCGTTAAGGATCTTCGAAAGCCCGTCGATCATGCTGAAGGGCATGGAGAACTCTGTGCTTGGTGTCTGGGTCGCTCATGGTGAAGGTCATGCCTATTTCCCGGACAGCTCGATAAAGGAGAGGGTCCTTCGCGAAGGCCTTGCCCCTGCGCGATATGCGGATGACAGCGGCAATCCCACTGAAGTGTATCCCTTCAATCCGAACGGTTCGCCTGAAGGCATTGCAGCACTCTGCTCGCCCGACGGCAGGCATCTTGCCATGATGCCGCACCCTGAGCGCGTATTCCTGAAATGGCAGTGGGCGTACATGCCTGAGGAATGGAAAAGGGATCTGAATGCATCGCCATGGCTCATGATGTTCCAGAATGCCAGAAAGTGGTGTGAAAGGTCCTGACCGGGCCGCCTCCGCGATGTCATGTGGAACCTTACTGGTGCTGTATTTCAGGCTTCTTATAACATAAGATAATGTTATGCAAAAATAAGCTGTCTCTTGACAGACCACACTTTGACATGGTATCAAATAGTGTTTTTTGTTCTCCAAAATCCCAAGGAGGAAATCTTCAGAATGGGCACAGCAACGTTTAAAGGCGGGATTCATCCGCCGGACAAGAAGGAATTGGCCGCAAAGTCCCCTCTCAGTGATGCAAAAGCCCCCAAGATCGTTGTTATTCCTCTCAGTCAGCATATCGGCGCACCCTGCAACGCGGTTGTATCGATCGGTCAGGAGGTGAAAAAAGGAGAGGTTGTCGGAGAAGCATCTGCCTTTGTCTCATCGCCGGTCCATGCATCCGTTTCCGGCAAGGTGATAGCGATCGGCGAGTTCCCGAACGCAATGGGCAGGATGATCAATTCCATTGTTATAGAAAATGACAACAAGGAAGAATGGACAGCACTCAGAGACAATCCCGATTACATGTCTCTTTCCCCGGATGACCTTAAGGAAAAGGTTAAGGCAGCCGGTATTGTCGGCATGGGAGGTGCAGCATTCCCGACGGTAGTGAAGCTCTCCCCTCCCAAGGAAAAGACGATCGATGCTATTCTTCTGAACGGCGCCGAGTGTGAGCCGTACCTTACCGCAGACTATCGCCTCATGCTCGAAAAGCCGAAAGAGATCATCGAAGGTCTCAAGATCACGATGAAGATCCGCGGCGTGCAAAAAGGCTATATCGGCATAGAGGACAATAAACCTGAAGCCATAGCAAAGATGAAGGAAGCGGCAGCAGGTGAATCGGGCATCAGCATCGTTACCTGTGAGGTGAAATATCCGCAGGGCGCAGAGAAGATGCTTATCAAGGCGGCACTCGGCCGCGAAGTTCCGCCAAGGGCGCTCCCCATGGATGTCGGCGTCGTTGTCCAGAACGTCGGCACTGCGCTTGCGATCTATGAGGCTGCCCGGTATGGCAAGCCCCTGATCGAAAGGGTCGTGACCGTGACCGGCGAGGGCATAAAGCAGCCTAAGAACCTCATGGCCAGGATCGGCTCAAAGGTCGGCGATCTGATCGAGGAATGCGGCGGCTTTAAAGATAGCGCTGCGAAGGTCATCTCAGGCGGCCCGATGATGGGCTTTGCCCTTTCTTCTCTTGACGTTGCGGTCACGAAAGGCACTTCAGGCATTCTGGTCCTCCCGGAAGAGACGGTCACGCATACGGCGGAGTTCGGCCCCTGCATCCGGTGCGGCAGGTGCATTGACATCTGCCCCATGGGTCTGATGCCCTCCATGCTGAGCGTGCTCTCGGAAAAAGGGTTCTATGAAGACGCAAAGGAATACAATCTGTTCGACTGTTTTGAATGCGGTTCATGCGCGTATGTCTGCCCTTCAAAGAGGCCGATTGTTCAGCTCGTACGATTAGCGAAATCCATGGTAAAGCCGTAAGGAGATATAGATGGAGGCAACGAAAAAAGAACAATTGATCGTATCCGTAAGTCCCCATGTAAGGAGCGACGAGACAACAAGCCGCATCATGTGGACCGTAAGCATTGCGCTTATGCCTGCCATGCTTGCCGGCATGTATTTCTTCGGTCTCAAGGGGATCTTCATCACCGCGCTCTGCATTATCAGCTGCATGGCATCTGAGCAGTGGTACATGAAGATGGTCGGCAAGAAAGCGGTGATGAGCGATGGCAGTGCCTTTCTTACCGGCCTGCTCCTTGGCATGAACATGCCGGCCTCCCTCTGGTCCTTCTCGCCGTTCACGATCCATGTCCCAATTATCGCATCGTTCGTAGCGATCGTTATTTCCAAGCAGCTCTTCGGCGGCCTTGGTTTCAATGTGTTTAACCCTGCATTGATCGGCAGGGCCTTTGCCCTGATATCCTGGCCCAAGGCCATGACCATATGGAACGAGCCGGCTGCCGCTTTTTTTGCCATGGACGCAAAGACGACGGCCACCCCGCTCGGCATCTTAAAGGAAGAAGGTGCGGCCAAGCTCATAGAGGTCTTTGGCGATAAGATGAACCTGTACATGCATCTCCTGACCGGCAACCGGGCAGGCTCGATCGGCGAGGTGTCAGCCATTGCCATCCTGATCGGCGGCCTTTTCCTTATTTATAAGAAATATATCACCTGGCATATACCGGTATCGTTCCTGGGCACGGTTGCGGTGATGGCATATGTCTTCGGCGGCAAAGACCCCGCCACCGGCAAGATGCTCCTCATGGCAGGCGATCCGGTCATTCATCTTCTGAGCGGAGGCCTGATGCTCGGTGCCTGGTTCATGGCAACCGATTATGTCACATCGCCGTCCGTCAGGAGCGGACAGATCCTCTTCGGTATAGGCTGCGGTTTTCTGACCATGCTCATACGGCTGAAGGGCGGATTTCCCGAAGGCGTTATGTTTGCAATACTTATCATGAACTGTTTTGCTCCCCTGATCGACCGCAGCTTCCAGTCAAAGGTCTTCGGTGCGGTGAAGCAGGAAAAGGCAAAGGAGAGCAAGTAATGACCGGCAAGGACATATTCAAGATAACCTTAAACCTCGTCATCGTCTATCTCATCGGTGGCTTCATTCTCGCCTTTGTGTATGCGAACGCATCGCCGAAAGTGTTCAGGAACAACGAGAAGGCAGAGCAGGATGCCTTGAAAATGCTGATCCCGGGTGCTGACTTCAGGAAGCTTGGAGACTGGACGATCCATGATAAACATGCCAAATATTTCGAGGCAAAGAAAGACGGCGAGACCGTGGGCTATGTCATCCAGTCTTTCGGCAAGGGATATTCAAGCTACATTAATACCTTTGTTGCTGTCGACAAAGACTTCAAGGTCCAGAAGATCAATATCCTCGGTCATGGCGAGACGCCCGGACTCGGGGATGAGATAGAGGCCGATTCCTTTAAGGGCCAGTTCAGGGACAAGGATCTGGATCACCTGAAGGTCCTGAAGACAGAGACCAAGGAATATATTCAGGCGATCTCGGGAGCTACCATATCCAGCCGCGCGGTTACCGAGGACGCGGTGAAGAACGGCGTTGCATTTTTGATCAAGACCGTAAAGGAAGGAGGTAATGCAAATGTCGAGCAGCACCATTAATCTCAAGGACCTGTTCCTTAACGGGATCGTTAAAGAGAATACGATCTTCAAGCTCGCGCTGAGCCTCTGCCCTTCTATCGCGGTCACGAGCAATTTGAAGAACGGCATATTCATGGGTTTGGCAGTGCTGTTCGTTCAGACCATGGTGAACATGACCATCTCCCTGATGAGAAAGGTCATACAGCCGAAGGTCAGGCTGCCGATCTTCATGCTCGTCATATCCGGGTGGGTCACCATAACCCAGATGCTGATGGCAGCCTTTGTCCCGGATGTGTATGCCAAGGTTGGGCTCTATATTGCGCTCATTGTTGCGTTTGCGTCGATCCTGGCGCGGGCAGAGATGTTTGCGTCCAAGAACAGCATTATCCCGTCGGCGGTTGACGGCCTCGGCATGGGCGTAGGCTTCCTGTTCGCACTCACCGTGATCAGCTTCTTCAGGGAGCTGGTCGGCAAGGGGACACTCACCGTGCCCACAGGGCTCTCGACCCAGCAGGTCTTTACCTTTATTAATACAAAGCCTGTCCTGATCATGGTGCTGCCTGCAGGCGGTTTCCTTGCGGTAGGCGTACTCATGGCCCTCTTCAACTGGATCGATATCCGGTACAGGAAGAAGGGCGCGGTTTCTCATTAGAAGGAGACAATAATGGAAAACGAATTCATTAAATATTTTGAGCTCATTATCTCTGCATCCCTTATTAATAATTTTGTCTTTACCCGGTTCCTCGGCCTCTGTATCTTTTTCGGCGTCTCGAAGAAGATGGAGACTGCGGTCGGCATGAGCATCACCTTTACCGCGGTCATGATGATCAGCGCAGCGCTCAGCTGGGTTGTGTACACCAAGCTGATGATCCCCCTTGATATCACGTTCCTTGAGATCATTGTCTTTATCGGCATCATCGCCGGACTGGTCCAGGCATCCGATACGATCATGAGAAAAGTGTCCCCCGGCCTTTATTACAAACTGGGCATCTATCTTGCCCTGATCTCGACGAACTGTATTATCCTTGCCGTACCGCTCGTGAACGCAGGAGAAAAATACTCGTTCCTCCAGAGCCTTGCCTTTGGACTTGGTTCAGGCCTGGGTTTTGCGCTGGCACTGATAATCATGGCAAGCATCCGTGAGAAGCTTGAGCTTGCAGATGTGCCTGCGCCTTTCAAGGGCCTTCCCATGGCATTTGTGGTCACCAGCCTGATAGCCCTTGCGTTTACCGGCTTTTCGGGCCTCATTACCCTGTAAACAACAGTAATCAGTAATCCGTGAACAGTAATTAGTGCCGAAAGAGGCACTGAAAAAAAGGAGTTAACAACTATGTCTATAGGACTGAACAGAAAAAAGACCGCTTTGACTGCCGTCTTTTTTATCCTTCTCTTTACCTCGTCGGCGTTTGCAGGTGTCGGCGGCGGGATCGAGGCGAAGGAGAAGGTTGATATAGTCTCTCTTGTCCAATGGACCCTTGTGTTTCTGGCAGGTCTTGGGACTGTCTTTGGCGTGAGTCTTGCCATTGCCGCGAAGAGGTTTGCCGTGGAGGTTGACCCCCGGGTTGAGAAAGTTCTGGATGTTCTTGCTCACGCGCATTGCGGGGCCTGCGGGTACGCAGGATGCGAGCAGTATGCCGAGGCAGTGGTCAAGAATCCGGATGTTGCGCCGAACCTCTGCACCCCTGCAGGGGGTAAAGGTGCTGAGGCGGTAGCGCTGATCACCGGCAAAAAGGCTGATTTGAAGGAGCCGATCTTTGCGCGGATCATGTGCCAGGGTTCGACCAGCAGATCAAGAAGAAAATTTATCTACGAGGGTGTTATGGACTGCAGGGCAGCAGTTCTTGCAGGAGGCGGGGACAAGTCCTGCGCCAATGGCTGTCTTGGATACGGGACCTGCACGCGTGTCTGTCCCTTTGACGCCCTGCATATGGGCAATGAAGGCCTTCCGGTCGTTGACATCACAAAATGCACGGGCTGCAGGAAGTGCGAGCAGGCATGCCCCAAGAAGGTCATTGAGGTCCTTCCTGCATCAAAGATGGTGTTGGTCGCCTGCCACTCGCGGGACAAGGGCGGCGATACCAGAAAGAACTGCGATCTCGGCTGTATTGCCTGCGGCGCATGTGTTAAGGTCTGTCCGTTTGACGCACCGTCTGTACAAAATAATTTCTCACGCATCGACCCTGCCAAGTGTAAGGTATGCGGTCTCTGCGTGCCCAAGTGCCCGACAAAGGCTATTGTTGATCTCCTGCCGGTGCGACCGAAGGCATTTATTACCGACAAATGCATTGGCTGCCAGATCTGCACTAAGGTCTGTCCTGTGGATGCGCCTGCAGGTGAACTGAAGAAGAAGCATGCGATCGATCAGGCAAAGTGCATCGGCTGCGGCATCTGTACCGCAAAGTGTCCTGTTCAGGCAATAGACGGCACCTTCAATGCTCAGGAAGTATTTGCTGCAGCAGAGGCAAAAAAGGCGAAACAGGCAGCCCCTGCACCAGCAGCATAGATAAGATAAAAATTAAAATACAGAAGTCAGAACAGAGACTATGAGGCCCTCGTGAGAGGGCCTTTTGTTTTAGTCCGATTTCTTAAATCTGATAACCCAAAAATGGTATAATCTCCGCTATGGCAAACGAACCCAATAAAGTTATCTATTCGATGGTAGGCGTCAGCAAGTTCCACAACAAAAAGCAGGTGCTGAAGGACATCTACCTTTCCTATTTCTACGGTGCGAAGATCGGTGTGCTCGGCCTCAACGGGTCCGGCAAGAGCTCCCTGCTGCGCATCCTGGCCGGTGTTGACAAGGAATTTGTCGGTGAAACCGTGCTTTCCCCAGGTCATACGATCGGCTTCCTTGAGCAGGAGCCGGTCCTTGATGATACGAAGACCGTGCGGCAGATCGTTGAGCAGGGCGTTCAGGAGACGGTCGATCTTCTGCATGAATACAATCAGATCAATGAGAAGTTTGCCGAGCCGATGTCTGATGATGAGATGAACAAGCTTATCGAGAGACAGGGTACTGTGCAGGAAAAGCTTGATCACCTTGATGCCTGGGACCTTGACAGCCGTCTTGATATGGCGATGGATGCACTTCGCTGTCCTGCGGCTGATACGCAGATAAAAGTGCTCTCCGGAGGAGAGAAGAGGCGTGTGGCGCTCTGCAGACTTCTTCTTCAGAAGCCCGATATCCTCCTCCTGGATGAGCCGACCAACCACCTTGATGCCGAGTCTGTTGCATGGCTTGAGCATCACCTTCAGAGCTACGCCGGCACTATTATCGCCGTGACCCATGACCGGTATTTCCTTGATAATGTGGCAGGCTGGATCCTGGAACTCGACCGGGGACAGGGGATTCCCTGGAAAGGCAATTATTCTTCCTGGCTCGATCAAAAGCAGAACAGGCTGAAGCAGGAGGAGAAGTCCGAGAGCGAACGGCAGAAGACCCTGCAGCGGGAGCTTGAGTGGATCAGAATGTCGCCCAAGGGAAGGCATGCCAAAGCTAAGGCCCGTATCACATCCTATGAAATGCTTCTCCAGCAGGATATGGAGAAGCAGGCAAAAGAGATGGAGATATTTATTCCGCCCGGCCCGAGGCTCGGCAATGTTGTTATAGAATCGGAAAATATAACCAAGGCGTATGGTGAGAATATCCTGGTCGAGGGGATGACCTTTTCGCTTCCGCCCGGCGGCATCATCGGCATTATCGGTCCCAATGGCGCAGGAAAGACAACGCTTTTTCGCATGATCACCGGCCAGGAAAAACCTGACTCAGGTGAGATCAGGATAGGCGATACCGTGAAGCTCGCGTACGTTGATCAGAGCAGGGATTCGCTCGATCCGAACAAGTCCATATGGGAGGCGATCTCTGACGGCCAGGACACGGTGCAGATAGGCAACAGGGAAGTGAACTCCCGCGCATATGTAGGGAAATTCAATTTTTCCGGTCAGGACCAGCAAAAAAAGGTGAGCCTGCTGTCAGGCGGAGAGCGTAACCGCGTGCATCTTGCCCGCATACTCAAGGAAGGAGCGAATGTCCTGCTCCTTGACGAGCCGACCAATGACCTTGATGTTAACACCATGAGGGCGCTGGAAGAGGCGCTCGAGACGTTTGCAGGCTGTGCCGTGGTGATCAGCCATGACAGGTGGTTCCTTGACCGCATAGCGACCCATATCCTCGCCTTTGAGGGTGACAGCAAGGTCGTCTGGTTTGACGGCAACTATTCCGAGTATGAGGCTGACCGTAAGGCGCGTTTAGGCTCTGCTGCTGATCAGCCGCACAGGATCAAATACCGCAGCCTTACCCGTTAGTGTTCTCAAGGGGCATGGTATATGTCCTGTATGGCTGTTCCGGATGATGTGATCGCTTATGCCTGAAAAAAAGGCTGCCCGGCTTGGTTATATCTCAGTATGCTGCGCTGCACTGCTCTGGGCAGCATCAGGCAATGCAGCCAAGTTCCTCCTGCAGAGCGAGGTTACACCCTTTCAGCTGGTCCAGCTCAGGACAACCATAGCCGCTGTACTGCTTTTCCTGTCTCTGCTGTTTCGAAGACGTGACCTGCTGAAGATAGCGCGACGTGATCTCCCGTATTTCATTGTTCTCGGTGTTATCCTCGCGATAATGCTGTTTGCCTACCTGTATGCCATCAGCAGGATACAGATAGCTGCAGCTGTTCTGCTTCAGTACCAGGCTCCTGTGCTGATCGCGCTATATGCTTTTTTCTTCCATCGGGAAAAACCATCTGCATTTACCGTTGCGGCGATCGTCGGTGCGATCATCGGCTGCTATCTCATGGTCGGCGCATATAACCTTAATATCCTTGATATGAATACAGCCGGTATTCTCTCTGGCCTTGTCTCGGCCGCTGCCCTGGCCGTCTATTCCGTCAGGAGCGAACACTGCATGCGGACATATTCAGCCTGGACAGTCCTGTCCTATGCACTTCTGGTCGCAGCAGTTGTCTGGAATATTTTTTTACCTCCCTTATCAGCATTTGCCGGCGACTACAGTGCGTCTGCCTGGGGCTGGATAGTCTTCATAGGCCTTTTCGGCACCATTGCACCTTTTGGTCTTTATAATGAGGGGGTAAAGCGTATCCGTTCTGCCCATGCCAGCATCACCGCAACGCTTGAGCCGGTCATGGCAGGGATAATGGCATTTGCGCTGCTCGGTGAGGTCCTGACGCCATTGCAGTTTGCCGGTGCAGGGCTGGTTATTGCATCAGTATTGCTGCTCCAAATGCATAACAACACGAGCGCAAAAGACAATTCAGAAACGAAAATATAGAACGGCAGTAATAGTCTTTTTGCTACTTTGCCATAACAAGCGAGACCCATTTTCCGTCAATGATCGTTTCCTCAAGGGTGAGGCCGGCTGAGGTCATGGCTTCTATGACCGCATTCTCCTGGCCGGCGAGCAGACCGGAGAGAATAGCCTTGCCGCCGGGTTCGAGCCTGTCCGACAGTTCAGAAGCTATCCCTGTCAGGATCTCAACGAGCAGGTTGGCGGCAATCAGATCGAAGCCGCTGCCGGCTGCCAGGATCGTGCCTTCAAGGACCTCTATATTGGTAAGGTTATTTGCTTCGGCATTTCTTTGCGCAGCTTCCACTGCCTGCGGATCGATATCTACGGCAGTCACCTGCCCAAAACCGAGCCTTGCAGCTCCGATCGCAAGAATGCCGGTGCCGGTGCCTATGTCCAGGAACCTCTTCTTCCTGCTGACGCGGGCGATCTTTTCTATCATGCCGAGGCAGGTCCGGGTGGTCTCATGGTGGCCAGTGCCGAAGACCATACCCGGGTCTATGATGATCGGGATGCGGTCGGTCTCTGATTGAAGCCATGACGGGATGATGGTCAGGTTATCGCCGACATCAATAGGGATGAAATTCTTTTTCCATGTTTCATTCCAGTCCTTTTCCGGAAGGATATGAGAGGTCAGGGAGAATGAGGCTTCAAGGCCTGAAGCTTCCAGCACAGATCTGAACCGGGTGAGCTCCTCGCATATCTCTGCGGGCGATCGTCCGGGTTCAAAATAGCCGATCAGCCCTCCATCCTGCTCAACAAAACCGATCGCACCCATTTCCGACATTCGGCTGACGAGTGCGTCGCGTGATTCTTCCGGTGCTGTTACACCGATCTCGATATAGGTCATCTGGCAAGGCTCCTTTTCTTGCGGCTGCGGTTCTTATCTGATGCCGGCATCATCGGCAAGCGGCAATGGCTAAGGGTCGTTTATTAAAATCAGTCTTGGTCCTGCAGCAGACAGATACTGGAAAAGCATCGGCATTTTCGTCGCGCACGGAAACAGGACAGCCTCGTATTTTACAAGCCGGCAACGGAAGATCTCTGTCCGCTGCCGCTGATCTGTCAGCTATGCAAGAAGAATATCCTGCTGGTCTGTTTCTCTTTCTGCGAACAGGGCGACCCAGTCCCCTCTCTTGGTAAGAAGGAACGGCATCTCCTGGCCGCACTTCTTGCACTTGCGCATCTCGGCTGCTTCGATCCCGAACTCCATGAGCTCTGTTGAGATGCCGTGGTGGGAGACTGATTCATATTTATGGACATGGTTCATAATAGTTCTCCTTGCTATTAGGCTACCCTAAAACGCTCAAATAGTCGAGAGGCATATTGATCGCAGCGACTTACAGGAAGCGGCGATATTCTGCGGGACGGATGAGAGGGTAGAATTGCTCATAAAGCCTTTATTTACAGGGCTGGGCATCAGGCAAATGCTTGACAAAAAAAGACGTTCTTGATAGTGTTATCACAGTCATCTTATTTATAGAACAATCAATACAGAAAGGGGGGGAGTATAATGACAAAAGCAGAAATGATTGAAAAGATCGCTGCGGGCGCAGGTCTTAGCAAGGCAGATGCTTCAAGGGCGCTGGACGCATCACTTGATGCAGTTAAGGGAGCACTGAAGAAGGGGCAGAAGGTGACACTCGTCGGCTTCGGTACATTCAGTGTTACCAAGAGAAAGGCAAGGATGGGCCGCAACCCGAGAACCGGCCAGGAGATCAAGATCGCGGCTGCAAAGACACCCAAGTTCACTGCCGGCAAGGCATTGAAGGATGCAATAAGGAAATAAGACCTTTCCTGAACAGGTTGGAAAAGGGACAAAGGGATTTGTCCCTTTTCTTTTTTGCGCAGCAGAAGGCAGAGGACCATGACAGAACAGCGAAAAAATAAGGAAGTCCCTGAAGAAATGAAATCTCATTGTATCCTTGCAGGTATTGATCTCGGTGCTGACACGAAAAAGATCGTCTCCTATGCTGCCTGTTTTTCAGCCGGGACGAAGTCATCGATCAGGCTGCTGTATGTGATCGATTATCTTCTTACACCGCCAGCGTATCTCATGCCCTATATTGAAGAAGAGCAGAAGCGCGATGAGAAGGAACTTGAGCGCTGGAAGGCTGTTCTTGAGGCGCAGGGCATATCCTCTGATGCACGCATTATGATGGGGCGGCTGCACGACTCCTTCTTAAAAGCAATAGAAGAGTTTTCTCCGGATCTCTTGGTCATCGGGTATCAGTCTCATGTCTTTAGGCCAAGCAGTTCAGAGCGGCTTATCAGATCCCTCGGCATGCCTATGCTGGTCGTGCGCGGGTCCAGAACGGACCTGCCGGGCGCTCCGGCTGTCAGGAAGATACTCTGTGCTGTGGATTTTTCCGACAATGCGCAGAAGGCTCTTGCGAGTGCTGCTGATTATGCCAGGGTATTTTCTGCGGACCTTCACATTGTACATAGCATCCCTTCACATACGATCAAGAGCCAGTGGGCTGTTTGGGAAGCAGCCGGAGGGACCGGCCAGGCCCGGTTCGATCAGCAGATGGAGGCAGAGGCGGCATCAGAATTGTCAGGGATGATCCGGAAGGCTGGCCTCCAGCAGGCAGGAGAGGTGCTCCACGGGAATCCGGCAGAAACGATCTGCTCATTTGCCGAAAAGGGCGGTTATGACGTTATTGTCATGGGAGCCCGCGGCCTCTCCTATATCCAGGGAATACTTATCGGCAGCACAACAGAGTCAGTCCTCAGGTCCTCTCCCTGTCCTGTTCTCATTGTCCACTGATGCTGATCTCCTTTCTCTTTCTGATATCCGGTCTTGTCCTGATCCTGTTAGCTGCTGAGTTCTTTACGAACGGCATAGAGGAGTTCGGCCGCCATTTTTCCTTTTCCCAGGCGGTCGTGGGCAGCATCTTTGCCGCGGTCGGCACTGCGCTGCCTGAAACGATCCTGCCTGTTGTTGCGATCTTCATGTATGGCGGCGCTTCTGCAAAGGAGATCGGCGTGGGTGCAATTCTCGGCGCTCCCTTCATGCTCTCGACCCTGGCTTTTTTCCTGGTCGGCTTGACCGTGACCGTTGCTGCCCTGAGAAAAAAGCGAAATTTTGAGCTCAAGGTCGAGGCACATTCTATAAGGCGGGATCTGATCTTCTTCCTCGCCATGTATTCGGCTGCCATCATCCTGCCCATAATCGGCGGGAAGACCCTCCTGATCCCGATATCCATTGCTCTTGTTGCAGGTTACCTGCTTTATGCTTACATGACCTTCAGAAGTGAGAGCGCTGATATGGAGCATTCAGATGGCATGTATCTGTGGCGTATTCTCCAGCGGCTCAAGTCGTCACTTTTGAACCCTAAGCCCCCTTTGCTGGTCATTCTTGTGCAGGTGGCATTGGCCCTGGCAGTGATGATAAAGGGAGCACATACTTTTGTGCAGAGCCTTGGAGTGATCTCGATCAAATTCGGTATTGATCCGCTGATCTTTGCACTTCTGCTCGCCCCGGTCGCGACTGAGCTGCCGGAGAAGTTCAACAGTGTGACCTGGACCTGGAAGGGAAGGGATACGCTCGCCCTTGGAAATATTACCGGCGCCATGGTCTTTCAGTCGACCTTTCCGGTCTCTGTGGGGCTTATCTATACTGACTGGAATATTACCGGCATGGCTCTTTTTTCAGCAGTGCTTGCGATCGTTTCGGCGATAGCTGTCCTTGCTGTCATTACCGTGACCAGACGTATTTCACCCTTTGTCATGCTTTTCGGAGGGCTTCTCTATCTCATTTATGCCGGGGTACTTATTTTCAGATAAAGGCCCCCTCTCTTAGAATCCTGCCGTCTGTTGCCGGTCGCTCCGGATATCGTAAAGCCGAGATCTCAATCCTAGCAGCGCTATTCTCCCTTGTCTGAACCGCTTTATCTCCGCCCTGTTTCGGAACATTAGTTAAATTGATAAATCTTATTAAATAATCTTAATCGTTTATTCATTGTCAGTTAATGCTGATAGTGGATTATTGATAAAACATGAAAGGAACCTCCGAGCAAGGGTTGTAAAAAAACGGCAGTTATAAGGAGAAGCGATGAGAAGAATTATTGTTGCATCAACATTTTTGCTATTATTGATTTTTGGTATTTATGGTTCATCGTTTGGATTTCCGACCTATGCCAATTCATTCAAGGCCACATATCCGTCGTCACCATTGAGCAGTCTTTCCACAGTTTCAGGACAGGCGGGCAACTTATGTACTGTCTGCCACGGCGTTTCGGGCGGGACGCGGAATGCATACGGTCTCGCATATGCCGGGGCCGGCCATAATTTTGTCAATATCCAATCCGCAGATTCCGATAATGACACCTTCTCAAATCTGACGGAAATAAATGCCGGCACATTCCCCGGAAATGCGGCCAGTTTCCCGGCAACAGCAGACACGACTGCGCCGGCTGTATCGCTCAGTGCACCGGCCAACGGGGCGAGTTATACAACAGCGCAGAGCGTAGCGATCAATGCAACGGCCTCAGACGCAGTAGGGGTGGCCAGGGTGGAGTTCTATGACGGAGCAACGCTGCTGGGCACAGACACGACGTCGCCGTATTCGTTTAGCTGGGCGATCACCTCAGCCAACAACGGATCACACAGCCTGACGGCCAAGGCGTATGACGCAGCAGGTAATGTGGGAACATCCACGGCAGTGAGTGTGACGGTCAATATAGCAACAGCAGACACGACCGCACCGGCTGTATCGCTCAGTGCACCGGCCAATGGGGCTAGCTATACAACAGCGCAGAGCGTCGCGATCAATGCAACGGCCTCAGACGCAGTAGGGGTGGCCAGGGTGGAGTTCTATGACGGAGCAACGCTGCTGGGCACAGACACGACGTCGCCGTATTCGTTTAGCTGGGCGATCACCTCAGCCAACAACGGATCACACAGCCTGACGGCCAAGGCGTATGACGCAGCAGGTAATGTGGGAACATCCACGGCAGTAAGTGTGACGGTTAATATCGCAACCTCTTTGAATGGGGCAGCCCTGTATGCGACAAACTGTGAAGGCTGTCACAATCCTCTTGCATCCTCATCAAAGCTTGGCAGGACTGCAAACCAGATCCAGACAGCAATAAACAACGATACCGGCGGCATGGGCTTTCTGAACACGCTTATACCTGCTGAGATCTCTGCTATTGCTGCAGCATTGGCGCCGCCGGCGGACACGACCGCACCGACTGTATCGCTCAGTGCACCGGCCAACGGGGCGAGCTATACAACAGCGCAGAGCGTAGCGATCAATGCAACGGCAGCAGACGCAGTAGGGGTGGCCAGGGTGGAGTTCTATGACGGAGCGACGCTGCTGGGCACAGATACCACATCGCCGTATTCGTTTAGCTGGGCGATTACATCAGCCGGCAACGGAACACACAGCCTAAGCGCGAAGGCCTATGACGCAGCGGGCAATGTGGGGACATCCACGGCAGTGAGTGTAACGGTCAATATCGCAACAGCAGACACGACCGCACCGGCTGTATCGCTCAGTGCACCGGCCAATGGGGCTAGCTATACAACAGCGCAGAGCGTCGCGATCAATGCAACGGCCTCAGACGCAGTAGGGGTGGCCAGGGTGGAGTTCTATGACGGAGCGACGCTGCTGGGCACAGATACCACATCGCCGTATTCGTTTAGCTGGGCGATTACATCAGCCGGCAACGGAACACACAGCCTAAGCGCGAAGGCCTATGACGCAGCGGGCAATGTGGGGACATCCACGGCAGTGAGTGTGACGGTCAATATCGCAGCAGCGGACACGACCGCGCCGACCGTATCGCTCAGTGCACCGGCCAACGGGGCGAGTTATACAACAGCGCAGAGCGTAGCGATCAATGCAACGGCAGCAGACGCAGTAGGGGTGGCCAGGGTGGAGTTCTATGACGGAGCAACGCTGCTGGGCACAGACACGACGTCGCCGTATTCGTTTAGCTGGGCGATCACCTCAGCCAACAACGGATCACACAGCCTGACGGCCAAGGCGTATGACGCAGCAGGTAATGTGGGGACATCCACGGCAGTGAGTGTGACGATTAATATCGCAACCTCTCTGAATGGGGCAGCCCTGTATGCGACGAACTGTGAAGGCTGCCACAATCCCCTAGCATCCTCCTCAAAGCGCGGTGAAAGCGCCAACGAGATCCAGAAGGCGATCAATGAAAACAAAGGCGGCATGGGCTTCCTGAGCACGCTTACACCTGCCGAGATCTCTGCTATTGCTGCAGCATTGGCGCCTTCGTCATCATCGTCAGACAGGAAAGCGCCGAAAATAAGATTATTTAAACTGCCCAAGAAGGCATCGTCACTGCAGGTACCGATCATAGCATTCACAGCAATGGATGATGTCGGCGTTACGGGCTACAGGGTGTCAGAGTCTTTTGGATTCAGCGATGCTGATTGGCGTTCCACGCCTCCGTCAAGCTACACCTTTGACGGCGCCGGCAGGAAGGTCCTCTATGCTCAGGTAAAGGATGCGGCAGGAAATATATCAAAAGCAAAGGCTGCAAGGGTCATGATAACGCTGCCAAGCGGCAGTGATCAGGGTGGTTATGATGCAGACTCTCTGCAGAAAGGATCATCAGGCCGTAAGAGTTCGTCTGCAGCGGCTCCTGTTGAGCAGATCTCGGCATATGGTCCGGCGGTTTCCCCATTAATGAGCCCTGATCTGAGCATAGCGCAGCCGGTCGCTGTTGGTTCAGTCGCCGCGGGCGGGGATATGCTGACTCTGCAGGTGGCTCTTGCGGATCTTACATCTCCTGTGGATGTATATCTCACACTCTATTCACCGTCTGAAGGCGGCGAACCGGCGCGAGCCTTTACCTTGAATGCTGATAATAATTTTGAGGATCTGATTGGCTCCAAACAGCCATGGAGAACTGGCATCACCAGCGTTCAGGAGGTTATTTCTGATACGCCGGCTATTGAGCTCATGCAGGGTAAATACATGATCGTTTTCGAGATCAGGACGCCGGGCTCTTCAGAAGTATTGTATACCTGGATGACATCTTTTACGATCCAGTAGACATTCATCGGCAAGCCGGGGGAAGAGTGGTCTTCCCCTGGCTTTTTATTTTTTGAAGAGATCGTTCAGTCTTTTCAGTGTGTCTTCCCGGTCTACGGTTGAGGAAGATGTCTCTTCCCTGAATAAAAAATAGTCGCAGAAGTTGGCTCTGTCGCGCGTCCTCTGGAACTCGGCCTTTGGCTCAAGACATCTGTTATGAGCTGTCTCTGCATACAATCTGCAGTTCAGGCAGACATGAAGGTCACTGCCGCATTTTGAACAGACGGATTTTCTCGAAAAGAACTTGTCCACTTCTATTTCTTTTTTGCAATGGCTGCAGACCTTCATCAGACACCTCCTGCGCTCTTCGAAAAGGCAGACTCATTATACGCATCTGCATATCAGGTATCAATCGGGTATCAATAATTTATTGACAGGGCGGAGCTGCTGTGATAGGTTTGACATATACCTTTAACAAAGGAGGGAATTATGGCCTGCAAATCAAAGGGCGGCGCCTGTGGAACTGCAAAGAAAGCCACAGCGAAGAAGGCACCAGCAAAGAAGAAATAGGAACGGCTTATACTTGAAGCAGAAGAAGGGATGGCATTTTTGCCCTCCCTTTTTTTTGGCTGGAACGCTGAATGTTGTTGTTCCGGCAGGTGGAAAAGACTGTAATCCCCTGCCGTGAATGTGTGATACTAATTGGCAATGTTTGAGGAAGATATCAGGAAATTAAAGGAGCAGGGGCTCTTCAGGAAGATACTTGCCAGGGCTTCGGAACAGGGGCCGCTGATAACCATAGGCGGAAAGAAGCTCATCAATTTTTCTTCAAACGACTACCTCGGGCTTGCGGAACATCCTGCGCTTGTCCGGGCTGCAGTTCAGGCAATGCAAAAATACGGGTTCGGTGCAGGGGCATCCCGGCTTCTTGCGGGCGGTACGCTCCTCCATGAGAAGCTTGAGAAGAGCGTGGCCGCATGGAAGGGGACTAATGCCGCACGCATATTTAATTCGGGTCATGCAGCGAATATCGGCATTATCCCGGCATTGGCAGCAGAGGGCGATGTCATCTTCAGCGATGCTCTTAACCATGCGAGCCTTATTGACGGCTGCAGACTGAGCAGGGCAAAGACCGTTGTTTACCGGCATAAGGATATCAGGCACCTTCGATTGCTTATGAAGAACTGCAAGACCTCAGGCAGGAAGATCGTTGTCACCGATACGGTCTTCAGCATGGACGGGGATATCGCCCCATTACGCGAACTGTATGATCTCTGTAAATCCGTTGATGCATCCCGCATCAGACCTCACGCATTGCTTCTCTATCTTGACGATGCTCACGGCACAGGCGTGCTCGGCAAGGGCAAAGGCGCGCTTGCACACGTTGGCCTGATGCCGGAACCGTGGATCATACAGATGGGTACCTTTTCAAAGGCATTGGGGGCGTTCGGCGCTTTTGCTGTTGGGAGCGATGACGTCATCCAATGGCTCACGAACAGGGCACGCAGCCTGCTTTTTTCAACGGCCCTCCCGCCTGCAGTCATTGCTGCTGCCGGCGCGGCCGTTCAGCTGCTCGGAAAGGAGAGGCAGCGGGTAAGGGACCTCTGGTCAAACAGGGAATATCTGATGCAAGAGCTGGCTGCTGCAGGGTATGACAGCATATTGAGTGAGACACCGATCATTCCGATCAGGACCGCTTCCAATGAAGAGGCTGTGCGTCTGTCCCGGTTCCTCTTCGAGAACGGGGTCTATGTTCCTGCAGTCAGGCCGCCTGCAGTTAACGAGCCGAGGATAAGAATAGTTGTGACCGCCTCCCATGAGAAAAAGCATCTGAAAAGACTGGTGGTACTTCTGAAGCAGGCGAAAAGAAGTTAATAGTGCGGCAGATTAAGTTATAGGGATCGAAAAGGTGCAGTACGGGCTGCCTTGTCCCATGCACTGCTCCATGGATACATTGCGGTCCAGGAGTTCCCTGAAGAGCTGAAGCTCCTCAAGGCAGACCTCATTGAACTCGGTCGCCACTTTCCTGATAGGGCAGTTATAGGTCTTGAGTTTATAGTTGTCTCCCTCTTTTTCAAGATCAGCGAGGAATCCCTCTGACACCAGAAGATTCCTCAGGCCCTGCATGAGATCATCGATCCCGCTGAGACCTGACAGGGCCTCTTTTTTCTGCCGGAGAACTTTATCCCCCTGCCAGGCGAAGATCTTGTTTATTTTTTCTTGTCCGTCGTTCTTTTTGACTTCTTTCAGAATATCGAGGGCAAATTTGTCATAGGTCTTCGGGAAGAGATCGTCAGCAGATTCCGTAAGCATATAGACAAAGCCAGGTCGTCCGATGCCATGCTTTTTTGCGGTATAACTGACAAGGCCCTTCTTCTCGAGGGAAAGAAGGTGCTGCCTGATGCCCATGGGAGTGATGCTGATCTTCTTGCTCAGATCCTCAATGGTCATGCCTCCGTTCCTTTTCAGGAGCGTGATTATGTTCTGTCGCGTTGGGTTCTCGTCAACTTTTATCGGCATTTAAAAAAGTTAGCATAAAAAGATTATTCTGTAAATAACTATTTTAATACTTTGCAAATAATCTAATATAATTAATGGGTTCCCAATACGAATCGGCCTCTGACTTTGCCAAGGGCTTACATAATGACATTAATCTGGTATGATAATATTCACATTCTCTGAGAGAATATCCCTGCATCAGCAAAGGAGTTTTCAATGATAACTGGCAAGGAAGATCTGCTCAAGGCGCTTATTGAGGCCTATCTTATGGAAAAAAGCACGAACGAATTTTATACGCATGCCTCTGAAAAGGCTGCAGATGTTTCTGCTAAAAAGATCTTCAATGACCTCTCCTTATGGGAGGAAAAACATATGGAGTTCATTCAGTTCCTGTATCAGTCACTGAATCAGGACAGGGACCTGCAGGGCTTTGAGGCTTTCAGCAGGAAGACGCCTGCTCCGGTGACCGAGGCGGGCATACCTGCGAAGGACCTGGAGAAAAAACTCGAAAGGCCTGCATTCAACGATGACAGAGGTGCCGTGACCCTTGCCCTTGAGATAGAAGGCAAGGCCTTTAATCTTTACCGCAAGCTCTCCGAGGGCGCCCCTGACACGAATGCCAAGGCAGTGTTCAAAGAGATGATGGAGCAGGAACTGCAGCACGTAGATTATCTGAAGAAGCTGAGGGACAGGCTTGCTTAAACTCCTTGATGGCATTGTAGAGCTGTATAAGAAAGTTGCTACATCTCTGCCTCCTGATGTCGAGGAGGCCCTCAAAGCTGCATTGCCTGCAGAGGCTGCAGGAACAACTGCGGCTTCATCTCTCTCGGTCATTCTTGAAAACATCAAACGGGCACGGGAGACCGCGCGTCCCATCTGTCAGGATACGGGCGTGCCTGTCTTCTACGCGAAGGTGCCCTTTGGCCTGAGCCAGAATGAACTGAAGCAGACCATTCTTGAGGCAACGCGCGAAGCAACACAGAAGGTGCCGCTGCGGCCCAATGCCGTTGATATCATTTCTGAAAAGAACTCAGGAGACAATACCGGCGAGGGCTTTCCGATCATCTATTTTGAGGAAACACCGAGCGGTTCGCTGATCATTGACCTTATGCTCAAGGGCGGAGGTTGTGAGAATGCGGGCCAGACCTACAAGCTGCCTCTTGAGGAGCTTGGTGCCCAGCGCAATCTCGAAGGCGTAAGGAAATGTGTGCTTGATGCGATCCAGAAGGCCCAGGGCAGGGGCTGCCCTCCTTATATCGTGGGCGTCGGCATAGGAGCTGCCAAGGACCAGGTTGCAAGGCTTGCCAAAGAGCAGCTCATGAGAAAACTGAATGATGCAAATAAGATCGATGAACTTGCCCTGCTTGAGAAACAGCTTCTCAGCGAAATCAATGAGCTTGGCATCGGCACCATGGGACTCGGCGGAAGAAAGACAGCCCTCGGCGTCAAGATCGGCGTCAATCATCGTCATCCTGCATCCTATTTTGTCGATGTCTCAATTGGCTGCTGGGCCATGAGAAGAGGCCGGCTGATATGGTAGAGGGGAAAAGACTGGATCTTCCGCTTTCTGCTGCGGATGTGGCAGGTCTCAAGGCAGGAGATTTGGTCCTGCTTAACGGGACGCTTGTTACCGGCAGGGACCGGGTCCATAAATATCTTATTGAAAAGAGACCGAAAAAAGAGGACCTGCCTTTTGATCTCGCAGGCACGGTGCTGTATCACTGCGGACCGGTGATGAAAAAAACAGAGAACGGATACCAGGTCATTGCCGCAGGCCCGACAACGAGCATGCGGGTCGAAATGTATGAGGCAGATGTCATCAGACAATACGGGTTGAGCGGTGTCATGGGCAAGGGCGGCATGGGAGAGAAAACCCTCAAAGCTCTTCAGGAAGCAGGGTGCGTGTATCTCCAGACCATTGGGGGCGCAGCAGCGTATCTTGCGGACAGGATCGTGAGGACCATTGACTCATGGAAACTGGAAGAGTTCGGTCCGACCGAGGCCATGTGGATCTTCGAGGTAAAGGATTTTCCTGCCATTGTTACCATGGACAGCCATGGCAGCAGTACCCATAACGAGATAGAGGAAGCCTCCCTTCAGAAGTTCAGGCAGCTCCTGCAGTCAAAATGATCTTCATCGCCGGTGCATCAGGATTTGCCGGCGGACACCTGACAGACTATCTTCTTTTAAAAGGCATTGCCGTGAAATGCCTTGCCCGCTCAAAAAGAACCATAACAGCTTTTGCAGAAAAAGGGGCAGAGGTCGTTCCCGGAGATATCACACAGCCCAGCTCTCTGCAGGGAGTCCTTCGTCCTGACGATATCGTCATCCACCTCGTCGGCATCATAGAGGAGAAGGGTGATGCCACGTTCCGGTCCATCCATGTCGAGGGCACAAAGAATCTCGTTAAGGAGGCGCAGCGTGCAGGGGTGAGGCATTTCTTTTATCAGTCGGCACTGGGTGCGGACAGGACCTCCTGGTCAGGGTATCTGAATACAAAGGCAGAGGCTGAGGAGATCGTCAAAGAGGGCGGCATGCCCTATACCATATTCCGTCCGTCCCTGATCATCGGTCCCTGGGACGGGTTCACAAAGAAGATCATGGATATGCTGAAGTTCTCACCTGTCATACCGTTGCCCGGCGAGGGCAAGGCGAAATTTCAGCCGGTCTATGTCAGGGACTGGCTCACCTGCCTCGGCAAGGTCATTGAAGATCCGTCAACGTTCGTCGGGACCTTTGATATCGGAGGGGCTGAACATCTCACATACCGCCAGATCGTTGAGGGCCTGTCAAAGGCCATGGGCCACCGGAGGCCGACCTTCAGCATACCTATGGGTTTTATGAAGCTCAGCGCCTCCATCCTTGAACGGTTTCTTCCTTCACCGCTGGTCACGACCGACCAGCTTCGCCTGCTTGAACAGGACAATATATGCGAACTTGACGCGGTCAGAAAACAGTTCGGCTTCGAGCCAATGAAGTTTACCGATGCGCTGCGGGAGTTCATCCCGTAATATTTTTCTGTATCACTTCTGTTTTTTATCGTTTCCTACTGTCTGTCATGTCCCGGCTGTTACTGAATCCCACGATGAATAATTTTCTGAAAAATACACGATAAGGCTCATTTTTCTTTATAATTTCCTTATAAAAAGATTAAAATATGTAATTCCCGTTCGAGAAAGGAGCGCTTACATGCCCAAAAAAGACTATTTCTTTACCTCAGAATCAGTAACAGAAGGCCATCCTGACAAGATAGCTGACCAGATATCGGACTCTGTCCTTGATGCGATCATTGCGCAGGACCCGGTAGCCAGGGTTGCCTGCGAAACACTGGTAACGACCGGCCTTGCCTTTGTTGCGGGCGAGATATCGACATCCTGCTATGTGCATATCCCGGACATTGTCAGGGAGACGATAAAGAATATCGGTTATACACGCGCAAAATACGGCTTTGACTACGAGACCTGCTCGGTCATCACTTCCATTGACCAGCAGTCAGGCGACATTGCCATGGGTGTTGACACCGGCGGCGCAGGAGACCAGGGACTTATGTTCGGCTTTGCCTGCAACGAGACGCCTGAGTTGATGCCGATGCCGATCATGCTTGCACACAAGATCGCGATGAAGCTCTCTGAAGTGAGAAAACAGGACCTCCTCGGGTACCTCAGGCCGGACGGCAAATCACAGGTGACCATTGAGTACAAGGACGGCAAGCCGTACCGTATCGACACGATCGTGGTCTCATCACAGCACAGTCCTGATGTGCATATGAAAGAGATGCGTGAGGACATCATCGAAAAGGTGATCAAGCCTGTTGTGCCGCATGAGCTGCTTGATGAGGAGACCGTGAAATACTATATCAACCCGACCGGCCGTTTTGTTGTGGGCGGGCCTATGGGCGATACCGGTCTCACCGGAAGGAAGATCATTGTCGACAGCTACGGCGGCGTGGGCAGCCATGGCGGCGGCGCCTTCTCCGGCAAGGACCCCACGAAGGTCGACCGTTCCGGCGCATACATCTCCCGGTATATCGCAAAGAATATTGTTGCAGCCGGCATTGCAGACCGGGTAGAGGTGCAGCTTGCCTATGCCATCGGCGTGCCTGAGCCGGTCTCGATCCTGGTCGATACCCATGAGACAGGCAAGATCGAAGAAGATAAGATCGCGAACCTTATCAGAAAGAACTTCAACCTTACGCCAAAGGGGATCATCGATCACCTGCAGCTGAGAAGGCCGATCTACAAGAAGACCGCTGCGTACGGCCACTTCGGCAAGACCGACCCTGATTTCACCTGGGAGAAAACAGACAAGGCTGCAGCGCTGAAGAAAGAAGCAGGGCTGTAGTAATGCGGAATGCGGATTTCGGCACGCGGAATAAAAGCCGAAATCCGGGATGCATTGCTGTGTGAAATTATAGGGCAGCCCTGCGGGGCTGCCCTCAATAGTGTGTGACTCCGTCGAGGGGCGCTGCAGCAGTCACCGGAAGGTGCGTCTGTCAGGCTCGATGGAGTGGTTCAACAGAAACGGCGCCCATTCAAAAAACCGAATGGGAGGAATATCATGACTACTGCAGCAAAAGACTACGTTATCGCAGACATCAAACTGGCTGATTGGGGCCGCAAAGAGATCAGGATCGCCGAGACCGAGATGCCCGGTCTCATGGCCATCCGCGAGGAATACGCCAGGAGCCAGCCCCTGAAAGGCGCGCGCATCACCGGCAGCCTGCACATGACGATCCAGACCGCCGTGCTGATCGAGACGCTGACCGCGCTCGGCGCGGAAGTGCGCTGGGCCTCATGCAACATCTTCTCCACCCAGGACCACGCCGCCGCGGCCATCGCCAAGGACGGCATTGCTGTGTTCGCCGTCAAGGGCGAATCGCTCAAGGATTACTGGGATTACACGCACCGTATCTTTGAATGGCCGGACGGTGGCTATTCGAACATGATCCTCGATGATGGCGGAGACGCAACACTGCTGCTGCACCTGGGAGCGAAGGCTGAGAAGGACATCAAGGTGCTCGACAAACCGGACAGCGAGGAAGCCACGGTGCTGTTCGCCAGCATTAGGGAGAAGCTCAAGCAGGATTCGAAGTGGTATTCGACGCGTCTGGCGCAGATCAAGGGTGTCACGGAAGAGACCACCACGGGCGTGCATCGCCTCTACCAGATGCACGAGAAGGGCGAGCTCAGGATCCCTGCGATCAACGTCAACGACTCGGTCACCAAGTCGAAGTTCGACAACCTCTACGGCTGCCGCGAATCGCTTGTGGATGGCATCAAGCGCGCCACCGACGTCATGATCGCCGGCAAGGTCGCGCTGATCTGCGGTTACGGCGACGTCGGCAAGGGTTCGGCGCAGGCCATGCGTGCACTCTCGGCCCAGGTCTGGGTCACCGAGATCGACCCGATCTGCGCGCTGCAGGCCGCGATGGAAGGCTACCGCGTGGTGACCATGGACTACGCGTGCGACAAGGCCGACATCTTCGTCACCTGCACCGGCAATGTTCATGTCATCGACCACGACCACATGGCGAAGATGAAGGATCAGGCCATCGTCTGCAACATCGGCCACTTCGACTCTGAGATCAACGTCGCCTCGCTCGAAAAGTACCAGTGGGAGGAGATCAAGCCGCAGGTTGACCACGTCATCTTCCCGGACGGCAAGAGGATCATTCTGCTGGCCAAGGGCCGCCTGGTTAACCTCGGCTGCGGCACCGGCCACCCGAGCTACGTCATGTCGTCCTCCTTCGCCAACCAGACCATCGCGCAGATCGAGCTGTGGACCGAGGCGCAGAAGGGCAGCAACAGGTATCCGGTCGGCGTGTACACCCTGCCCAAGCACCTCGATGAAAAGGTGGCGCGTTTGCAGTTGAAGAAGCTTAACGCCCAGCTGACGACGCTCACCGATGCACAGGCCGCCTATATCGGTGTGCCGCTGAACGGACCATACAAGACCGAGCACTACCGCTATTAGCCGGTAGTTATCAGCATAACCTTGCGGCGGGGATGGAATATATCCATCCCCGCTTGTCTTTCGGTTCTAATAATCAAAAAAGGCCGTATCCTTCAAACAGGGATACGGCTTTTTTACGTCAAAGAATAGATCTTCGTATCTTGTCCCCTTCAGAACCTCTATGGTAGTCTAAACACATGTCTGCCAAAGTAGTTTCGATCAATATCAGCGAGAAGAAAGGGATGCGGAAGAAGCCTGTTGAAGAGGCCGTGATCCGCACCAACTATGGCATCGAAGGCGATGCCCATTCTTCATCTGAATGGCACAGGCAGGTCAGTCTCCTTGCAACTGAAAGCATCAAGAAGATGCAGGATATGGGCCTGGACGTCAAGGCCGGAGACTTTGCAGAGAATATAACCACCGAAGGTATTGACCTTGTTTCCCTTCCCATAGGAACACGCCTGAAGATCGGTCAGGAGATCATCGGTGAGGTGAGTCAGATCGGCAAGGAATGCCATACCCGCTGTGCGATCTACTACCAGGCAGGAGACTGCGTCATGCCGAAAGAAGGCATCTTTATCAAGGTCATCAATGGCGGCACTGTCAAGGTAGGTGATCCTGTCCAGGTAGGAAGTAAGCAGTAGGCAGAATGTGCTGCCTGTTTCTTTGCGAGCTATGAACCATGAGCCATGAACTGATAACAGCAGCTATACTCACTCTCAGCGACAAGGGCTCCCGAGGCGAGCGCGAAGATACGGGCGGTCCGTTGATCAAAGAGATGCTCATGACGATCAGTGCAGAAGTGCTTCATTATGAGATAATTCCTGACGAAATGAATTTGATAAAAGAAAAGCTCATCGAGTACAGTAAAAGCGTGGATCTTATTATTACGACTGGAGGCACCGGTCTTTCCCCGCGGGATGTAACGCCGGATGCCACGCTTGAGGTGATCGACAGGCAGATCCCCGGCATTGCCGAGGCGATGCGGCTTGAGGGACTCAAAAAGACGAACAGGGCCATGCTTTCCCGCGCTGTGGCTGGCGTCAGGGGAAGGGCCTTGATCATCAATCTGCCGGGTAGTCCGAAGGCAGTGAAAGAAGGACTGGAAGCGATCATGGATGTAATTCCGCATGCCATAGAGAAGATCAAGGGCAGCACCGAAGACTGCGCTGCGAGTGAAGGTGCCGGCGCATGAAGGATGTCTCCTTTCCCCTCGCTTTTTTGGCAGGTGTCCTTTCGTTCCTCTCCCCCTGCGTGCTTCCTCTTGTACCTTCCTATATCACCTTCATTACCGGTGTTTCGTTCGAAGACCTGAAGGATTGTTCGAACAGGAAACGTGTCTGCTTCCTCACGATCACGAACTCTCTTGCCTTTATAGCCGGTTTTTCCCTGATCTTTATTGCGCTTGGTGCATCGTCATCAGCTATCGGCGGGTTTCTCCTGCAGTATCAGGACTGGATCAGGAATATCGGCGGGATACTGGTCATCTTTTTCGGTCTTTTTGTTTCAGGCATTATCAGGCTGGACTTCCTGACGCGGGAACGGAAATTCCATCTTTCTGGCAAACCTGCCGGGTATTTGGGGACCTTCCTGGTCGGCATGACCTTTGCCGCTGCCTGGACGCCCTGCATCGGACCGATCCTCGGCACGATCCTGCTCTATGCAAGTTCCAAGGGGTCTGCTGAATACGGATTCAAACTGCTTGCGGTCTATTCTTTGGGTCTTGCTGTGCCGTTCTTCATCTCTTCCCTGATGTTCAACTCGTTCCTGACCTATTCCGCCAGGATCAGAAAATATATGAGATACATTATGTTGGTGAACGGCTTTGTCCTCATCGTATTTGGCGTCCTGCTCCTTACCAATAATGTCCGGCAGCTCACTTCGTTCTTCCCTGACCTCGGCATAAACTTTTGAGAACTGCGAAACGCGCAGCGAAGCTGACCGTTTTCTCATAGCAATTCCACCAATCCTCTTAACGATCAGCGCTATGCTATAATAGCTGACGTAATTCCTGAAAAATCTTTATGGTTCCCTGAACATTTCCGGAGGCAACGGTCTGTGGAAGAGAGATACGATCCAGCAACTATCGAACCCAAATGGCAGCAGTACTGGGAAGAGAGAAATCTTTTCAGAACTGACAGGGACGACTTGCGCAAAAAATTCTACTGCCTTGAGATGTTCCCCTATCCCTCCGGAAAGATCCATATGGGCCATGTGCGCAACTATGCGATCGGCGATGTGATAGCACGGTACAAGAGGATGCAGGGCTTTAATGTCCTTCATCCCATGGGCTGGGACTCCTTCGGCATGCCTGCCGAGAATGCCGCGATCAAACATAATGTGCATCCTTCGCAGTGGACCTATGAGAATATCAGGTATATGAAAGGCCAGCTCAAGAAGCTCGGCCTGAGCTATGACTGGGACCGGGAAGTGGCGACCTGCAGCCCTGAATATTACCGTTGGAACCAGTGGTTCTTCATCAAGATGCTCGAAAAGGGACTTGCGTACCGGAAGTCATCCTATGTGAACTGGTGCCATTCCTGCGCTACCGTTCTTGCGAACGAGCAGGTGATCGATACCAAGTGCTGGCGCTGCGACAGTGTTGTGGTACAGAAGAAGCTTGAGCAGTGGTTCCTGCGTATAACCAACTATGCGGAGGATCTCCTGAGCGGCTGCGACACCCTGTCAGGCTGGCCCGAGAAGGTCGTGCTGATGCAGAAGAACTGGATCGGCAAGAGCCACGGTGCTGAGGTGGATTTCTGTATCGCCGGCTCTGACCAGAAGATAAGGATATTCACCACGCGGCCTGACACGCTTTTTGGTGCTACCTTTCTCTGCCTTTCTCCCGGACATCCGCTCGCCGAAAGCCTGGTTTCCGATAAGGATGAACTTGAGAAGGTGAGATCGCATTACGGCAAGGTTGACGAAAAGGTCGGCCTCTTCACCGGAGCATACTGCATCAATCCGATGAACAATGAGAAGATCCCTATTTATATCGCGAATTTTGTCCTGATGGAATACGGCACCGGTGCGATCATGTCGGTCCCTGCCCATGATCAGCGCGACTTTGAATTTGCAGAGAAATACGGGCTCCCGATCAGGCAGGTTATAGTTCAGAAAGATAGTTCAACGTTCAATGTTCAAAGTTCGAAATTAAGCGAGGCCTATGAGGATGAGGGGGTGCTTGTTGACTCAGGTGAGTTCAGCGGGCTCAACAGCGCTGATGCGAAGCAGAAGATAGCCGATTTCCTCGAAGAAAAAGGCCTCGGCAAAAAGGTCACCAATTATAAGCTGCGTGACTGGGGTATTTCGCGTCAGCGGTACTGGGGCACGCCGATCCCGATCATTTACTGCAGTGCCTGCGGCATCGTGCCTGTGCCTGAGAAGGACCTGCCGGTCATACTGCCTGAAGATGTGAAATTCACCGGCACAGGAGGCTCCCCGCTTCAGGAATCTGAAGCATTCCTGCGCACTACCTGCCCCAAGTGCGGAGGCGCGGCGCGGCGCGAGACTGATACCATGGATACCTTTGTGGACTCATCCTGGTATTTTGTCGCGTATTGCTTAAAGCAAGGGACTGGGGAATGGGGATTTGGGACTGGCGAAAAAAACAGCGCCCTGACTGACCCCCACCCTCCACCCTCCAACCCCCTGCACTACTGGCTGCCTGTTGACCAGTATGTGGGCGGGGTTGAGCATGCTGTGCTGCATCTGCTTTATTCACGGTTTTTTACCCGGGTGATCCGCGATCTGGGCATTATCAATGTGAGCGAGCCGTTCGTAAACCTGCTGACCCAGGGCATGGTGATCAAGGACGGCTCAAAGATGTCCAAGTCAAAGGGCAATGTGATCGACCCTGACTATCTTATCAACCGGTACGGGTCTGATACCTCGAGACTCTTCTCTCTTTTTGCAGCCCCGCCTGAAAAAGACCTTGACTGGTCTGACAAAGGCGTTGATGGTGCCTATCGTTTTCTGAACAGGGTCTGGTCTGTGGCCCAGAGACACCGCGATGCCGCGGGTACCATTGCCCCTGCTGCCAGTGCAGAGGAGCTTTCCGGCACGGCAAGAGGAGTTCTCAGGAAGACGCATCAGACCATCAGGAAGGTTACGGCGGATATTGAAAAAGACTATCATTTCAATACGGCAATCGCTGCCATGATGGAGCTGGTGAACGAGCTGGTCGGCTTTGAGCCTGCCGATGCGAAGGAGACGCAGGTATTTACATTTGCGGTCGAGAACCTTCTCCTCCTGCTCTCGCCTTTTACGCCGCATATTGCGGAAGAGCTCTGGTCCAGGATAAACCCAGGAAAGAACGCCTCGGAAATGGATTGGCCGGTATGGGATGACGAGATCGCCAGGGACGAGGAGGTCGAGCTCGTGGTCCAGATCAATGGCAAACTGCGGGGGAAGCTCCTGATCCCTGCCGGACTGGCTGACGATGTCGTGAAAGAGCGTGCGCTTGCTGACAGCAAGGTTGCTGAATTCATAGGCGGACAGAGCATTAAAAAGGTTATTGTTATTAAGGGCCGGCTCGTAAATATCGTTGTGGGGGGATGATCATGCGCAAGAGACTGAAGATACTATTACTGGGGTTTGTGTGTCTTGCTGTTTTGATGACCGCAGGCTGCGGATATTCTGTTCATCGCAAGGCAGATCTGCCGTTCACCGAGATCAGGATAGGCAAGATCGAGAACCTCTCGATAGAACCGAAGCTGCAGGACAAACTGCATAAGGCGCTGGTAAAGGAATTCACCCGGAACGGTATAACGGTAACCCCTGCAGCAGTGAACGTGCTCTCCGGTGTTGTGCGCAGATTTGAAATGTCCAGTCTTTCTGAAAAGAAAGATATTACCATTGAATACAAGATCGTTATTGATGCAGACTTCACGTACAAGGACAACGACGGGAAGGTGCTCCAGATGAAAAAGATCTCGTCGCCCTTTATCATAGCATCTCCCGGCTCCCGGGACATGGGTGTTGTACTTGGTTCCCGGGACATGGCTGAAGATAAGGCAACGGCGGATATTGCAATGGAGATCGTCGGCGCGCTTATCTTTAAATGAGCTACAAGAACCTTCTCGACGAGATAAAAAAAGGTCTGCCTTCGCCGGGCTATCTCCTGAACGCTTCAGACCGGTATCTGCATGCAGAGGCAGGTTCTCTGATCAGGGGACTTGTCCCCCCCGCGGAGCTGGATTTCAATTTCCAGACCTTTGATATGCTTTCCCCTGAACAGGAAAAAACGGCCTTTGAGCAGATTCTGGATGTATTGAACACCGCCCCTTTTTTCGGCGGCCGCAAATATATCATCATCGAAAATTCCCAGAAGATAGCGAAGAAGGACCTGAAGAAAGTCGAGTCGTATCTGCAGAGTCCGTCAGAAAGTTCTGTGCTTGTGCTTCTTTATGAAGGGACCCTGAAGAAGGACGCGAAAGAGAGCTTCAAGGGAGTCAGGCAGATCAGCCTTGATATCCGGGAGAGCGATATTGCTGTCTGGATCATTGAAAAGGCCAGACTGAAGGGCCTGGCCCTTTCCAGAGCTTCCGCTGACTACCTGCTTGCAATGATCGGCCCTGACCTCGGCATGCTTTCGACCGAGATCGAGAAGCTGACGCTGGTCGGAAAATCCGGGATAGAGAAGGCTGACATTGCCGAGATCATTGAAGGCAAGAGGAGCTTCGGCGCTTTTGATCTTATCAATGCGATCCGCGCCCGGGACAAGGAAAAGGTCTTCAGGATCTACAGTATCTTACGGGAGACCGAGGAGCCGTATGGACTGCTCGGCGCATTGAACTGGCAGTATGCGCAGATGCTGGGGGAAAAAAATTCCCCCCAAGAGCGCAACTACCTGTATGAGATATTTCGTCTGCTGAACAGCGCAGACTTGGGCATAAAGACCGGAGGGTTCTATCCGTTCGAGCTGCTTCTGGTAAAGCTGCTTAAGCTTTCCCCAGGGCGTTAGCCTTTTTCGTCAGTCTGGATATCTTGCGTGAAGCGGTATTCTTGTGAAGAATGCCTTTTGATTTTGCACTGCTGATGGTCTTGATGGCAGCCTTCAGGCTCTTTGCTGCTGCGTCCTTGTCATTTGCCTTGACCGATGTCTCAACAGCCTTTGTCGCGCCTTTTATTGCGCTCTTTGCTGCTCTGTTGCGGACATTATTTGCTTCTGCCTGCCGTGCTCTCTTCTCTGCTGAAAGGTTTCTTTTTACGGGTGCTTTTGCTGCCAATGTGCAGTCCTCCTTGATGGAAAAGTCTTGTTTTATACCATAAAACACTCTTTTAAAGCAATTAAGGCGCGGGACAGTGCCTGTATGCAAGCCCCGGAGCTTCTGTGCTACAATTTATCCCATGAAAAAGTACACGCCTGTCTCCCTGAAATCAGTAAAGACTTATTCCCTCTCCGGAAGAAAGAGCAAGGTCTCTGTCAGATCCTTTGCGGGTCTGCATGCAAGGACAGATTCTTTTGCGGATTTTATCGAAAAGCTGCCTGATTTCTACGCTGCCCGCGACTTCAGATCGGTTGTTGCTGCCATTGTGCAGGCGAGAAAGGACCAGCGGCCGGTCATTCTCGGCATGGGAGCCCATCCCATAAAGCTCGGCCTTTCTCCGGTCATCATCGATCTTATGCAGAGAGGGATCATCACGGCAATTGCTACGAACGGCGCCTGCGTGATCCATGATTTTGAGATAGCCATGGCAGGCCATACGTCAGAGGATGTTGCGCGTGAGCTCTGTTCAGGTACGTTCGGCATGGCAAAGGACACCGGCAGAGGTGTGAACCTTGCAATCAATACAGGAGTGAAAAAAGGCTACGGTATCGGCCGGTCGGTCGGTCAATATATCAGCAGGAAAAAGTATCCGTTCAGGGATAAAAGCATATTCTGCCAGGCCCATGAGCTTGGCATCCCGGTAACGGTCCATGTGGCCATGGGCACGGACATTGTCCATATGCATCCCGAGGCAGACGGCGCAGCGCTCGGCAAGGGCAGTATGGACGATTTCAGGCTCCTCGCCTCTGTGATTGCCGATCTGGAGGGCGGTGTCTATATCAACCTCGGCTCTGCGGTCATCCTGCCGGAGGTCTTTTTGAAGGCCCTGAATATAGCACGCAATCTCGGCAGCAAGGTCGAGAAGCTGACGACCGTGAATATGGATTTCTTTCAGCACTACCGGCCCAGAGAGAACGTGCTGAAAAGGCCGACCATGAACTGCGGCCAGAACTTCGCTCTCACCGGTCACCATGAGATCATGTTCCCGCTTCTGGCTGCAGCAGTCATTGAGGAGATGCCATGAGAGTTATTATTGATGAAGACGCCTGCATCGGCTGCGGCAGGTGCGAGGAGATCTGCCCTGCTGTTTTTCATGTTGACCCTGTGATCGGCAAGTCAAAGGTGATCGATGAAGAGGCCTGCGACTATACCGGCTGCTGCGAGGCGGCTGAAGAGAACTGCCCTGTTGAGGCGATAACGCTGGAAGAATAAAAAAGGCCCGCCGAAGCGGGCCATAAGACCTGAGGGCGGGGATCGGGGAGTGCCCCCAGGCTGAATTCCGTGCGGGATGGAGGGTATTCCCCCGCACAGACTAACCTGACTCAATAACCTGTCACTGCTTCCACTGCCGCGAATACAGCCTGTATATCCGCATTCAGTGAATTATTTTATCTGCTCGATTGTCGCATTGTCAATAGATTGCTTAACTGTTTGATTGGCTCCCTCCTTATTCCCTTCCCACGGAGCGCTGCTGCTGTCTTACAAAAATGTAGCAAACGACAGGATTGTCGTAATAGCTCCAAAAAATAGTCAAATAAATCAAAGAGATACGGTTGGCATGATTCTGGTATATATGTTTAACATGGAAAACTCCGGAACTTCTCTCAAGAGCAGGATCGAAGATCTCGAGAAGGAAGAGATCACCCGGGCTTTGAAGGAATGCGGCTGGGTCATGGCAAGGGCAGCGAAGCGGCTCGGCATCACAGAACGGATGATCGGATACAAGATCCAGAAATACGGCCTGAGAATAAAGGAGGTGCGATGGAACGAGAAGGCGGCAGAAGGTCAGGAAGACGATCACGAACAAACAGGATCGCATTAAGCGGTAAAAAAATATTCTTCAGGAGGATGTCATGAAAAGGATTATTGTCAGTATCTGGGTTATCTTAGCATTTGTATGTGTGGGTGCATTCAGCAGTTTTGCAGAGGAGGCGAAACCTGCATCAGACATTGAGAATTTCAAGAAGCTTGTCGGCCTGAGCGTGTATCTGCAGACAGGATACACCTATAACTTCGATGATCCTGATTCGAGCGAGAACCGGCTGCGCGTCTTCGACCATGAGTCGGCAAGGCCTAACCTTGACCTCTTTCAGCTCGTCTTTGCGAAAGACGCTCCTCTGGGCGGGGTTGGGTACAAACTGAAACTCTCAGCCGGAGAGACGGCGCGGTTCATTCATTCCCGTGGACTCGGCATAAACGATGGCCAGGACCCGGCAAAGAGCGACGGCTTTGATCTTACAGAGGCATATCTGGAATATCTCGCGCCAGTCGGCAAGGGGCTCAAGATCAGGTTCGGAAAATATGCGACCTATTTCGGTGCAGAAGTGATCGAGGCAAAGGACAACCCGAACTATTCGCGATCGCTCCTGTTCAACTGGGCAATACCGTTCACCCATACAGGCCTCATGGTCGGTTATAACATTACCGATACGTTGAGCGCAAACCTTCACGTGGTCAATGGCTGGGACAATACTGCCGACAACAACAGCGGCAAGAGCGTCGGGCTGAGCGTGGGCTACGCACCGATGGAGCAGCTCTCCATGTATTTTAATGCCATGTATGGGCCTGAACAGTTCGAGAACAGTTCTAACGACCGGTTTGTCTTTGACTGGGTAGCTACGATCAAGCCGATGAAGAACCTGAGTCTGATACTGAATGCGGATTATGCAACTGAGGATATGGGCCCGCATGCCGAGGATGCACAATGGTATGGCTTTGCAGCGATTGCCAAGTATGAGTTCAATGACAAGTTCAGCCTTGCTGTAAGAGGCGAATACTTCAAGGACGAGGACGGTGTAAGGACCGGCATCAAACAGAGCATGAAGGAGATCACCATCACGCCGGAGATAAAGATCGCAAACGGACTGATCATCAGGCCTGAGTACCGTCATGACTGGGCAGGTGAGAAGACCTTTGACAGTCATCGCCATATCATGAACGAGAAGAGTCAGGATACCCTCGCATTGGCAGTCATGTATTCCTGGTAAGCTCTTTAGCGCATCACCTCCCCGAAGGCCGGGCAGTAATTCCTCTGCCCGGCCGACCCCAAAGAATGCTCTTCTGCCTTGGCCTGATAATGGGTCAGAAATGGGTCTCTCCGTGATAATATAAGTCATGCAACGCCTGACATCGTTTCTCTTGCTGCAGGGACTGGCTGTTATTCTGCTTTTGTACGGCTGCTCAGCAATGCCATCGAAAACAGGCGCTCCCGCAGCAAAGGGGACTATGCCGAAGATCAAAAAGGACTGCACTACCTGTCATACGTCGCATGGCTCAGGCGGCATGCTGACACTGAAGGAGCCGATCACACAGCTCTGCATCGGTTGCCATCCGGACCGGAAGGGGTCTGCCGAGCATAAGGTCGATGTCGTGCCGCCCTCGCCGGTTGCGGGTTTGCCCCTGACTGCAGGGAAGATGACCTGCGTGACTTGCCATGATCCTCATTCGAATGCCAACGGAGCAATGCTGCGCATGACCCGTGCCAAACTCTGCCTTGCCTGCCACACATATTAGTTCAAGCCCGATAGATCATCTGCCTCATCCCCTTGATCCCCTCCTGCTGGTAGAATAGACCTATGCCGATGACGCAGGAAGCGCGGACAAACATCATTTCCGGAAGTCTCTGGAGAAATATCTGGCAGCTTTCCTGGCCCATGCTGATCATCATGGTCCTGAATTTTATTGTCGGGTTCACGGATATTTATGTTGCAGGCCTGATCAACCCGCAGATCCAGGCTGCTGTCGGGTTTATCAGCCAGCTCTATTTCCTTGTGGTGATCGTCGCCAATGCGGTCAGTATCGGCACCCTTGCCCTGGTCTCGCGGGCCGTCGGCGCAGAAGATATGCAGCGCGCACTGCATATTGCGAGACAGTCCCTCTTCTTCAGTCTTGCCTGCGCAACCAGCCTGGCCGTAACAGGGCTGCTCTTCGCCAGAGAGATCATTGCGCTTGCAGGCGTCCCGTCAGAGATCAGGGAGATCGCGGTCACCTTTTTCCGGATCTTTGTGCTAGCCCTTGCACCGAATTACGTGCTGATCATCTCCAATGCGATCTTCAATGCAAGCGGAGAGGTGAAGAAGCCGCTCATGACCATGACTGTTGTGACTGTGGCCAACGTCATCGTTGTTTTTGGCCTCGTTTTCGGTCTCGGTCCTTTTCCTGTCCTGGGTTACAGAGGTATTGCAACAGCCACCGCGGTCTCTCTTATCATCGGCATGCTGATGAACCTCCTTTTCCTCCGCTTCAGCAGATGGCGAACGCTCTTTGCAGGTCCCTGGAAGATCTCGGGGGTGACGATAGGGAAGATCGTGCGGATCGGCTGGCCTGCGGCAATGCTCCAGATCACCTGGAATGCTGGGAGCATAGTCCTGTACAACATCCTCGGGCGGCTTGGGGACAGCAGCATCACTGCCCTTGCATCCATATCGAACGGTCTCAGGATCGAGGGCATCATCTATCTCCCTGCCTTTGCCCTGAATATGGCTGCCTCGGTGCTGATCGGCCAGAACCTCGGCGCAGGCGTCCCCGAACGGGCTGAAAAGGCTGGCTGGAAGATCGCCCTCTCCGGGGCCGCTGTTATAAGCGCGATGGCGTTTGTCTTCTTCTGGCAAGCCCGGTATTTTGCATCGCTGCTGACAAAGAACCCGGATGTGCTCGAAGAGACCACGCGGTATCTCCAGTTCAATATGCTCTCAGAACCGTTCATGGCGATGAGCGCGATCCTGGGCGGTGCGCTCCAGGGCGCAGGAGACACACGGGGCACGCTGAAGGTGATCGGCATATGCATGTGGCTCATCAGGCTTCCGCTTGCCTGGTTCTTTGCGCTTGTCCTGCATTACGGCGCCCCTGGTGTCTGGATGGCAATGGTCATCTCGATGTGCATACAGGGTATACTAATGTCAGCGCGCTTTCGCAAAGGAAGATGGAAGTATTTGAAGGTTGAATAGGAGTAACTTCAGGTTGTTAGTCTGTAGGTAATTAGGTGGATAGCATATTCATAAGGCTCAGAGTCTTTTTTGCTTCGCTCAGGCCTAAATGACTACAGTCTAAACAACCTTTCCTCTTGATGTATACTTTATTTATTATGAGGTAAGCGATCATGTTGAAATTATTCAATACGTTTGGC
The DNA here is from genome assembly GCA_964463135.1 of uncultured Nitrospiraceae bacterium. Lineage (GTDB taxonomy): Bacteria > Nitrospirota > Thermodesulfovibrionia > Thermodesulfovibrionales > UBA6898 > UBA6898. Next base: position 84,035 of record CAYXBA010000012.1, read on the forward strand.
AGAAGACTTGAACCGTTCAGGACCGCATCAAATAAACGCGCAACGATCTTCACCTGCGGCCCGTCAGTGTACCAGCGTGCGCATATCGGCAATTTCAGGACCTTTCTCTTTGAAGACATCCTTGTCCGGTACCTCGGCTATTCCGGCTTTCAGGTCGAGCGCGGCATGGCGGTCACTGATATCGAGGACAAGGCGATCAAAGAGGCTGAAAAGCGCAGGACCTCGGTGAAGGAACTGACCGACAGGAACATTGCGCAGTTCGTAAAAGAGCTGAAGCTCCTGCGTATGCAGGTGCCTCATTATATGCCCCGTGCGTCTGAATGCGTGGATGAATCGGTTTTGATCATCAGGAAGCTTCTTGAAAAGAAGATCGCGTACAGCCACGGCGGCAACATCTACTTTGACCCTCTCAAGGTCCGCGGCTTCGGAAAGCTCTTCGGTCTGGATATGGCGAAATGGCCGAAGAAAAAGAGACGCTTTCATAAAGACACATATCCCGGCATACAGTGGAACTTCGGAGATTTCATCCTCTGGCACGGCTGCGAGATCAGCGAGAAGGCCTGCTGGAAGACTGCATTGGGCGAGGGCAGGCCGTCATGGAATGTGCAGGACCCGAGCATGGTGTTGCGCCATTTCAGGGGAACGCTCTCAGTCTTCTGCGGCGGCATTGACAACCTGTACAGGCATCATGACTATTCCCTTGCGATCCTCGAAGCGATCAAGCCCTATCCCATGTCCCGCTTCTGGCTGCACGGCGCGCATCTTTTTGTGGACGGCCAGAAGATGTCCAAGTCCAAGGGTAATATCCTGTACACGGATATGCTGATAAAAAAAGGGTACAGCGCAGAGGAGATTCGGTTCTTCCTTATGTCAAGCCACTACCGGAAGAAGCTCAACTACTCGGAAAAGGCCATGGAAGCGGCAGCAGGGAAGTTGAGGGATCTCAGGGCGCGTGTGAAGATGATAAGAAAGAAGGCCGGTACTGCTAGGCCTGCAGACTCGCAGATATCCAACAGTCTCCGCGCTGCCTTTGTCACTTCCATGGACAATGACATGAGCGTGAAGCCGGCGTTTGATGCCATGCAGGCTGTATTGAAAAAGATCGACATATCCGCGATCACTGCTGCGCAGGCAGCCGGAATAATTCGGATTCTGAAAAAGATCGATGAGGTACTGCAGGTCATTATCTGAGATAAGGAGGAGATGATGAGTAAATACAGGATCAGTAATGCCATGAGGTTTTTCTTCGTTGTTGCAGGTTCTATCATCTGGTTGGGCATTTGGCTGACCGGCTTTGGCACCGCACACTGGATTCTTTATATTCCTGCCATCTCGTTTGCCTTTGCAGCAGTCACCGGCATCTGCCCTGGCATGATCATCTCGAATATGCTCTTCGGCAGGAAGGATGGGAATGCTGGCCCCCTGTAATTTTTATTATTTCTCTTATTCTTCCGATAGTTCACCTCCTGCTGATATATCCCTTGACCGTCTGGCTGTTCGGTCCTACAATGGGGTAAAGCGAATGTGATCTGCGAAGCAGCGGCAGGGGCTGAATATAGGAGGAACGGTAATGGCATTTATTGAGTGGGATGACAATCTTAGTGTCTACATTGTTGAGATAGACAGGCAGCATAAAAAACTTATTGCGATGATCAATGAGCTCCATGATGCCATGCGTCACAGGCAGAGCAAACTTGTTCTGAGTCAGATCATCGAGGGTCTTATCGGCTATGCAGGTACACATTTCAGGACAGAGGAGAGATACTTCGAGCGATATGGATATCCGGAAGAAATTCCGCACAAACAGGAACATGCGGCTTTTACCTTAAAGGTTGCTGAGTTCAAGCATAATTATGATGCAGGCAAGTTCGGGTTATCCATGGATCTTCTGGATTTCCTGAGCGATTGGCTGCAGAATCATATCAAGGTTGTTGACAGGAAATACGCGCTTTTTTTCAATGAGAAAGGTCTGAAATAAGTCGCGTGGCGGGAATGCTGAGACCATTCCCGCCGGGATGACTTATTCGGTCTGCAGCAGCTTCTTCTGAACCAATCCCCTTACCTCTTCCAGCATCTTCTTTCTGTCCTCATCCTTTATATACGGGATCGCACAGAGATACTTATGTTCGATCAGTTCCATGCCGGTGAACTGGAATATGCCTTCACCGGTGGTCTGGGCCATGCTCCTGAACATGCCTGACGCCTCATACATCTCCTGCGGCGCACCGGTGGTTGTGATCAGCAGCACCTTCTTGCCCTTGAGCAGACCTTCAAGATCCGGCCCGACAATGCGGTAAGCAAAGCCCTCCGTGAAGACCCTGTCTATGTAACCCTTCAGGATCGCAGGCATGCCTGACCACCAGAGCGGATAGATCACAACGATGATATCGGCCAATCCGACAAACTCCTGCTCTGCCTTCACCTCAGCCGTAATCTTTCCCTGCATCATGCCCGCGAGGTCATCAGCAGAGAGCACAGGGTTAAAGTTTATGGCATTCAGATCGCGGACAGAGACCTCTTTTCCGGCCCTTGAAAGTGCATCCTTGACCGTATCCAGGATGGCATGGTTAAAGCTCTTTGGGTTCGGATGGGCATAGATTATGAGATATTTCCCGGCGCTCATCTCTTTTCTCCAAATATCTCTTTGAAGAATATTTTCATGGCTATCCAGGAGCGCTTATCAGCCTTCTCATTGTATGCAGCGCCCTTGCTGTTGTCATTGCCTGACGCGGGGTTGCTGAAGCTGTGGACCGCATTGCCGTAGCTCACAAACTGCCAGTCCACGCCTGCCTTGCGCATCTCGTCCTGAAATGCGATCACTTCCTCGATCTTTACAAAGGGGTCATCCCCGCCATGCAGGGCCAGCACCTTGCCCTTGATGTTCTTCGCATCAGCAGGATTGGATGTGCCGAGTCCGCCGTGGAAGCTCACAACGCCAAGCGTGTCTGCGCCGCTCCGCGCGAGCTCAAGAACGGTTGTGCCGCCAAAGCAGTATCCGATCCCTGCGGTCTTCTTCGGGTCAACCATCGGCTGCTTTTTGAGGACTGCAAGCGCTGCATTTACGCGGGAACGGAGCATGGTGCGGTCATTGCCGCGGTATTTCCCGGCAAACTCTGCTGCCTCTTTCGCGTCCTTTGGCCTGATGCCTTTGCCGTAGATATCCGCTGCAAAGGCCACATACCCGAGCGCTGCGAGCTGCTCTGCGCGGCCCTTCTCATACGCGCCGAGACCCATCCATTCGTGGACAACCAGCACGCCGGGTAATTTACCCTTTATGGCATCGTCGTACACAAGGTATCCTTCAAGCACGGCATCGCCGTCCTTATATTCGATCGCCTTGCTCTGGATCTTGGCATATGCAGAGGTTGCGAGCAGGAGTGTTGCGAGCATGCAGAAGAAAACGCGAAGAAATGCTTTCATGATTTGCCTCCCTGGGATGATATGGATATAACCTGATTATATCGCAGAGAGGGGAAAAGAGAAGATGTTTGTGCACAAAAAGATGCGTTAGAGGAGATCTGATGCAGAGGACTGTCGGGAAATTCAAGGGTGGAAGATAGTTCCTCCCCTTACCAAGGGGAGGGCAGGTGGGGTATTGATTTAATTACCAAAACCTCCCCAACCCGTAGCCGAATATTTTCAAATATGGATGCAGTCTAAAAAAGCGGTTTCTGGCCCTTCGGCTCTTTCTTTTCGAAACGCTCGAATATCCTGATCTTGCCGAACTCGCCGTCATATCCCGGAGCGATCGATACATCTCCTGAACGCATCTTTGCGATCGCCTCGGCTATCTTTGCAGAACCGGTGGACTCGATATCATGCAGAGGGGCATCCAGGAGTATCCCGAACTCATTGCCTAAGGCGCCGAGCATAGTGAAATACATGGCCGCAACCTTCTTGCTGGAAGGGCCGACGCCCAATGCCTCCCCAATGACCTCGGTAAGCGGGATGATCGAATGGAAGGTGGGCGCATTCTTCGGCCGGAAACCTTCGTCCCTGTCGGCCAGTTTGTCTACCCTGTGCATGACCCCGATCGTGAGCTTCTTGCTGCAGACAGGACAGATATTGTTATGTCTGATCGACTCCTTCGGCGTAAAGCTGACCTCGCAGGCCCTGTGGCCGTCATAGTGGTATTTGCCTTCCTCAGGGAAGAACTCGATCGTGCCTTTGAAGCCCTTCCGCGTCCTGAGAGCATTTGTGATCGCGTCATACGAAATATCCGTATCCAATACATTTGCCTCACGGCCGAGCTTCGACGGTGAGTGGGCGTCAGAGTTTGAGATGAGCGTTATCCTGTCGAGCGCCGAGAGTCGCCAGTTCATAAGCGGGTCGGACGAAAGGCCTGTCTCGATCGCATGGATATGGGGCGTCAGCTCATCGTAGCATTCCTCAAGACTGTCAAAACCGGAGGCTGCACCGAAGACCGAAAAGTGGGGTGTCCATGCATGTGCAGGGATCACCATGGCCTCTGGCGATATATCCAGCACGATCTTCAGAAGCTCCTTTGCATCAAGCCCGAGTATCGGCCTGCCGTCCGAATGCAGGTTGCCGATCTGTTTGAGCCGGGCATTGATCTTTTCTGCAACTGCGAAGCTTGGCGCGAGCAGAACGCTATGGACCTTCCGGGTCTTGTCGTTCTTCTTATAGATGCAGCTGATCTCTGCAGTAAGCATGAACGAGACATCTGCCTTGCAGGACGCCGGTATGTCTTCTGTCCTTAGATCTTTCTTCAGGCTGAAAAGTCCATGACCCGCAGGCTCGAGTTTTTCCTCAAGCTCTTTGATCCACTGGGGATGTGTGAAATCTCCGGTGCCTACAACAGAGATGCCCTTCAGTTGTGCCCATTTCCAGAGGTTCTCCGGATTCAGGTCCCTGCTGGTTGCGCGGGAATATTTCGAATGGATATGCAGGTCGGCGATAAAACGCATGGGGGATTATAGCATGAAGCAGATTCTCCGGAAGGGAAATGGATAGTAATGCTCAGGCGGCCGGCTCAAACTTTGCGTTATTTCAATAAGTTAAAACATGCTTTTTGGGGGGCTTGACAGCGCCGGTTTTTTTATGATAATAAAAATTAGCACTCTTGCATTGAGAGTGCCAATGGCTTGTTTTAAAACATTATATCAGGAGGTATTGACATGTTATGGTCAGAATTTGAGAGAGTTGGAAGATTTGTCGACCCCTGGCGGGAGTTCGAAAGAATGAGACGGGATCTGTCGGGAATAGGCAGCCAGACCAGCCGGGATTTCCCGCCGGTCAATGCATGGACAACTGCGGACAGGGCTGTTGTGACAACCGAAGTGGCCGGGATGGATCCTGCGGACATTGATATTTCGGTGGCGGACGATCTGCTCACGATCAAGGGAAAGCGCCAGTCCGACGAACCGAAAGAAGGAGAGACCTTCCACAGGCGGGAGCGCTGGTCCGGGCAGTTCTCGAAGAATATTGTCCTGCCCTTCAGGATCGAGAACAGCAAGGTCGAGGCAAGGTATCAGAAGGGCGTGCTCACTGTCGTTCTGCCCCGGGCAGAAGCGGATAAACCAAAGAAGATCGCCATTTCAGGCGAATAGAGTCAGGAGGCAGATCATGGCAAATGATATTCAGGATACCAGGAAAAAAGAGGCGACGACTGCCCATCAGGAAGAGAGGACACATGATCGGCGGGTCTATACGCCGGCAGTGGACATCATCGAGGGCAGGGATGAAACTACGGTAATAGCGGATATGCCGGGTGTTGATGAATCGTTCGTAGATATCACGCTCGAAAAGAATATCCTCGAGATCTACGGCAAGGTCGATCCGGACATCCCTCAGGAGATGCGGCTTGCCATATCAGAATACGGCATCGGTGACTATCACCGCCGCTTTACGCTCTCTGACGAGATCGACAGGGACAAGATCCAGGCCACAGTGAAGAATGGCGTATTGAGGCTGATACTGCCGAGGGCCGAAAAGGTGAAGACAAGAAAGATCGAGGTTAAGGCCGGGAACTGAAAAGTTCCTGCGCCTGAAAGGAGGTACATCATGACACTGAAAGATCTGGTACCATTTGGGAAAAAAGAGATCCCTGTCCGGAGGGATAGTGATCATCCGTTTGCCCTCTTCAGAAAGGAAATGGACAGCCTGTTCGATAACTTCTTCCGCGGCTTTGATCTTCAGCCGTTCGAAGGAGCTGCCGGAGCCTTCAGTCCAAAGGTTGATGTGGCGGAAGACGAAAAGGAGATCAGGGTCAATGCGGAACTGCCCGGTATGGATGAAAAGGACATTGATGTTTCCCTTTCGATGAACAGCCTCACGATCAGGGGTGAGAAACAGGCGGAGAAAGAGGAGAAGGGAAAGGGCTTTTACCAGATGGAGCGGTCGTACGGATCGTTCAGCAGGACCATCCCCCTGCCTGCTGAGGTGATCGAATCCGATGTCAGGGCGAATTTTAAAAAGGGAGTGCTCAGCATTACCCTGCCAAAGGCGGTAAAGGCTGCTGAGACAAAGAAGGTCACGGTAAAGGCTGAATAAGCGTCTGGATACTGCCGACAGGGAGATGATACCCCCCCCTGTCGGTCAGTAAAACAGACTGAACAGTAACAGAACTGAAAAAGGTGAAGAACATGATAGAGAAAAAACGCAGACTGATCTACGGAGCAACATTGATACTGGTCGGGCTCATTATCGGCCTCGGCGTAGCAACGAACTTCGATCTGATGCCAAACGGTCATACCCAGGAGCCGAAGATCTCGCAGAGCGCCATAGACATCCTCTCGAAGACCGGAGAGGCGATGGCTGAAGTTGCCGCCGCAGTGAAACCTGCGGTCGTGAATATCTCTTCGACGAAAACAGTAAAGATATCCGGCATGCAATCGCCCTTCTTTGATGACCCGTTCTTCAGGAGGTTCTTCGGCGATGACCTCGGTCAGCTCAGAAGGCCGAGAGAACATAAGGAGTCCGGTCTCGGTTCCGGTGTAATAGTGGACAAGGACGGGTACATACTGACCAATAACCATGTGATCAGGGATGCCGATGAGATCAAGGTCAAATTGTCCGACAAGAGAGAGTTCAAGGGCAAGGTGATCGGCACGGACAGCAAGACCGACCTTGCCGTGATCAAGATCGATTCAAACCATCTCCCTGTACTCAAACTTGGCGATTCGGACAGGTTGAGGGTTGGGGAGACCGTGATTGCTGTCGGCAACCCCTTTGGCCTGAGCCAGACCGTGACGTCAGGCATTGTGAGCGCAACAGGCAGGGCAAATGTCGGCATTGCCGATTATGAGGATTTCATACAGACGGATGCGCCGATCAATCCCGGCAATTCAGGGGGAGCGCTCGTCAATATCAGAGGTGAACTCGTAGGCATCAATACCGCCATCTTCAGCACGTCAGGCGGGTATCAGGGGATCGGGTTCGCGATACCGAGCAGCATGGCAAAGGCGGTGATGGACAATCTCATCCACAAAGGGAAGGTGGTGAGGGGCTGGCTCGGTGTTTCGATACAGCCGGTCACACCGGACCTTGCAAAGCAGTTCGATATCAAGGACGACAAGGGCGCCCTGGTCGGCGATGTCGTGGAGGACAGCCCTGCTGAAAAGGCAGGGATAAAAAATGGCGATGTCATCATAGAGTTCGACGGCAGAGAAGTGAATGATCCTGCAGGCCTGAGAAATAGCGTGGCAGGTACGCCGCCCGGCAAGAAGGCCCCTATCAAGGTCATGCGGGACGGAAAAGTGAAGAATATGGATATTATTGTTGCTGAACTGCCCGCAGATCAGCAGAAACTGCAGGGAGGTTTTGACAACCTCCTTAAGGGGGTCATGGTGCAGGGACTTACGCCTGAACTGAAAAAGAGTCTCGATGTGCCGGCGAGAATAACCGGTGTTGTTGTTACGGACATCGAAGAGGGGAGTCCGGCCGGCGGTCTGCTGCAGCCGAAAGATGTCATTATCGAGGTCAACCGCAAGAGGGTGAGCAGCGCAAAGGATTATGAGGCCATTGTTTCGAAGATCAAGTCAGGGCAGGACATCCTGCTTCTGGTCTTCAGGAACGGCTCGGTCACCTATCTCTCGCTCTCTGCACGATAAAGACGCATTGATCAGGACCCCCAGGGCAGGAAGCATTAGACTTCCAGCCCTGGTTATTATTCGGCGATAAACGCATGGGGGACTATAGCAAGAGTTCACAAGCTATCAAGCAGGCAGGCTGACATGCAGAATGGAGCAGTTCAAATGGCATTTCTCAGCAGCAGGCTAACAGCAATACCCACAATTCGTCGCGTTTTGAGGATCAGCAACTACGCCTATCTTCCCATGAACTCACTTTTCAAATCTCAGGTAATAGTGTAATTTATTATCATATTGAACTATAGAGAAAGTAGACGTTCCTCTAACTGCTAGCATAAAACAGATCCGTTATAGCGAGTTAAAAATAAAGGTATATTAAGGTATTAAGCATCATGTTCGGCAATATCCACAGGAAACTTATTTTGCGGCTTGGTTTGGCATGGATTTTACTGTCTGCTGTCTTGGGCACGGGCATCTACTTAATTGAGCATGAGAAGATAGATAATTTCGTCATGAGCCTCGCTGAAATTGAGTCGAATAAATTTCTTGCCGACGAGATCAATTTGCTTGTTGATCTTACCCCGGAAAAAGTTGCTATTTTGCGTCAGAAGAGCCAGGAGCACCTTTCGGCAGGGGGTTTTTCTATAATTGAATTTTATGACAGGAATAAAAAACAGATTGTCGAGCTGTCAAGGGATGATACGGAAAAACTCGAATCTAAAATGAACCTTCTTAAACATGACCGCCTCATGACGGAAGACATGCAATACGAGAAAATTCATATTGACGACCAGATGTTTATAAGGGTGTTGACCCCGCTGAGAACAACTAATGGGAGAATAGTCGGTTATTTTGAGGGTGCTTACCAGGTAGATCGCCGAATAATGAATGACATAAGGGAGCGCGTGCTGTTTTCGCTGATACAGGTGGTCATAACAGTTTTGATCTCTACTGTAGTTTTGTACCCTATTATTGTTGCCCTTAATAAGGGGCTGATAAAGTATTCAGCAGACTTGTCTAGCGCGAATATGGGAATACTGGAAGTGCTTGGCAGTGCAATTGCAAAAAGAGACAGCGACACAAGTAGTCACAATTATCGCGTCACCATTTATGCCGTCAGGCTTGCTGAGTCAATGCATTTAAACGGAGAAGTGATTCAGGCGTTGATCAAGGGTGCGTTTCTCCACGATGTGGGGAAAATCGCCATAAGCGACAACATTCTCCTTAAACCCGGTAAATTGACTGATGAAGAGTTTGAAATCATGAAGACTCACGTCGAACACGGGGTAGAGATCATTGGAAGTTATGCCTGGCTACGGGACGCTGAAAAGGTAGTTCGTTATCATCACGAGAAATTCTCCGGGGAGGGATATAGTAATGGCTTAAAGGGAGCGGCAATTCCTATTGCTGCGAAAATATTTTCAGTAATTGATGTGTTTGATGCCCTGACCTCAAAGCGTCCATATAAGGAGCCATTCTCTTTTGAGAAGTCAATGCACATTATTAACGAGGAACGGGAAAAGCATTTTGATCCTGCAATTCTCGATGCGTTTAACGAAGTTGGCGAATCCATTTTTCATGAGATCCATGAAGCGGATGAAACATATTTGAGGGATACCGTGCAGACACTCATAAGCAAATACTTCGATTCTGATCTGCTTGCCAAAACCTGAATTAGCCGGTTAATGGGGCTTTTCTACAAAAAGAGGCGGCTCTCCGATCCACCGTTCCAGCGGCCTCACCTTTGTGAGACTTGCCAGTTCAAGCAGTACCGCCACAGCACTTGCATTATCGGGGTCAACCGCAAGAGGGTAACCGGCGCAAAGGATTATGAGGCCATTGTTTCGAAGATCGAGCCCGGGCAGGACATCCTGCTGCTTCGTACTGCGCAGAGCAGCTGTATAATACAGACCAGCCGTTAATTTCTTATTGTTATTCGCTCCAGGGAGTGATACTATTTGACATGATATAGGCCTGAGACTGAGCATTTCCGGATAAATGAACGTCGGTATAAGACGTTTTAACTGAAAACAGGCGGAACGAAAAGGAGAAAAACATGAAAGCGAACATGATCACGAAAAAGAGGTTGGGTGTTGTTCTGGGTACGGCAGTGCTGGCGCTGTCATCGATGGGGCTTATCTTTTTAGCGCCCGTTGCAGTTTACAAATATTCCAAAAGGGATAAAGGCTACGAGGCCAAAGTAGAGATGCCGATGGCCCCGGAAAAGGTATATGCCGAAGTAGCCAACCTGGTCGATGAAAGGGCGCCGAAGATCAAGGTCGTCAAAAAGACAGATGAGGACAGGTTTATTGAGGTGACCGATGACCTCCAGGTTGCCTCCGTCAAGGTGGAGAAAACGAGCGAGGAGGGAAAGTCCCTGGTCACGGTAATTGCGAATGTGCCAAAGGAAGAGGGACAAGAGAAGGAAATTCGTGAAGGCAAGAAGAAAGAACTGGCACTGCGGGTGGTCGACATTATCTGCAATAAGCTCGAAGTGCAGTGCACCATAACGAAGGAATAGCTGCTTCTAAAGGGTAGACGAGCTTTCAGGGCCATAATAAGCCATGCAATCCTGAACGTCCTGTACAGGGCAGTGGTCAGTTGTTCAAGGCGGTCGTAGTCCAGCGTATCAGGAGTGTCGCCGGAGTCATGGTCATTTCGGAAATAGCAGGGCAGGAAGCAGAAAACTTCCCGCCCTGTTTTTTTAATTTTAATGAGGTGCATCATATTGAGTCAGATGCCATCAGATAAGAAGGTCCCGGACATCGCCTCTGCGACGGTCACTGAAACGCTTGCGGCTTTGCAGGTGGACCCGGAGGCAGGCCTCACGCAGGCTGACGTGGCGGTCCGGCTGACAGAGCATGGGTACAACGAAGTAGCCGAGCAGAAGGGCCACCCGGTGATCATGTTTCTCGGAAAATTCTGGGGAGTGTCAGCGTGGATGCTTGAACTCATTATAATATTGTCCGCCATCCTCGGAAAATACTCAGACCTTGTTGTGGTGAGTGCGCTGCTGGTTGTCAATGCCGTGTTGAGCTTTATGCAGGAACGCCGTGCTGCCGGTGTCGTAGAAACATTGCGTCGGCGACTGCAGGTCAGTGCGCGTGTCCTGCGCGAGGCGGCCTGGCAGGTCGTTCCCTCCCGGGAACTGGTTCCCGGTGACATTATTCGGGTGCGTGCCGGCGACATCATCCCGGCTGACATTAAACTGCTGACCGGGGCGCTGAGCATCGATCAATCCGCGCTCACCGGCGAGTCGATGGAGGCAGACAAGAAGCCCTCTGAAGTGCTCTCCTCGGGATCGATCGTCCGCCGGGGCGAAGGCAACGGGGTGGTACTGTTGACCGGGGCGAAGACCTACTTTGGCCGCACCACGGAACTTGTCCAGGAAGCACATCCCAAACTGCACATCGAGGCAGTCGTGGCCAAGGTAGTCCGTTGGCTGTTCGTCATTGTCGGCGCGCTGCTCGGTCTGGTGATCTTCCTGTCTCTGATCCGCCACGTGGCCCTCCTGGAAGTGATCCCGCTCATGCTCGTTCTTTTGATGAGTGCGGTGCCGGTTGCCCTCCCGGTGATGTTCACGGTCAGTATGGCTGTTGGGGCGAAAGAACTCGCGAAACGCGGCGTGTTGGTTACACGTCTCAGTGCCACGGAAGATGCTGCAACAATGGACGTGCTCTGCGTGGACAAGACAGGCACCATTACGATGAACCAGCTGGCTGTCACCGGCGTGATCCCTCTGGAGCGCTCGACAGAGGAAGACGTATTGTTTGCAGCAGCACTTGCATCCCAGGAGGCTAACCAGGACCCGATCGACCTGGCATTCCTTGCTGCAGCAAGAGAGCGGAACGTTTTTGCTCATGCACCGGCAGTCACGCCAATATCTTTTATTCCGTTTGATGCAACAAACCGAAGGACCGAAGCCGTGGTTGAACAGAACAATCAGCGTATACGCGTGCTGAAAGGTGCGGTGCGGACCGTTGCCGAGGCGTGCGGGCTCCAGTCCCCGGCAATCGACGCGCTGGAGGCGCGTGTAAGAGAATCGGCGCTGAAGGGATATCGGACACTGGCAGTGGCACGCGGCCCTGAGACCGGCACGCCTGCATTGGTTGGGTTAGTGACGCTGTTTGATCCACCCCGGCCAGACGCCAGGCAACTCATCGCAGCACTTCACGGCCTCGGCGTTTCGGTGAAGATGCTCACCGGAGATGCCCTGGCCATTGCGCGCGAAATTGCGCTGGGAGTGGGGCTGACAAATATCCAGCGCGTGTCTGATCTGAAGGCCGCGAGCGCTCTGTCCGGCAATAAAGCCGTTGATCTGCTGGCTGGTGCCGACGGTTTTGCCGAGGTGTATCCTGAGGACAAATATATTGTAGTGCAGCACCTTCAGGCCGCAGGGCACGTGACCGGCATGACCGGAGACGGCGTCAACGATGCACCGGCCTTGCGGCAGGCTGAAGTAGGCATCGCTGTCAGCTCGGCAACCGACGTTGCCAAAGGCTCAGCGAGTGTTGTGCTGACTGAACCGGGGCTGACAAACATCCTGGCCTTGGTCGAGCAGGGGCGTACTGTCTATCAGCGCATCCTGACGTGGATCATTAACAAGATCAGCCGGACGATCCTGAAGTCTGCCTTTGTGGCTATTGCGTTCGTGCTGACCGGCAAGTTCGTCGTTTCAGCCTTTGCAATGCTGCTGCTGGTCTTCATGACAGACTTTGCGAAGATAGCCCTTGCCACAGACCACGTTCAGCCATCCAATAGACCGGAGACGTGGAACATAGGGGGTTTTATCACGGTGTCCGTAGTGCTGGGTGTCACGATGGTCGCTGAGGCCCTGCTGATGTTGTGGATCGGATGGTCGTTCTTTGGTTTGGCGTCCAACGATAACGCCCTCTACACGTTTAGCTTTCTGACTCTCCTATACATGGCCGTATTTTCCATTGTATCAGCACGTGAACGACGCTGGTTCTGGACAACGATGCCCAGTAAGACCCTCATGGCCTCCATTGCTGCGGTTACCCTTGCCGGTACTGTGCTGACGCTTGCCGGTCTTCCCGGCCTCATGCCCTTGCCCTGGTGGCAGACCATCATGATCTTCGTCTATGCGATGGTCTCATGCCTGGTCATTAACGACGCCGTGAAGGTCGCAATGATCAAATGGCGTGTCCCTAAAGCGGTGTCGTAACCTGCCGGATAAACAATGAGAATTATTATTCGGCGATTAAGCGCATTGGGGAGAATAGCATGAAGAGGAATTTCGAGGAGGAACGGGGCGTTGAGAGTGGTTTTTTTGTTGACGTTAGCCCCATTTGCCAATAGAATGATGAGAAATCGCATGCTATGAAAAGACAATGTTATACATTGAAATAGAATTATGACAGCAATACAAATTATTGGTATTTTCACAGCTGTTCTCCTTTTCAGAGTCGCTCTGAATATCGGCAATGGTTATTATTGGAAACCGAAATTTCAAACTTTATCAAACCTGCTTAACACATCAGTAGAATATTCATTGCCCATATTACCCGTTTTCATGAAAATCAGTGGACAATACAAAAACAGAAAAGTTACCTGTTCTTTTAACTCTTTATTTATCGTCTCTTCCATGTCAATACGAATTGCCATGGCACCACTTAGAGAACTAAACAAGGGGCCTACATTTATGATTAGTTATAAAAGACCAACGCCAAATACGGTCCATCAAGGAAACGAGATTGCCTATGTCATTAATGCCGGCATAATGAAATTGAAAGAATATACTGAGGAAGACTTTATTGCTATTTTGGAGGAATTGACCGAAGCGACGGTAAAACTGGAACAACAGAATGTATGACGCCAGCATCTACACCGACGCCGAATTAAGTGTGATTTGTTTTCGGGAATTGTCCGTTGCCGCACTGTTTTCCCCGTCACATTACACAATCCTGAACGCCTCATACAGGGCAGTGGTCAGTTGTTCCAGCCGGTCGTAGTCCAGCGTATCAGGAGTGTCGCCGGAATCGTGGTAGTTCGGGTTGCGGTAAAAGGCGGTGTCTGTGATCATAAAACCCGGGTACCCGAACTTCCAATAGTTCCTGTGGTCAGAGAAGTCCACGCCCGGGATGATCGAGAACCCGTTCAGGGATTCGACCGGGAAGGACGACACCGAGGTGAAGGCGGACTTGATGCTGTTCGAAAAACTCCGCGAAGAGAAGTTGCCGACAAAGGTGATGAAATTGCCGGTGTCCGGATAGAAGGGCTTGAACAGGGTTGACGGATAGTATTGAGACCCCTTGTCATCGCAGTAATAGCCCAGCATCTCGAGTGAGATCATGCCGAAGACCTTGGCGCTTTCATTATGCAGGCTCTCTGCATGCACATAACTGCCCATATGTTTTGAGCCATAGGCAGGAGGTTCTTCGAGGCAATAGGCAACGTACCGCACAGTCCTCCTGAGCGGCCTCTCCTTTGTGAGGCGCGCCAGTTCAAGCAGCGCCGCCACAGCGCTTGCATTGTCGTCCGCACCCGGCGTGCCCTCGCAGGAGTCATAGTGGGCGCCCACAACAAGAATCTCTTTGCAGGAAGTGTCAGTGCCCTGGATCTCGGTGATGATATTGTGATAGGTGTTTTCCCTGAAAGTGAATGGCTGTTGTATGGTCTCGCAGCCCGCAGCCCTGAGCAGGTCTTCAATAAAAGCGGCTGATCGGGCGAGCTGGTCCAGATCTTTCCAGCATCTCTGTCCGATGGTCTCGGAAAGATAGCGGACGGTCTCGATGATGTCAGTCTTTATCTGGCGCATCAAGACCAGTATACCCGCAGACGAGTCATTCAGCAACAAACAAAAATAGGCGGCCACCTTCAGGGCATAGTATGATTTAGATCAGCGCAGGTGATCCGGGGCCTTGCTATGCTAAAAGCAGATTCTTGAAAAAAGAAGGGAGAGACCTATGAAGACGACAGGAAAAAAGATCGCAGCAGGGTTAGTGTTGTGCCTTCTGGCAGTTGTTCCGGCGGTGTACGCTGCCATGCAGGAAGGGCATGACCACAGCAAGATGCACGCAGCAGCTGAAGGTGGCAACAATCCTCTTGTCGAGGAGATGGGGCAGCTCGATGAGGTCTTCCGGGCCGTGGTCTCAGGCGTTGCGCTGGGAGACGGAGAGAGGGTGCATGCAGCGCTCGAATCCATGCATGGAACAATGGAGAAGACCCATGAAGGGGTGCATGCCGGGAAAGTAACCATGCCGAAGAATCCGCAACGGATGAAGGAATTCGTGAAGATGGACAAGGAATTCCATGAGAAGCTTGAGTCCCTGGCGCAGGCAGCCCAGAAGAACGACCAGAAGAAGATGCTGACCCTGACAAAGCAGCTTCTTGACGGATGCGTAAGCTGTCATCAGATCTTCAGGAAATAGTTTGGTTAGACGCAGCCAGACCTTTCCGCGTCTCCTGTAGGTCAGGTTACTGATTCAGTTTCTTCCTGAGGGTGAGCCTGCTGATGCCGAGCAAACGTGCGGCCTCTGACTGGTTCTCATGCGCGTGGCCGAGGACATACGACATCAGCGCGCGGTCAACCTCGTCATGGACCCTGTCATAGATACCGCGCTCCCTGTTCTCTATCGCCTGCTTTGTGAAGGCGGTCACTGCCGTGCCGAGTGATTCAGCCTCGGCCTGCTGCGCCACTGCGTGCGAACCGAGCTCGCTCAGTTCATGCGTCGTAAGGTAGGGTGTTCTGGTGAGTGCCAGTGCCGACCTGATCGTGTTCTCAAGCTCACGGATATTCCCCGGCCAGTCATGGGAGCTCAGCCGTTTTGAGAACTGCCGGGTGAAGCCCTTGATCTGGCGCGGAGCGGTCTGTTTGTACCGGTTCAGGAAGAACTGGACCAGCGGCAGGATGTCCTTTCTGCGCTCCCGGAGCGGCGGGATATGGATGGTCGTGACGCGGAGCCGGTGATAAAGGTCTTCCCTGAAGGTCCCCTGCTTTACCATCATCTCGAGATTCCTGTTTGTTGCCGAGAGCACCCGCACATTGACCTGTATCTCTTTTGTGCTGCCGATGGGATAGAAGGCCTGGGTCTGGAGAAAGCGGAGAAGCTTTGCCTGAAGCGGCAGGGGGAGTTCTCCCACTTCGTCAAAAAAAACAGAACCCTCATCCGCGATCTTGAGCATGCCTTCTTTTGCTGCGACCGCACCGGTAAAGGACCCCTTCTCAAAGCCGAAGAGCTCTGACTCAAGCAGGGCCTCCGGCACTGCAGCGCAGTTCACCACCACAAAGGGTTTTCCGAAGCGCGACGAAAGCTGGGCTATTGATTCTGCGATCAGCTCCTTGCCGGTACCGGTCTCTCCGGTGATCAGCACCGGCGCATCGACCTGCGAGAGACGTGCCAGTTTCTTGCAGACATCCATGATGATGGGTGAACGGCCGACGATCGCGCAGGTTGGCGTGGGCGGCAGCGGTGCGATCGGGATGCTGTCCCGTATCTCGTCCCGGAATGCCTGAAGCTCATCAAGGAGTCCGGCGATGGTCTCGGGCGTGAGCGGCCGCTGCAGCACCTCGTACGCACCGAATGTAGCTGCCTCCATGACCCGCTCTGTCTGTTTCTGCCTGGTGACCGCGATAACATAGTGCTTGTCGGTCAGTTCCCGGATCATGCCCGGCCTCACCGAATCAATATCGAAAAAGACGAAGGAACCATCCTCCTCCGGGCTGCCTTCGGACAGTTTCATGCTTTTCGGCATTACGCCGGAAAACTCCCGGAAGAGTGTCTTGTCTTTGCTGACCAGGGCTATCTTTTCCATTTATGTATAAATAATATACACTATGATAATAAAGTTATCAATATCTTTCTTCGGTTAAATTGTAACTGGCTGTTTTTTAAGAATAGTTATGCTGGCATGGCGGTTGCAATTAAAGGGAGAAGCTGAGATATCAATACCAGAACGTCAAGGAGATCGGCCATGGATGATGCAAAGATATACAACGTATGCCTGCAGAGGGTGAAGTTCCAGATCAGGAACGCAAAGCAGCGGCTGAACAATGCGCTCCCTTTAGAGGGCAGAGTTGTGCTTGAATCCTACAACACAGGCGAGCTTGACGATATTATCGATATCCTTGAAATCTATGACCTTGACGACCGCACACCAAAGGGCCTCAGCGAAAAACTTGAGGACCTTTCCTATACGGTCTCGGTGCTGGTGAGGGAGAAGATCGTTTTTGATTATGACCTGAAAGGAAATCTTGGCCTTTATCTTGAGGTCAAGGCAGAGCGGCCGGCACGGGAGATCAGCAATGCGGAGGCAGCCCTGGCTGCTGCCTAGAGCTAAGAGCGGTAATCTCCATGAGCCAAGTATCACGAAGAGCCATGGAAATATCACCCTCCCTTAATCCCTCCCCTCAATGGAGGGAAACATTATATCCCTCGCCCCTGCCTAAGGCACCTGCTGATTGGGGGAGAGGGTTGGGTGAGGGGCATCTTAAGATAATGTCAGAACGGCCAGCCCTTGCTGATCTTGCGGATATCGATGCCGCGGTACCTGCCCTGTTTCAGCAGGGCAAGGAAATTGTCGTATGTAACAGCATCAGCGAACTCTGTGTAGCACGACCCGATCTCCCCGGCAGCATGTGCATCTGAGCCTCCTGTGAAAGGGAGGTTCAGTGCCTGTGCTGTATCAATTGCCTTCTGGTTGAAGGCATGCATGTTGCACCCATTGCACCCCTCGACAGCGCAGATCCCTTCCAGGCCCCTGATCATGTCGCCGATGCTGTTGACCCCGCGAAAAGGATGAGACGGGATCGCAATGCCGTTCTGTTCTTTTACGATCTTGACCAGGTCAAGGATGGGAGCATATTTGATAGACAGCCTGTCTGTATTCACACCGAAGACGAGGCAGTGGCCTTCAGCAGCAGAGAACTCGACACCCCTGAAGAGCATGATCTGTGAGCCGTATTTCTCTCGCAGGAGTTCGACGCCTTCGGAGGCCTCGTAATAATAGTGCTCGGTGAAGGCGATGCCGTCCAGTCCTCGCCTGATGGCCTCAAGGACCACTTCCTCAGGATCGGCCGCATTGTCACCGCTATTTACTGAATGGACATGAAGATCTATCTTGCATATCATGGTCTATTTTAGAACATCTTCACTTATCTCTGCCGATTGGGACGAGTTTGGATCTGTCCGGGAGAAGAGGGTCTGCCCCGCTTCGTTATGAGAACAGTCTTGAGAGCAGGGCAGGCACAACTGTTTCGACACGCAGGGGGCGCTGGCCGAGGCTGACCGGCATGAATCCTATGGACGAGAGCTTTTCGACCTCGTAGGCGATGAAGCCGCCTTCGGGTCCTATGGCAAGGGTCACATGCTTATCCAGGTTCCGCGGGCATTCTTCTGCAGCCTCGGGATGGGCGACCAGGGCAAGAGAATCCCTGATGATCTCCGGCAGTTCATCCTCTACGAACGGCTTGAAGAGCGGTCTCAGCAGTACCTCCGGCATGACCGTATCCTTTGCCTGCTCAAGGCCGAGGCAGAGAAATTCATCGATCTGTTCCTTGTTCAGCAGGGGGCTCTTCCAGAAACTCTTTTCGACGCGGAAGGCGTTGATTAAAAAGATGCTTTTCACGCCCATGGACGCGGCTGCCAGGAGAACGCGTTTGAGCACCTTTGGTCTCGGCAGGGCCAGGAGAAGCGTGACCGGAAGCGGTGCAGGCGGCTGCTGGTCAAGATGCAGTTCCAGTGTGACCGCCTCAGGTGTCAGCGTGGTTATGGTCCCCTTTCCGAGCGGGCCGTTCAGCAGGCCGACAGAAAGCCTGTCGCCGACAGATGCCTTATGGACCTCGGTCAGATGCCTGAGTCTGCGGCCCCGGAGTTCGACGCAGTTCGGGCCGGTGAAATCGTCTTCAGAAACAAGGATAATGTTCATTCAGACTGATTATGAGCAGTTTTGAAATAGGGGTAACATTGAACAAATCTCCCCTTGCCCCTCTTTGCCAAAGAGGGGTTATTAATACCTCCCTTTGGCAAAGGGAGGATAGGAGGGATTTTATGAACAGAATTAACTCTGCCACCGGTCGTACGACACGATCTCGCTCAGCGGCTTCCGTGCAGGGCTGCCCGCTTTTTCTTCAAAGGGATAGCCGAGCGGAAAAAGACCGACAACGCGGATGTTCGACGGAATGTAGAGGAGCTCTCTGAGCTTTACCTCATCGAACACGCCTACAAAGACTGTGCCGAGGCCGAGCCCGCGCGCAGCCAGCCAGAGGTTCTGGCAGGCTATGCCCATATCGGTCATGTAGTAGGTCTGGTCCCAGAGCACGCCTGATTTTGTGGGGTCAGCGCAGGCAATGATCACGACCGGTGCCTCTGCAAGGGCCTTCTTTGCTGGATTGACCTTGTATCCCTTTGGCGCAAAGAAGGACTCGACATACGAGAGTTCGCTGATCTGTTCCTTTGCCGCCTTTTCCTTTACCACAATAAAATGCCAGCACTGCATATTGGCCCATGACGGTGCCACACGCACCGCTTCGAGCACCTGCTGCAGTTTTTCATCTTCAACAGCCCTGTCCGAAAATTTCCTGACACTTCGTCTTGTCTGAATCGCCTCGAAAAGTTCCATAGCTTCCTCCCTAAATAAGTAAGTAGTTGGGTGTTGGGGGCCAGGGGTTAGTGAACAGCCGGTTCACGGTCCCTGAGCCCGGGGAAAATATTCTATGCATTCTCCCTGATGCTGTCCTGCCCCAGGTCTTCTTTGCCGGCCATCTCCTCAATATCTATCCTGACGATGCCGGTCATCTTCACCTTTTCCTCAGGGAATTCCCTATACCCGCCTTCCGGCTGATATTTCTTCATTAAACAGGAAAGGGCAAAGACCTTCTCCTCCGGGTCCTCCACGATATGTGCCCTTCCCCTGATGATCACGCTTTGGAACCGGTAGCCGGCCCTGCAGGGCTCCGCATCACTTTTTACATAGGCGATCGGCAGGTCCAGTTCGAAACAGACCCGCTCGTCCTGTTGTATGTCGTCGATCTTTTCGCCTTCTCTGGCAGTATGAAAATAGATCCTGTTGTCAGCATAGGCGAAATTGAGAGGCTTGACCATCGGATATCCGTCGCGGCCATTTGTCCCGAGTCTGCCGACGTGGCAGGTGTTCAGCAGACCGATGATGACCCCCCGGTCCCTGATCTCTTTAGCTGCTCTCCTCATGATGAAACTATACCACAGGTGCACGCTGCTTCAGTCTTCTTTGACCTGCGCCTGTTTGTCTTACAAAATTGTAGTAAACGACAAAAATGTATAGGGCAAAAAGTGATAAGATGCAGGAAAATCAGGGTGTTAGCTGTTGGCATGCTATTCGCAAATAAGAGAGAAACTACGCTAAGGAGGTTCATCATGACAAGATTCATCAGCATTGCAGTCTTACTCAGTTTTCTTCTGCTTGCGGGCATTGCCTTTTCCGAAGAGGTAAAGCCGGCAGCAGAACCCGCCCCGGCAGCAGCGGCAGTTTCGGAACCTGCGGCGGCAGTAGCACCGGCCGCACCGAAGATCGACACGGGAGACACCGCATGGATGATCGTGGCAACAGCCCTTGTTATGCTGATGACCATCCCCGGTCTGGCCCTTTTCTACGGAGGCCTGGCAAAGCGGAAAGATTCCCTGAATACCATGGCCATGTCCTTTGTGGCGTTCTGTATCGTGAGCGTGCTCTGGGTGGTCTTCGGCTTCAGTTTTTCTTTTAACGGAGATATGGGCGGTTTCATCGGCGATGGTGCAAAGGCATTTCTGAGCGGTATTGGCCCCAACAGCATCAATGACCTGGCAAAGACCATACCGGAATACATCTTTATCGTGTACCAGATGACCTTTGCGGCCATTACCGTTGCCCTTGCAAGCGGCGCTTACATCGAGCGGATGAAGTTCTCTGCCTGGATTCTGTTCTCGGTCCTGTGGTTTGCGCTGGCCTATATCCCGGTTGCGCACTGGGTATGGGGCGGCGGCTTCCTCAGCAAGATGGGTGCCCTTGATTTTGCGGGCGGAACGGTCGTGCATATCAATGCCGGTGCAGCAGCGCTCGTAGGTGCACTTATGCTCGGCAAGCGCAGGGAGAAGGCGCTCCTTCCGGGCAACCTGACACTCGTTGTCACCGGTGCAGGCCTGCTCTGGTTCGGGTGGTTCGGGTTCAATGCCGGGTCAGCCCTTGCTGCAAACGGTCTGGCAGGCGCGGCCTTTATCAATACCAACACTGCAGCTGCAGTTGCAGCCCTGGCCTGGATGGTGGTCGAATGGATGCACTCAAAGAAGGCGACCGTGCTCGGCCTGGCCTCAGGAGCAGTGGGCGGACTGGTCGCGATCACGCCGGCCGCAGGCTTTGTGAACATCAGCGGTGCGATCTGTATCGGCCTTGCAGCAGGCATCATCCCGTTCTTTGCTGTGGCATATCTCAAGCCGAAGCTGGGCTATGACGACACGCTCGATGCTTTCGGCATCCACGGCATCGGCGGAACGATCGGCGCGATCCTGACCGGCGTCTTTGCAGACCCGGCGATCAATGAGGCAGGTAAGGGCCTGCTCTATGGCAATCCGGGACAGCTCTGGACGCAGATCCTGGCTTCGCTCATAACCTTTGTATACAGTGCAGCGATAACGGCGATCATCTTCCTGGTCATCAAGTACACGGTCGGACTGAGAGTTGATCACGAGGACGAGTTCATAGGTCTTGATGAAAGCCAGCACGGTGAGAGGGCATACAATTTGTAAGACCGTAATGCGTGATGAGTGAACAACAAGATGGTAAAGCGTGATGGGTTATGAGTGATGGGTGAAAAGTGTCGGTAATCCCGACACTGACACCATTCACTGGACACTGACACTAATCAAGGAGGAATACCATGAAGAAGATAGAAGCGATCATAAAGCCGTTCAAGCTGGATGAAGTGAAGGATGCACTCAATGCGATAGGCATCCAGGGCATGACCGTGACCGAGGTGAAGGGCTTCGGCAGGCAGAAGGGACATGTGGAGCTGTACCGCGGAGCTGAATACGATATCTCATTCATACCAAAGGTGAAGATAGAGGCAGTGGTATCGGATGCCATGGTCGAAAAGGCAGTGGCGACCATAGTCGAAAAATCCAAGACGGGCAAGATCGGCGACGGCAAGATATTTGTCTCGCCTCTTGAGCAGATCATCAGGATCAGGACCGGCGAATCAGGCGAGGCTGCTATCTAGTGAGCGACAAAAATGTTCTTGCGACAAAAATGTAGAATAAAGCTAACAGTTTGATAAATAATAATAATTAGTCATATTCTCCGAGGTTTGCTACAATATTGTAGGATGCCTCGGGGTCTTTTTTTCTTTTTCCCCTCAAAATCAACCCAATATTTCTGGCATGCTTTTCGCCTCTCCCTTTCATGAATACATGTGATCGACGAGGAGAGTGCAAATGAAAAAATACCTTTCAATATTAAGCGGTTTGACCGTTTTACTGCTTTTGCCGCTGTCTGCGTTTGCAGAGGGCAGCAGCAAGGTCGATTCCGGAGACACCGCATTTGTCCTTCTTTCTGCCGCGCTGGTGATGCTGATGACCCCGGGCCTTGCCATGTTTTATGGCGGTATGGTCAGGAAGAAGAATGTCCTCGGCACGCTGATGCACAGCTTTGTGGCCATTGCGTTGGTGAGCGTGCAGTGGATCCTTGTCGGGTACAGTCTTTCCTTTGGTCCTGATATCAACGGGGTGATCGGCAGCCTTGCCTGGGCCGGATTGAGCGGCGTTGGTGTTGAACCGAACCCTGATTATGCGGCGACCATACCGCATATGGCCTTTATGATCTATCAGGCGATGTTTGCGGTCATAACCCCTGCACTGATCGCCGGGGCCTTTGCCGAGCGGATGAAGTTCTCGGCCTTTCTGATCTTCACCCTGCTCTGGTCAACCCTGGTGTATGATCCTGTTGCCCACTGGGTATGGGGAACAGGCGGCTGGCTCAGGAATCTGGGCGCCCTTGATTTCGCGGGCGGTATTGTCGTGCATATCACCTCAGGCATATCAGCATTGGCTGCAGCGCTGGTTATAGGCAAACGACGGGGGTATCTGCGTGAGGCCATGCCGCCCCATAACCTTCCGATGACCGTACTCGGCGCAGGTCTACTCTGGTTCGGCTGGTTCGGCTTTAATGCCGGCAGTGCACTGTCAGCCGGCGGCCTCAGCACCATGGCCTTTGTTGTGACGCATATCGCTGCAGTAACCGCAACGCTGGTATGGGTGGTGATCGAATGGCTCCATAGGGGCAAGCCGACCATGTTCGGCGCTGCGACCGGATCTATTGCAGGTCTGGCGACCATTACCCCAGCCTCCGGTTTTGTTGGACCTATGGGCGCTCTGGCCATTGGCGCTGCAGCAGGTTCGATCTGTTACCTTTCGCTCTTCCTGAAGCCGAAGCTCAAATTCGATGACTCGCTTGATGCCTTCGGCGTCCATGGGGTGGGCGGCATACTCGGCACGCTCGGCGCCGGACTGTTTGCGCAGAAGGCTATCAATGCAGCAGGCGCTGACGGCCTCTTCTTCGGAAACCCGCACCAGCTCCTGGTCCAGCTTATGTCGATAGCCGTGGTTGCTGCCTTTTCCTTTGTTGTCAGTCTGGTGATCCTCAAGGGAATAGACTGGACAATCGGACTCAGACTGTCAGATGAGGAGGAACTGATGGGCCTTGACCTCAGCCAGCATGAGGAGAACGGGTACCAGCTGTAAAGACCGTGAAGCGTGAAGAGTAATGTGTAAAGAGTAACTGACAAGAAACGGAGTAAAGGAATGCAAAAGAGGGGCAGGCAATCTGCCCTTTTTTTGTCTGCTGAGCCAGGCTATTTTCAAGCTGACAAGACATGCCTGGTCCCGGCCTGACCGCAAGCGGTTTTTGTTTGACAAATGGCCGTTATTGTCCTATATTTTGACTATAACAAGCGAGTAAATCATCTCTCTGAAAGTGAACAGCACAATGAGAAAGTCCAGCCTGATATGCAGTAATAACTTCAACCGTATCACCCGGTAAAAAAAGGAGGCAGTTATGGACAAGATCCTGAGAATCGATGTGGGAGCAGAAGGCGGTCCAAAGGCAACAGCAGAGCCGGTCGGCGACTATGCCGGTCTTGGCGGCAGGGCGATGACCTCTGCGATCGTATCGAAGGAGGTCCCTCCGTTATGCCACCCTTTGGGCGCAGAAAATAAGCTGGTCATAGCCCCGGGGCTTCTGAGCGGCACAGCGAGCGCCATGTCAGGCAGGATCTCTGTCGGCTGCAAGAGCCCGCTTACCGGAGGCATTAAAGAGGCGAACTCCGGAGGCCAGCCGTCACAGGTAATGGCGCGGCTCGGGTACAGCGCCATCGTGCTTGAGGGGAAGCCGAAGACCGACGATCTGTACAAGGTCTTTATCAACAAGGACGGGGTCACGATTACGGCTGACAACAGCCTCAGGATGCTCACGAACTACGATCTTGTTGCGAAGATGAAGGCGGAATACGGCGATAAGATGTGCTGCATCTCGATCGGGCCTGCCGGTGAAATGAAGATGGGCGCTGCGACTGTTGCGTTTACGGACATGGAGTTGCGGCCGACCCGTCACGCAGGCCGCGGAGGCGTCGGCGCGGTCATGGGCGCCAAAAACATCAAGGTCATCGTGCTTGACGATACCGGCATGTCGATGCGGCCGCCGAAAGACCCGGAGAAATTCAAGGACGCCAACAAGAGGTTTGTCGACGGGCTTAAGAAGCACCCGGTCACAGGACAGGGCCTTCCTGCGTACGGCACGAACGTACTCACGAACATCCTGAATGAAGTTGGCGGGTATCCGACATACAATTTCAAACAGGGACGCTTTGACGGGGCCGCTGCGATCAGCGGAGAGACCCTGGCAGAGACCGAGAAGAAGCGCGGAGCGAACCCGACCCATGGTTGCCACCGCGGCTGCGTCATCCAGTGCTCGGGCACCTATAATGACAAGGACGGTCATTTCCTGACCAAACAGCCTGAGTATGAGACGGTCTGGGCACATGGCGGAAACTGCGGCATCAATGACATGGACAAGATCGCCATGCTCGATTTTCTCGATGACAACTACGGCATCGATACGATCGAGATGGGCGCGACCATTGCCGTTGCAATGGAAGCTGGTCTTGCAAAGTTCGGCGATGCTGACGCAGCGATCATGATGGTACACGAGGTCGGCAAGGGCACAGACCTCGGCAGGATACTCGGCAATGGTGCTGCACTGACCGGCAAGGCCTTTGGCGTAGAGCGTGTACCGGTCGTGAAGGGCCAGGCCATGCCGGCGTATGATCCGCGTGCAGTCCAGGGCATCGGCGTCACGTACGCCACGAGCCCCATGGGCGCTGACCACACTGCAGGGTACGCTGTTACTGCGAACGTTCTGAAGGTCGGTGGTGACGTGAACGCGCTCAAGCCCGAAGGCCAGATCGAGCTCTCCCGGAACCTGCAGATCGCGACCGCAGCCATTGACTCCACAGGCATGTGTCTCTTTATTGCCTTTGCAGTGCTCGATCAGCCGGATACGTTCCAGGCACTGCTCGATCTGCTCAATGCCTTCTACGGTCTTAACCTGACCGGCGACGGCGTTACCGATCTGGGCAAATCAGTCCTCAAGATGGAACGGGACTTCAATAAGGCCGCGGGCTTCACCCCGCAGCACGACCGGCTGCCGAGCTATTTCAAAACAGAGAAATTCGCACCGCATAATGTTACCTTTGAGGTGAAGGACGAGGATCTGGACAAGGTCTTCAACTGGTAAGCCAAACGTGTGTTTCAGGGAAGGAGAGGCGTAAGCCACTCCTTCTTTTTTATGTCGATATACGATTGCGGCATATAGGAAATGCCGCAAAAGATCTGCAATGACAACATGATTCGATTGAAGCTCACGTAAACGCAGATGTTATCAAAGGGATATTCAAAAGCAGGTTGGCTGGTCTATATATAGGGACTGAAGATGACGTGTTGTCCGCCTTAGCGGATCCTCGGAGGAGGACAGGCAGCTCTTTTCCGACTTTCCTGTCTGCCGCTGGATCAAGATTTATGCACTACGTGAGGCGAAAAAATGATATGAACCCGATCTTTGACCCATTTTACTGAAATGCAGACAGTTCCCCATCTTCAGCTTGTTCTGGATAAACCGCTCCTCGCGGAATTCTTCCTGCTGCTCCAGCAGGGCGTGGTGATCAGGTGTCGCATTAACTGTGCTGTGGCCGCATTTCTCCGGGATGAGCTCAGGGCGGACGATACGGCCATAGCAAAGATACAGTCGATCATCCTTGACGGTAAAGCGGTCGATGATCTCGAAGCAGCCCTGGTCAAGGACGGCTCAGTTCTTGCACTTTCTGCTGCCATGCCCGGGCTCGTGGGCGCTACACTCAGGAGGGGCGGCGCATATTCGTTGTTTCGGAATGCGATCACATACCACGAAGAAGCGGAAGCATGCTCTCAAAAAGAGGGCAGTGTAACAATAAAGCTCTTCAACCTTCTTATGGCAGAGCTGGGCCCTGGCCTGCTGCAGAGGGGTATTGTTCTGAAGACAGAGGACCTTCTGCGGTTCATGGCCGGCCTGCCGCAGGATCTCCTGAAGGGATGCAGACGAATCGAGCTTGACGGCACGATTGTAGATTCCGGAAAACTGCAGGAGAGTCTGGCGACAGGTGACGAGATATTCCTTTCGGTATCGTTAGCGTAGAGACAAGCCGGATCCAGAAGGCTATCCGCCCGCGATAGGCGGGAAGAGCGCCAGTTCATCCCCGTCCTTCAGCTCGTGTATCGCAGGCCTGTGTTCCCCATTGACGATCCTGAGCAGCGCGGTCTTCGGAATATCCAGGGAGTTTATTGCATCATCCACCGTGGCATGGTCGGGCAGTTCAATGATCTGCTCATCAGGCCCGAACGTGCGCAGAGATGCGAAAAGCTTGATCTTCACATGCATACTTCATTATAGCAGACGTTCCTGCATGGTTTAAGTTCTACTCTCAGGACTGGTATGCCTGAAACAGAGTTGGATCGAACATGACCGGCGTCATAGCAGTTTTTGACCGGAATGATAAAATAGCTTCATGGCAACCAATACCTGTCCTTCCCGCCTTTTTGTCGAGCTGACGACCAGGTGCAACCTGAAATGCGGCATGTGCGTAAAGCAGAATGGCAACGGCGGCATTCCTGAAGGCAGTATGACACCGGAGACCTTTGAGGCCCTGGCCCCGGCATTCCCGCATCTCGATGCGCTCGTGCTGAACGGGATCGGAGAGTCACTGCTTAATCCGCATCTTGAAACATTTATCCGCAAGGCAAAGGCGCTTATGCCTGAGCATGCTTGGGTCGGGTTCCAGTCGAACGGCATGGCGCTGAACGATCAGCGGGCCGCATCTCTTCTTGACGCAGGGCTCGACCGCATCTGCCTGTCGATCGACACAGTCTCTGATGACAGTTTCCGCACGATCCGCAGCGGCGGGGAGATGAGCGGCATTGTGGCAGCAATTTCGAGCCTGAACAAGGCCAAAGCGCAGGGCAGCGGACGTGACCTCCGTATAGGGATCGAGTTCGTGCTGATGCGCAGCAACCTCGCCGAACTGCCTGAAGTGGTACGCTGGGCAGCCAGAAGCGGTGTCAGCTTTGTGATCGTTACCCACCTCCTCCCGTATCATCAGGACCTTGTGGCACAGACTGCATACGATACCAATACTGCCAATGCGATTGCCCTGTATGAGCATTGGAAAACAGCTGCGCTTCAGGAAGGTCTTGACCTCCGGCAGTATCTCGATACGCTCACAAAGGTGGCACGAACAGATGAAGAAGAGAGGATCGTCGATCTTGTCGCGCAGATGCGAAGCGATGCAGAGTCTCGGGGTATTACCCTCCATCTGGACCGGCTGCTGAGGCGGGACGAGGAGTGGCTGGCGTCAGCCGAGCGGGTCTTCGATGAGGCCAGGCTGGCCGCAGAAGAGGCGGGCCTGGAGCTGACGCTCCCCGGCATGGCACCGCGCAACACAAGAAAATGCGAGTTTGTAGAAGGGAATGGTGCCTTTGTGTCCTGGGATGGCGATATCCACCCCTGCTATTTCCTCTGGCACCGGTACTCCTGTTATGTGGGCGGTCTTGCCAAAAAGGTGAAACCCTGGGTCTTTGGCAATCTCCATGACCGGGACATCCTCGCGATCTGGAACGATGCAGCCTCACGTTCCTTTCGGGAGAATGTGCTCGCGTACAAATTCCCCTTCTGCTTTGATTGCGGTTTCGCGCTCTGCGACTACGTGAGCGAGGAGGAATTTGAACAGGACTGCTATCTTGAATCAGTGCCCTGCGGCGCCTGCCTCTGGTGCACCGGGCTCTTTCATTGTCTCCAATGACCTGCCAATGACCTGCTTGGACCTTATGCAGGACCGTGATATGCTGATGTAAGAGGGGCCGGCGATAAGGAGGTAATTATGATGGCAGACAGCAGCGCGGGGAAAGAGCGTTCTCTCGAGATCACCTTACAGGCAGAGGCATCAAAAATGCCCGCGAGCGGCAACAGGGAGATACCTTTTGAAAGGGCGATCCTGACGATCCGCAATGTTGCAGATGCAGAGCTGATAAACGTTGTTTCCCACGTCACACTTGGCCAGGAAGGCGGCACAATCCAGGATATCTCCGCTGCCCTCCTTTCTTCTGTCCCTGCGTCAATTCCTCCCCAGGGGAGCGTCAGATGGGACCTGTATGACCTTCTGCTCACTGCCCACCCTGGCGCAGCCAGCAAGCTGCATATGTTCGGGTACCGCGCTGCCCTGAACTGGAGGTTCGATCTTGCTGCCTGGGCTGAATATCACTTGCCGGACTCTGCTGCGCCTGAACGGACACCGGAATCACGATGGACATTTCGATGGAGCGCTCCGGATGCTTCCAGCGGAGACGTTGTCCTTGCGATTGAAGAGACGATCAGCTGAGCGATCTCCCTGTTTTCGATCTGCGTAAGTCCTGCAATCATGAATCATTATGAAGTTCACAATGCATTCACAAAATACTGCTGAAATAGGTGCAGAGAAGATACTATTCGAAAGAAGTGGACTGAAACTTAATGGACATCAAAATGTTTAAAGAGCAGAAGCAATAAAGGAGGAAATTGTTATGAAGCATCTGAAGATCATAGGCCTGGCATTGGTGATCATGGTGATGGTCATCCCGGCAGCGGCAAGGGCAGAAGGCCTCGGCAACGCGCGTCTCAGCCTTGTGGAAGGCGATGTGCAGATACGGTCCGAGGACTCATCCGACTGGCTGCCGGTATCGGTGAACATGCCCCTGCAGGACGGCGACAGCATCTGGGTGCCTGACGGAGCACGGGCGGAAATACAGCTTGCAGGCGGTACGCAGGTGAGGCTTGATGAGCGGTCTTCCCTTGACCTCCTGAACATCAGCAGGGATTCATCCCAGTTTTATCTTGCGGAGGGAAGCGCGTACGTGAACTCCAGGGGCGGACGAAGCGGCGGTCTTCTGCAGTTCGATACGCCGGTATCCTCTGTCCGGGTATACGACAGATCTGCGTTTAACGTTGATGTCGCGGGAAATGGTGACACGGATGTATCTGTGTACAAAGGCCTGGTGCATGCAGAGAGCGCTGACGGCAGTACGCGGGTGACTGAGGGAAACACTCTTGAGATCAGTGATGATTATGCTGACCTTGCTCCTCTGGGCCGTGCTGATGCGTGGGAGCGCTGGAACACGGACAGGGACCGCAGGTTCGAGGAGAGCAGATACAGTTCACGGTACCTGCCTGATGAACTCGATACCTATGCAAGTGAATTTGACAACAACGGCAGATGGGTCAATGTAGGCGGCTATGGAAATGTCTGGACGCCGACCGTGCAGGTCTCTGTCGGCTGGTCGCCATACAGGAACGGACGGTGGTGCTGGATCAGGGGAGACTATGTATGGGTAGGGTACGAACCCTGGGGCTGGGCACCATACCATTACGGCAGGTGGGATTATTCGTCATCTATCGGCTGGTTCTGGATCCCGCCCGCAAGGGGTTCTGTGTATTGGGGTCCCGGTTATGTCGGCTGGGTCAGGACGCCGACGTATGTTGCATGGGTGCCCCTGGCTCCGCGCGAGACCTATTATGGATACGGTAATTACGGGCCGGACAGCGTGAACATTATCAACGTAAATATCAACACGATCGTTGTGAAGAACAGGTATAAGAATGCATATGTGCGGGACGGCTTCACGGTCCAGCATAACGACACCTTTGTCAGGGGAAGACATCAGGATTTCAGGGTCAGTGAAAACCCGTTCCTCAGGGAGAAGATCCATATCGGCAGGCCTGACATAAAGCCGGAGAGGGAGTCCAGGATGGCAGTTATCAGGGATATTCCGCGGGCAAAGGAGCCGCCGAAGAAGATCAAAGAGGTCAGGGTCAGGGAGATCAGGGAGTCAAGGCCGATGGTCACGGAAAGAGACAGATCTGTCTTCTCGCCTGAAAAACCACGCAAACAGATGAGGATAGAGTCTGTCGAGGCACCGAGAGAGAGAAAGAGCCTTGAAGAAAGGTCAAAGGACCGGGACAAAAAAGGCAAGAAGTCTGAAAGACCTCAGATCCAGGAGAAAAGCAGGGAGATAGCCCCGAAAGGGTCGGATGATAAGAATGGCCGTCAGCAGGACAAGCAGGGACCGATGCGGAAGGAAAAGGAGAGCGTCCCCGGTAATACAGCCCCTGTTGTTCAGCCTCCGGACAGGACCAAACCGCGTCAGATCGAACAGCAGGACCCGTCTGTGCTGCCGAAGCGGGAAGTTCAGCCAACGCCGGAGCGCACAAAAAAGAGGGAGGTAAGGCCGACTGACGAAAGCCTGCAGGAGCAGCCTAAAGTGAACCGTCGTGACCGTGAGCCTGTCCAGGACCGCCAGATACAGCGTGAGCAGCGTCCGCCGGTGCAGCAGGAAAGACAGCCTGTTAAGCAAGACGTGAAACAGGAAAAGAAGCAGGAAAAGCAGAAGGACAAAGAAGAGAAAAAAGAGAAAGGCAAGAAGAAGCAGGAGGAGAAGGACGGGACAAAGCCTCCGGCCGGGACAGTTCAGCAGCCTGTGGTCCGATAATAGTTTTCTTCGTCAGGAGAAAGGGAGCAGAAGACAGCCTTCTGCTCCCTTTTGTATTTCTGAAAAGCTCGGGTGAGATGGTCGATCTGTGATATAATTTCAATATTTTTGTAACGGATCAGATGGATGGTCTGCAGGCGCTTTAAACACAGACTACAGTCTAAACAACCTGAGCAGTTACTATTTTTCAGAAGGAGATACTTATGAATATTTGCCCCTGCGGATCGACCCTGGCGTATGAAGCATGCTGCCAGGCAATCATAAAAGGTGAGAAGACAGCAGAGACTGCTGAACAGCTCATGCGCTCCCGGTACAGCGCATACGTCATGAAGGAAATAGACTACCTCCTCACCTCCCTGCATCCTGACCACCGGGCTGACTTCAATGAAAAGACGACCCGCTCCTGGGCAGAGGGCGCCGAGTGGCACGGGCTGGAGATCCTGGGAACAACCGGCGGCGGCGCTGCTGACAGCGAAGGCAAGGTAGAGTTTGCAGTATCATACGCTGAACAGGGGACAAAAAAAGATTATCGTGAGCGGGCCACGTTCAGCAAAGTCGACGGTGTCTGGTATCTGGTGAACGGCGAGCCGCTGGCGGTCAAACCGGTTGTGCGTGAAGCCCCGAAGACCGGACGCAATGATCCCTGTCCCTGCGGCAGCGGCAAGAAATTCAAGAAATGCTGTGGTAAATAACAGCTCGGATAAAGGCTTAAGGCTGTACCACAGAGCGGGCTGTTTTCTGGCCAGAATCCGGCAAAAGCCGCATAGCTTATTTCCCTCATGCACTTGCAATGGGCTGTCAACGGTGTTGAATAACAGGAGAATGTAGCGGATCAAATCCCAAAAGCATAATTTTCTCTAAAGTTATATCGCATGCGATATAACTTTTTGGATAATGGCGTTACCCCTTGTTTTTAAAAGATACTGAAAATGCAATTACCGCAATTTTTGACGTTTTTTGATTGACCAACCCACCTGTTGCCCCTATAATTTATCAAAAAGCCGCATGCGATATAAAAAACAATGTTCTACGGAGATAATTAAAACAAAATGAAACTTCAATACTTAATCGATCAAATTGCTCCAGAGTTGCCAGCGTGCGCCGACTATCCGGTTTATGTGCTTGAGGACATTTCAAAAAATAAGAAAGCATCAGAGTTCAAAGAATATGATGTATTAGACATTGAGATTGAGGAAAAAGATCCTGAAGTCAATTTAATTACAAATCAAAACGGAAATAAAGAAGGCAAAGGATTAACTCTGTCGGCCTTATTCTCCCGTCTAAACTCATTGATGCCGCAGCATAGTGACCATTTGATATTTTCAAGCTCTACAAAAACATACGTCGACAAAACACGTTGGTACAAAATCGACGTTCCCTTGATATCAGTGGGGTGGGATCACAAAGGACGGCATTTCGGGCTTGTACAACAGAAATCAAAAAAGAAATAATGCAACGTAGAACACTTCAATCAAGGCGACTGGCAATAAGCGCGGTTTGTTTTTCAGTTTCGGCGGTTGCGCCAGCGCCTTATTGTTTTCGTTATATGAGAAATGAAGGATAATAAATAATGAAATTTAACCTACGGAAAATCCTCTCAGTAGCCGGCATTTTCTTATTAGGTGCTGTGGTCGGCGGCGCAATCACTGGATACGGTACAGCATATTATTTCGGCCAATTTGTACGGTACGGCACAAGTTTATCGCAAATGGTGGAAATCAAGAGTAAGGTATCGACACTCGACAAATTACGACAAGGCAATACTACCGAGGCTATTAATCACTTAGAAATGATGCTAGACGGAAATCTGGTGTACTTTTTGGGAGGAATTGACGGCTCGGCAAATGAGCAAAAAGAAATAAGAAAAGTATTAAAGACTGTAAAAGAATATCGAAAGCAATTTCCGAGATCAACAAAATATCCGGAGGCTGATAAAGATATTGCAAATATCCTGTCAGAAGCTGATAAATAATAAAGTTCATATAACACCGGCATCGAGGCGACAGGGCATTAACTGTCGGTTTTTTCTCATTAATCATATATGCCCTGCCCCTCATGCCCATCGTTGCCAGCAGTATTCCTCATCGAAGGGCAAATACGCATAAGCCTTTTTTGAGTTGCTGAAAAGTCTCCTGCCTCAGATTCGGGCAATTTATTTTTCCACTATGGTATTCTTATTTTTAGCAGGTTAAACCACGTTTTTGTCTGTTCTGTTCACGGATTGGTGTTTCCGGGCATAAAGAAATCGGGACAGGAACTATTAAGGAGTAAAGTATGTTACATCTGAAACGGCAATTGCCTTACAGGCCCACGGAGAGGATGAATGTCGTCAGCTATCCAATCCGGGACATTGTGATGGAGGCAAAGCGCGAAGAAGCAAAAGGCAAGAAGATGATCTACCTGAACATCGGCGACCCGCCGCAGTACGGGTTCGAGCCGTTCAGGGTTATAGCGGACAGGGTAAAGAGCGCGCTTGACGAGAACTGGAAGGGCTATGCTCCTTCTGAAGGCGACGAAGAGCTCAGGACAACCGTGGCAAAGATCGAGGGCTGCAGGCCTGATGATGTGTTTGCGGTTGCAGGCCTTACCGAGGGTATAGATTTCTTTTTTCATTCGTTCATAGGCTTTGGGGAGAAGGTGCTCCTTCCGAATCCGGTATATCCGCTCTATCTGAGCAAGGCGAAACAGTTCGAGGGCGAGAGCGTCTTCTACCGCCACGATGCGAACGGCCAGATCGATGTGGCTTATCTGGCAAAGAAGATCGAGGGCGCCAAGGCGATGGTGATCATCAACCCGAACAATCCGCTCGGCTCGGTCTATTCTGAGAAGAACCTGACCGAGGTCGTTGCGCTCTGCGCCGAGTATGATGTGCCGATCTTTTATGACGGGTCGTACGACCAGCTTATCCTTGAAGGCAAGCTGATAGACTTCCGCAAGATAGCAAGGAACAAGATACCGTTCATCTACGGCAGCTCCCTTTCGAAGGATTTCTGCTACACCGGCGCGCGCATAGGCTGGGTGGCCTTTCACGGCGACAAGTGGTCAGAGGTGAAGAATGCCTTTTTCCTCCTCTGTAACCAGCGCCTGTCCGTGAACTGGGAATACCAGAAGGCTGCGGCAGCAGCCCTTGTTGATCCTGCATATCCTGCCTATATTGCGGACATGAAGAAAAGGCTCCTCGAAAGGCGGGACACCTTCATAAAGATGGCAAAGAAGATGCCGCTTTCGTTCCCGGTACCGATGGGCGCCTTCTATGCGTTCATGAAGATAGAGACGCCGAAATGGCGGAAGGATATCGAGTTCGTGCGTGCTGCCCTGAAAGAGGGTGTTGTCTTTGTGCCGGGTTCAGGGTTCGGCAGGCAGGAGGATGGGGTCTATTTCAGGACGACATTCCTGCCGGAACCGAAGATCATAGAAGAGGCATTCAGCAAGATCAAGAAACTGCTGTAATCAATATTTCGTCTGAGTTCAGAAAGGGGCTGAAGAGAATATCTTCAGCCCCTTCTTATTCCTGCCAGGATGGGACATTACATTTCGCTCATTCTCGCTGAGCGAGAATGCAATATGCCCAGTCAGCAACCTAACCCTCGACTTAGCGCAGATAATAGCCCGGAGGGTAGGGCGCATATTCATCGCGGTCCCATAACCGGTTCCTTGCTTCTGGCCTGCACTGGATAATGCCCTTTTTGCAGAGCTCGTTCCTCCATTCGTACTTCACCAGGAACTTCTCGACAGGACTGCTTTCCGGTTCGAACTCCACCTTCACAACAGGCGAGTAATGCTCATTGCCGAAGCCCGTTCCTGCCTCATCCTTTGCCGCCCTTTTTGCCTCGCTCTGCGCTGCTGAGGGTGCGGGCGCTCCCTGGGCCTTGCCGTAAACATTCCCCTGCTGTTCGTACAGAACAACCGGCCGCTGCTTTTCGCGGAACACGGCAACAGCGATCACGCCCATGGCAGAGGTATCGCTGAAGGTCCTGACAGAATAGGAATCAGCGCTGCTGGTGAAGTAGAAGCGGTTCACCTTTTCGTCGCTCGTTCTCCAGCCTTCGAGATGCGCCTGTCCATACGGCTCGACAATGTACATCATCTCATTGCTGCCCAGATACGACTTCTTGCCGGTGATGATGTTCCTGCCGTCTACCGCGACCACGATCCCGATCCTTTCAGAGAGGTGGTTCCTGATCTGAATGTTGTAGTTCTCTCCTTTTCGCGCTTCGAGATACTGCTTGAATACATAGGTGGCCCCGCTGCTGAATTCTTTGTGTGGTATGAGCTGGAATGCACTTCCCCTGTCCGAGACTACCTCTACGTTCACAAACCTGCCCTGTGATGCAAATACCGGAACTGCCATCAATACCATAACGATCCCCAGGATTGCTGCCTTAACTGTTTTCATGATGTTCTCCTTTCTGTGATGGTCTTTGATGAGTTAGACAGGAGGAGAGAGAAAAAAGTTCCCGAAGGGGGGAGATAAATTATCAGGATCCGAGGGCAGCACTTTTAGTTACGATAGAAAATCATAACCCCTCCTCACCTCCCCTTATCTTAAGGGGAGGAACATATGGGGTAACGCTCCCGCCTTCGGCACCCCCTCTTTTCTCCTCGGCGAATCCGCCTGAGCGCGGAGAGGTAAGAGGCCAGAAGTAGGTGCCTTAAGCAGGGAAGGGGGAGTTATGATCTCGGGTGACTTAAGCAGGGGATTTAGCCCTCCCCTTTCCAAGGGGAGGTGAGGTGGGGTATTGATAAGATTATCAAAACCTCCCCCATCCCCTCCTTGGTAAGGAGGGGTTAATGACAGCAATCAAAGGTTTGCTTAGTTTTCTCTTGACCCTTCATTCATTTGACCATAAAATGATGAAAAAAGTGACATATGCTATAAAGGTAATTAACGAGAAAATCATGAATAGGACGATTTGTTTTTTAATCATATCCACATTACTATTTTTTGTGAGCTGCACTTCAGCACAAGTAAAGCAGCCGACAGAATTGCAGCCATATGCCGATAACGCGGCTGAACCCAATATAAAGCACGATCCAATTGAAGACGATCCCAAATATAAAAATGCGTTTGATGCAATAGACACAGAAGTTGATGAAATCTTAAAGGATGATCCGTGGCGTGGCCACACGGGTTTCGGACATGTGTTTTGGAATACTAAAAAGAAACTTTTAAAAGAGAAATATGGAATTGATTGGAGATCGCCGAGAGAAATGAATCCGCATATCATCTTTGATTAGATATTGAAGAATGGCATGGATCACATGAACCATTTCAACCTAAACCGTTTTCTTATTGCGCAGGAGAAGGTCTATAACACTGTGCTCGCTGAATTGAGAAACGGAGAAAAGCGCACACACTGGATGTGGTTCATATTCCCGCAGATCGAGGGGCTTGGATATACGCCGACCTCAATGTACTATGCCATCAAGAACAGGGAGGAGGCGCGGGAATACTGGGACCATCCGATACTTGGGCAGAGGTGGACCCCGGAAATCGGACAGTCGTATAAGGTGTAAAATACGACAAACG
>CAYXBA010000013.1:0-118779 GCA_964463135.1 uncultured Nitrospiraceae bacterium
GTGGTTTCCACCTTAATTCAGCCCCAAACCTGTCCAACCTTTGGGGTCCACCTCTTACAACGAATCAGTACTGCAATGCGCAAACGGGACATGCACACTTCCTATGGCTGATATATCGCTCAAGGGAGGGCAGCAGGCCATATTCTACAGCGGGGAACTTCCGCGTGCCGAAGGTAATGAACTGAAGGCTAATTATACGGCGTACGGGGCAGAGGTCCAGTTGACAGCCAGCCCGGCCATTACCGTTATAAATCAAAATGGTTATACGGCCGCGGACACGCTTCTTAACTACACCATCCTGCCGCCTGAATATAACGCTGTTACGGCTGATATCGACATCATAAAGAATTCCTCGTGGGAGCGGTACTTACCAGGCAGCAAAACGCAGGGAACTGATTCGGCAGCGATCGTGGCCGGTTCTGCCTTTGAGGTGGATGCAGTCTATACGGCACAGGCAGTGCTGAACCGGGGAAGCGATAATGAGATACGCGGCGATTTTGTCCCGCTGCTCGGTTATAATGCCGATCTGGATATAGACAGCGACAACAACAGTCCTGAAACGCCTGATGGACTTCAGTCTGATCCCGGCAGGGACTGGGGCGAGGAATATCTCGAAGACGTCGAGGGCCGGCCAGGAAAGGTGATCCGTGCCAACACCGGCGACAAAGACAGGGACGGGGTGCCTGATTATGCTGATGGCATGAACCTGTTCAACAATGCCGACATGAACACCAGCCCTTCATTTACACCGCTGCTTCTGCAGATCAAGATGTCGGGCAGCGGCGGCAAGGCAAAGTTCAGACTTGTATATCCTGAGTCAGACCCTGCCGCGATCAGCAAGACCGGAGATGACACAGCCGGGTACACGTATGCGCCTGCTCCCGGGGAACCGGGTAAGGGCAGTATAAGGATATGGGCCAGTGCAGTAAGCAGACAGGTTGCGCCGTTCGGACAGGGCGGAGACTACATTAAATCAGGCGAGGCATATTCCCTAGAGCAGATGGGGATGACATCAAACCCTGTCCTCAGACTATATGCAGAGGGCATAACATCCAGCTCTCTGGCCGGCGATGTGAGAGTGCAGCTGCAGATCGACCCTGACGGAGACGGTCCAATGCCGTTTGTAGATGCTGATGCCGTGCGGTTTACGGTGCATGATTCAGCACTCGTCCCTGATTACGACCGGAACCGGTCCATAGACAACCAAGACCGCAAGAGGGCACAGGCAGGAGATCCCTTCTATTTCTGGATTAATGATGACGATGATGAAGGAGAGACTGAAGGGACGGACATTCCTGGTGCGAAGAAGAAGGACACTGAAGGGTCGCATGTGAACTATGAAACCATACAGGTCGACGGCATTCGTGACTTGATAGACTTCTTTCCTCTGTATCTGGATATAAAGCATCTCGTGAACCTGTTCAGCCCTGCTGAGTACAAGTATCTTCTCGTATCGGAAAATGAGAGCCTGAACTTCGTCTATTCGTATTTTACAGCGCCGCGTTCTGGGGATTACCTAACCGGAGGGACCGACAGCCTTGAGCCTGCGCCCACATTGGGAAAAACCTTCACATATACGATCGGTCCTAATGGGATCAGACTTGACCCTGAATATCTTGAGCAGATAAAGCTCGATGCCATAAAGAGAGAGGGCATCGGGGTAATATTGCTTGAGGGGAGAAAGGCTTCGACAAAGCCTCTTGAACTCAAAATATATGACAACAAGGGAACCTTGGTAACGTCCCTGAAGCTCAACCTGAGCCTCGACGGCGTCGAGCAGATGTTCAGGCACAAGAATCTGACATCTGTTGCTTATAAGGATTTGGCTCCTGGCCGTGGTTCGAAGGCCGGAGAATTGGATCGTCTGAATGAACCGAAAAACTGTCCTGATGTCGAATGCACAGGAATCAGCTCGATAAACGGCAAGAGCTTTATATATGTTCATGGTTATGGCAACAACGGACAGGAGGCACGAGGCCGACAGGTTGAGATATTCAAGCGTATGTTCTGGTCGGGATCAAAGGCTAAGTTTTATGGAGTAACGTGGTATGGCTGGGATAGTCAGCTTGCCGGTGTAACACCGAATTTTCATATCAATGTGCAGCATGCTTTTGCCACCGTGCCTGCGTTGAAGAATTTCATTTACAATGATGTTGCGGGCGAGGTCACGATTGCAGCGCACAGCCTTGGGAATATGGTTGTGTCTGCAATGCTTACTGACAATGCTGAGGGGTGGGACAATAGCGGAATGATCAAGAGCTTCTTCATGATGGATGCAGCAGTAGCAGCCGAAGCGTATGGCGCTGAGGATGATATAAATTATCCGCCGTTAATAGAAGCAGGCACTCACCCGGATATGACTCACCCTTCATGGAAGGGTTATGACAAAAAATTATGGGCCTCTGAGTGGCATCTGTTATTTGATGACGCGGATAACAGGAAAAAGCTTACTTGGCGAAACATCTTTAAGAATCGGCCTGCATCAGTGGCATATTACAACTTCTATTCATCTGGCGAAGAGGTGCTAGATATGCATAAGAACGAACCAAACATATTGGACATAGGTATATTTAAGCAAACAGGTAGATATGCATGGGCGTTACAGGAAAAGTTAAAGGGCGATCTGACTTTCAATACGGTATTGGGCAGCAATTATGGCGGATGGGGTTTTAATGAGATTGATTATTATGCAGAAGTAGACGCTGCAGAATACGGCAGAATTAGAGTTCGTATGCCGGCAGTTCAGGCCAATAATATAGAGCCTTACATATTGAAGGCAACACCTTTCTTCCTTAAAGGCAATGAGACCACATTGTTTGATGAACTGGGCGGCAGTAATTATGCTGCCAAACATAAGATTCGACTTCTTGCAGATGCTATTCCCGCGAGGACGTTGGCAGCTGGGAAAAATGAAGTATTGATATTAGGTGATATTGATAAGTTTAATTTCAATATGCAGACCACATACAAGACAAAAAAAAGAGTGAATGGGCAGGATGTGATTTTTTGGCCAAGCAGTCGAGGTAACGAGGATAATTGGAGACATGGCGATGCCCGAGAGGCAGCATATTCTTATGTCTATACATTGTTTGATAAATTTGTTGAAATTCTTGACGTTGGAGGCTTGAAATGATGACAAAGACAATACGCATTATGTCATACATGATTATTGGTATATTTCTATTAAGCAGTACAGCCTGTGGTGTCAATTTGCCGACCGCTAAAGTCACTTTAAAGGTAGTTGATGAAGACGGGCTGCCCATAAAAGGTGCAAAAGCAAGTTTCACAATTGAGGGGTTGAAGACTGTAAACAAAACTATTGGCAGTTTGACAGATAAAGATGGAATATTTGCAGTCTCAGAAGATAGCACTGGTTATGTTTGGTATGGTGTTGATATCGATGGCTGGTATAAGAGCCATGGTGAATATCGCTTCACAAAGCAGGAATCGGGCAAATGGCAACCATGGAACCCTGAGATTAAGGTCGTGATGAGAAAGATAAAGAAGCCGGTGCCGATGTATGCGAGAAACACTGGTAACGTAAAACCAGATATTGAAATACCGATAATCAACAAGGAAGTCGGCTTTGATCTTATGGAATGTGACTGGGTTGTGCCTTATGGGAAAGGAAGGCACGCTGACTTCATTTTCAGACTTGAAAAGACATTCAAGTCTCGCGATGATTTCCACAGTAAGTTGTTTGTCACATTCCCTAACAAATTTGATGGCATTCAAGTAGTCAAAGAGAATCTTAAGGGTGGCAGCATGTTTAAGCTTCCAAGATATGCGCCTGAAGATGGCTATCTCAGAATAATCACTCATAGCAAAGTTGGCAAAGGTATGGGAGCTCCGACGGACGACTACGGGGCTGATACTAATTATATTTTTCGTGTTCGCTCCGAGGAAAAAGACGGCAAGCTTATGAGGGCGATGTATGGAAAAATTAACGGCGAAATACGCTTTGATCCGATGAATTCTAAAACCGCCTATATAATTTTTAAATACTTCCTTAACCCCGACTACACACGGAACCTCGAATTTGGCGACAATCTGTTCAAGAATCTGAAAAGCACTGAGCAGGTGAGGGCAGATAACTGAGAATGAACATCTTCAGTCATGAAGAATATCGAAACTCAATCAGCAAGTAAGGAGATATTAATTAATGCTCTCAAAGGTCCTGTCCGCAAGCATCATCGGCATTGAGGCTTTCCCGGTAGAGGTAGAGGTTGATATCTCTTCGCGGGGCCTCCCGCATTTTTCCATGGTAGGGCTGCCGGACGCCGCAGTAAAGGAAAGCCGCGACCGTGTAAGGGCTGCGCTCAAGAATATCGGGTTCAATTTCCCGCTCAAGCAGATCACCGTCAATCTGGCGCCTGCGGACCTGAAGAAAGAAGGTTCTTCCTTTGATCTTCCGATCGCTATCGGCATCATAACCTCTGAAGGCTTGATCGAACCCGAGGCGGTCAACGGATATGTCATCACCGGCGAGCTCTCTCTTGACGGCCGGATCAAGCCGGTCCGCGGCTCGCTCTCTATGGCACTAAAGGTCCGTGACCTCGGCCTGAAGGGGCTTATCGTGCCTGAGGAGAATGCCCCTGAGGCAGCTGTCGTCTCCGGTGTGCAGGTTATCGGGGTCCAGAGCCTGCCGGAGCTGGTTGCCTTCCTTCGGCAGGAAAAGAGCATCCTGCCCCATGTCGTTGACGTCACCGCCAATATGCGGGAACTCTCCTCGTACGAAGAGGATTTTTCAGAGGTGAAGGGACAGGAGCATGCAAAGCGTGCGCTTGAGGTTGCTGCCGCAGGCGGGCATAATGTCCTTCTTATCGGACCTCCCGGCTCGGGCAAGACCATGCTGGCCAAAAGGCTGCCGAGCATTCTCCCGCAGATGACCTTTGAAGAGGCGCTCGAAACAACGCGCATACACAGCGTTGCCGGGCTGCTCAGGGACGGTCAGCCGCTTCTTGCAACGCGGCCGTACCGGGCGCCGCACCATACCATATCCGATGTTGCACTTATCGGCGGCGGCCAGGTCCCAAAGCCAGGCGAGGTGAGCCTTGCGCATCACGGCGTGCTCTTCCTTGATGAAACGCCGGAGTTCAAGAGGAACGTGCTTGAAGTCCTGAGACAGCCGATCGAGAATGGCGAGGTCACGGTATCCCGTGCTGTGGCCTCGATCACTTACCCTGCAGCCTTCATGCTGGTGAGCGCCATGAACCCCTGTCCCTGCGGGTACCTCAATGACCCGAAGCATGCCTGCACCTGTGCTCCGGGCCAGGTCCAGCGGTACAGGCGGAAGATGTCAGGCCCCCTTCTTGACAGGATCGATATTCATGTCGAGGTGCCGGCAGTCCCGTACAAGGAGCTCTCGACCGATTACGTGGGAGAGTCCTCGGAGAAGATCAGGGACCGGGTCGTGCATACGCGGGACATCCAGCTTGCCCGGTTCAAAAACGACAAGATCTACAGCAACGGCCAGATGAAGACCCGCCATATCAAGAAATACTGCAAGCTCAGCACGGATGCGGTGAATCTCCTTGAGACAGCAATGCAGAAGCTTGGCCTGTCTGCACGGGCCTATTCACGGATACTGAAGCTTTCCCGCACCATTGCGGATATGGAGCAGGCCGATGCCATTTCAGCGAGCCATATCTCCGAGGCAATCCAGTACCG
Organism: uncultured Nitrospiraceae bacterium; assembly: GCA_964463135.1. GTDB lineage: Bacteria > Nitrospirota > Thermodesulfovibrionia > Thermodesulfovibrionales > UBA6898 > UBA6898. The sequence goes on from CAYXBA010000013.1 coordinate 5,671, forward strand.
CTCCCTTGACCGGGGGCTGTTTTAGGACTATTGATGAGGCCCGTTCACTTCAGGCTTGCATAAGGCCATGCTTAAGAGTATCATTAATACTATGATTGGAGGTAGTGTTAATGGCTAAAATTCCGAGTATTGTACCGATCACCGATCTCCGGCAGGCTGCTACTGCACTTGTTAAGCGTGTCAGCACAAGTCGTGAGCCTCTCTTTATCACACAGCGGGGCCGCGCCTCTGCTGTTATGGTCAGCATCGAAGAATATGAGCGTACGCAGCATGAGCTTGAGATCCTGCGGCTGATTGCAGCCGGTGAAAAGGAGATTGCAGCCGGTATAGGCCACAGGCTTGACGATATTCTTGCCGAGGCAGATAGTCTGCAGAAAGAGCCTCAGCGTTGAAAATTCTCTTCACCCCTTCTGCACGGGCACAGTTCCTTGCAGCACTGGCCTATATCAGACATGAAAATCCGCCTGCGGCAGCGGCATTTCGCGACAGGGCAGCGACAGCATTGAAGCGGCTCGAAAAATTTCCCGAGTCAGGCAGAGTTCTGCCGGAATTCCCTGACCTTCCTTTTCGCGAAGTCATCGTGCCGCCCTATCGATTTTTTTACCGGATCAAAGGAAAGACCGTCTGGATAGTAGCCTGTTATCACGGTGCCCAGATACCGGGGGCTCCGGCTGAGGGCGGAAGCTAAATCGCAATTAGGATTTTGGGGGAATAAATGTTTTGTAAATACTGCGGCACTGAGAAACCCTTTGCGGATGCCATCTACTGCCAGAAGTGCGGGAAGAAATATGATGAGGGGGAGTCGCAAGCTGCACAGCCCGTATCGCAGCCCCGCTCGACCCTGAGAGTGCCGCCGTCATCTGCCGAAGAAGAGGTCTTTGGATTGCCAAAGATCCATCTCTGCATGGTCGTGCTGCTCCAGATCGTGACCCTGGGCATGTATTCCATTGTCTGGTTCATGAAGAGGCGGGAGGCAATGAATAAGCTTAACTCCAGGAGAAGATATCAGAAGGGGTCCTTATCGCCATTGCCTGCTTTCTGGCCGCCAGTTTGATGTTCGGCTTCTTCTCCGGCGTATTTGAAGAAAGTTCCGGAAAAATATTTAACGGACTGGGAAATCTTGCGGGGTTCATCGGCGGGATAGCATCGCTCTTCATGGGATTCAAATACCGGAAGATCCTGCGTGACCATTTGCGCGAGATCAGGCCCGAGGTAAAATTGGAAGGGTTCGCCTCCGGCCTCTGGACATTCCTTTTCGGCGTCATGTACCTTCAGCATAAGATAAATCAGTTATAGGATTCCAAATTATGCGATATATTTGTAGCGTTCTATCCGCCATGTGGGAAGTTGGCGTCTTTCTAATCATATGCGGGCTCCTGAGTGGAAGTTTTGAAATGGCATGGAGTCGCACATTTATGCATTTATCTTTCTTGCTAGGTGGGATCGGATGCCTCGGCCTCTTTATTCTTTGCCTGCTTGACAACTCAATTCGAAACCGTAGTAATGATAGCGAAAGGAGCTTTTGGAATAATTTATTAATTAAACGCCTTTTCTTTAGACAGGGTATTTTTTTGGAAATATATAGATTAAAAGTTATTGGCAACTACCCAGAAGACTATCCTCTTCGTTCCAAACTCGCTGAGTTCACGAGGGCAATTGTTCCCAAATTCGTGTTCGTCAGTTATTACTATATGAATAAATATCTTACGGTGTCTTTTTTAATGGTTTTTTTTCTGTTCAGCCTGGCATTGAGCTTGAGGTTGGATTTATTGATAACAGCGTCTGCTAAACTATGTTTTACTCTTTTCTTTGTTTGGTATATGACATCTATTCCCTTTTCATATGTAGCCTTGGATGACATTTTGAGAAAGGAGCATCTTGACATGGAGGATGTTGATGAATACCTGTATAAAAAATATGTTAAGGGAACTGACAAGAATTAAGCGGCTGATTCATCGGGAAGAAATCTCACTATCCTCTTACCGACGCCTTAAGAAAGGTGCTAAGCAGTGAAAAGAACAACTATCATCATCTCATTGCTCATCATTGCGCTTGTCGCAACAAACGCGTTTTGGGCTAACAGAGTTCTGGATCTCGGTATAACGCTCACATACCAAGGGACTTCGCTTGAGGAAAATCAACAGGCTCTTTCCCAAGCCTTAGCCATTATAAAGACATCCGCTAAACCAAATGCCTCTCGTGCCCAGGTTGTACAGGCGGCACAAAAGGCATGGCCTTCATCTGAGCCTTTCGAGAAAGAAGGTTACCTTTGGGTAGGCCGTCTTGGTTTACGCTTCAATGAAAGCGGGCAGTTAGTTGAAGCCGTGTCGGGGAATTAACCATGCTGCCGCCTGTAAACCGGAGCGTTCTGAGCTTTTCTCCTGATATTCAACACAGTTCATAGCCCATCAGATGAACACTAAATACATTGGTCTTCTGTCTGCTTTGCTATTTACGGCCCTGCTTTCCGGCTGCGCCGGAACATGGACCTCGTCTCGCCCAATTTACCCAGACAGTTGGCCGGCAATTGTGATGCCGGACCCCGGACAAACCTGCCCGGACATCTCAGGAAAATATCTCGCGGTGAGCGATGAGGCGGGACCACTTGTATATCCACCCGGCGGACACCCCAGAGAGATGTTCATGTTTGTGACCTATGGACCGCCCAAGCCCGTTCCGCCGCTCGGGCGGCGCATTCTGCCCTGGCACCTTGCAGGAGAGTTCGATCATAAAGGCGAGATATGGGCTGCCCTCAGCCGTTATAACGCCTTGCTCGAAGACTATCCGGCTAAAAGTAATCGTAAAGACGATGCCGGCTGGGTCCAGGTTCAGAAACTGCAGAGCGGCCTCATAGAAGTTCGGGCCGGGCTCCGTGATCAGACACTCTTACAACTTTCACTCAGAAATGAGGCGCAAGGCTGGTGGACCTATCGGACCCATATATACGAATGCAAGGACAACGGATTGATGGTTTACGGCGGGTTCCCGCCGCCGCAAGTGGAGAACCCCGGCAACAGGCCGTTTGCTGTGATCGGCGCGGTCTTCACCTTTTATCGCACAGCCGACGGCTCCCTAGCTGCGCTCGAAGAAGCGTACACCGGGGTGGGAGGCGGCAATATGGTATTTAATAAGTGGTGGATATGGCAACGGCTTGAATAGCGATATAACGTTGCACTTATCCTGGTTTCTTAAAAAGCTACAAGGATTTTTTAGCTCATGGCATTGCTATGGATTAATAGGGGTTAATAGACTTACAATGTAACAAAAGCTCTATAAGGAGGCAGCCATGGCTACAAAGACAGTGAGACTGGAGATACCATTTCAGAAGCTCGTATCGATGATCGATCAGCTCGATCAGGACGAAAAGCTGATCATCAAGAAGAAGTTGGAAAAGCAGAAAGTCACCACATGGCAGGAAAGGTTCGGGAAGGCACTGCAGCAGCTTGGCAAGAAAAATATCCGCTTTTCGGAAAAAGAGGTTGCCGATGACGTAAAGAGGGCGATTACCGAGGTGCGGGCCGGTGCAAAAAATTAGGGCGGTCATTGACACCAATATCCTCGTAAGCGGGACCATATCCTCAAAAGGCGCTCCGCGAAAGATTCTCGACCTTGCAAGAAGCGAGGCCTTCAAGGTCGTCTCCTCTGTTGCGATCAATCATGAGGTTTTGAATGTCCTGCACAGAGATTATATCTACGTCAAATATAGTCTTTCAGAGGATATAATTGACGGCTTGTCGGCATTTCTATATGAAGGGACAGTCTTGACCGAAGACCGGTATTCTGTCTCAAGAGTCAAGAAAGACCCGGAAGACAACAAGTTTATCGCTTGTGCCATTGAGGGAGAGGCCGATTATATCGTATCCGGAGATGATCACCTCCTCGCTCTGAAACACTATAAGGGAGTTCAGATTGTGGATGCACGAGGATTCTTGAAAGTGATCGCGCGATAATATATTCGACTATCTATCATCGCTCAGTACAACTACCGCTGCCTGCCCGTTTGGAACCTTGTCAGAGCCCCTGCCGACCAGCTCCCTCAGCCGCCGGACCCGCCTTCTGGACCAGACCGTATTTACAGGGACTTAGGTCTCTCCGGCCGCTTTAATTTGCCTTGACAAAATACTGCCTGTAGCTAGAATAAACAATACGCAGCAGTGGCGCTAAATGCCGCTCACAACTGCTTTTTTCGGAGGATGAGCAGGTCTTATACACCTTGCTCAAGGGGGATCGATGGCTGACAAGCCGAAGCTGAGCATGTACTGGGCTGCATCCTGCGGCGGCTGCGAAATCGCGCTCGTCAATATCAATGAAAAGATCGTGGACGTGGATGCTGCCTTTGATTTCATGTTCTGCCCCTGCCTGCTCGATACCAAGAAGAAGGACATCGAGGCGCTGCCTGACAAAGCCATAGCGATCACGCTCTTTAATGGGGCAATCCGGACTGCCGAGAACGAGGAGATGGCGCATCTCCTGCGAAGAAAATCCCAAATCCTTATCGCCTTCGGCTCATGCGCAACCGAGGGCTGCATCCCCGGCCTCGCCAATCTTCAGACCAAAGACGCGCTGATGAATACCGTGTTTCTCGATAATCCCTCGATCGAAAACCCCGGCAGGATCATCCCTCAGCCCGAGACAACGGTCCCGGAAGGTACACTAACTCTCCCTGTTTTTTACGACAAGGTGAAGACCCTTGCCCAGGTGACTGATGTAGATTTTTTCATCCCCGGATGTCCTCCTGAGCCGCACCAGATATGGAACGTGGTAAGCGCGGTGATCGCCGGCGCCAGCCTGCCGCCTAAAGGCAGTGTCGTAGGGGCCGGAAGGTCTGCTGTCTGCAATGAATGCGACAGAAAAAGAGAGGACAAGAAGATATCCCGCTTATATAGGACATATGAGATTATCCCGGAACGGGAACCCTGCCTGCTGGACCAGGGGGTGATCTGCATGGGCATTGCCACACGCGATGGCTGCGGCGCTCTCTGCCCAAAAGTGAACATGCCCTGCACCGGCTGCTATGGCCCGCCTGAAGGAGTGCTCGATCAGGGTGCCAAAATGGTTGCCGCGCTCGGTTCGGTCATTGACATTGGTGAAACGAAAGGACTGGCAGAAGAGGAGATCTATCAAAGGATCGATGCGGTCCTCGGTTCGATCCCTGATTATGCAGGCATGTTCTACAAATACAGTCTTCCGGGGTCAATACTGAAAGGCAGGACCGGATGAAGAAGATCAGTATTGATCCTATTACCCGTCTTGAGGGACATGGCAAGATCGAGATCTTCCTGAACGAAGAGGGAGATGTTGCCAATACCTACTTCCAGGTGCCTGAGCTCAGGGGTTTTGAGAAATTCTGCGTAGGCAGACAGGCTGAAGAGATGCCGGTGATCACGAACAGGATCTGCGGCGTCTGTCCTGAGGCCCACCATATGGCCTCGGTCAAGGCTCTGGATATGCTCTTTAATGCCGAGCCGCCGCCTGCTGCAAAAAAGATACGGGAACTCCTGTACATGGCCTTTTACGTAACCGATCACACAACGCACTTTTATGCATTGGGCGGTCCTGATTTCATCATAGGCCCTGATGCTCCTCCTTCTGAAAGAAATATACTCGGTGTTATCAGAAAGGTCGGGCTCGACATCGGCAAACAGGTGATCGACTGCAGGGCGCGCAATCATCATGTTATTGAGAAGCTCGGCGGACGCGGTGTACATCTTGCCGGAGGACTTCCGGGCGGCTGGTCCAAATCTGTTTCAGAAGTTGAACGAAAAGAGATCGAGGAGATCGCAAAGAAGAATATCGACTTTGCCTTATTCTCCCTCAAGATCTTCGATGACATTGTGCTGAAGAATCCGCAGTATCTCGATCTGGTCACTTCAGATGTCTATCTGCATAAGACCTATTATATGGGCACGGTCGATAACAAGAACCGGGGCAACTTTTATGACGGCATGATCAGGATCGTGGACCCTGAAGGAAAGGAGTTCGCCAAATATCCTGCGGCTGATTATACAAAGCATATTGCAGAGCGGGTAGAGCCCTGGACCTATCTGAAATTCCCGTACCTGAAGAATGTCGGCTGGAAAGGGCTTGTGGACGGTATGGAGAGCGGTGTGTACATCGCAACGCCTCTTTCCCGGCTGAATGTCTCTGACTCAATGGCAACCCCGCTGGCCCAGGAGCATTTCGAGCGCATGTTCGGGGCCTTCGGCTCTAAAAAGGTGAATGGCAGGTACCAGCCGATCCATCACCGGCTGGCAACCCATTGGGCGCGGCTGATCGAACTGCTCTATGCGTCCGAGCGTATGCTTGAGCTCAGCCAGGACCCTGAGCTGACCTCGCCTAATGTAAGGACCATCCCGCAGAGGATAGCCGGGGTCGGCATCGGATCTGTCGAGGCGCCTCGCGGCACGCTTACGCATCATTATGTGAGTGACGAGCAGGGCGTGCTGACCGCTGTGAACCTGATCGTCGGCACAACAAACAATTATGCGCCTATGAGCATGTCGATCAAGCGGGCTGCCGAAAAACTTATTTCAAAAGGCAAGATCATCGAAGAAGGCATGCTGAACAGGATCGAGATGGCCTTCAGGCTGTATGATCCCTGTCTCTCCTGCGCCACCCATTTCCTGCCCGGCCAGATGCCGCTGAAGGTGATCATCAGGAACAGCAGCAGCGAGATCATCAGGACCGTTCAGAGGGAAGCATCATGATGAAGACCGTGGTTATAGGGCTTGGCAATCCGATCCTTACTGATGACAGCGTCGGAGTTAAGGTGTCCCGAGCCATCAGGGAGCAGCTCGATCACCGGGAAACCGACGGGATAGGGGATACTATTGATATCAAAGAGCTCTATGCAGGCGGCATCAGGCTGATGGACGCGATGACCGGGTACGACCGTGCCTGCATTGTTGACGCCATGGTGACCGGCAGCTCTTGTCCCGGAACGGTGAGCGAAGTTGAGCCGGACCAGCTCTGCAGCACAAGGAACATGGTCTGCACGCATGATACGAATCTTTCGACCGCACTGGAACTCGGCAGGATGCTCGGCATGCATCTGCCGGCCAGGATAAAGATTTGGGGCATAGAAGCAGCAGATGTCACCTCGTTCGGAGAAGAACTTACCGATGAGGTAGAGCGTGCTGTACCTGTGGCGGTCAATGCGATACTGAGCGAGCTTAAGATCTGCCAAAAGGAGCTGCCGTGAAGACAGGTGTCTATTTCTGTAAATGCGGGACAAATATTTCTGAGAAGATAGATGCCGATGTCGTCAGAGAAGGCCTGGCTGAACATGACCCCGGCATTCATTTCAAGGTCGTGGACTTTATGTGTTCAGAAGAGGGCCAGGGAATAATAGAGAAGGACCTTGCAGAAAACAGTATTGAACGGGTGGTGGTCTCGGCCTGCACACCCAGAGAGCATGAGAACACCTTTATGCGGATGCTCTCCAGGGCAGGTCTGAATCCCTATCTCATGCAGATGGTGAATGTCCGCGAGCAGATCGCCTGGGTCACCGAAGATAAAGACAAGGCCACTGAAAAGGCAGGCAGGCATATCCGTTCTGCCGTGAACCGGGTCCGGCTGCACGATCCCCTGCAAAAAAAGGAGATCGATATATGTCCGGATGTGCTGGTGATCGGCGCGGGTCCTGCCGGGCTGAAGACCGCTTTGAGCATCGCAGCCTCCGGCAGAAAAGTCGTTATAGTAGAGAAATCCCCGGTCATCGGCGGCATGCCGGTGAGATATGAAGAGCTCTTCCCTGATATGGAATGCGGCCCCTGCATGCTCGAACCGCTCATGGGTGAGATACTGCATGGCGAGCATGCTCAGAATATCGAACTGCTGACCATGGCAGAAGTGACTGGGGTTGTCGGTTCTTACGGGAACTTTGTTACCAAAATTACGCAGAGACCGCGCTATGCAGATCCGCATGTCTGCATCGGCTGCGCAGAATGCGTCGAACCCTGTCCGATCAGCGCAAAGAATACGTTCAACTTCAATTTAAGCGAACGCAAGGCGATCTCATTTCCCTTTGCTGGGGCCCTGCCGAATGTCCCCTTCATCGATCAGAAACTCTGCATCCGTCTGCAGGGCGGCGCATGCAGGAAATGTCAGGAGGCCTGCCCGGTTGAAGGGGCGATCATATTTGACGACAGCGAAAAGATATATGAAAGGAACATCGGGGCGATCGTCGTGGCTGTCGGTTCAGACCTCTATGACTGCACAAAGCTGCCCGGACTCGGGTACAAGAAGCTCCCCGACATCTACACCAGCGCCGAGTTTGAGCGTATCCTGGCTTCGAACGGGCCGACTGAGGGTCAGATCAGGACAGCAGACGGAAAGACCCCATCGAGCGTTGCGATCATCCACTGCGTCGGAAGCCTTGATGCCAACCATAAAGAATACTGCTCCGGAATATGCTGCCAGTATGCCTTCAAATTTAACCATATCATCGAGAAGAAGATGCCGGGGACAAAGGTCCATCATTTTTACAAGGAACTGGTGATCCCGGGCAAGGACGAGTTCGGTCTGTACCATCATGCACGGTCGAACCCCCATGCAGTCTTTATCAGATATGCAGATATAAAAGACCTGTCTGTTGCTGACAATGAAAAAGGCAATGTTATCCAATATAAGGATATCTCCGGAAAAACGGGGAGCGTCAATGCGGATATGGTAATACTCTGCCCGGCAGTCATCCCGGCCGAAGAATCAGGAAGGCTCGGGGAAATACTGGAAACAGCTCAGGACCGCTCCGGATTCTTTGCGGAACTGCACGGACGGCTCGATTCTGCCCAGTCCAAGATCAAGGGCGTATTTCTGGCCGGGACCTGCCAGTCGCCGATGGATATTCAGAAGGCCATGAACCAGGGCATGGCAGCTGCCGGATATATCCTTTCCGGACTGGTTGCCGGCAGAAAGCTCGAACTGCAGCCGATCATTGCTGTGGTTGACGATGACCGCTGCTCCGGTTGCAGGGTCTGCGTCAGCGTATGCCCGTACAAGGCGATATCCTTTGATACAGAAAAAAATGCGGCAGTTGTCAGCGATGTCCTCTGTCAGGGATGCGGCACCTGTGTTGCTGCCTGTCCCTCAGCCTCGATCAGGGGCAATCACTTTACCAATGAAGAGATCCTTGCCGAGATCACAGAGGTGCTGAGATGAGCGCAGGCAGCACTGTTTTTGAGCCGAAGATCATCGGGTTCCTCTGTAACTGGTGCTCCTACGCAGGTGCAGACAAGGCAGGGACTGCCCAGACCCCCTATCCTCCCAATGTCAATGTTATCAGGGTGATGTGCAGCGGCAGGATAGACCCCCAGTTTGTGCTGAAGGCGTTCGAAAAGGGGGCTGACGGTGTCATTATCCTTGCGTGCCATCCGGGTGACTGCCACTATAAGGAAGGCAACTACCGGGCAGTGCAGCGGTACCGGATGCTGCTGAAGATGCTTGCGCCCTTCGGCATAGGAGAAGAGCGGTGCAGGTTCGATTTTGTCTCTGCCGGAGAGGCTGACAAGTTTGTGAAACTTATGACAGAGCTGGTCGACAGGGTAAGGGTTTTGGGGCCGTTGAAAATACCGGCCTAATTCCCATAACATCTTGTATAGTATAGAAAAACACGGGGGAAAGCATTATGACAATTGAGACACTTGATGCACGCGGCCTGAAATGCCCGCAGCCGACACTGAAGATAACTGCTATGGCCGTCAAGATGCATGCAGGAGATGTGTTGGAGACGCTGGCAGACTGCCCGACCTTCGAAAAGGACGTCAGGGAGTGGTGTACCCGTTCCAAGAAGATACTGCTCTGGATCCGTGATGAAGGCAGCGCAAAGAGATGCCAGATCCAGTTCTGACATAGCAGACCGAAACCCTGCTCTGTTCCGTATTGCCCTGATCTATCTCAGAAGTATTGCTGTTCCGGCAATGCTATCCTTCAGACGCATGTTATAAGAGAGATCGCTGACAGATAACCATGGATGAAAAAAAACGATATGAACTGATCCTCGAGGAGCTGAAAAAGCGGAAAGGAAAAGAGGCAACCGTCGATGTAGAGGCGGAGAACCTGAAGCTCGTGATCTTCTTGCTCCGTGACGGTCACTACGCCTTTCCCGGCGCTGATGTGAAGGAGATCCTGCCGCTCATGGAGATATTCCCTGTCCCCGGTGCGCCGGATTTCATTCCCGGCGTTATCAACAATCGGGGAGAGATCGAGTCTGTCATCAACCTTAACAAATTCCTCGGCATTCCGGACAGCATCAGCACTGCGGCCAGCCGGATAGCCATAACCTCAAAGGCCGGCATGCGCTCCGGCATCCTTCTGGATGCAGTACTCGATGTCATGGATCTGCCGCTGGCCTCGGTCAAACCGCCCCTCTCCACCCTCGACGGAGCAGTGAAGGAGCTGGTGACCGGTGAAATAACCTATAACAGCAGGAGCGTCGTGATACTCGACATAGGCCGCTTATTCAAAAAACTGGCGAGCCATGATGACTAGCGGGAGCAGAGGGGCAGACACTATCCCCGAAGAGATGGAACTCCTCATGTTCAGCGCAGCTGACATGAACATGGCTGTTGACACGGTCCAGGTCGACAGCATCCTGAAGCCTGAACAGGCTGAGCAGCAGGGGGTATCCATCTGCAGGCTGGACGAAATGGCCGGGCTGGAAAAAGAGACCTCTTCGGCCCCATCCACCGTTATCCTGTTCAGGAACGAGGAGCAGGACAGGGTTTACGGGTTGGGGGTCGAGCGGCTCGATGCGATCATTACCGTGCCGATCAGGGCCATACAGCCCATGCCGGAGGCCCTTTCCAGTTTTGCAGGGCCACGCATGTTCTGGGGCCTGGTTTTACACGAAGACAAGGTAGTTCTGCTCATTGATCTATACCGGCTGAAAGACCGGAAATCATGCAAGGCGGTTCCAACCGCTTAAGAGAGAGGGAGAGAATACTAGATGAGTAAATTAATGTTGTTCAAGAACACTGCGACATCAAAAAACCAGCTCATGCTGCTGCTTATACTTCCGCTGGTCCTTGCCATCGCCGCCTTTATGCTTATTTCCCTGTCTGTGATCAGGAGCAGCGGAGAAAAACATATCAGGGCCTATGAACAGGTCCTGCAGGGTAATGGCAATACAGCCGTCGGGCAGACCATGGACAGAGACGGGATCCTGGCCAGAGAGCGGACAGTTTCAACGGAAATATCCTGGATCTTTCTGAGGAGGGCAGTCCTGGTTTCCGTGCTTCTTCTTCTCTGCACAGGATATATGATCACCCGTGTCCAGAAGCGGTTCTATGACAATATCGAAAAGGCATCTGATGTGGTAAAAGATATGGAGTCCTGCGCCGGCATGCTCTCCATAACCGTAGAGCAGTATGCTGCGATCTCTGCCGATGAGTCTGCATCCATATCAGAGATCACCTCAACGACAGAGGAGCTCTCGGCCTCATCAACCCAGATCGCAGAACATGCAAGGGCAGTGGTGGACACTGCACAGACGACCTGGGAGAACACAAAAAAGGGCGCCACCGCAATAGAGTCCATGATGATGAAGATGGCCGAGATCCATGGGGACAGCCAGAAGAGCGCCAGTGAGATCCTTGATCTCGGCAAGAAGTCCAGGGAAATTTCGAAGGTCATGGAGATCATCAACTCCATAGCCGATCATACGAAGCTGCTCGCCTTCAATGCTGCGCTTGAGGCGTCGAGCGCGGGCGAGGCAGGAAAGCGCTTCGGCGTAGTGGCGGCCGAGATCCGCAGGCTTGCAGACAGCGTTACAGAGTCCACGGGCGAGATCGAAGGGAAGATCAGCGAGATCCAGGAGGCGGTGAACAACCTGGCCGTTGCCTCGGAAAAAAGCTCGCGGGGCATCGAGCAGGGCATGGATTTTTCATCGCAGACAGCCGGACTTCTTTCCGATATTGTTGAGGCGGCGCATACGACCATGGATTCTGCCAAGCAGATATCACTTTCCACGCAGCAGCAGAAGACAGCGAACAGCCAGGTCGTGATCGCCCTGCGCGAGATCATGCAGGGCGCGAACACAACCTCTGCATCTGTTGAATCGCTCGGCACCATAAGCTTTCAGCTTGCTGCCCTGTCCGAGAGCCTTTCGCAGATCCTGAAAAAAGTCGGGTATAAAGGCGACATGCTGCACCAGAAAGAGGTCAATACCTAAGCTGTTATGAAGAAGGTACGTGTTCTCATTGCCGATGACAGCGACCTCGTGAGGAGGCTGATCAGGGCGATCATTGAGATTGACCCGGAAATGGAAGTTGCAGGCGAGGCCTCAAACGGCCTCGAGGCCGTGAAACAGGCCCGTATCCTCCATCCGGACGTTGTGACCATGGATATCGAAATGCCTGTTATGGATGGTCTCCAGGCGATCGAAAAGATCATGGCTGAAAAGGCGGTGCCGATCCTTGTGGTCACCTCGCGCGGCGACGCAAAGACCGCATATGCTGCCATTTCAAAGGGTGCTCTCGACATTGTGCTGAAGCCTGAACTGAACTTCGGGGCTTCGCAGGAGTTCGTGGCAAAGCTCAAGCTCATCTCCCGGGTCAATGTCATTTCGCACATTACCGGCAGGGCAGGACAGCGCCATTCGGCCGGACCGGAGATCCCTGGGCTCAGCGGAAATTTCTCGGACCAGGTAGTTGCCATTGCCTCTTCAACAGGCGGGCCTGATGCGCTTTCGGTCATCTTGTCGCAGCTGCCCGAACAGTTCCCTCTGCCGATCGTGATTGCCCAGCACATCTCTGACGGCTTTGTGAACGGGCTGGTCGGATGGCTCAGAACGCTGTCGCGGATCGAGATCAGAGAGGCTTCAGACGGCGAGTATCTCAGACCAGGTACAGCCTATGTCTGCCCGCCGGAAAATCATATGCGCATCAACAGTTCAAAGAGGATCGTCTTTGTGGAGCGGCATGCAAGGGACATATACCGGCCTTCATGCGATATGTTGCTGTCGTCAGCAGCCGTGTCGTTCGGAAAGAGGGCCATCGGCGTGATCCTCACCGGCATGGGGAATGACGGTGTTGCCGGGATAGCAGAGATCAGGGAGGCCGGAGGCTGGACGATCGCCCAGGATGAGAAGACGTCTGTCATCTTCGGTATGCCGAAGCTCGCTATCGAGCACGGCAGCATTGACACGGTGCTCCCGCTGGAAGCGATCAGCAATGAGATCGTCAGGGCAGCAATTCAAGCCGGAACTTCCGCAGCATGGACAGGCCAATGCAGTTGACGCCGTTCAAATCCCTGATCAGGGAAAAGTGCGGACTGTCGTTCGAAGATTCCCGTGAGGCCATTCTGGCCGAAGGGATCAAGACAAGGCTGTCCGAGCGTGCCATACTGTCGCGTGAAGCATACCTGAACCTTCTTTGCTGTGAGCCGGAGGAGTTTAACCGGCTCGTGAACCTTATCACCGTGAAGGAGACCTACTTTTTTCGGGAAGCTGAGCACTTCAAACTGCTTACGGAAACATTGGTCCCTGAACTATCGTCAATGACAAAAGGCCGCAGGATCAGGATCGTCTGTGCCGGCTGTTCTACAGGAGAGGAGCCGTACTCGATCGCCATGGCGTTGGCCGAAGCGTACGGCCAGGAATTCAGCAGCATGTTTTCGATCATCGGCTTTGATATTGACGAAGAGGCCCTCGCCAGGGCAAGGACCGGCATGTATTCCCAGCATTCCTTCCGGGGTGTGCCTGAGCATATTCGAAAGAAATTTTTCGATGAAGGGGAAAACGGCTGCCGGATCAGCAATTCGGTGAAAGCAGGGGTCGAATTCCTGCGTATGAATCTCTTTGGTGATGCGTGTCCTGACCAGGTCAGAAATGCCGACATCATCTTCTACCGGAACGTATCGATCTATTTCGAGCCTGATGCACAGCAGCGCATTTTCAGGAACCTGGCACACATGCTGAACGAAAAGGGTTATCTCTTTCTGAGCTCTGCAGAGACCTTTGTTCATAATATCGGGGTCCTCCCGCTTATTGAAAAGGAAGGTGTCTTTCTGTACGGAAAGGGCCTTGAAATACAGTTGGAGGAGAGAAGAAAACCGCACCATGACCGCCACCGGTCTGTTGCCTTGCCTGTCCGGGGCCATGCAGGAGCATCAGCAGCCAAAACAGCATACGCGGCAGTGCGAAAGAAGGACGAACCGCACAGGCTCTTCGACAGCGCACTGGCGCTTGCTGAAGACAAGAAATACCAGGAGGCGCTGCAGCTTACGGAACGCATTATCAGCCTTCAGCCTTCTTACCTCAAGGCCTACATGCTGCAGGCCGGCATCCTGCTCAACCTGCAGAGACTCGACGAGGCGGAAGAAGCCTGCTGCCGCGCCATGGAGCTTGACCAGTGGTGTCTTGAGGGACACCTCCTGCTCGGTGTTATCGCCAAAAACCGCGGCGAACTTATGCAGGCAAAGAAGCGGTTCAAGGATGCCCTGTATGTCAAATCGTCCTGCTGGCTTGCCCATTTCTATCTCGCCGAGATCTACCGGTTTGAGGGCGACCGCCAGCGTGCATGCCTCGAGTTCGAGATCGTGATAGAACTGCTGCAGGAAAAAGGTTTTTCTGATCATGGGCTTACGTTCTTTTCTCTTTCGTCCCCTGTAGAGCAGGTCGTTCATCTCTGCAGACACCATCTCGCTGCCCTGAAGCGTGCCAGGGTCTAGGGAGGGCGAGATGGCTTTTGATATCGCAAAATTCATCGCCCGGTTTGCAGAAGAGGCCCGGGACCATGTCGAGGCACTCAACCGGGGACTCGTTGAGCTTGAGAAGAACCCGGGCGATGAGGAGAACATCAACGCGGTCTTCCGGGCGGCGCACACGATCAAGGGATCTTCGCGTATGCTGAAGCTGACCGCTATTACCGATGTGGCGCACAAGCTCGAAGATGCGCTCGGGGCCTTGCGCGAAAAACGGATTGCCTCTACACCGGAACTTGCAGGTCTTCTGTTCAGATGTGCTGACGCGCTGGCCGCAATGATAGAGAAGCTGTCTCTTGGCGAGGAGATCAGTATGGACAATGTTTCCCTCTGCGAGGACCTTGGCCGGGCTGCTGAGGGCGGATTTTCGAGCGGGTCTCTCTGCCCTGTCAGTACAGCGCCGGAAAAGGCTGAGGCAGCACCTGATCACGTTGCCATGATCGGGGGCCATGCAGAGAGCATCGGGCCGTGTACCGGTGAGCCGGCAAAGCCGGCAGCGTCAACCGAGAGCATTCGGGTAAAGTCTGAGAAGCTCGACGATCTGATACGTCTGATGGGTGAGGTCGTATCACACCAGAACAAGCTTAAGCAGCGCATCCGTGACCTCAGCGTCCTGGAGCGTGAAGCAAAGCGGACACTGGACATTTGTGCTCAGGTCTGTGATGGTGAATCTCATGCCAATGCCCGGTCACTGCATATGGGGCTGAAACAGCTCCTCTCTGTCATGAGGCAGGACAAAACGATGCAGGACATACTTACTGCCGAGTTCCAGGAAAAGGCCCTGATGCTCAGGATGGTACCTCTTTCCACGGTCTTTGACCCTCTGCACCGGCTCGTGCGCGACATTGCGAATACCCTCGGCAAGGATCTGGACTTTGAGGTCAACGGAAACGAGATCGAGCTTGATAAGAAAATGATAGAGAAATTAAGCGATCCCCTCCTGCATATGCTCAGAAATTCGATCGATCATGGCATCGAGGAACCGCAGGGCCGCAAGGATGCCGGGAAACCGAAAAAGGGCCGCGTACACCTGTCTGCTGCCTATGATGCAGGCAATATTGTTATCGAACTCCTCGACGACGGCAGAGGAATTTCAACAACGAAAATACGGGAAAAGGCGCTTTCCCGGAAGCTGTTCGATGCAGCAACGCTCGACAGCATGCCGGAACCGGCGCTGCTGGACCTGATCTTTCTGCCGGGCTTCAGTACAAGCGGGATCATCACGGACATATCGGGCAGGGGCGTTGGTATGGACGTGGTAAAAAGGAACATCGTCGAAGATCTGAAAGGGACCGTGCATATCAGTACCAAGGAAGGGCTGGGGACCACCTTCTCGATCAGGCTGCCGATGACGCTTGCGATCATGCGGATCCTCCTCATTTCCTGCCAGGGGATGAAGTACGGCATATCTACACACTATGTGACCGAGATCATCAATATTGCAGCAGCAGATATAATAGATGTCGTCGGCCGGAAGGCCCTGCGGCTGCGCGAGGAGTTCATCCCGATCGCTGAAATGGGAGATGTGCTGAAGATCTGCCGGAGCGGGCATAAGAAGCAGGACAGGCTCCTTGTGCTTGTCGTGCAGGTCGGCGCCGAGAAGATGGGGTTCATGGTGGATAGCGTACTGGACGAGGAGGACATGGTTATCAAGTCCCTGCCCGACCACCTGAAACGGGTCAGGCTCGTTTCAGGCGTCACCATAACAGGAAAGAACGAGATCATCAACATCCTGAACATGCCGGCAGTCATGGAGACCGCCAGAAATGTAAGAATGGTGCTGCAGGGCAGCCAGACAGAAGAGGCTGCAGGGCGGGAGATCAATATCCTGGTCGTGGACGATTCTGTCAACACGCGGGAGATCGAAAAGAGCATCCTGGAGGCTTACGGATACCGGGTGACGATCGCAGGCGACGGCATGGAGGCGCTCGAGATCGCCGGGGGATCGAAATACGATCTGGTCATCACTGATGTGGAGATGCCGCGGCTTGATGGTTTTTCGCTCACTAAACGGCTGCGGTCAGACAGCACGTACAAGGACGTACCGATCATCATCGTGACCTCGCGCGAAAAGGACGAGGACAAACGCCGGGGCATCAGCGTCGGCGCCAACGCATATATCGTAAAGGGCTCATTTGATCAGGGCAATCTGGTTGACACCGTGCAGAACCTGATCGGGAAAGGAAAGACCCCCTGAAAACGAATATTGAACAGGTAAGAATACTCCTGGCGGACGATGATCCGCTCGTGCGGGAAATGATCGCCATGATCCTGCAGGAGGAAGGATACGCTGTCGAGACAGCAGAACACGGCGCCGAGGCGCTGCAGATGTTCAACGCCGAAAGGAGTATCGGCCTCATTGTATCGGACATGAACATGCCTGAGATGGACGGTCTTGGACTGATAAAGGCCATCCGGGATGCCGGTGCTGATGTGCCGATCATTATTCTGACCGGCAACAGTGAGGTCACCACGGCAATCCAAGCCCTGAAGACCGGGGCGAGCGACTATATCCTGAAAGACGAAAATATCCAGGATACGATCGGCATCGCGGTCGAAAAGGCTCTCGAAAAGCACTTTCTCAGGAAGCAGAACCAGCAGCTTCTGGAAGAGCTCGCGCGCAGGAACGACAAACTCGAAAATGAAAAAGCCCTTGCACAGAAGGTACAAAAGAATATCCTGCCCAGGGAACTGTGCTTTCCCGGGTTCGAGGTCGGGTCATATTACCGGCCGTCAGACAAGATCGGCGGCGATTTCTTTGATGCCTGGGAGAACAGCGGCAGGATCCATTTCCTGATCGGCGACGTCTCCGGCCACAGCACCTCGTCAGCCCTTATCATGGCGGTGAGCAAGGGTATCCTCCAGTCGCTCGGCCATACCCTGATCGATCCCCGGGAGATCGTCAGGACCGCGAACCGCATGATCTGCGATATCGTAAGTGACAGCGGCATGTTCCTGACGCTGCTCTACGGCATCTTTGACCGTGCGGCAGATGAACTTCAGATCGTTTCTGCCGGCCATAATCCGGTATTCATCACCGCGGGAAAGAAGGTAACCCGGATAGACTCGACCGGTTCTGTGCTCGGGTGGGACCCTGATGACACGTGGGACATCTCTGCTTCCCGTTTTTCGCCCGGCACAAGTCTCGTAATGTATACAGACGGCCTTACCGAGGCGAAGAACAGGGCCGGCCAGGAATTCGGCGAAGAAGGACTGGCAGCCCTGCTGGGAGATGACAGGAGCATTGGCAGCACGATCGAGCATATCGTTCAGCAGGTCGGGAGTTTCTGCAGCAATGAATTCCCGGACGATCTGACCCTTTTCATCCTGAAAAGGATACCCGG
Source organism: uncultured Nitrospiraceae bacterium (assembly GCA_964463135.1). GTDB lineage: Bacteria > Nitrospirota > Thermodesulfovibrionia > Thermodesulfovibrionales > UBA6898 > UBA6898. The sequence continues at coordinate 23,715 of CAYXBA010000013.1, forward strand.
CTGATGAAAGAGAAGATCATTTCCCTGAAATTTGAGCCCCTGTTCAAAAATGTTGACGAAGCCCGCGCAGCAGTACATAATGCCTGCAGGGAGCGTTATCGGCAGCCCGGAGCAGAGCTGCTCATCAACGAGCTGCTGCTTGCTGTCACCGAGGCGATGAATAACGCAGTAGAGCATTCAGGGGGCAAAGAAGTGGAGGTCGAGCTGTTCGCCGGACCGGAGGGCCTCATCTTTCGCATGAGCACAGCAGGAGAACGGTTCGACCCGACAGCCGGCATCGCATTCCCTGATCTCGACGCTGCCGAAGAACTGCCTGAGGGAGGATTCGGCAGGGCATTGATCGCTGAAATGGTGGACTCCATGCAATACGAATATCGTGGAGACAGGAATATACTTACACTCGAAAAAAATATGATCCCGAAGGAGGATGGAGCAGATGGAAATTAGTATCAGCATGGAGGGGGATTTCGTAGTAGCTGACGTGGCCGGGGACCTTGTGGCGAGTACGGCAGAGGATCTCAAGGCCCAGATGGGGAAACTGATCGAGAAGAACTTTCTTTTTGTGGTCCTTGAACTGAGCAAGGTGGCCTTCATGGACAGTTCCGGCCTTGGCGCCTGCATGGCCATGCACAAGGCATTCAATGAGAAGAAAGGTGCCCTTGTCTGCACAAAACCGAGCGAGACCGTAGCCAAGGTCTTTCGCGTCACGCGAGCGGACCAGAAGCTGAACATGGCGGGGACACGGCTTGATGCCATCAAGATCCTGCAGGGCGCAGCAGTGGGCAGGAGGCAGTCATGAAGATGAACGAGTCGACCAAGCTTGGCGAGATCCTGATCGAAAAAAAGATCATCACCACAGCGCAGCTCGAAGAGGCCCTGAAGAAGATGCAGGAGCATTCCCTCCCCCTTGGTGAAATGCTGGTCCGCCTCAAGTTCGTGTCAGAGCATGTCATGCTCGACACCCTCAGCAAGCACCTCGGGGTCGATTTCCTGAATATTGCTGACGCCGATTACCAGATCGTTGACCGTTCACTTTCGCGGGTGCTGCCGCTGGAGATCTGCCAGAAACATAAAGTCCTGCCGATCTATCAGATCATCGATGAGGACCTCAGGGAACTGACCCTCGCCATGGCCAATCCCTTTGATGAAGAGGTGATCAATGAGGTTGCCTCTATCACGGAATGCCGGGTAAACCCTGTGCTGGCAACGATCGCTGCGATCGAAGGCGGCATTGCAAAGCTCTATGCGATCAAGACCGACATCAAGATCGAGAAGTTCTCGATGCAGAAGGGAGACCCGACCTCGCTGGTGAACGGCATGCTTCAGACCGCGGTCAGGCTCGGGGCGAGTGATATCCATATTGATCCGCACCCGAAGGAAGTCTATGTGAGGATGCGCGTGGATGGCATTCTGGAGGTCGTCTCGGTCTATCCGACTGAAATGCATCCCTCTGTATCGACAAGGATCAAGGTCATGGCGAGCGCTGCCAACTCGGTCATGAAGATCGAGGAGCGCAGACTTCCCCAGGACGGCGCCATCACCGGCACCTTTGACGGTCACCTGCTCGACTGCCGCGTCTCGACGCTCCCATCAATATTCGGCGAGAAGATCGTCATGAGGATCTTCGACAAGGACAAGGCTGCGTACATCGGCCGCATCAGGGACCTCAAGATGTCGCCGCGCATGGAGCTGAAATACAGGCGGTGCGTACGCCACCCGAGCGGCATCAACATCGTTACCGGTCCTACCGGCAGCGGCAAGACAACAACTCTGCATGCCGTGATCAACGAGATCAGTTCGGTCGGCATCAGCGTGGTCACCGTAGAGGACCCGGTAGAATATCAGGCAGGCGGATATATCAACCAGAGTTCGCTCATTCCTGCGGCCGGATACACCTATACCAGGGCCCTGCGTGCAATCATGCGGCAGGACCCTGATGTCATCCTGATCGGTGAGGTGAGAGACCGCGAGACTGCCGAGATCGCGACCCAGGCGGCACTGACCGGCCACCGCGTTTTTACAACGCTCCATACCGACAATGCGGCCAGCTCGTTCGCACGGCTCATTGATATCGGCGTTGAACACTTTCTGGTATCTTCAACAACGGTCTCATCGCTGAACCAGCGCCTTATCCGCAAGGTCTGCACAAACTGCGCGGAAGAACATGTGCCAACCAGGGTCGAACTTGCAGATATCGGCATCGACGGTCAGGTCATCACCGAGATCCTGAAAAACCCCCAGCAATACAGCATGCGGCGCGGTAAAGGCTGCGACATGTGCCGCAAGACTGGTTACCGGGGAAGACAGGGGGTGTACGAGCTGATAGCAGTCACCCCGGATATCCGCGAACTGATTCACCGGAATCAGTCAACTGACGTGATCGCGACGACCGCCAGAGAAAAAGACAATGTGAATATGATCTTTGAAGAGGGACTGCGGCTTTTCCTTACCGGCGTCACCACGCTTGGCGAGATGCAGCACCTGCCCCGGGGTGATTATAAGATGAAGTCGGTTGAGGAAATACTCAAGGATTCTGAGCTGTCATGATCCTGCCGCGGAGAGTGGATAAACAGTCTTTATGAGCTTTCTTTACGCGTACAAAATATATGGTTCGGCGCTGCCGCTGCAGCAAAAGTTGCTTTGGGCCTGCAACGGCGGAGAACTATTCATTCTGTCATGATACGTTCCGGCGACAAGGTCCAGGAAAAGCTGGAAGAGCTGCGGAGGGTCTTTTCTGCCCAGCTGCCGGAGAAGTTACAGACGCTTGAAGAGACGCTGAAGGGTCTGTCCCGGGATACATGGGATCCCCAAAAAGCCGAGCATGCTGCCCGATCACTTCATACGCTTGCCGGCACTGCCGGCACCTTCGGCTTCTCTGCGGTCCGTGCCTCGTCAAAAAGCACTGAGGCTGTGCTCAGATCGGGCATCAAAGAAAGCGGGGTCCCGGCTGACAGCCTGTTTACCGAGCTCGGCAAACAGTTTTCAGCGCTGAAGGCCGCCTGCGGAGATGCTGTTATTTCCCCATCTGTTCAGACGGCGGGTACACAAGCCCCCTCCCCGCTTCGCCCGGACGTCAATACGATTTTTGTGATCGATAAGGACTCCCTGTTTATCGACAGCCTGGCAATGCAGCTCAGCTGTTACGGGTACAAGGTCGATGCCTTCAGTTCTGCTGCTGATCTCAACAACGCACTGAAGACGTCACCCCCCCTTCTTATTATCATGGAGCTGTCATTCCTTGAGGATCTTCATGCCCAACCCGATGCGAGTACAGGGCTTCAGGAGGAAAACGGATCATTGATCCCGGTTATTTACCTCTCTGACCGTGTTGATTTCAGCAGCCGGCTCCAGGCCGTACGTTCCCGGGGACATGCCTATTTTGCGAAACCGGTGGATGTCGGCCGCCTGGTGGACTATCTTGACGCGCTGACAACGAAAACCCCGCGCGCACCCTTTCGCATCCTTATCGTTGATGACGAGCCTCTGCTGGCAGACTATCATGCGACCGTACTGCAGCAGGCGGGCATGACAGCATCTGTTGTCATTGACCCGGAACAGACCCTGGAGTCACTGATCGATTTCAGACCTGAGCTTATTCTCATGGACATGTATATGCCGGGTTGCAGCGGTATGGAACTGGCCAACGTCATACGCCAGGATGAGACGTACGTTGACATCCCGATCGTATATCTGTCCTCTGAAACGGATGTTGACCGGCAGCTCGTTGCCATGGGCCGCGGCGGCGACGATTTTCTTACAAAACCGATACGGCCGGACCATCTTGTTTCTTCGGTCACTTCACGGGCCGAACGGTACAGGATCCTGCGCAGGTTCATGATACGCGACAGCCTGACCGGCCTGCTGAACCATTCAAGGACAAAAGAGCAGCTTGATATTGAGGTTGCAAGGGCGCAGAGGAATCAGTCCGATCTTGCGTTTGCCATAATCGATATCGATCATTTCAAGTCGGTCAATGATACCTATGGACATTACACAGGCGATCAGGTCATAAAGAATCTTTCACGTCTTCTGCAGCAGCGGCTTCGGAAGACCGATACGATCGGACGTTACGGCGGAGAGGAATTTGCTGTTATACTCCCGGATATGGATGCCGCTAACGCTCAGAAGGTCCTTGACGCAATAAGACAGGATTTCAGCCGGATCAGCCAGCAGGCCAGGAATCAGATATTTTCGATCACCTTCAGCTGCGGCATTGCAGCGTTCCCGCATAATAAAACTGCAGGAGTGCTGAACGAAGCAGCTGATGCTGCACTGTACACGGCAAAGAACAGCGGCCGCAACTGCACCTGTGTTTCTGGGCAGGATGGCCGTTAACCATGGAGGCACGGTCATAATCCGGTGAAGACGAATATCCTTCTGCTTATCTTTGCCGTCTTTATCGTCTCCCTCATCATAACGCTGAATATCTTCTTCCAGCAGAACTACCAGAGTGAAATGGCAGAGCAATTCAACCGGCAGCAGCTGCTGATCGCAAAATCGGTTGCAAAGAGCATTGAAGGACATGTAGAGCATATCGAAGAAGAGACTATCGCCTTTTGCAGTCTTCTGGCTGAGAGAGGCTTCGATGGCAGGAATATGGAAGAGTTCGTAAATACCGCGTTTGCGGAGCTGAAGGAGGAGATCGTTATCAACCTGAAGATCATTGATAACCAGGGACGGCTCCGATACAGCTCTTCCGGGGAATCCCTGACCGGAAATGATCTTGAATTTTACAAGGCAGGCCATGATGTAAAGAATGGGAAGGTACTGTTCCTCGATCGTATCGCAGAGCAGAAGAAACTTGTTCTTGTCGCTCCGGTGGGCCGCTCAGCAGAGCGAAAAGGCATGCTGATTGTAGATGTCATGCTCAATACCATAAGTAATAAGTTTTTGGCGCCGATCAGGCAAGGCTCCAGCGGCCATGCCTGGATGATGGATGGAAAAGGTACAGTGCTCTTTCATCCGACCGAGCCGAAGATGGTCGGCAAGAATATCTACTCTGCTGACGCATCCTGTTTCCGGTGCCACGCATCTTTTGATGTGGAAAAGAAGATCCTCCGGAGTGAGGACCTGGGATTCAGTGCGTATGTGGCCCCCTATGGCGAAGACAAGATCCTCGCATTTTCCAAGGCCAAGGTAGCTGATATGACCTGGATCATCTGCGTTACAACGCCGTATTCAGAAGTTACCTTCAGCATACGAAAGAGCATGAAGCTGCACTCCCTGCTGGTCATATTTATTTTTATAGCCACGGTCGCATCGGCCTTCGGCATTGTAGTCATGAACCGCCAGAGGATCAAGGCCCAGGAGCGTGCGGGGCATCTCGAAACACAGCGGCAGCTCGAGATGGAGATCCTCCAGACAAAGGACTATCTTGAAAATATCCTCGAGAGTACTGAGTCGAAGATCATGGTGCTTGATCGTGACATGATGATACGGACTGTCAATTCGGCACAGGCACGGCTCTGCGCAATGAAGAAAGAGGATCTTCTCGGCAGGAGCTTTTTTGACATATTTCCTTTTGTGGAGGAAAAAGACCGCAAGGTATTCGCGGATTATCTGAAAAAATGCCTTGCAGGCGACAGCCAGAGGATCCGTGACTATGTCTATACCAGGGCCAATGAGACGCTGTACATTAATATCAATATCAACCCGCTGGTACTGCATGGCGATGTGTCGGGAATTATCCTTTCCAGTGGTGATGTGACCGAGGAGGTCAATCTGAAAGAAGTTCTGCGGGACTATGCCGGCCGCCTGGAAGAACTGGTCAAGGACAGGACCGATGAGCTTATCAGTGAAAAGGAGAAGTTAAATGCCATTGTCGAGACGGTCGGGGCCGGGCTGTTCCTTGCCGATGAGCAGAACCGCATTACCTGGACAAACAAGACGCTCCGGCAATGGATAGGCAAAAGCGAGGAGGAGGAGATCACCCTTGACGATATCTACGGCGATGATCCTCTCCAGAAGGCTATCATCGACAACAAGATACTGCAGGAGGTCATTCATCATAATTTCGGCCGGAAAAAAGGGGACTTCCAGTTCACGTCAAATACGCTTACCGGACCTGACGGTCATATGCTCACCCTTGTCCTGATACAGGACATTACCGACATGAAGAAGATGGAAGAGCAGATGATGCATTCAGAGAAGCTTTCTGCACTTGCCCGTATCTCTGCCGGAGTGGCCCACGAGATCGGCAATCCCCTTACCTCCATTTCGTCGTATGTGCAGATCCTCAGGGAGATGGAACATGACGAATTCACCCGTGAGAGCCTTGATACTATTGCAAAACATATCAACCGGATCACTGATATCGTGCGGCAGATGTCGTCCTTTTCCAAAACGACCATGGGTGATCTTAAATACCATCATGCCCGGGATCTGATCGCCATGACCCTGGACCTTGTCAAATACGACAAGCGCATGAAAGACATCAAGATCACGCTTGATATCCCGGACGACCTTCCGAAGGTCAGGGTGAATGAGACCCAATCGATCCAGGTATTCATGAACATTATTCTGAACGCTGCTGACGCAATGCTGAATGAGGGCGCCCTGGAGATCACGGCACAGAAGCTCGAGCATGAGGTTGAGATATCTTTTTCGGACACCGGCCCCGGCATTTCGCCTGAGCATATGGAAGCCATATTTGATCCTTTCTTTACGACAAAGGAAAAAGGCACCGGTCTCGGGCTTGCGGTCAGCTATAATATTATCAAGGGATATCAGGGAGATATCATCGCGGAGAATAAGTCTGACGGGGGGACAATATTCAGGGTGAGGGTGCCGCATCATGAAGGCTGATCAATACAAAATACTGGTTGTTGACGACGAACGGGATATCTGCCGTGCGCTCGAATTCCTTCTTTCCCGGGAGGGTTATACCATTGCCACGGCATTCAATGGTCTTGATGCTCTGCGCAAGATCGAGGCAGAGGAGTTTGACCTGGTCATTTCAGATCTCAAGATGGAGGGAATGACCGGCCTTGAGCTGCTCGAAAAGGCATTGGTCATCTACCCCCATCTCATTGTAGTTATCATGACCGCGTTTGCGTCGGTCGAGTCGGCGGTCGAGGCGATGAAAAAGGGGGCAAGCGACTATATTGTAAAACCTTTCATCAATGAAGACGTCAAGATGACGGTCAAGAGGCTGCTGGAGCATAAATCCATTGTCATGGAAAACCTTGTACTCCGGCAGCAGCTGAGCCAGCAGTTCGGAAGCAGGGAGTTTGTCGGTGTTTCCCCCCAGATGTATGCGATCTTCGAGATGCTGAAAAAGGTCATACCAACCAGGAGCAGCATCCTTATATTGGGTGAGAGCGGTACTGGAAAAGGCATGATCGCAGAGGTTGTCCACAGCAACAGTCAGCGGAAGGATAAGCCGTTTATTTCGATAAACTGCTCGGCCATTCCGGAAAATCTGCTCGAAAGCGAGCTGTTCGGGTACAAAAAAGGTGCTTTCACCGGCGCAGCAACGGACAAGAAGGGCCTTATAACCATGGCTGATGAAGGCACACTTTTCCTGGACGAGATCGGCGATATGCCCATGTCGCTTCAGGCCAAGGTACTTAAAGTGCTCGAAACCGGGGAGGTGCTGCCGGTCGGAGACACAAAGGCAAAATACGTTGATGTCAGAATTGTCGCGGCAACGAACAAGAACCTCGAAGAACAGATCAGCAAGGGCCTTTTCCGGGAAGACCTTTATTACCGGCTTAATGTAATAGAAGTTAAACTCCCTGCGCTGCGCGAAAGAAAAGAAGATATCAATGTCCTTGCCAGACATTTTGTCGAGAAGTATGCCCGCGAAAACGGGAAGAAAGTCATCGGCCTCACGGATGAGGCCCTTGCAGTGCTGAATAATTATTCGTGGCCGGGAAATATCAGGGAACTGAGGAATGTGATCGAAAGAGCGGTTGTACTCGCCTCAAACGATAAGGTCGGTCTTGCCGAACTTTCTGACAGGATAAAGATACAGCAGGGCACGCGCGGCAGCCAGTCCCTGAAAGACAAGATCGAAAACTATGAAAGCCAGATCATCAGGGAAACCCTGCTGGCACACAATGGCAACAAGGAAAGCTCTGCAAAGGAGCTTGATGTTGACCTGGCAACCCTGTACCGAAAGATAAAAAAGCTCGGTATTGCAGAGGGCTGAAATCCCGCTGAAGCATAGTTGAATCGATTTCTTCGACTCGGGTCCTGAGCATCAGACCCGCTTTACGGCAGATAAAACAGGGGCTGGAAGCAGTTGGACTGCTTCCAGCCTTACGATTACATTACTTGTGGCAGCGCTGGCAGTCGTTGATACTGAAAGCTGACTGGCCATTGTGGCAGGTCGCGCAGAACTTCCCCTGATAAAGGTCATCCATCTTCATTCCTGAGCCGCCTTTTTTGTACTTGAACGTCTTTGCGTGGCAATCATCACACTTGAACATGGCAGTGTGGATCTCGTGACCGAAAGTAACGGCAGACATGGTCTTTGCAGGATAGGTGACCGCCTTTTTGAATGCGGTCATGCCGCTGTGGCACTTGGCACAGGCTGTCGCTGCAAAGGCTTTCTTGCCGTTATGGCAGACGCCGCAGGAATTGCCCTTATACATCTCTTCCATGGTCAGCTTTGTGCTGCCTTTCTTCATAAGAAAGACCTGGGGGTGGCACTCACTGCACTTAAATTTATTCGTGTGGTTCTGATGTGAAAAATTCACCGGCATGCCCGACGAAACATAGGAGAACGTTGTGAGCTTGTGACAGGTATTGCAGGCATTCTTATCAACGTTTGATTCCTTGTGGTCCTTGATGATATGACATTGATTGCAGTGCACACCGAGGCTCTTGTGTTTTGCGTGCGAGAACAAGCCTGCCTTATCCTGGGCATATTTATCGTAGGAATGACAATTGAAGCACGGCAGTCCGGAGTCCTTCAGGGACGCTATGACCGGTGACTGGGGCTCTTCATATTTTGTCTCTACGTTCCCTTTAAATTTGCAGCCTGCAAGCGTCAGAAGCATCGAAATGATCGCTAGTATCCGTATCATGTCCCCTCCTATCCTTTCTTCTCTTTCTTCGCTTCATCAGGGAAGAGGAGTTCATACTCAAGCGGATGATGGTGCTTCAGTTGTTCTGTCGAGATTTTGCCGGTGATCCAGATCCAGCTCATCGGAAACACCTCCGGTTTTAAGTGCTCATTGTAGAAGTGCCAGAACAGGATGAAGACTATGGCAAGGAGTGCCTCATCGCTGTGCATCAGTCCGAGAAGTTCCCATATCCAGCCTGTTGCGAACTGGGGGATGATATAGGTGGCCTGCATCGGAAAGGCAAGCGCATATCCCGAGGAGCCTATGATGAACATGCCCCAGAAAACCGCCCAGTAGTCGAATTTTTGCGCGTAGGAGAATTTGCCGAACCTGGCCTTTTCTTTGGAAAGACCGAAGAAGTACATAAAGTTCTTAATAACGTCAAATACATCCTTCGGCAGCGGAATGACCGTTGTCTTGGTACTCATCTTTATCTGCCCGGTTGCAAACAGGTACACGAGGTAGATCACATGCCAGATAAAGTCGATCAGCATGGTGACCCCTGCGATCCTGTGTATCAGCCCTGCCATGTCGGCTCCGCCCCAGATGCGTATCCATATGCTCGAAAGTCCCTCGGGATCGTGTGCATATTTAAGTCCCCAGCCCGTAAAACTGAGCAGGAGAAAGGTGGTGAACATTACGACATGCTGTATCCTGAAAATGATATTAAACCGCTCAATCTCTTTGGGAATCTCTGTTGTTGATCCGTTCATTTCGCTCATTATTTTCCCTCCTTTTTCCTGAAGATCGCATCCCTGATGTCAGCAAAGGCTTCAAGCAGAACATGAAGAACAATGAATGCGAACGTTCCTATGGTCAGCAGGATCAGGAGCTTTTCGCCATAGTGCGGAATTGGCCCCGGTTTCTTGTGGGTGATCGCCTGCACGAATTTCTCATTTGCGCCCTTATGGCACTTGCCGCAGGTTTCAAGTTTGTTCCTGCCGAAGACCGGCGATGTCGGGTCTGTTTTGGTCTTTATGTCATGCGCATTATGGCAGCTTGCGCAGGATGGGGCTCTGGTATGTCCGAGATGCAGTTTTCTGCCGTGAAAGCTTTCCTTGAAGCTGTCCATGACATTTTCTTCCAGTTTATATTTTTCGATGATGCCCTTGTCCGCATGGCATTTGAGGCAGGTCTCTACCTGATATTTCCTGCTCATGGGAGAGTTCCCGTCCTTTACCCTGGTAATGTAATGCGGTGAGCCGTGGCAGTCTATACAGAGCGCGCCGTCTGATTCTTTCTTTTCGATGATATTCTTTCCATGGACGCTTGCCATGACCTTTTGATATGTTTCCTCGTGACACTTAATGCAGGCTGCTCCGGCAACCGCATCGGCCTTGAACTTGGCAGATAGTTTCGCCGAGAGCGACAGCAGATTCGACGGCAGCGATGTCCCTGCAGCTCCATGGGCAGCACCGGCGAACGCTGCATGGCATTCGGTACAGGTCAGTGCTCCGTGCACTGAAGCCTTGAATTTCTCGGCGTCCACATTCAGTTCGATCATGGCGCCATTCTGCGCTTTGATCTTACCCTTCATAGAACCGTGGCAGGAGATGCAGCTTGCTGAATCCTCAGAAAAGCCGGAAGAGGGAAAGAGGAGGATGAGGAGCAGCAAGGGTGCGGCGGCAGAAAAAACCATTCTTTGAAACATAGGCACCTCTTACATATGTGATAGCTATTACTAACGAATAGCGGAAAACGCATTCTGTAAAAGCACGCAAAAAACCCTTCAAATCCTCCCCAGGATTTTTAAAACGTATCGCCCTTTTTGTATTTATAGAAAGCTAAAACTACAAATAGCAAGCTATTTAAACAGAACAAACCGTTTATGTCAACTCAATAAATCGCTTGGAACCATCAAGGCAAAAGCCAGCCTGGCGTGGTGGCTCGGGACAGGCAGGAGCCGTAAACCTGTGCTGTTATACGCGTTCAGGGGAAAGCATCGCGGCAGCCCCGCATGCCGGCAGGAATGGCACGTTGCAGCCGGCTCCGTTATCGGTCAGTAAATGAACGTTGCAGGGTCTTTGAGTTTGTGGCACTTTGTGCAAAGTGTTCTCGCCTGTTCCCGGCCGACGGTCCAGGAGTGTGCCTTATGACAATCCAGGCATTGTAAGCCTGCTTTTGTCATATGCAGGTTATGCTGGCCGACCTTAGTCTCATTCCCGTGGCAATCCTTCAGGCAGTCCTGGCTCGAAGGCTTAATCTTTCCGTGCGGATGATGACAGTCAAAGCACTTCAGGCCTGACATGACATTTTTTTCGCCAAGACTCTTGTGACAGCGCACGCACCGTTCATTCGTGATCATCTTTGGTGTTTTTTCGCTGAAATTATGGCAGTTAAGGCAGGAAAGGCCCTGCATGCCGAGGCCATGGATCATCCTGTCTGTATGACATTCAGGACATGCCTGCTGGTTTGGCGTGAACTTGTGCAGATTGCCGAAATGGCATTTTGCGCAGCTGATCTGCTGCATAAATACGTGTCGTGCATGGCCGTAAGAACTACTGAGGCTCTTCGAACCCTTTGATACGTCCGCGGTATGGCAGTTTTTGCAGGCATCCCACGGGGAGACTCTTCCATGCTTCTGCTTGGTTGTCTTGGTGCCTTTCATTACAAAGGAAACCATCATTTTGTTCTGCTCTATCAGGGTCATGGTATGGCAGATCTGACACTGAAAATCCCTGTGTTTGCCGGCCTGCCAGGTCTTAAAGGCATCCTGCATAAGGTGGCAAGACATACAGAATTCGGGGTCTTCCTGTGTATGGCGGTAATACCTGAAGCCAAGAACACTGCCGATAATGGATATAAGGAAGAGCAGGGTCACGATAGCCTTCCTGTTCTCTTCAATGAACTGGCCAAATGATGGTGACTTGTCAGGCATCTTCCCTGCTCATTTCTTCCCCAGGAGTTCAAAAAATTTATAAAGAAAAAAGGAGAAGATAAATCCCATAAGCGCGCCGAATGCGGCAAGAATGGCAAGAATCACAAAAAATGCCAGATAAACAACAATACTCTTTGAGGTAACGCCAAGAGACATCAGGCTGTTCAGATCTTTGGCAATAGCGTCCCGCCAAGTTCCCTGCATCGACTCACTATACATGCTGTCCATAAGCAGGGTTATTGATACGCTCATTAAAGCGCCGACAATCGCTCCGCCTATAAGAAATTTTCTGGCCCTGCTGTGGTTTCCCATATTTTTCTACTATTCATTATATGGATATGATCGGATTTTGTCTTGGTTGCCTCTGCAAGAAACAGGGGCAGCACCATTTTGGCTTGTCCCTCGCGTTTTCGAACTATGAGATGTTTTCCTGTTTCTCGTCCGAATCTCGGCGTCAGGGTTTCCCTGCGCTGAAGTTCCTGCCTGTTACGCAGGTTATTTCTTGCCGGCGGAACAAAGCGTTGTAAATTACAAAAACCTATTTTCTTTAGTCAAGCAGGAAGGATGGGGCTATTCAGGCCATGACGGTACGCGGGTTATTGCAGGTCTGTTATTATAGATACGTGGAATATATCTCACCTGGATATACAGACAGAAGAAAGGTCTTGTTGGGATGGGCATTGGTACTCGCCATGATAACGGTCTTCTACAACATCATGGAGGGGTTGGTCTCCGTCTTCTTCGGTCTCGAGGATGAGACCATAGCGCTCTTCGGCTTTGGCATAGATTCGTTCGTGGAGGTACTATCAGGGGTCGGCATATGGCACATGATCCTCAGAATGCGGAAGCAGACCAACGGCAGCGTTGACCGATTTGAGGTCCGCGCGCTCAAAACAACCGGTGCAGCCTTCTATCTCCTTACGGCAGGCCTTCTGGCCACTGCAGTGCTTAATCTTTTTTATGGCCGCAGGCCGCATTCAACTCAATGGGGTGTCATTGTTTCCTCTGTTTCGATCATGACCATGTGGCTGCTTATACATTTCAAGATGAAGGTCGGAAAAGAACTCAACTCCGCCGCTATTATGGCAGATGCGCAATGCACAACAACCTGCCTGCAGTTATCTTTTGTGCTTCTGGTCTCAAGTATAGGCTTTGAGCTCACGGGCATTGGCGGCCTTGATTCCGCCGGTGCTGTCATTATTGCCTGGTTATCGTTCAGGGAAGGCAGGGAGGCATTTGAAAAAGCCCGGGGCAGGACATGCTCCTGCGGTCAGGTCTGCCGATAACCGTTCGGAGGAATCTTTTGCTGATTAATGCTGGCGGGCTTTTAGCCTTGACTCTCTGCAGGAAGACCAATAAAATCATGGTGGGCAGTCGCAGAATTGAACTGCGGACACCGGGTTTTTCAGACCCGTGCTCTACCAACTGAGCTAACTGCCCCCGGACAATAACTATACCTATTACGTTTTTTGATTGTCAACATATGAAAAATACTTTTCTGAAAAAATATTATCCTCTTCTGCCGGCACTGCTGTCAGGCATCCTGCTGGTACTCTCCTTTCCGCGTTTTGATTTTTTTCTTTTAGCATGGACAGGTTTTGTACCTCTTCTTTTCTCTCTCTGGAAAAAGGACTGGCGTGAGGCTTTTCTTTTTGGCTTTGTTTTCGGTATGGTCTATTTTTTCGGAACGCTGTACTGGGTCTATCACTCGATTAACCATTTTGGCGGCATATCGTTCTTATCAAGCATCATTATCGTTCTTTTTTTATCGGCGTATTTAAGCCTTTTTCCTGCTTTCTTTTCTATGCTCTACTCACAGGTGTACAGAAAGACCAGGCTGCCGGCACTGTTTATCGCACCGGTCTTATGGGTTTCGATTGAGTTTATCCGCTCTTATGCGCTGACCGGTTTTCCCTGGTCGAGCATCGGATACAGCCAGTACCGCTTTCTTTCCCTGATTCAGGTCTCGGACATCTCCGGGGTCTACGGCATATCGTTCCTGGTCCTTGCGGTTAATGGTTTTATTTGCGATCTTTTGCTGCTCAGAAAACGGTTAAAGGAGATGCCCCTCTTTCCGCTTTCCTATTTTATGGCCGGCGCGTCGCTACTCCTTGTATTGATCATCGCAAGCCTCGGATACGGTTTCTGGAGACTCCATCAGGACAGGGACGGCAGAAGCCTGACCATAAGTGTTATCCAGGGGAATATAGAGCAGGATAAGAAGTGGGAGCCTGTTTACCAGGATGAAGTCATCAATATCTATAGCAGGCTTTCTGAAGAGGCCATGAAGAAACAGCCCTCCCTTATTGTCTGGCCTGAGACAGCTGTGCCTTTTTTGTTCGGATCTGACATGGTCAATACCGAGCGTATCATTCAATTCCAGAAGCAGACAGGAACAGCTCTTCTGTTCGGCAGTGTTCTCGAAAAGCGACGGACTGCCGAATCTACAGATCTCTCCAACAGTGCGGTCCTCCTTGACCGTGAGGGTAAAAAATCTTATGTCTATGATAAGATACATCTTGTCCCTTTTGGGGAATATGTTCCCCTGAGAAAAGTCCTTTTCTTTATCGATAAGCTTGTTGTCGGCATCGGTGATTACATTCCCGGCAGGCAGTATCTGCAGGCTGACACCGAGTTGGGCAGATTCGGCACCCTCATCTGTTATGAGGTGATCTTTCCTGGTTTGGTCAGAAAATTCTTTACACGCGGCGGCGACTTTATGGTTACCATAACCAATGACGCCTGGTTCGGCAATACTGCAGGCCCCTATCAGCATTTTAGTATGACGGTTTTCCGTGCGATTGAGAACAGAAAACCTCTCGCTCGTGCCGCAAATACCGGCATATCGGGATTTATTGACAGTAATGGCAGGATCCTGACGCAGTCGGGTCTTTTTGAACGTCAGGTCCTGACGTATACCCTAAAGACAGATCCCTCGATGACGTTTTACACAAAATTCGGTGATCTGTTCTCTTTTTTCTGTATGGTTATTTCTATTATTTTGCTTGCTAATATTGTCCCAAGGAGGTAATGGTGCTTATTCATGATGAGCTTAAGGATGCGCTCTCTCTGATTAGAACAAAAGTCGATACCTTAAGAGGTTATCTTTGATATCGAACGTAAGAAGAACGACCTGGCGAGAATAGAGGAAGATCTCGCCCTAGAACATATCTGGTCATCCCCTGAGAAATCAAAAGAACTTCTTAAGGAAAAGGCCCGGCTAGAAGGCACGATCACGCCCTTTGAGCAGCTCACCCAGAAACTTCTCTATGCAGAAGAATCCATCGGCATCCTGGAAGAAGAAGGTGGCGATTTATTCATTAAGGAGCTCAAGGCTGAGATAGATTCTCTTCGGGAAGAGATGGAGAACCTTGAACTGCAGAACCTTCTTTCCGGTGAATTGGATAAAAATAATGCGATTCTCACCATCCATCCGGGCGCTGGAGGAGTAGAAAGTCAGGACTGGGCCCAGATGCTTATGCGCATGTATCTGCGGTGGTCTGAGCGTCGCGGATATAAGGCTCAGGTTGTGGATCTGCAGCCAGGTGATGAAGCAGGAATAAAAAATGCGACGCTGACCATCAGCGGTAAATATGCATATGGATATCTTCGTTCTGAGGCAGGCGTTCACCGGCTGGTCAGGATATCCCCTTTTGATGCCAATAAGCGAAGACATACATCTTTTGCATCTGTTATCGTAAGCCCTGAGATTGAAGACGATGTCAAAGTTGACCTGAGGGATGAAGATATCAAAATGGATGTGTACAGGGCTTCAGGTGCCGGGGGGCAGCATGTCAATAAGACATCGTCTGCTGTCCGTCTTACTCATATTCCTACTGGAATAATTGTCGCCTGCCAAAACGAACGTTCTCAGCATACCAATAAGGCAGTTGCCATGAAAATAATCAAGGCACGTCTGTATGAATTACAACTAAAGGCCAAAGAGAAAAAAATGGAAGATATTATTGGAGATAAGAAGGATATCGCCTGGGGCAGTCAGATACGTTCCTATGTGATGCAGCCCTATCAAATGGTCAAAGACCATAGAACAGGCATTGAATCCGGCGATATTAATTCTGTTCTTGATGGTTCTCTTGATAGGTTTCTCAAAGAATTTTTAAAATTATCTCTTTCTAAAGCGTTGCCTGAAAGATAAACGCGTGATTGGTGTTCTTTCTGTTTATTATAATGTACAAAAAAGTAGTAGTAGTAATAGAAGTTGTGAGAATGTTGATAACACTGTAACCTATTGAAAAATAGATAAAATAGTTAATAGGAACTTGGTCGGCAACTTTGGGGATTTTTTAACGAAGCTGACATTGGCAAAGATCTTACGAGATACTCACCGATACGTAACAGGAATGTTGTTTGGTATTCGTTTTTCGGATATAATATGTGACCTCCCACACAGTTAGTTATTAACAAATGTGAATAACTTGTTAGCAAAGGCGCGGCATGACTATAGAAGAAATATGGAATAAGAGTCTCTCAAAAATTGAACAAAAGGTTGATGGCAGTGCCTTTGACTTATGGTTCAAGCCGATCAAAACAGTATCAATAAAAGATCAGGCTGTCACCCTCGAAATACCGAACAGATTTTTCAAGGAGTGGATAGAGGATGCTTACCCAAATCTTATAAAGGATTCTCTTGAGGCTATCGCAGGGCATCCTGTGACCGTGAAATATAAGATAGAAGAACCGCAGGATATTTCCCTGAAAAAGAGCAGTGACCGGATAGAGAATAAAAGACAACGGCTTGCCAACAGGGGGATCTATCTTAATCCCCGATACACCTTTGAGAATTTCGTACCGGGCGTCAGCAACCAGCTTGCTCATGCAGCGGCGGTGGCGGTTGCCGAGTCCCCGGGGAAAATATATAACCCTCTCTATATTTATGGCGGAGCGGGACTGGGCAAGACCCATCTTATGAATGCGGTCGGTAACATGGTACTTGAGAAAAAACATGATTTCTCTATTCTTTATGTGCCGACCGATCAGCTCATAACAGAGATTGTGACTGCATTGCGGTATGACAAGATGGCGGAGTTAAAGGATAAGTACCGTAATCTCGACCTCCTTCTGATCGACGATGTGCAGTTTATCAGGGGAGAAAAGACCCAGGACGAGCTTTTCCATACCTTTAATTCTTTATACGAGAAGCAGAAACAGATCGTCATATCCTGTGATCGCTCACCAAGAGAGATAAACGATATTACTGACCGGCTGCGGTCTCGGTTTACCATGGGCCTTATTGTCGATATTCAGCCTCCGGATATAGAGACAAAGATCGCGATCATCCACAAAAAGGCAGAGATGATGAATATTCGAAAACTTCCTGAGGATGTCGTGCATCTCCTTGCAAGCAGGATCAAATCGAATATCCGGGAGCTTGAAGGCAGTCTCATGCGAATTGCTGCACAGGCGGCGCTTACCGGGGAAGAGATTACCCTGGATACGACAAAAAAAGTGCTCAAGGACATTATCCATGACGAACGCCGGCCGGTAACCGTGGATGCGGTGATCAAAACGGTATGTGAATTTTATAATATCAAGCCGTCTGAAATAAAACTCAAGAGGCGGACCAAGGACCTTGTCATTGCCCGCCACACGGTCATGTATGTTGCGAAGCAGGTCACGGAATCCTCCCTCAGCGACATCGGCAAGGCCTGCGGCGGCAAAGACCATGCAACGGTCATCTATGCATGCAAGCAGGTTGATGAACGCAGGTCCAGGGACGAGGCATTCAACAGAATGATAGAAAATCTTCTTCAGAAGATAAAACACTAAGGAGGGGTCATGAAGCTAACAGTTTCCAAAGACGAACTGCAGGAGAAGCTATCGAATATACAGAACATTGTAGAAAAACGTAACACCATGCCGATCCTGAGCCATTTCCTGCTGGAGGCGGGCAAGAGCGGTTCTTTTATTACAGCCACAGACCTCGAGACAGCTCTCCGGGAACCGCTTGCCCTGAAGGTAGAGAAAGAAGGGAAGATCTGTATCCCGGCCCGGAAGATGTTTGAGATCGTCAGGGAAGTGGATGGCGATCTTTCTCTAGAATCCATCGATGATCAGTGGCTGCGGATAAAGACCGGAGCGAGCAACTTCCGGCTTGCCTGCCTCTCATCGAAGGAGTTCCCTGCCTGGCCCGGCATGGAGGATATGGAGGAGATATCCCTTGAGGCAAAAACCATGGCAGGCCTCATCGAGAAGACGGTTTTTGCAGCGGGTGACAGTGATACACGGTACACCCTCAACGGCCTTCTTTTTCATATAACCACGGACAACAGACTTTCAATGGTCGGCACAGACGGCCACCGGCTGGCAGCCATGGCAAAACCGATAGAAGGCAAAATCTCTGAAGAGAAGAAGCTGATCGTACCGAAGAAGGCGGCGGCTGAGCTCAGGAAAATTCTCGAAAAAAGGGAAGGCAGTGTCAAAATGGTGCTCAGCAAGAATCATGTGCTCTTCAGCATCGGCGATATCCAGTTCCTGACGCGTCTTATCGAGGGCACGTACCCCAACTATGAACAGGTCATACCGCCTGCGAATGAAAAGCGGATCGTTATTGAGCGGGCAGCTTTTGCAAAGGCGCTTCGCAGGGTATCTCTCATGGCAAAAGACAAGACCAATGCCGTGAAGATGGACCTTGGAGAAAATAGACTGACGGTGACAACATCAAATCCGGACATGGGAGAGGCAACTGACGAAATTGCAGTTGCATATGAGGGAGAGAAGACTGCTCTGGGCCTCAATGCCCGGTATCTCCTCGATATTATAGAAGTGATGTCCTCTGACAAGGTGATCATGGAATTTCAGGGGGCACTTAATCCTGTGCTCATAAAGGATGAGCAGGATGCCGATTACCGCTGTGTGATCATGCCGATGAGGATATAACAAGCAGGACGGATTTACGGATTTCTGGAAAAATAACAACAGAGAGGGAACATGGAAGATAAAAAGACCGGCAGTGATGCAACGTACACAGCAGATGACATAAAAATACTCAAAGGCCTCAGTGCTGTAAGAAAGAGGCCTGCCATGTATATTGGCTCGACAGGGCCGGATGGCCTGCATCATCTCGTATATGAAGCTGTTGACAACAGCGTTGATGAATCTCTCGCAGGGTATTGCAGCAATATTGACATAATCCTTCATCATGACAACAGCTGCACGGTTACGGATGACGGCAGAGGGATTCCTACCGGAGCCCATCCCGGCGATACCGAAGGCCGGACCGCGGCAGAGGTGGTGCTTACGGAACTCCACGCAGGCGGCAAGTTCGAGTCGTCAGCATATAAGATATCGGGCGGACTCCATGGGGTCGGTATATCTGTTGTGAATGCACTTTCAGAATGGCTTGAGGTCGAGATCAAACAGAACGGCCAGGTCTTTCAGATGCGGTTCGAACAGGGGAGACCGACCGGTCCGTTGACGGTTGTCGGAAAGACGAAGTCACGGGGCACAAAAGTGACGTTCAAACCTGACCCTGACATATTCAGGGAGACCATTGATTTCAGTTACGATGTCTTGTCGCAGAGGCTGAGGGAGCTGGCTTTCCTGAACCGGGGACTCAAGATAACGATCCTGGATGAACGTGCTGACAAGAACCAGGAATTTTATTATGAGGGCGGCATCGTTTCCTTTGTTGAGCATCTGAACAAGAACAAGACCTCACTGCATCCGAAGCCCGTGTACATATCAGGCGAAAAAGACGGTATATTCGCTGAGGTTGCACTGCAATATAATGACAGCTATTCTGAAACCATCTTTACCTTTGCCAATAATATCAATACGAGAGAGGGCGGAACGCACCTGATCGGCTTTAAATCCGCGCTGACCAGAACAGCGAACAGCTATGCCAGCGCGTCCGGCATCTTAAAGAATGGCAAGGACAGCGTATCCGGGGATGATATACGCGAAGGCCTGACAGCGGTTATAAGCGTCAAACTGCCGAATCCGCAGTTCGAGGGTCAGACCAAGATGAAGCTCGGCAACAGCGAAGCCAAGGGTATTGTCGAATCTATTGTGAATGATGCCCTCTCAACGTATTTTGAAGAGAACCCTTCCATTGCAAAGAAGATCATCGAAAAAGCGGTCCAGGCGGCCCGCGCTCGAGAGGCGGCCAGAAAGGCCCGCGAGTTGACACGGCGGAAGGGGGCGCTCGAAGATACCGGTTTGCCGGGCAAACTTGCCGACTGTTCTGAAAAGGACCCTGCCTTAAGCGAGATCTTCATTGTTGAGGGAGATTCAGCAGGGGGTTCCGCAAAACAGGGCCGGGACAGAAGGGCGCAGGCCATCCTCCCGCTCAGAGGCAAGATCCTGAATGTTGAAAAGGCGCGTTTTGATAAAATGCTGGCCTCAGAAGAGATACGTATCCTTATCACCGCACTCGGCACCAGCATCGGAGCAGGAGATTTTGATATCAACAAGATCCGGTACCATAAGGTTGTCCTGATGACTGACGCTGACGTGGATGGCGCACATATTAGGACTCTTCTTCTGACCTTCTTTTACCGCCAGATGCCGGAGGTAATAGAAAAAGGATACCTCTATATTGCTCAGCCGCCGCTCTTTAAAGTGAAGAAGGGCAGGACAGAGAAATATATCCAGAACGAGCAGGAGATGCAGAACATGCTCCTGGAGCTTGCTTCAGAGGATCTCGCCCTTTCTCTCAAGGGCCAGGAAGTGAAGGGCAAGGCACTCATGGCCTTCCTGAAGAAGCTTGCCAGCTATGAACGCCTGATCGAGTGGTTCGAAAGACGAAGAAAGGAACCGCAGGTCCTCCGCTTTCTGCTTAAAGAAGCTACGACCAAGGCGCTGCTCAAGGACAAGGCGCAGCTTAAGGAACTGCTGAATAAAATGAAGGCCGAAGTCCCGGACATTGCGATCGGCGAGCTGTATCCGGATGAAGAGCATGGCGGATTTGGTGTACTGATAACGCGCCAGAACTATAAGGTGTCTCTTGAAGAGAAGCTCCTGCTTTCACCGGAATACCGCGAACTTGAAGCCCTGCATAGCACGATCAAAGAATTGGGGAACGCTCCCTTCAGGGTGACAACGAAAGACGGGCAGCGCGACATCGCGTCCACAACGGAGTTGTATCAGCATGTTTTTGAAGCTGCCCGGAAAGGGTTGAGCATCCAGCGGTACAAGGGACTTGGCGAGATGAACCCGCAGCAGCTCTGGGAGACTACCATGGACCCGGAAAAAAGAACGCTGCTTCAGGTCAGCATCGAAGACAGCGTGATGGCTGACGAGATCTTCACGATCCTTATGGGTGATCAGGTCGAGCCGAGAAAGGACTTTATTGTTAAACATGCGCTGGAGGCAAGAAATATTGATATTTAAGCGACTTAAGACCTTTGTTGTCGGCTCGATCGCGCTTCTCGCCGCACTGATGCTACAGGCATGTTCCCCGGGGAAGGCTCTGAGGACAGACAGTGCGTTGGGCGGCGATATGCCGGGAACCTATACCCTTATTCTTTATGGCGGCAATTATGGTGATGATCTTGAGACAATAGCGCTGCTGGATAAAGAGGGCGACCGGTACACTCTTGAACCCTATGCGCCCGACTTTGTTTTCAGATCAAAGAAGGGCATGACTGCTGAGAATGCACTCCGGGAGGCAGAGGCGTTCATTCATGCGCATCCGGAGTCTCATAGCGAACGGTTTCTTAGCATCAGAGATGAAAACGGGGGGATCATCGGCTATGAGCTCAGGCCGCTGTACCTTCCCATTACGTTTGGAACAGACGATGTCCTTGATGTTAATTACCGGCTGAAAGAGGACAGGGTTCTTGTCTTCATAAAGCTGAAGTACTTTCTGGAGAAGAGAAACAGGGATTTTGATCGCGATCAACAGTAGCGAGTGAACAATATGTCAGAAGCAGGCGCCTGCAGGCAAAGGAGAAAGGATTAGGAAAATATGTCAAAACTGCCAATAAATATCGAAGAAGAGATGAAGGTCAGTTACCTTGATTACGCGATGAGCGTGATCATAGGCAGGGCGCTGCCCGAGGTCAGAGACGGCCTGAAGCCCGTACAAAGAAGAATACTATACGCCATGTTCCGGGAGGGGCTGCTGCCGAACAAGAAATATTCGAAGAGTGCTGGTGTCGTTGGCGAAGTGCTCAAGAAATATCATCCTCACGGTGACACCGCTGTTTATGATGCCATGGTGAGGCTTGCACAGGACTTTAATCTGCGGTACATGCTGGTTGACGGGCAGGGTAATTTCGGGTCCATTGACGGAGACCGGGCAGCAGCATACCGGTACACCGAGGCAAGAATGGCAAAGATCTCGGAAGAGCTCCTTGCTGATATTGACAAGGAGACGGTCGATTTCATAGCGAACTTTGATGAGACAACGTTAGAGCCAAAAGTGCTGCCGTCAAAGATTCCGAACCTCATTATTAACGGTGCTGCCGGAATAGCTGTCGGTATGGCGACGAACATCCCGCCGCATAACCTCGGCGAGGTCATCGACGGCCTGGTGATGCTGCTTGATAACCCCGACACGACGGTGGAACAGCTCATGACAGTCATCAAGGGGCCTGATTTTCCGACCGGCGGGTTTATTTACGGTACTGCCGGCATCAGGGATGCGTACGCAACCGGCAGAGGGTTGGTCAGGATCAGGGCAAAGGCCAAAATAGAGAAGGAACACGGCGGCATAGAGAGCATCATTATCACCGAGATGCCCTATCAGGTGAACAAGGCACGGCTTATCGAGAAGATGGCGGCACTCGTAAGAGAGAAACAGATAGAAGATATCTCTGATATCCGGGATGAATCTGACCGGGACGGCATCAGGGTGGTCATTGTGCTGAAGAGGAGCGCTATGGCAGAGGTTGTGCTGAATAACCTCTATAAGCATACGCAGATGCAGACGACCTTCGGTATCATCATGCTTGCCATAGTCAGTGGCCAGCCCCGCGTGCTCAGCCTTAAGGCCATGCTCGGCCACTTTATCCAGCACCGGCGCGACGTGATTATGAGAAGGACCCGGTTCGAGCTGAGAAAGGCACAGGAGCGGGCCCATATTCTGGAAGGTCTCAAGATAGCGCTTGATCATCTTGATCAGATCATTGCGCTGATCAGGTCATCAAAGAATCCTGAGGAGGCTAAGAGCGGCCTGATGACGGGCTATCAGCTTTCCGAGCTCCAGGCGCAGGCTATTCTTGAGATGAGACTGCAGAGACTTACCGGTCTTGAACGCGACAAGATCGTCAATGAGTATAAGGACGTATTGAAAGAGATCGCGAAACTCAAGGCAATCCTCGAAAGCGACAAACTGGTATCAAAGATCATCAGAGATGAGTTCCTTGAGATCAGGGAGAAATATACTGACGAAAGAAGGACCGAGATAACCGAGGATACGGGTGAGATATCCATAGAGGATCTCATTTCTGAGGAGGAGATGGTCATTACGCTCTCTCATACCGGGTACATAAAGCGGAATCCGCTGAGCGCGTACCGGAGTCAGCGCCGCGGCGGCACGGGCGGCATGAGTATGGAGACGAAGGAAGAAGATTTTGTGGAGCAGCTTTTTATCGGGTCTACGCATGACTATATGCTCTTCTTTACGAACTTTGGCAGACTGTATTGGCTCAAGACCTATCAACTGCCGGAGGCTGGCAGGACAGCAAAGGGAAAGGCGATGATAAACCTGCTGCAGCTTTCCGAAGGAGAGCGGGTCTCAACAGCGCTGCCTGTCCGTGATTTCAAGGACGGGTATCTTGTCATGTTCACCAAGAACGGGACAGTAAAAAAGACCTTACTTACAGCATACAGCAACCCGAGGGCGAAGGGCATTATCGCGATAACGCTCGATGAGGGTGACGAACTGATCGATGTCAGAAAGACGAATGGAAACAATGACCTGATAATCGGGACACGTAACGGTCTCTCCATAAAATTCAATGAGGAAGATGTCAGAGAGACAGGCCGCACAGCACGGGGAGTGCGCGGCATACGCCTGATGAAAGGTGATGAGGTGGTTGCGGCCGAAGTTGCGGAAGAGAAGACCGCCATTTTGACTGTTGCAGAGAATGGTTTTGGGAAAAGGACAAAGATAGAAGACTATCCGCTCCAGGCCAGGGGTGGCAAAGGGGTCATATCCATAAAGCTCACGGAGAAGGGCGGAAAGGTGGTCGGTCTTCTTCAGGTGAGGGATGAGGACGAGGTGGTTATGGTTACCGGGGCTGGCAAGCTCATAAGAACAGCAGCGGAGAACATTTCGATCCACGGCAGAAATACCCAGGGTGTCACACTCATGAAAACTGCCGATGAAAAGATATCCAGCATAGCAAAGGTTGTTGAGAAGGTTTAGCCGCGCAGTGGCGGTCAGCGGCCGAGCAGCTAAATTTATCAGGGTCGTTGATACCGAATATGAATGAAGCATCTGATCTTTTAATGAAAGGCCTTGACCTCCTTCGGATTCCCTATTCCGGAGCGCAGATCGAGGCCTTTTCTCTCTATCTCACTGAACTCAGGAAATGGAACAGGGCCTATAGCCTCACAGCCCTGAAAACGGATTCCGATATCGTAATAAAACATTTTCTTGATTCGCTCCTCTTTCTGAAGGTCCTTTCTCCCCATGTCAGGAGTATCGCGGATGTGGGGAGCGGCGCCGGATTCCCCGGTCTCCCCCTGAAGATCATGCGGCCTGATATTACCGTTGTTTTGATCGAGCCTGTGCAGAAAAAGGCCCTGTTCCTTGAACATATGCAGAGGCAGCTGAGGGTCAGCGGTCTGTCTGTGCGGAATTCCAGGATTGAGGATATTCATGATCTTCGGGTCGATGCAGCAGTTACCAGGGCCCTGTTCAGCGTGGGTGAGTTCATAAACAGGGCGGACAGGATACTGGAGGCACGGGGTGTTCTGATTCTCAGCAAAGGGCCGAAACTGGAAGAGGAACTGAGAGGTCTTGAATCCTTGCCCATAACGAGGGAAGAGATTGTCCTGCCGTTTGAAAAGAGCATCAGAAATCTCGTTGTTGTTCAAAAAGCACGCTGAAATGAGAGCGGCCAATGCTCGGGATTTGTATTATAATAGGGCATCATGAGAATAACGCCGATAGATATTGAAACAAGGCGCTTTCCGATGAAGTTCAGGGGATTTCATCCTGAAGAGGTCTCGAGTTTCCTTGAGCAGATCCGGGAAGAGCTTGAAGATCTGCTGAGGGAGAATGCGGCGCTTAAGGAGCAGATCCATCGGGCCGATACGGAGATAGAGCGGTTTTGGGAGATGCAGGAACTTCTGAGCAGGACACTGCAGGACGCCCATCAGATGTCAGAGGAATATAAGGTCCATGCACGAAGAGAGGTGGATGACCTTTTGGAAAAGGCCGAGGAAAAGGTCCGGGATATGCTCGGCGAGGCTCGTGAAAAAGCCCTTCAGATCAATGAGGAGGTCGAAGAGCTTAAGATGATGCGGAAAGAGTTTGATCGCGGCATACGAAATGTTCTCAGCCGTCTTATGACCGTTGTAACAGAAGAAAAAGTGTTTCAGGAGGTTATCTGCACGGATGAAGCCGGTCCCGAGATGAGTTCAGCGGCCCAGGATGAAGAGGAGTCAACGGCTGAAGAGCAGATAAGCGTAATAGAAGGCCATGGAGGAGAAGAAAGCAGCGACGAGGCCGAGCAGTATTGATATCATACCCTTTACCTGTTTCCCGGTCCTGAATTCGAAATATGCCTTTGGAAAGAGTGTCAGGACGCCAAAAAGCAGCATCAGGCCTACCAGTATCTGGGTAATTCCCCTAACCATGGTTATATCCTTTCAAGCGGACATGCTGAACAGCAAGGCCTGGGTCTGCAGAAATCTTTAGCAAGCCTGACCAAAAGCGCATGGTATTCATTGAAGAGCGGTACATCCTTTCTCAGTTTTTCATGAAACAGGTTCTGATAGGTTTCATAGGATTCGTCATGATGCAGAATAGTATGCCTTGACAATATCCTTTTTGTATAGGCATCGATAACAAAAATCGGTTTTTCAAGAGCATACAGGATTATAGAGTCTGCTGTTTCAGGGCCGATGCCGTTTATTGAAAGAAGCTTCTTTCTCATTACAAACGGGTCTTCTTTTGCCATTCGCTTCATGCTTCCCTGATATTCCTGCATCAAGTAGTCAACAAAGTTCTTTAACCGGGCGGTCTTTACGTTGTAATACCCGGTCGGCCGAATGCAATCCGCCAGTTCGGCTGGCGGGACAGCATAAAGGGCTTTTGCCGAAAGGGCTCCAGCATGTTTAAGATTTTTTATGGCTTTCTCAACATTTGACCAGTTGGTATTTTGGGTTAAAATTGCCCCTACGGCAACCTCAAAAGGACTGTCTCCCGGCCACCAGTGCTGCGGCCCGAAGGCCCTCAGGAGCCGGGTATAAATGGTTTCGAGTATATCAGGCTTCATCTTTTGATATTCGGGAGCGGAGGACTTTCTTTTCCGATACCAGTCTTTTCTGGGCCAGCATCTTTTCCTTTGAGCGTTTCGACCGCTTTCTCTTCTGTCTCCTGAGCTTCTCAATGCGCTGCTGTTCAGCGCTTTCCTTTCCCTTGACCAGTTCGTCGATCTTCTTTATGAGGAGAAGCCGGGCACGATAGCGGTTTAATGCCTGGGATCGGCCTTCCTGGCACTTGACCTCTATACCGGTCGGCAGGTGCTTGAGATACACGCAGGTTGAGGTCTTGTTCAGATGCTGGCCGCCTTTGCCGCCCGAGCGGATAAAGGACTCCTCGATATCCGTTTCGCGGATATGAAGCGCTTCCATTTGTTCCTTCAGGCCCTTTTCTTTTACAGCGGTAACGGGAAATATGGTCATAGAGAATACTATACCACCTTTATTGCTCAAATTTTGGTGGCTACAGGCTGATTTCGGGGGCCGAAATGCCCGATCTATCTATGTTATAATACTGTGTAATGTCAGGAAGGGCTTGCCTTGACAGAATTACCCAGGCTTGTGCGGCCAGTATCTGCGGAGCTCCCTTCAGTATCGGAAAATCATAAGGAGAAGCCATGAAGAAGATCTTGAGAGTCGTATGCGTCGTATCCTGCATGCTTGCAGCAGCAGGATTGTCAGGGGCGGCTGATACTAAGCCTGCAGCGAAAAAAGCACCAGCAGCGGCAGCGTCACACGCAGAACCTGCAGGTCCGTCGGGTAAGGTTGTTGATACCATGGACAGCGCGGGATATACGTATGTTCAGCTGGAGCAGGGAGGAAAGAAGACCTGGGTGGCTGTTCCGCAGATGAAAATAACAAAAGGCAAGACCATGACCTTTCGTCCGGGCATGGAGATGAAGAATTTTGAGAGCAAAACGCTCAAAAGGAAGTTTGACACCATCATATTTTCCGACGGCGTTGCCAAGTAGACTGCCGGAGCATATTTTTCATGCTTGACGCACGGTTTGTCAGGGAGAATGTTGAGTCGGTCCGTGAGGGCCTGAAAAAGCGGGGATATGAATTTCCCCTTGCAGCATTCCTTTCTATCGACGAAAAGAGGATGGCGGCACTCCGTGAAACAGAGGAACTCAGGAACCGTCGTAATGTTGTTTCTGAGGAAATAGGGAGGCTGAAACGCCAAAAGGAAGATTCTTCTGTTCAGCTCGCTGAGATGAAGGGTGTTTCGGATAAGCTGAAAGACTTGGATGAGCGGCTCAAGGACCTTGAAGCAGAGACCAGAGCCCTTCTTCTGACCATACCCAATATCCCGGACGAATCCGTGCCTGTTGGCAGGGATGAGAACGAGAATATCGAGATCAGAAAATGGGGCGCAATCCGCCAGTTTGATTTTGTACCGCTGAACCACTGGGATATAGCAGAGCCCCTTGATATTATTGACTTCGAAAGAGGGGCCAAGATATCAGGGGCCCGTTTTTCTGTCATGAAGGCTGCCGGTGCCAGGCTCGAGCGCTCTCTCATGAATTTCATGCTCGATACCCATACGGGCACGGGATACAAGGAGATCTTTCCTCCTATTCTCGTGAATAGGGAAAGCATGACCGGCACTGGTCAGCTGCCGAAGTTCGAGGCTGAACTTTTCAGGATAGCAGATCCTGAATTTTACCTCATTCCTACTGCAGAGGTGCCGGTGACCAATATTCATCGCGATGAGATCCTTCAGGAGTCAGACCTGCCGATCTACTATACGGCGTACACGCCCTGCTTCAGGAGAGAGGCCGGTTCCCATGGCAAAGATACGAGGGGTCTTATACGGCAGCATCAGTTCAACAAGGTTGAACTGGTCAAGTTCGTGAAGCCGGAAGATTCCTTCGACGAGCTTGAAAAACTGACAAGCAATGCCGAAGGGATACTGCAGGCCCTGGAGCTTCCGTACAGGGTTGTAGCCTTATGTTCAGGTGATCTGGGCTTTTCTGCTGCAAAGACCTATGATATTGAGGTTTGGCTTCCCGGCCAGAACAGGTACAGGGAAATATCGTCCTGCTCAAACTTTGTTGATTTCCAGGCGCGCAGGGCAGGCATCCGTTTCAGGCGCGAGGGCAAGAAGGGCACCGAGTTCGTGCATACGCTCAACGGTTCCGGCCTCGCGATTGGAAGGACTCTTGTCGCTATACTCGAAAATTATCAGCAGAAGGACGGGTCAGTAATTGTACCTGAGGCGCTGCGGTCATATATGGGGATCGACCGGATCGGGTAAGACGGGGAACGTATTTAAGTGTTAGAAGGGGACAGGCAGATAATGCCTGTCCCCTTGTTTTTATCTACTTCTTGGGCTGAGCCTTCTGTACTTTCGGCTCTTTCTTTTCTCCGCTGCTGTTGATCGAGAGCAGCTCCACTTCAAAAATGAGCGTGGAATTCGGACCGATGGTAGCGCCGGCTCCGCGTTCCCCATAGGCGAGGTCAGAAGGAATAAAGAGCTGCCATTTGGCGCCTTCCTTCATAAGCTGTAATGCCTCTGTCCAGCCCTTGATCACACCCTTTACCTGGAAGGTGGCAGGCTCTCCGCGCTTGAATGAACTGTCGAACTCTGTACCATCGATCAGGGTACCGCTGTAGTTGGTAGTGACGGTATCTGTCTCTTTAGGTGATTTGCCGCTGCCCTCTTTGATGATCTTATACTGAAGCCCGCTCGGCAGGGTTTTTACCCCTTCTTTGGTCTTATTTGCTGCAAGGAAGGCTTCACCCTCCTTCTTGTTCTTTTCCGCCATCTGCTTGTGCTTCTCTGCCTGCTTTGCAGCCATTTCCTGCTGGAACTTCATAAGTGCATCCTGGACCTCCTGATCGGTCATCTGGAGCTTTCCCCCTGAAACCACATCTTTGAGGCCTCGCGCGAACATATCTGCATCAACCTCGATTGACTGCCGTTTCATCTGAGTCCCTGTAGCCACTCCCATACTGTAACTGAGTCTGTCCTTGTCAGTTTTCAGTTCCTGCATTTCTGCAGATGCAAAGCCGGTGAGAAGAAAAAGACTTGCTGCGGCGAGAAGAAGTTTCATTCTATTACCCCTTTTAAAAAGTGTGATATAACATTATGCATGCTGGCCGGAATCTTATCAAGAAGGTGTGCATGGGCATAGTTCGGCAGCTTCCCGCTTGAGCATCTTTGCTGTCTGTTCATCCAGGCCGCTTTTTTGCGCAAAGGTCTCCTCCTGCATTTCAGCGATGTCCTGCGCAAGTATGATATCCGCCCTGAAAAGGGTATCGAGCATATTTTTTCTGACAGAATGCAGTATCGTAACCGGGTAAAGCCTCTTGTCCTCGATCATGCGTTCAAGACTGCCTTTTTCAGGATACTTCCAGCTCACGATCTTCAGGCCGACGCATTCAGCATAGCGGATTGCATCAATCGAGCAGCGTGTGTTGGTAACAAGCCAGCCGTTATGAAATGCCATAGTTTTTTCAATGCTCAGGTCAGCGGCTTTTTTGATATCCTGAAAGCGCGCGTGAACATAGAGGGCGATCTTGACGTCTGAAACCTTGCCTGCATCACTGTGGTATTTGCATTCAATCACAGAATAAGCATTATTATTGCTTGCAATGACATCGACCTCATGCTCTACGCAAAATCCTTTAATAATGCGGTTTGTTTCGACCGCATATCCATGGTGTGACATGATCTTTCCAAAATAGCGCTCAAAGGGGTATCCTGAGGGGCCAAGGGCGAAGATTGCTTTTTTTATCGAGTATCGCATGCCTGATGCAATATTGTGTTTTCGCAGCAGCTTCCTTGCCTGCCTGAAGATGTCGCCGGTGCGTGCCTTTGCAGGGAGATTTTTTTCTATTTCTTCGGCTATGTCATGGGCCACTTCCGAAGGGGCGCCCGAGCGCATGAGGGAATTGATAAGTTTCCCCATATCAAAATCCTCATTAACGCCCGAGGATTTTATGATCCTTTTTGCCATACTAGATTTTACCTTATTGGCATTATTCTGAGAATAGGCTTTATACCCCTATGATATAATCAAGCGAGGCGCTGCTGAATTATCACTATAGACAGAGAACTGTATATCACCTATATCAGGGGAGGAAACATGAAGCTGCATAATGAAGTTCTTTCTATGATCGGCAATACACCGCTGGTGAAGATAAACAGGATGAGCGGGCCTGATCATGCCGAAATATGGGCAAAGCTGGAAGGTTTTAATCCCGGGGGGTCTGTTAAGGACAGAATAGCTCTTGCCATGGTGGATACTGCTGAGCAGGAGGGTAACCTTAAGCCCGGAGGGACCATTATTGAGCCGACGAGCGGGAATACCGGCATTGGACTGGCGATGGTTGCTGCGGTCAAGGGGTACAGACTAATTCTGACGATGCCGGATACTATGTCCATGGAGCGGAGACAACTTCTTCAGGCTTATGGGGCCGAGCTGGTGCTTACCGAGGGGAAGAGAGGCATGAAGGGGGCTGTCGACAGGGCGAAAGAGATCAGTTCTGAGAACCCGCATTATTTTATGCCGCAGCAATTTGAGAACTGTGCTAATCCGGAAATCCACAGGAAGACAACTGCTCTTGAGATCCTTCAGGATTTAGGATGCGTTCCTGACGGGTTAGTTGCTGGTGTTGGGACAGGAGGAACGATCACAGGTATCGGGACCGCTTTCAGGGAGAGAAGACAGGATGTCTGGATCGCTGCTGTGGAGCCAGCGGCATCTCCTGTGCTGTCAGGCGGAAATGCCGGCCCCCACAAGATAGCGGGCATAGGCGCAGGCTTTGTGCCGGGTGTTCTGAATACCGGGATCTATGATGAGGTGATCAGGGTCACTGACATTGATGCTGCCGAGACCGCCAGGGCAATGGCAATAAAAGAGGGAATTCTGCCCGGTATATCCTCCGGAGCTGCGGTATGGGCAGCACTTCAGGTGGCAAAGAGGCTTGGCAGAGGAAAGAAGATCGTTGTGATCATCCCGGACAGGGGAGAGCGGTATCTCAGCACAGGGCTTTTTGCGCCCGAGTCGCCTTAAGCGTAAGCGGCAAGACTGGAAGCCTGTTTTTTGGCAGGGATTCCTGGCTGCGTTGAGGTTCTGATTCTGGTTCAGTATATGCGTGATTATAACATCAGGAATGACGGAAGATAATTGGTAGAGACGTCGTTTTGGCTATTCAATTCCGCAGATAGTTAACCATTCCTCTATCTCTTTTCTGGATGTTTTCGCATTAAAGCCATGCCAGAGCTTCTTTTCTTTTGGAAATGGCGCAAGAGCATCTTTGAACTTTCGGAACGCTCCGGGTCCATCCAGCACACTGCGGAGTAACTCTTTGAGTGTCTGGTTCTGGACAGTAGCAGCAAACGCTGTCATTGCTGCGTACGTCTTTGAGGGGTTTCGCTCCGGGATCCTTATATAGTTATCGTGGTCATTCATGAAAACATCCAGGGCAAGCTCTATCTCGTCTTCCATCCATGCCGGGATGTCCGGGATCTCGTCGGGTTCCACATATTCGAAATCGGCTATGTCATCGTAACTTTCTGACAGAATTTCCCATGCCCTGTTAATGATCTCCTGTGAGAGAATGAGCAGTTCTCCTGTGTTCTTGTTCAGGAAGTAATCAAACGCCTCTCTCTCGGTGTCCTCCTGAGCTTTCTGTATTTCGTCGAAGTTGATCTCTGGTCTTCTCATAACAGTGTCTCGGTGAGGGCATGGAGGCAAGGATAGCTTTCTTGTGTCATTGCTGTTTCCTGCTTCAGGTATCTGATCGCCTGCGGGACATGCTTGAGAAAATGGGTCTTCCCTTTTTCTTTCGACAGGAACCCGTACGCGCCAAGTGCCTGCATATGACGCTGCAGTCTGCAGGGAAGAAGGGATTTTCTGAAGTCGGGCTCACTGAAAGAGTCCAGAGATCTTCTCATGCTTATAATGAAATATTCGAGGAGCCTGTCTCTCTGGTTTTCTTCAAGACAATAGTAGGGGTCCCAAAGAATGGATGCTATGTCGTATGCTGCGGGGCCGAGGCGCGCACCCTGATAGTCGATCAGACGTGGAATGCTGTTGTTCATGATCATGATGTTTTGTGATTGAAGGTCGCGGTGAAGCAGGGTTTTGGGGAATGCATCAACGTCTCTTGCCAGCCTGTCCAATTCAGCAGCGAGAGCGGGGCCGGAATTATTAATTTGTTTTATGGCCTTGATAAAGCGTTCCATAAAATAGCTTGTTTCCCATCTGAGATAGCCATAATCAAAAACTCTTTCGAGCAGCATGGGACATTCTGTTATGCGGGGTGCTGCCTCGGCCTGAATTTGAACAACGATATCGAGGATCTTTCTGTAAAGGTTCTCAATTTCCTCAGCAGATCTGCTGCATTTAAGCCACGAATAAAGAGAGAGGTCTCCGAGGTCTTCAAAGAGGGCCAGTCTGTTCATTTCGTCAGCGACGAACATCTCGGGTACTGGCAGGGAGCATTGCCTGAAGAAACGTGTGTACGTAATATGCCGGTTAAAATCAGGATCAGCTTCGGAACATTTCATCAGCACGGCAGTTTTGTTATGGCATTTGATCCGGTAATATGATCTGTCTGATCCCCCTGCTCCAATGGCTGTGGCATTGACAGGTCCTTCCTTGCAATTGTACCAATCTGCGATCGTCCGGGTAAGTGGCATTGATTCGCTCTGTTCTGGCGCGCTGACAGGGATGGAGAATCCGGGCCCGACAATGGAGTTTGCTGCGTTCATCTCAGTTGCTATCATAGCTCCGGGCAGGAGAATGCTGTTGCCGAGATGAGGCGATCCCTGGATGGTTGCGCCTTCTTCTATGACGATGTTGCAGCCAAGTGCGGTCCTGCTGCAGTCTACGGACTCATGTACATAGATCGTTTCGCCATCTTTCTTTAGGGTATCAAATACTGCTGCCGCGTACGCGTCCGGGGTTCCGATATCAGTCCAGGCAGCACCTGAAAAGTTTACCGTGCCTACAGTATTTCCTGCGTCAACAGATTTCAACCATGCATCAACTACGCCTGATCTTCCTTCCGGCAGGTAATTCAGGATCTCCGGGGAATAGACAGCTATTCCCATAAAAGCAGTTTTACATAATCTGGAGTCTCTTGCTGCTTTTCCGACAGATTTAAGAAGACCCTTATTATCGATCCATACGTTATTGAATTTTTCGTGATCATGAACAGCCAGAGTCGCAATATTTCCCGATTTGCGATGACTTTTTACCAGAGCAGCAAGATCTATGTCAGTGAGGATGTCGGCATTATGTACGATAAAGGAAGAATTCCTTAGCAGGGACTCAGCATTCTTCAGGGCCCCGCCAGTGCCGAGAAGAGCTGTCTCATGATAAATGATTATATTCCGATGAGTTACATCGCTTAGTCGCCAGTTCTCGAACTGCTCTGGCTTATGATATGTATTGATGCCGATGATGTCCGGTGAAAGCGATGAGACCCTGCCAAGGACAGACTCAAGTATCGGTTTGCCGCATATAGGCAGGAGAGGTTTTGGAATATGGTCTGTTATGGGTTTGAGCCGTTCTCCCAAGCCTGCTGCCAATATGAATGCGTTGAGACGTTCCACTAATAGAGAAGATATTTTTGCCTTGTTTTTTTATCAAAATCGCGGAGCTCGCTGTTCCACCATTCCTCCATCTCAACAAGAGGCACAGATCGTTCAATATCGTTTCTGAAACGATCTGTACCCGCCAGTATATCAATAGGCAGAAGGTTTTTTTCGTATTCATAAGGCGGGGCATTCCATCTGAATTTTTTGGGGTACAGAGCATGGACAGTCTTTAGAATTGCTGCTGCTGTCTTGAAGGGTTTGAACCGTTCCCGGTCTGTTACATGTATCTGTGCGCCGCCGCAAAGCTTTCCTGCATGTTTTTGAAAGGTCGGCAGAAAGTGAAGGGGCCTGAATATCGCTCCAGGCAGTTTTAGCTCCTTGAGTCTCGCAGTAAGAAGTTCAGGTTTAATGAATGGTGCGCCGAATATCTCAAACGGGCGGGTTGTACCCCTTCCCTCACTCAGGTTTGTTCCTTCAAGCAGGCACATGCCTGGATAGACCGCTGCAGTGTCCAGAGTCGGCATATTCGGAGAAGGCAGAACCCAGGGGAGGCCTGTATTATCAAACCACATCTCTCTTTTCCATCCCTGCATCGGAATGATCTCCAGAGCTAATTTTGGATAAAAAACATCCTTGAGATAGTACCCGATCTCGCCAAGAGTCATACCGTGCCGAATGGGCAGGCTCTGCAGCCCTACGAAGGATGAGTATTTCCGGTTAAGAACCGGACCCTCAATAGCCTTCCCGTTTATCGGGTTCGGCCTGTCGAGGATCACGACGGCCTTGTTCTGCGCCTGGCAGGTTTCCATGACGAGCGCCATGGTCCATATAAATGTGTAATAGCGGGCGCCAACATCCTGAAGATCAATAACCATCATATCAATGCCGCTTAACATTTTCTGAGTCGGTTTTCGCGTCCTGCCGTAAAGGCTGTAAACAGGAATTCCGGTCTTCTTGTCAGAGAAGCTGTCCCACTCGACCATGTTGTCCTGAGTCTCGCCGCGAATCCCATGCTGAGGCCCGAACAGCGCGGATACTTTGAATTTCTTTGATCTGAAGCAGGTATCAGCAGAGTGAGAGAAATTGGAGGTTACAGAAGCAGGATGTACGAGCAGGCCAACATTTGCTGACCTCAATTTTGTTGGCCATCTTTTTTCTATACGGTCAATGCCTGTTTTTACGATAGGAGACATAGATGGCCAGAGTATCTTCCTATTCGAGCAAGAGGTCCCTGATTACCATGGTCAGTTCTTTCAGGCGGATTTCACGGTTCTGTTCAGTGACCTCAAACAGCATAACATCTTCCCTTTTCTTAATATCACTGATAATGCCGGTTCCCTTGTCAGTAATGGTTGAAATAACTGGTTTTTTTGCATCAAGAAGTCCCAGGATGATCTTGCCGAACTTCTTTGATTCGCATGCTGTTTTCCCGATCTCGTCGATAAAATAAAGGCCGGTCTTCTTTTCTCTGGAGAATGTTTGGTCGAGGAATGTATCAAATCCTTTAATATCAACCTTGTATTTACCGACACTGACCTTGCTCTTCAGCTTTGTATGGGCCAAGATCCTGCTGTCGCCAAAGAGATTATTGACCTCAAGACCGGCGACATTGCCTTCTTCCATTATCTCATCGGTCACAAACCCTACGGGATTGAACTCCTTAAAAATAATACAGAGTCTCTTTATGAGTGTTGTCTTGCCAGAGCCGGGCAGACCTGTGATCAAAATGTTGTTCATTGCATTAATATGTCAAGAAGCCTGTTGAGCTCCTCAAGAGAATAGTATTCTATCTCTATTTTCCCCTTCTTTTTGTTTTTTTGAGCAATATGAACTCTTGTGCCTAAATGTCTCAGGAGCTTTTCCTCGAGAGATGCAATCTGAGGGTCATTATTGCGTGGTATTTTAACAGATTTTTTTGTTTTTTTGGTTAATAATTCTGCCTCCCTGACGCTTAGCCCATTTTTTATGATCTTTCTGGCTGCCTCGATCTGATTAAGTTTGCCCTCGAGTGCCAGCAGAGCCCTTGCGTGACCCATGCTCAGTTTCCCGGCATAGAGCATATCCTTTATTTCTGAAGGCAGCTTCAGAAGCCTCAGGTAGTTTGCGACCGTTGCCCGTTCCTTGCCGACCTTGTCAGCAAGGTCTTCCTGGGTCAGGCTGAACTCCTGCTGAAGGCGGTTAAAGCCTTCGGCAGTTTCAATGGGATTGAGTTCCTCTCTCTGAATATTCTCGATCAATGCCATTTCAAGGGATTCCCGTGAGTCAACATTTTTTATGATGGCGGGAATTTTTTTCAATCCGGCAAGGGTAGCAGCGCGCCACCTTCTCTCTCCGGCGATCAGATTAAATGATCCATCACCGGACCTGGAAACAAGGATTGGCTGGAGAACACCTTTTTCTTTTATTGAGGCAGAAAGCTCATTCAGAGCGCTTTCATTGAATACTTTTCGCGGCTGCTGTTTTCCTGGCAGTATCCTGTCCATATCGATATGAGTAATATTTTCTCCCTTGTCAGGGATGAGAGCGTCAAGCCCTCTACCCAGTGCTGTCTTCACGCAATATCTCCTTAGCCAGGGCAAGATAACTCTGAGCCCCCCTGGACTTCATGTCATAGAGCATAACAGGCTTCCCATGGCTTGGGGCCTCACCCAATGCAATATTTCTCGGGATCATTGTCTGATACACTTTATCTCCAAAGTGTTTTCTCACTTCTTGCACCACCTGATGTGCGAGATTGTTCCTTGTGTCGAACATGGTCAGCACAATTCCCTTGATATCCAGGCGAGGGTTGAACGTTCCCTGAATGCGTCGAATTGTTTTTGTGAGCATGCTCAAGCCTTCCAAGGCGTAGTACTCGCACTGAACCGGAACCAGCACCGAGTCGGATGCGACCAGGGCGTTCAGGGTCAGCAGGCCAAGGGATGGCGGACAATCTATGAATATATATCGGTAATCTGCCTTCAGGTCCTCCAATGCCTTTGCCAGGACGCCCTCCCTCCCATCTTTTTCGATGAGCTCGATCTCGGCGCCGAGCAGGTCTACGCTGGACGGTACCACATAAAGTTGTTCTATCTGCGTCTGAACCACTGCATCAGCAAGAGAGCACTCCCCTGCTATTACGCTATATAAGGTTTTTTCGACCTCGTCTCTGATTATGCCAAGTCCTGAGCTAGAGTTGCCCTGCGGGTCTATATCTATCAAAAGGATCTTTTCGCCTGACAATGCGAGTGAGGCGGCGAGGTTAATCGCGGTCGTTGTTTTTCCAACACCGCCTTTTTGATTTACGATGGATATCACCTTGTTCATGGGCATGCATTATAACATAGCAACTGCCACAAGTTAGCTATTTTCTCTCACTGCAGCGTTGTTCCACGTGGAACGTTGTCATTTATGCCCGGGCAATACCTGCAGATTGTTCCACGTGAAACAATTTTTTGGCAATAAATTTTAATGCCGATATTTTTCATGAAAAAATAAGAATAATCGACTAATTCAGAGAAAATTGCTCATAATCTCGCCAGATATCGGGAGAGGTTCTTTCTTGCTTCATCTACTCACCTATTCCCTGATTGTGATACAATCAACAATGCTGGATCTTCTTAAAATTTCCCTCATTTTTATTTTTATACTCGGCCTGCTCAGAAAAAAAATAGGAATAGGGTATGTCATGCTTATATCATCCGGTTTCCTGACCCTGCTCTATGGCATGTCTCTGTCAGAAATCATGATTGCCGCTCAAAAGGTAGTGACCAGCAGCATTACCGTCAAACTACTCCTGTCGCTTTCGCTGATCAGGATATTTGAGATGGTACTCCGGGAAGAGAAGATCCTCATTGAGATGCTGAACACGATAACGCGCTCGTTCAGGTCCAGAAAGGCGGTCATCATATCTATGCCATTGCTCATTGGAATGCTCCCTTCCCTTGGCGGTGCATATTTCTCTGCCCCTATGGTCGAGGAGGCAACGAAGGATACAGAAATGGATCAGGAGGAAAAAGCCTTTATAAACTACTGGTTCAGACATCCATGGGAATGCATTCTCCCGTTGTATCCCGGGATTGTTTTTGCCTCTGCCGTGTCCCATATTCCGCTCAAGAGGCTGGCAATAACAAATGCGGTTGCTGCTCTTGCTCTTGTTGCTGCAGGATTTATCTATGGTATGCGGGGGGTTGGAAATTCTGACATATACAGGAATCAGCCGGCTCTTCGCGATCGCCTTAGGTCATGGATGAATTTCCTTCCCATCGTGGCTGTTATGCTCCTCGTGATCATTGCCGGCATAGAACTCCATTATGCCTTGCTCTTTGTCCTGGTCCCGATGTTTGTCTATTACCGACATAGCTGCAGACAGGTCTTTGCTGCTGTTCGATATGGCTTTTCGTGGGATGTAATCATGATGATAGCCGGCATTGTTTTTTTTAAAGAGATCATGGAACTATCGGGCGCAGTGAAAAATCTCGGCAGTTATTTTGTTGATCATGGCATTCCCCTGGTTCCGATATTCTGCCTGCTTCCTTTTACTGCCGGACTCCTGACCGGCCATACGGTCGGCTTTGTTGGAAGTACGTTTCCCCTGCTCGTCAGCATTGGGGACCAGGCCCTGCTGTCCCTTGTGCCAATTGCTTTTGCTTCGGGATTCATCGGCGTGCTCCTTTCCCCGGTACACCTATGCCTCATACTGACCAGAGAATATTTCAAGGCAGACCTCGCCGGGATATACAGGAAAACAATTCCTGCCAGCGCGATACTATTTGCCGCAGTAATGGCACAGTATTATTTGATGCAATAACTGCATCTTGCCACTCGTTACCGCAGACTGGCCGATGACCATAATCCCGTCAGTTTGTGCTATATTTAGGTATTCATGCTGAAAGAACTGAACATACGGAACCTTGCGATCATTGATGATCTTACGGTCAGATTTGAAAAAGGGCTCAATGTCCTGACCGGTGAAACAGGAGCAGGCAAATCGATCATTGTAGATGCGCTCGGCCTGGCATTGGGGGACCGGGCCCAAAATGATCTGATCAAGGCAGGGGAAAAGGAAGCTACCATCCAGGCGTACTTTGAACTGGAAGATGACAGCGTATTTCCCGAGATCGGCATTGATGTCTCAGAAGGCATGGTGCTCAGGAGGATCATAGCCAGTTCTGGGAAAAGCAGGGCCTATATTAATGACTCCATGGTAACGCTCCAGACCCTGTCAGAGGTGGGCAAATCCCTTGTTGATATACACAGCCAGCATGAACATCAAAGTCTCCTTACGGCAGATAAACAGCGCCTTATCCTTGATTCTTACGGCAGCCATATGCACGAGATCGAGCAGGTGAGAGAGCTTTACGCAGTTGTGCAGTCGCTTAGGGAAGAGTTCCACGCCCTGACCGAAAGGATCAAGGAGCGGGCCCACAGGACAGATCTTCTCAGTTTTCAGATCAACGAAATAGAGTCAGCAGGCCTAAGGCCTGAGGAAAAACAGACTCTCGAAGAAGAGCGGAAGATCCTCTCCAATCTGAGCAGGCTGAAGGAGCTCACCGAGACCGCATATGCGCTCTTATATGAGGCTGATGGCGCATGCACTGAGAACCTGGCAAAGGTTGTCAATAAACTGCGGGATATGCAGGCGGTCGATCCCAGCATAGCTGATACCCTCAGTCTGGCAGAATCAGCACTGCCGCTCCTTGAAGATGCTGCCATTGCGCTCAGGGTATTCAAGGATAAATAC
The DNA here is from genome assembly GCA_964463135.1 of uncultured Nitrospiraceae bacterium. Lineage (GTDB taxonomy): Bacteria > Nitrospirota > Thermodesulfovibrionia > Thermodesulfovibrionales > UBA6898 > UBA6898. Next base: position 63,341 of record CAYXBA010000013.1, read on the forward strand.
AATCTTGATCCTGAGCGTCTTGATCAGGTTCAGGACCGTCTCGAACAGCTCAAGAGGCTTCAGAAAAAATATGGGGAGAGCATCGAAGCAATTCTGGATTATAAAAGGGCCGCCTCTGAAGAGCTGGCATTGCTTGGGGCCTCTGAAGAGCGTCTGCAGGCAGTAGAATCAGAACTCAAGAAGAATGTTGAGGTCCTCCTGTCAGTTGCCCGGACTCTTTCAGAAAAGAGGAAAAAAACGGCGAAGAAGATCGAGGACCTTATTGAGAAGACCCTGAGAGAACTGGCATTCAACAACGCGCAATTCCGGATCGAGATCAGCCAGGAGACTGACCCGGAGGGGAAATGCAAGATCAATTTCAATGGCATTGACCGGATCGACTTTCTCTTTTCAGCGAATATTGGCGAGCCGCTCAAGCCGCTCGCAAAGATAGCCTCAGGTGGGGAACTGTCAAGGGTCATGCTGGGACTGAAGAGCATACTGGCTGATGTTGACAATGTCCCGGTCCTGATCTTTGATGAAGTGGATGCCGGCATTGGCGGCAAAACAGCTGACAGCGTCGGGAAGAAGCTCCTCAGGATATCGGGGAAGCATCAGCTGATCTGTATTACGCACCTGCCGCAGATCGCAAGTCTGGCAGACCATCACTTGAAGATAGAGAAGCGGCAGAAGGCCAACAGGGTATCAGTTTCTGTTCTTGAACTTTCCGGGGCTGAGCGGCAGGATGAGATCGCGCGCATGCTGAGCGGAACCGTCACTGAAATATCCCGCAGGCATGCTGAAGAGCTGCTGGAGAGAACGCGGTGAAAGGCAGCATTATCATTGACCCGGAATTATGCAAGGGCTGCGGCAATTGCATTGATGCCTGCCCCATGAAGGTCATTGCCATGACAAAACAGTTTAATAAGGTAGGCTATTTTATTGCGAGTCCGGTAGAGGCTGCGAAATGCACCGGGTGTGCGATCTGTGCGAACATGTGTCCGGAGATTGCCATTGCCGTCTATCAGGATGAATAGCTCTCCATCTGCCGTCAGTGCGGATATAATGCATATCTTCTGAAGGCCCGCTGCTCATGAAAAAGAAGAAGATCGGCTTTGGAACGCAGGCAGTCCATGAGGGAGAAGGCCAGTTTCCTTATCATCCTTCAAGCACCCCTATCTTTCAGTCCTCCACATTCTGCTTTGACACGATGGAAGAGGCTGGCAAAGTCACCCAGGGGAAACAGAAAGGTTTTGTCTATACCAGGATTGGCAACCCTACGGTCGAGGCGTTTGAGAAGAAACTGTCTGTTCTTGAAAATGCAGAGGATGCGGTTGCCTTTGCATCGGGGATGGCTGCACTGGCAGCTGTTTTTACGGAAGTCCTTACCCCTGGCGATGAGATGATATCGAGCAGCCATATTTACAGCGGTTCAAGAATATTTTTTGATCACATACTGAAGAAGAACGGCTGCACGGTCAGGTTCTTCGATCCGCATGAGAATATGTCCGAAAAGATATCGTCGCTGGTGAACGAGAAAACAAGACTTATTTTCTTCGAAACCCCGTCTAACCCCGAACTGAGCATTATTGATATGCGGGTAATCTCATCCCTTGCAAAGAAGCATGGACTTTTCAGCGTTATTGACAATACCTTTGCAACACCATATCTTCAGCGCCCTCTGTTATACGGCATAGACTGTGTTGTCCATTCTGCAACAAAATATATCGGCGGCCACGGTGATGCAATAGGCGGCATCGTAGCGGGGTCACGGGAGTTCATCGGCCGGCTGAGAAGAACCATGCTGTTGTGTATGGGCGGATGCATCTCGCCTTTCAATGCATGGCTCTACCTCCGGGGCCTAAAGACGCTGCATATCCGCATGGATTACCACTGCCGTTCGGCAGGGCAGATTGCTGCATATCTTTCAGGCCATAAAAAGGTAAAGCGCGTATTATATCCGGGGCTGGAAGACCATCCTGGCCATGCAATCGCAAAAAAACAGATGTCCGCTTTTGGCGGGATGGTCTCCTTTACCCTCAACAGCAGGAATGCCTGTAAGAGGTTCCTGAACAGCGTCAGATTATGTAAAATTGGCGTAAGTCTTGGAGACACGGAGACGCTCCTTATGAATACTGCACTTATGTTTCACGCCAATCGTTCGGATGCTGCATGCCGTAAGGCAGGAATAGATCCTTCCCTGATCAGGATCTCAACCGGACTTGAAGACCCTCGCGATATCATCGATGATATAAGCAGAGCGCTTAAATCAGTCTAACCGCCTTCACCTCAGATATGTTTTTATGAAATACCGGCCTATTCCGAGGTGCGTCGTTGACATCGGAAATGTTCTTGTTTAAAGTTATGGTATGACTGAAACCCGTGAAGAGCACTCAAATGCGATAATATCGCAGATCCGGAAGCGCATCCTCACGGTCAATATCACGGTGAGCGTTGTTATTCTGGCCTTGCTGGTTATTTTATTTCGTTATGCTTTTCCCCCTATCATACCCTTTATCAGCTATCTTCCTGACGTATCGATTTCGATTGTTGTCGCTGCAATTTTTTTTCTGTCTGCCATGGGCATGTATCTGGCGATGCAGTTGTCAAAAGAAACGATCAGGATCATTCAGGATTACAGCAACAGGCTCGAGCGGATGCTGAGTATTACCCGCGACCTGAGGGAAGAGGTCTATGGAGATATCCTTCTCGAAAAGATCATGGACTATGCCCTTTCCATTACCCGCTCTGAAGCCGGCTCCCTGCTCCTGATGGACGACGAAAACAGGCTGGTATTTAAGATCGTGCGTGGCGAAAAGGCATCTCAGCTGGTCGGGACCTCGATGGAACTGGGGAAAGGGATAACCGGGCAGGTGGCGCTCGACGGTAAGCCAGTCTCCATTGATAACGTAAAGAAGAATACCCATTTCAATCCGGAATATGATGCCTTGACCGGTTTTGAAACGAAATCGATCCTCTGCGTTCCACTCAAAACAAAAGCAGGTGTTGTCGGCGCGCTGGCGGTGCTCAATAAGGAAGGCGGCCACCATTACCGCCAGAGAGATGAGGAGATCCTTAGCTATCTTGCGGAGCAGGCGGCTATTTCGATCATCAAGACAAAATTCGTCGAGGACCAGAAGAATTATGAAATACACCTTACAGAACTGCTCCTCGAGACCATAGATTTTCAGCAGCCGGAAAAGAAGGGGCATGCGCTCAGAGTTGCACGGTACTGTAATGTGATGGCAAACGCGCTTGACCTGTCCATGGAGCAGAAGAAAAGGCTGTATTTTGCGAGTCTTCTCCATGATGTCGGCTTTCTTAAGCTTGACTCCGATGAGGCATACAAAAAAGAAATTTACATGCAGCATCCGGTGATCGGGTACGAGATGATCAGACCGATCACATTCTATGCCGAAATTGCGCCGTTCATACTGTACCATCACAAACAATATGATGGGAATGGGTATCCGCTTTCAAAGCTCGCGGGAGATGAGATCCCGCTTGAAGCACGCATGATAGCGATAGCCGAGGTCTTTGATGCGATGACGAGCACCCTATCGTACAAGGTCCCGGTGAGCTATGAAGATGCGCTTAAGGAGCTAAAACTGAAGTCAGGGACGCAGTTCGACCCCAAGCTGGTCGATCTCTTTATAAGCAATATTACTCCCGAGCATATGAAATAGCGGACAGGTGACAACTGCATAGTCCCCTGCGAAACCCCAAGCCAGACCGCAATCCGACCCGCTGCCAATGAGATATATCAAACTGCTGCTTGAATACGATGGGTCAAATTATCAGGGCTGGCAGTCACAAAAGTCAGGCAATACGATCCAGGACGTGCTGCGCGAAAGGGTTGCCCGGCTTACCGGAGATGAGCTCCGTATTACCGGCGCAAGCCGGACTGACGCAGGAGTACATGCACTCGGCCAGGTCGCTGCCTTCAGCACAGCCTCGCATCTGACCACCGATGTGCTGAAAAGAGCATTGAATGCAACGTTACCGCACGATATCCGGGCTGTCACCTTAGAAGAAACAGATGGCACATTCCACCCGCGCTTTGATGCAGTGAAAAAAAAGTATGTCTATTTTATAGCCCAGGGCAGAAACGAGTCAGCATTCCTTCACAAATACTGCTGGCAGATTAGGTCAGCCCTGGATCTCGATGCAATGAGGCAGGCGGCAGCGGTGATGCTCGGCGAACATGACTTTTCTTCTCTCAGGGGCTCAGGATGCAGCGCGAAGACAACGGTGCGGAATATTCATCTGCTCGAAATAACGGGTCTTAAGGCCATGGAGTTTATGACGGTTCAGATGAGAGGAGATTTCATCAGGATATCCATAGAAGCCAACGCCTTTCTGCGGCATATGGTCAGAAATATTGTCGGCACTCTTGTAGAGGTAGGGCGGAACAGGATAGCAGTAAGAGATGTGCCCGCCATACTCGATGCACGGGACAGAACAAGGGCAGGCCCTACTGCTCCTGCGGGAGGACTTTTTCTTGAGAGGGTCTATTACTGAAAAGCCGGTGGAGTTCATCAAATGCCGCCAGCTTATCCGGCCCGAACTTCTCCAGTTCAGCCCTTGCCTGATCCACGGATTTTTCGTGACGGAGCCGGCCGCTGCTTTTTGAATAGAACTTATCAGCATAGCAGATGATCTTCTCCTCAATGGTCAGAGGCCTCATATCCCGCTGCGGCAGTGAAAGATCATGCGTCTTGATGTCGTCAATAGTAATACCAATGCCGACATGCCTTTCACAGACCAGCGCGTGCAGCGGATAGCCCTCTTTTTCAAGAAGCTCTCTCCCGAGATATCCGTGGCAAATATAGGGCTCTTTTCCGTGACATCCAAGCTCAGGCGCATATACATAAACAATGCCGATATCATGAAGCATGGCTGCCTCCCTGATAAAGGTGAGATCAGGTGAAAGGTGACTGACATTCTCAGCCACTACGAGGGCCTTGACCATGACCATGCTGCCGTGCTCCACAAGGATATTAAAGGCAGCCGAGCCAGGTTTAAAATGCCTGGTAATGATAATCAATGGATCCATAGTATGCACTCTTCACACAAATATAATTCTAGCAGAGAAGTGTTGAGGATTGGGGAGAACATAAAAAATCAGCAGATAATAAAACCTCTGAAGATATTGCTTGACCTTGATGAAATTCAAACTATAATGAAAGTAAGCAGTGTATTCTTTCTGACTTTAAGGGGGGAAGAAAGATGGTCTGTCCGATTTGTAGTCGCCAGCTTCTGCCGGCAGGAATCAAAATGGTCGAGAGCATGGACAGTTCTGATGGTGCCGTCATGTCAGTCCAGAACACCTATCAGTGCAGGAATGTGGTCTGCGAATCCTTCACTGAAGACTATATCTGGACGTTCAATGGCGAAAGTTTCATTATGCACCATATCGAGAGGCATCGCGAAGCAGCCTAGACGTTGAGGACTCTGTAAGGAGCCGCGTTTTGCAGCGGCTCTGCCTGCCTATTTTCACGTTTCAAATCCATTCTTAGGTGCCGCAGCCTCCGGGGATTTGCTATAATTTCTCCCGGACATGAAAATCAGGAACAAGATACAATTAGCATTCTCGCAAGACAAGATATGGGACCTTATTGCTGACCCTGCGCAGATGAAAGCATGGAACCCGCGGATAAGGGAGGTTGTGCCAATCACACTCGGCAGGCCGAAAGCAAACTCCCGTTATCGCATACGGTACAAGCTGGGCAACAGGGAGAGCAACTATTTCGCCGAGATAATGGAATATGAAGAGGCATCGCGGTTTGTCCTTCATCTGGAAGGCGGCGCTCTTCAGAAAAAAGGTTATATTCAGGAGACTTTTGAGCTGGCACCAAATAACAAAGGGGTTCTGCTGTCACAGCAGATCTTAATAGAACGAGGCGGTCTGAGCATTCCTGAGCGGCTGATGCTGCGGCTGCGCAATCGGGTAGGCCGCTATTCCGGGAAAAAATATTTGTCACAGCTTATCGGAATGGCAGGGGCTGCGCCTCGGCAATAGGGTCTCAGCCTTTGTCTATCTTCACGCCCCTGAAGGTTCCCATGAGCTCTGCCTTCAATGCCCCGAACTTGTTTTCTCCGCTGCACCGGATAACGACGTTCCTGTATCCTTTTGCCGCCTTGTCATAGGAGGTGAGTATACTCTGAAGGCTGAACCCATATTTTCTGATGATATCGGCCACTTCTCTCACAGAACCAGGTTTGTCCTCAACAGTAACGGCCACCCGGTGGCCGCCGTGCCTGACACCGGTGATATCAACAAGCACCCTGAAGATGTCCCTGTCAGATATGATGCCTACGACCTTCCCGCCTTCCACGACCGGAAGAGAACCGATGTTGTTGTCCAGCATAAGCATTGCAGCCTCTTCGATCGGAGAATCCGGCGCTATGATGAAGACCTTGGTCTTCATCATCTCTTTCACCCTGGTCGTTGCGAGAAGGTAATGAAGTTCATAAACATCAAGAGATGTAGCCTTGGAAGGACTGAACTCCCTGATGTCTCTGTCTGAAATGATACCCTTCAGGCGCTCATCCTTTACTACCGGGATATGCTTTATCTTTTTTTCTTTCATGAGCCTGACCGCATCAGAAACGCTGCTGTCAGGAGCAATGGTTATAATCTTTCTCGTCATCCATTCAGAAACGAACATGATAAATACCTCCTAATAAGTAACGCGTAATGAGTAAAGTGTAATGAGAAGATTTCTCTCTGTCACCCATCACGTATTACGCATCACGGTCTTTTATACTCCCAGATATGCTTTCTTCACATGTTCATCATTGAGCAGTGCCCGGCCTGTTCCCTGAAGGGTTATTCTGCCGGTCTCAAGCACATATGCCCTGTCAGCGATCGAAAGGGTCTGCTTGGTGTTCTGCTCAACGATCAGCACAGTGGTCCCGGATTCCCGTATCCGCTTTATGATATTGAATACCTCGCGGACAAGGATAGGGGCAAGTCCAAGAGAAGGTTCATCGAACATCAGCAGCTTTGGCAATGCCATCAAGCCTCTTCCGATAGCAACCATCTGCTGCTCCCCTCCGCTCAATGTGCCCGAGATCTGCCTTCTGCGGTCCCTGAGTATCGGAAATAACTCAAATACCGTCTCCTTTGTCTTCTGCCTCTGTTTCTTCGCCTCACCCTTCAACGAGCCCATGTCCAGGTTTTCTTCGACCGTCATCTCCACAAACAGTCTTCTCGCCTCGGGACAGAGGGCCAATCCTTTTTCAATAAGCCGGTAAGGCTCTACGTTATGAATTGTCTGGCCGTCAAAGACCACCTCGCCCCTTGCAGGTCGCACGATGCCCGAAATGGTCTTTAATATGGTCGATTTTCCTGCCCCGTTGGCTCCAATGAGCGCGACGATCTCACTCTTCTGCACTGCAAAGGATACATCCCATATCACCTGGACATCGCCATAGAAAACGTCTATGTTTCTAATCTCAAGCATTCTCAGCTTCTCCGAGATACGCCTCAACCACAAGCGGATTGTTGGCGATCTCGCCCGGCGTACCCTCAGCCAATTTTTGTCCATAGCTCAAGACGACGATCCTGTCTGAAATAGCCATGATGACCTTCATATGATGCTCAATGATCATGATGGTAAGACCCCGGGCCTTTATCTTCCTGATGATCTCAATGGATTCGTCAAGCTCCGCAGGATTAAGTCCGGCAAAGGATTCGTCGAGCAAGAGCATTTCTGGCTGTGTGGCCAGTGCCCTTGCGATCTCGAGCTTCTTCCGTTTTCCGAGCGGGAGGCCTTTTGAGATCACCTCTCTGTCATCATACAGTCCGGTAAATTTTATTGTTTCCAGGGCGATCTCTTCGGCCTGAGCTCTGCTTTTCACGCGCAGGAAGGCCGAGGCTATCACATTGTCAAGGACACTCATCCTCTGGAGAGGCTTTACTACCTGGAAGGTCCTGGCGATTCCCATTTTGCAGATCTGATGAGGTTTGAGACCCGATATTTTTTTCTCATTGAAATAGACCTCGCCTTTGGATGGCGCATAAAACCCGTTCACCACATTGAACATGGTGGTCTTTCCGGCGCCATTTGGACCGATAAGGCCGAGGATCTCTCCTTTCTCAACGCCAAAAGAGATGTCGGTCAGGGCTGCAAGGCCGCCGAAGAAGCGTGAGACATTATCAACCCTCAGCATGGTCATCAGCCTGCTCTGCCTCCCCTGAAGAATCTCTTCAGTTTAGGCCAGTCTCCTACGACGCCGTTCGGCAGAAAGATTATGATAACGATGAGCAGGATACCGAAGAAGGTGTGGTGCGCGGCACCGAGTTTGGGAATGGTCCGGATGATCTCTGCGAGAAAGACCATGATGATGGCGCCGACAAAAGGTCCCCAGTAGGTCGCGACGCCACCGACCATAACTACCATAATCGTCACTATCGAGATGTCATGCAGGGCAAAGACGATCTTGGGATCAATATATCCCATGTAGTTCGTATAGAAGGCACCTGCAAGGCCAGTGATCACTGCGCTCAGACTGAGCGCAATGGTCTTATAAAGCGTTGTGTTTATACCGAGGGATTCAGCAGCGTCCTGGTCCTCCCGGATCGCAACAAAATAGTACCCGAGCTTCGATTCGATCACCCTCTTCACAAGGGCAAAGCTCAACAATGCGATGGCAAGGATGACATAGAAGTACCACGTCTTATCAACCCAGGTACGCTCTCTGATCATGATGCCCAGGTCGCCTTCCGTGATGCCGGTAAGGTTCTCAGCAGTAACTCTCAGAATTACACCCATCGCAAGAGTCCCGAGGGCAAAGAACGGGCCCTTCAGCCTCAGGCAGATGTAACCGATGACCAGCGCGAAGATCGTGACTATGAAGATGCTGAGCGGCAGACCCCACCAGGCAGAAACCCCGAGCTTGTTGTAGAGGATGCCCGCTGTATAAGCGCCTACGCCGAAGAACGCTGCATGACCGAATGATACCTGGCCGCAGTACCCGCCAAGAAGGTTCCATGCCATGCCGATGACCGACCACATGATAACGAGGATCAGGATATGCATCCAGTATGAGCTCAGGCCGATAAGAGGCAGTAAGGCAAGAAGGCCCGCGATAATAAAGGGAAGCGTCTTCTTCATTTACCGAACCTCTTCTTCTTGAACAGAGAGATAATGCCGCCTGGAATGAAGATGAGCGCAGCAACAAAGATCACAAACCGTCCTACCGGAGCCCATCCCATGCCGGCATAGGTAGAAGTCAGGGACTCGAATACGCCGAGTATAAGTCCGCCGACAATTGCACCTACGGTCGAGCCAAGCCCGCCGAGGATGGTGATGACAAAGGCGATAAGCGTAAACTGGCCCCCCAGATCAGGGTAGAGGTAGTAGATAGGGATGAAGAGACAGCCCGCAGATCCGACCAGTGCAGATCCGAGACCAAAGGTAACAACCCGCATTCTTTCAACATTAACGCCCATAAGCAGGGCAGCGTCCTTGTCCTGAGCAGTCGCCCTGATCGATTTGCCCATGTCTGTCTTTGCCAAAAAGAACCAGAGTCCGGCTGTAATGATAAGGGCAACGCAGAACGAGACAGACCATGCCATCGAGAGCGAAAGCTCAATCGGCGCTGCTTTCCAGTAATCCGACAGGTACCATGCCTTGGTTGCATACTCCACCGGTGTTGTCTTGTAGTCTGATGAAAAGATGATCGTGGCAATGTTGGCCAGGACCATGCCAATGCCTACGGTCAGGATGACCTGGTTTTCGGGTATGATCGCCTCTACCTTCATCACCGGGTTTATGAGATATTTCTGAAGAAGGATACCCAGGACAAATAACGCAGGAGCTGCGATCAGGATGGACAGATAGGGATCAATATGAAAGACAGAAAAGAGGACGTACGCGATATACATGCCGACCATCATCAGCTCGCCGTGTGCAAGATTGATGATCTTCATAACACCCATGATCAGGGTCATGCCGATGCCGATAAGGGCATACAGGCCTCCCAGAAGGAGGCCTGATATCAAGGTCTGCAGCAGTACTTCAAGCTGAACAGATGTCATGCCGTATCACATATCCTTTTGGCAGTGAATTATCTTCTCTCTCTCCATGTGGGGACAGGATACAGGTATTTCTTGCTTGCATATTTTTCAGGCCATACGGTCTCATGCTCTCCCTTCAGAACCTGAAGCACGAAGGTGTCGAGGAAGTTCTGGTTTTGGTATCCTTCCTTGTCCTCGAACTTGACCGGGCCGAATGCGGTTGTCAGGTTAGTTGCCTTGAGTGCATTACGGATCCCGTCAGGTGTCCAGTCCTTTGCCCTTTCCAGGGCATCTTTTGTTACAAACATCGCTGCGTACGCTGATGCACCATGATAGGAAGGATAGTCACCATATTTTTTCTTGTATTTTTCTGAATATTCTTTTGCACCCGGGAATTTCAGCTGCGGTGTCCAGAGCGTTGCGGTAATAACGTTCTCAGCAGCATCTTTTGCATTGTCAATGAACTCAGGGATAGCGAAGCCTGCTGCGCCACCTGCAAAGAGCTTGGCATCGATCCTCAGCTCCTTGATCTGCTTCATAAGAAGCGAGGCATCCATGACATAGGAAACCATATAAATGACATCAGGCTGAGCTGCCTTCACTTTTGAAAGCAATGGTTTGAAATCTATCGACCCTTTCTCATACTTTTCCTTGAGAACAACCTTTACCCCGATCTTCTGGGCATCTTTGTTCATTGCCTCGGCCCCTGATGTCCCAAAGGCCGAACTTTCGTAAAGTATCGCCATTGTCTTGGGCTTCACTACTTTCCCGATAAAATCAATAAGTCCGTCAGCGTAATGGGCATTCACTGCATTCTGACGGAAAACATACTTGTAGTTCTTCTGCGTTATGTCATCGTCAGCACTGGCCACTATGAGATAGGGGGTCTTGCGTTCCTCAGCAACTGCAGCGACTGCCTTTGCGCAGGCTGAAGTATATTCGCCGACAATGATCGGCTGTTTATTTGTATCGATCAGCTTTTCGACGATCGCACGGGCAGTCTCGGGCTTTGCCCCTGAGTCCTGGAATGAGAGGACAAGTTTTTTCTTCTTGATGCCGCCCTTGGCATTGATCTCTTCCGCCGCTATCTCATAGGATCTCTTCATCATTTCACCGAACTTTGCGGTCTGTCCGGTCAAAGGCAGAGGGATAACGAGGTCAAAGGTATCTGCAGCGAAAAGGGACGAAGCAGAGAGGCTCAGAACAAAAGACATAAGGATGATAAGGCTCAGACGTTTCATGATTCCTCCTAAAGTATTTGATCCATAGTTATTGGCTGCAAATTATAAGACTATAACCAAATTTTATAGAATGCGCTTTAGAAATGCAAGAGGTAAAAGAGAGGTAAAAGAGACGTTAAATGTCAGACCTAATCACGGTCACTCTTTCCCCTGTTTCCCATCAACTCTTTCGGTAAAGCTTTTATATATTCCCGGTTCAATGTTGCGATGAACTTTGCCTTGATGCCTTTCGGGCAGACCGCCTCGCATTCGTAGTGGTTGCTGCAGTTGCCGAACCCCTGGCTCAGCATGGCCTCGGTCATCACGCATACGCGTTTTGCAGCCTCAACCCTCCCCTGCGGCAGCGCTGCAAGATGCGATACCTTTGCTGCGGTAAAGAGCATGGCTGAACCGTTAGGACAGGCTGCGACACATGCTCCGCATCCGATACATTCAGCAGCATCCATGGCAGTATCTGCGTCATCCTTGGATATCAGTATCGTATTTGCGTCCGGAACGCCTCCTGTGTGCGCCGATATATATCCGCCTGACTGGATGATACGGTCAAGACTGCTTCTGTCAACGATCAGGTCCCTGATCACCGGAAAGGCCCGTGCCTTCCAGGGTTCTATATAGATGGTATCTCCATCCCTGAAGTGGCGCATATGCAGTTGGCAGACGGTTGTCTTCTTCTGTGGCCCGTGCGGAATGCCGTTTATCACCTGCGAACACATGCCGCAGATGCCTTCCCTGCAGTCATGATCAAACGCAATAGGTTCTTTGGCATCCCTGATCAGGCCTTCATTAACCTGATCGAGCATCTCGAGAAATGACATGTCAGGGCTGATGTCTGTTGCCCGATGCTGTTCAAGCTTCCCTTTATCTTCAGGGCCTTTCTGCCGCCAGACGAAAAGGGTAAGATCCATTATTTATAGCTCCTTGTGGCAAGCTGTATATTCTCAAAGACAAGAGGCTCCTTGTGGCGTTGAGGGGCACTGCCTTTCCCGCTGAACTCCCACGCTGCAACATGGGAGAAGTGCTCATCGTCCCGTTTTGCCTCGCCATCAGGCATTTGATACTCAACTCTGAAATGCCCGCCGCAGGATTCCTCCCGGTGCAGTGCGTCAAGGGTCATAAGCTCTGCAAAATCGAGGAAGTCAGCAACGCGGCCTGCCTTTTCAAGCTCCTGATTCAGCTCAGAGCCGCTGCCCGGGATCTTTACATTCTCCCAAAACTCTGCCCTGAGTTCGGGGATGAGCTTCAATGCCTTGTTAAGACTCTCCTTGCTCCTTGCCATGCCGACATGCTCCCACATGATCCTGCCAAGATCGCGATGGAAATCATTTGCCGTCTTCCTGCCGTTGATTGCAAGAAGTTTGCTCGTCAAGGTCTCTACCTGTTCCTGCGATCTGAGGAACTCAGGATGACTCGCAGAGGCTGTTCCGGGAACAGTTCTGGCAAGGTAGTCAGCTATGGTGGCAGGGATAATGAAATACCCGTCTGCAAGGCCCTGCATCAGCGCGCTCGCACCCAGGCGGTTTGCGCCGTGGTCAGAGAAGTTGGCCTCACCCAGTACAAACAGCCCGGGTATATTACTCTGAAGGTTATAGTCGACCCAAAGGCCGCCCATGACGTAATGAGGGGCCGGATAGATGCGCATCGGTTGCTGATAGGCATTCTCAGCCGTTATCTTCTCATACATCTCAAAGAGGTTCCCGTACCGTTCCGCGATCTTCTTCTGGCCGAGACGGCCTATGGCATCTGCAAAGTCGAGGTAAACTCCTCTGCCGCCCGGCCCCACACCGCGGCCTTCATCACAGACCTCTTTTGCTGCGCGCGATGCAATGTCCCTTGGAGCAAGATTGCCGAAACCGGGATATTTCCTTTCAAGAAAATAATCCCTCTCTGGCTCAGGGATATCCTTCGGTAGCCGACCGTCGTCCTTTTGCAGGGGTACCCATACCCTCCCGTCGTTCCTCAGGGACTCTGACATCAGGGTCAGCTTCGACTGATGGTCACCTGTTACGGGTATGCAGGTAGGATGGATCTGTGTGAAGCAGGGATTAGCAAAGAAGGCACCCTTTTGATATGCGCGATAGGTTGCTGTTACGTTAGAACCCATGGCATTGGTCGAAAGATAAAAAACGTTTGCATATCCGCCGGTGCAGAGACAGACAGCATCTGCAGCATGCACCGATATCTTTCCGGTCACGAGGTCCCTGACCGTGATCCCCTTGGCCTCGCCATTTATCAGCACAAGGTCGAGCAGCTCGGTCCTTGGAAAGAGCCGGACCGTGCCGGCCTGTACCTGCCTCGAAAGCGCGGCATATGCGCCTAACAGAAGCTGCTGTCCTGTCTGACCCCGCGCATAAAATGTCCGCGAAACCTGCGCTCCGCCAAAAGAACGGTTATCGAGATATCCTGCATAATCGCGGGCAAGCGGAACACCCTGGGCAACGCACTGGTCAATAATAGTATTGCTGAGCGTTGCAAGGCGGTACACGTTTGCTTCACGTGATCTGAAGTCGCCTCCCTTTATCGTGTCATAGAAAAGGCGGTATATGCTGTCGCCGTCACTGGGATAGTTCTTTGCAGCATTGATGCCGCCCTGGGCTGCAATGCTGTGGCCCCTGCGCGGGCTGTCCTGAAAGCAAAAAGACTCGACCTGGTAGCCGAGCTCCCCCAGCGTAGCTGCTGCAGATGCCCCGGCCAGGCCGGTGCCTACGACAATGATCCTGTATTTGCGCTTGTTGGCCGGGTTAACAAGCTTCAGCTCCTGTCTGCGTCTGTCCCACTTTTCGGCAAGAGGGCCTGTTGGGCATTTGCCATCAAGGATCATATTCTTACCTTCCGACCAGGCCTGAAAATATACCGGCCGGTATGGATATATAACCAAGAAAAATGACCAGAGTTCCGATCGTGCCGATCTTTATGATTAGGGGAAGGGTTCTTTCGCTGTTCAGACCGAGCGTCTGCACCATGCTTTGTAACCCATGGCTGAGATGCAGCCCCAATGCAGCCATGGCAAGGACGTACAGCCCAACAACAGAAATATTCCTGAAATTGAGAACCACCATCCGAAAGATGTCAGGTCTGCCGGCAGCATCAGGATTGCGATATGCAGACAGTTCAGGATATATGACCGTCAGCGTAAAATGAAGGAGATGATATACAAGATAGACGGCGATAAGCAGGCCTGACCAGATCATATTTCTGCCGGCGAACGTTGCGCTCAGTTCATTGCGGACCGAATACCTCTGAGGTTTTGCCGCGCGGTTCTCAAGCGTAAGAAGGACGGCGAACAGAATATGCAGGCAGACTGCAATGAGCATGACCAGACGGACTGCCCAGAGAAAGGGCCCGAGACTCTGCAGCAGTTTTGCATAGGCATTGATCCCCTCAGGTCCGCTGAAAAGGGAGACATTGCCCAGGAGATGAATAATGACAAACAGAACCATCGCAAATCCGGTAACGGACATCACGATCTTTCTGCCCACCCTGTTTTGAAGCAGTATCATTATCTTATTCCTGCATCGATAGTCTGCGTATATTCTGACACAGAATTGACTCTGTTATCGAGTCGATAAAAGTCTTTCGTATTATACGACGAACTGTGGGATAATAGACATTATCTTTAATCTTCGGAGGGACCTATGCCTCACCAGCCCAGCCCCAGCTACAGCATCACCCTGCGTCTCGAGATAGAGAACCGCATCGGCAAGTTCGCAGAGATCGCAACGGTACTGAGCCAGGCAGGCGGTGACCTCGGTTCGGTTGATATCGTACGGGTCGAAAAGGGCAAGATCATCAGGGATGTTACGGTCAATGCGCGTGATGCCGAACATGAAAGGGCTATTGTCCATGCCATAAAACAGATCGACGGGATTAAGGTCATCAGGGTCATGGATATGACCTTTTCTGTGCACCAGGGCGGCAAAATAGAGATCCATAATAAGATCGCGGTGAGGGACAGGGCCGATCTCTCGAAGGTCTATACGCCCGGTGTAGCCAGGATCTGCATGGATATCCATGAACATAAAGAACATGCGTACCGGTACACGATCAAGGGCAATGCCGTGGCCATTGTGACGGACGGCACAGCCGTGCTCGGCCTCGGCGACATCGGGCCTGAGGCTGCCATGCCGGTCATGGAAGGCAAGGCAATGCTCTTCAAGGAATTTGGGGGCATAGATGCATTTCCGATCGCGCTCAACACCAAGGACACTGAAGAGATCATTGCCACAGTGAAAAACATCGCGGTCCCTTTTGGCGGCATTAATCTGGAGGACATCTCTGCTCCGCGCTGTTTTGAAGTAGAGATGCGTCTGCGCGAAATGCTTGATATTCCTGTGTTCCATGATGATCAGCACGGGACAGCCGTTGTCGTGCTCTCTGCGCTTATCAATGTCGGCCGCCTCCTGAAAAGGGATATCAGGAAATTCCGTGTTGTCATCGCAGGCGCAGGTGCTGCAGGCATTGCCAATGCCAACATGCTTTCGGCGTACGGCATAAAGGACATTATTGTCTGTGACAGGACAGGCGCCATCTACCACGGCCGAAGACAGTATATGAACCCGTATAAGAAGCTTCTGGCCAGGAAGACAAACCCCCGGAAAATTAAGGGAAGCATTCTCGATGCCCTGGCAGGGGCCAATGTCTTCATCGGCCTGTCAGGCCCGAATGTGATCGCTGCTGATGATATCAGGAAGATGGCAAAGGACCCTGTTGTTTTTGCCCTCGCGAATCCTGAGCCGGAAGTATCTCCTGAAGACGCCCTGCCCATTGCGCGGGTCCTGGCCACCGGCAGATCAGACTATCCGAACCAGATAAATAATGTATTAGGCTTCCCGGGCATATTTAGGGGCCTCCTGGATGTTAAGGCAAAAGGGGTGAACGAGGCGGTCAAGTTTGCTGCTGCTGAGGCCATAGCTCATGTTATTACAGACGATGAACTGCACGAGGACTATATCATTCCGAGCATCTTTGACAGAAAGGTGGGGTCATCTGTTGCCCATGCTGTTGCTGAGGCTGCCCGGAAAACAGGCCTTGCGCAACACTGACCATCGATCTGTCTCTCAAGGCATTGCCTAAAAGTGCTGTAACAGCCGGGCATGTCTCTCTATTGATCTGCCTGTTTGACAGGGAATTCAACAAAGGATGATAATTGATCATGCAGCGATATAATTCATTCGGCGCGCATATGCGCAGGACCTTCGGCACAACCGTGTACAAAGTTAATGTCGATGCCGGTTTCACCTGCCCGAACAGGGACGGAACGCTCGGCTTTTCAGGCTGCATCTATTGCAATAACGACAGTTTCCGGCCGACTTCCTGCAGGCCTTCCCTGTCCATAGGCGAGCAGGTCAGAAGTGGTATCAGCCATACAAAAAAACGGTTCAACGCTGCCAAGTTCCTTGTCTATTTTCAGGCGTACACCAACACGTATGCCCCTGTTGAGGAGCTGGAAAAGCTCTATCAGGAGGCCCTCTCCGAGCCTGATGTGTTGGGCCTTGCGATCGGCACGCGGCCGGATGCGGTTGATCCGGCGAAGATCGAGATGCTCGAATCTCTTGCATCGAAATACTTCATCCTGATCGAATATGGGCTCCAGTCAATGCATGACAAAAGTCTCGAGTTCATCCAGCGCGGCCATGATTACCATTCCTTTCTCCGGGCAGTAGATATGACAAAAGACCGGGGCATCCATATCGGGGCCCACCTTATCGCAGGATTTCCGACAGAAACACGCGATGAAACCCTTGCCATGGCTGAGGAGATGTCCTTGCTGCCGATCGGGTTCCTGAAAATGCATCAGCTGCAGATCGTGAAGGACACTCCTTTGGCTGAACTGTACAAAGACCATCCCTTTCCGGTCTTCGGGTACCAGGAATATCTCGATTTTGTGGCTGATTTTGTCGAGAGGACTGCACCGCATATCGTATTCCAGCGGCTCTTTGCGACAGCACCTGACGATATCCTTATTGCGCCTGCGTGGGGGAAGAACAGACACCAGATCCTGAACGATATTGAAAAGAACCTTGTTGCAAAGGGGACTGACCAGGGGAAGAATTTCCGGCCTTCATCAGTTTCTGTGAAAGGCTCATCGTAATGGCCTGGGGTGGATAGGCCGTCTCAGCAACCTGAGCAGCCGCGGTTAATCGCGGTACACGATCAGATCGTTCAGATCTTTTCTTTTTGTTGAACGCGGCGCTTCATCAGGATATCCGAGGGCAATTACTGCCATAAGCTCCAATTCCTCCGGCAAGCCGAGTATCTTCTTTATCTGTTCATTGCTCTTGATGATCTCGCCCAGCCAGACAGCTCCGAGTCCGAGAGCATGTATCTCAAGCAGCATATTCTGCAGGCAGGCACCGATGGATTGTATGTCCTTCTCCCGGTGATAGCTCTTGGCTGTATCGAGGAATACCGGTATCAGCGCCTGTGCCGCAAGAACGATCTTTGTATAATGTGTCAGCCCGGAGATCCTCGCGATTGTTTGCTTATCAGTCACAATAGCAAAGCGCCAGGCCTGGTTATTCAGACCTGAGGGAGCCCATCTTCCGGCTTCCAGGATCTTTTCGAGCAGCTCATCAGGAACGCGGTCCGGTTTGAACTTTCTGACGCTGCGACGGGTCTTAATGAGGTCAAGCATGTCCAAAGAAGCTCCAATCTGTTACAATTATTTGCCTATTTTCAGGAAAAGGAGGCTCATGGAGAATATAGAGAAAGATGTTCAGAAAATCAAGCAGATCATAGAAGAACTGAAGCCCCAATATACGACTCTTGGCGGCGACATCGAATTTGTCGACATAAAAGATCAGGATGTCAGGATACGGCCAACAGGTTATTGTTGGCGTTGACATATGACCCGCATGGACCTGGTCAGGGCCATAGGTGAAAAGATCAAGGCGGAGATACCGTGGGTAAAGATGGTAATTGTTGCCCCTCAGAATGTGACTCCGCAAAAATGAAGCAGGGTTTTCATATTGCGGTGATCGGAGGCCGTAAGGCTGACAAGGCTCTGAAAAAAGAAGCTGAGGCTGTCGGCAGACTCATTGCTGAAAAAGGCTGCATCCTCGTCTGCGGTGGCATGCACGGGATCATGGAGGCGGCATCTAAGGGTGCAAAACAGGCAGGCGGGACCACCGTGGGGGTCCTTCCCCAGGACCACAAAAAGGATGCCAATCCCTATATAGACATACCCATTGCAACGGGGCTTGGCATTGGCAGGAATGTTATCATTGCCCGCACTGCAGATGCGCTTATCGCAATTGGCGGGGAATACGGTACATTGTCGGAGATAGCCTTTGGACTTCAGATGGCAAAGCCCGTTGTCGGCATCAGGTCGTGGGAAATCAAAGGAGTTATCCAGGCAGCGAATGCTGAGGACGCTGTCCGGACAGTCCTTGCAATGATCTCGCCTGATCGGCGTTCCTGCTCAGATGAACTGACAAAGTCCTGAGCGGTCTTCTCGGGCAGACAGCATTGCAGATACTGTCTTATGCTGTCTGCCGCTGGCATGGTAAAGCCTGGAAATGAGAGGGCATGCAGACGGATGATTCGGTTGACACATGCCCATGAACAGATATAAGATATTTTTCTGTTGCTGCAATTCTGTTACGTTGCTTTCTCTCTGCCCCCTTAGCTCAGTCGGATAGAGCACAGGTTTCCTAAACCTGGGGCCGCATGTTCGAATCATGCAGGGGGCACCACTCAATTCTTTCATATTTTTTTTGACCGTCTAAATTCCATTGACAGGGCGAACCCTCTTTAAATATGATTAACGGCAGAGATGTAATAATTTTTACAGGAGGATTAAAGCATGACAAAGGCAGAACTTATCGAAAAGATGGCAGAGGCATCAGACTGCACCAAGGCTTGCGCAGGCAAGGCTCTTGACGGAGCTATCGAGGCAATCATCAAGGCGGTCAAGAAGGGCGACAAGGTTTCCCTTGTGGGCTTCGGCACGTTCTCCCAGTCAAAGAGGAAGGCAAGGACCGGAAGAAATCCTCAGACTGGCAAGGCCATCAAGATTGCAGCGAAGAAGCTCCCCAAGTTCAGCGCTGGCAAGGCATTCAAGGACGCAGTAAACAAGTAGTCGGTTCACGGTATAACAGAAAGCCCCGGAAGAGAGATCATCCGGGGCTTTTTTGTCTGTATTCGCTCCTGATTGATGCATATCACTTCTCAGTGCCTCAGAGGGTTATAATAAAGGCGTGAGATATAATCCTAAAGACAGCCGCTATTCCGAAGCAACGGGCAAGCTGCATATCCTCTGCCCGCATCGCGATAAGACCGGCATCTCCACACATGTTGTGATCAAGGAGGGACACTGCTATCGCTCCAAGCAGTGTATGGTAATTACCTGTAAATTCAATATCCTCCAGTCAGATCTTCAGTGCCTGCTCTCCCTTGCCTGGTAGCCGGAGTTTATCAAGCATAACAAGGGGAGCCCCAGCTTTTTAATGTATTGACAGGAAGTCGCAAATTTAGTACCTTCTAACATGCTGATTTCAGAAAGAACCCAAACTATTGAGGAGCCGGCATAGGCACATGACCGACGCTTCTCAGCCACAGGACAACAGAAGTCCGGGCGAAAAGAAAGCCCCTCCGGCTCCGTACGCAATGAATGCTCCCTCCGCAGATCCCTTTGCCGCTGATATGAAATCCGACGTGATAACCGAAAAATTCCTCACGGTTGCCAAAGAAAAAAGCAATCTTGAGTCTGTCATTATGTCGCAGAATGATATGATCAAGGAGCTTGAAAAGGAAAAAGAAAAACTCACCCTCTCGCTCAGGCAGTTCTCTGCGAGCCATAAGAGCATGAAAGAGAAGTTGCTTGATTTTGACATCCTCCGGAATATGGAGATTTCTGAGCTGAAAAAAAAGATCGAGCACCTGATCGCAGAAAATAAAAGACTGATCTCTGAAAAAGATTCGATCTTCAGAAATCTGGAACGTGACACGAAAAACATCTCCCGAGTTGATCATCAGGCGGTTGAATCCCTCATGAGGGAAAAGAGAGAGCTTGAGGAGCAGCTGAGAAAGTTACTGGCTCATGCGGGCAGAGAGGATGAAGAGCGCATACGGCCGTCAGCATTCAGAGAGGCCGGCAGCCAGAGAACAAACGTTACGTCAGTTCTTAAAACGGTTGAGGACTTCGAAAGCAGTAATGCAGCAGACGAGTTTGATCCCGCCGGGATGAGGGAGAGCCTTAAGACGGCTGCAACTGCTGTCCAGGAGCTCGAACGTGAACTGTCCCTTGCGAGATCACATATTGCGGAGCTCGAGCTTGATCGGGATGAGGCGAGAGCTGAGCTGTACAATGGCCGGGTTGAGCTTGATAACCTGAAGGCAGACAAGGCCCATGTTGAAGAGAATCTCCAGCAGAAGCTCCATGATTACAGCAACGAGATCGTTGAACTCAAGACTGATATTGATGAGCTGACCTCGGCCATAGAGGGGAAGATCCATTTTATCGATGAGCTAAATGCCAAGGTCGTCCGTCTCAGTGATGCGCTGAGCCATAAAGATAGTGAGCTTCACGAGCAAATCCCGGCACTGGTTGAAAAAATAAATTCGCTTGCAAAGTCCATTGACGCAAAAATGGAGGAGAATTCCCTTTTCGCCAAAGAGCTGTTCGATCTTAATGTCAAGATAGCCACACTGAACGAGGAAATGATCGAGAAGGACGAACTGCTGATCGACATATCTGAGGATTACAAGAAGCAGAAGAATGAAATTGAAGCCCTGCATGGGGCTCACGAGCTTACCCTCAAAAATCTCGTGCATGAACGCGACCAGCTGAAAAAAGAGAACGAGGACCTGAGGACTATTCCCGTGATGCCTCTGGAACAGGTTAAGAAAGAACAGCAGGAAAAGATGCTTCTCGAAGTCCGACTTTCTGAACAGCTCAATGTGCTTGATGGGCTTAACCGCAGAAATGACGGACTGGCCGCCCAGATAGCAGAAAAAGATGTGGTCATCAGTGACCTCCAGAAAGACATTCTGCGGCTGCGGTTAGAGGCCGAGGCAACAGCGGCTGATCATGCAGAAGACCTCGCTGCTGTTCGCGGGAAGCTCTCGGCACTGACGCAGCAGCTTCTGGAAAAGGATGAGGTGGTCGATACCCTGACGAGTGAGCGCTCACAGGCCTATGAAAAGGACCAGGTCATTGCCGGTCTTCAACAAGAGCTTCTGCAGCATCAGAAAAGTCTCGACGAAGCCGCCGCAGAATATGCCTCGGATCTGCACCTGTTGCGGGAGAAGGTCGCTATCTTGAACCAGCAGCTTCTCGAAAAAAATGAAATGCTTACAGTCACGGCATCCGAGCGTGAACACGACAAGAATGAGTTTTTATCCCAGATCGATATGCTCAGGAGAGAACGAACAGAACTGGATGAAGAAATGAACAGGCTTTTGGCCAGTGGGCGCGAACAGGAAGAGGCCCGCAAGAGTCAGGCATCCCTTCTTGATGCTGCCTGGAGAGAGAAGGCCGGTCTTGAAGAGGACCTTTTGAAGGCTACAGAAAAGAGCAATGAGCTTGTTCTTGAACTGGACCGACTGAGATCTCTGAACGCCCAAAAGGAGCAGACCCTGTCAGAGGCATGGGCGGAGATCAGCCGGCTGCAGGAAGTGGTTTCCGTTAAGCAGGCATCTCAGGCCGAACTTGAGAAAAAGATGCGGGAAACGCACGAGATTTCCGGTCTTACAGACGCCGAGAAGGAAGAGTTTGAGAGGGCAGCCCTTGATTACCGGGAAACCTTTGAGCATCTGAAACAGGAAATCATTTCACTGAACAGGAATCTGGCAGAAAAAGAGCAGATAATTGACCTGTTGGTCTCGGAGAAGGATAGTCTTGCCCGGAATCTGGCAGAGCGGCAGGAGAACCTTACCCAGGCTCTATCTTCCCAGAGCGGTCTTCAACTGCAGCTCGATGAAAACCTGCGTGACAGCAGACGCCTCAGCGCTGAAAATAGTGACCTCACAAATGCCATTGCACGTCTTCAGAACGATATTGCCGGTCTTCAACGGACCAAAGAAGATGAGTTGAAGGCCCTTAAGGACGAACTATCGTCATACGGCGCAGCAGTGGCTGACCTGCGGCTGTCGCTTGAGGAGCGACTGCAGGAAAACGCTGAGCTTAGATCAAGGCTCAAGACATCTCAGTCTGCTGCCCAGGAAGCAACAGCGCCTGTTATTGAAAAAAGAGCGGAAACACTTCCTGCGCGGTTAGAAAAAAGATCGGAGACGGGTAAGCACGTATCCGCATATGCTTTTCTTGCCCTTTTCCTGCTGGGCTGTATCGGATTTTTCTTTTATGCATATAATACCGGGCTTATTGCTGTTCTTATGGAGAAGCCCGCAGTGACGAAAGAAATAAGAAAAGAATTGGCCTATAACGACATGTTTTCCCTGCTCACCAAGACTTCTGCTTCAGATGACCTCAAGTTCCAGGCCACGCTCTTGACCGAATCCCTTGTTCTTAAATCAGACACTCCACAGGAGAGATCTTTTTTTGATTTTAATAACCATCTTTATTTCAAAATCAGTATCAGCGCTCCGAAGGCAGGTCTCGACGACAGCATAACTGCTGACCCCTCTTCAATGATCACTCTGACAGCGTCCGCTGCCGCGGTAAAGCCGCTGCCTCATGTCCGTGTTAAGGAGATCAAGACCTTTTATAGAAAAGAAGAGCCTGTCTCGGTGATGTTCTACTGCGCATTCCCGAGAGCTGCCTTAACCCCTGAGAGTACAGCCCTTTCCCTTTCGTTCAGAAATGAAAAGGAAAAGGCAGATCTTTCCTGGGACCTGAAAACCCTTAGGGCCGGCAGTCTCCTCCCGTAATCATTGACCGGCAAGGCCTCTCCGGCAGGATAAAACTGCGATGGCAAGACTCTATATTCTCCAACTGGTCGCCGGAATTGCCGGGGCTTTTATAGCAGCAAGAAAAGGAAGAAGCATTCTGTTCTGGTTTCTTCTCTGCTTTATCCTTCCCCTGTTTGCCATTGTTGTTTTCATGCTGCCGTCCTTAAAGACAGAGGCCGCAGGAAGACGATGCCCAAACTGTTTGCGTCCCTTAGCGCAGGATGATAGATGCGGGCACTGCGGCTGGCAGAAAACGATTGAACTCGTTCAGTGCAGGACATGCGGAAGTTTTGTGCCTGAACATGAGAACTGCCCGACCTGCAGCCGAAAAAAGTAAAGCGTGTGATTACTGCGCAAAAGTCGAAAATAAGACGGGTTTGCAAAAAGTTCCGGAGGCAAGGCGCACAAGAGATGAGGAATGAGGCGTGCCCTAGAGGCACGTCGCAGTGACGAATTTCGAAGTGCAACGCAGTATATGGACTTTTTACGAACCCGTTAGGATCAGCGGATGTATGCTTCAGTCACGTATCTTCGCATCATGCGGTGCGAGTTAAAGTAGTATGCGTTCTTGCCGATCGCATTCTGCATCATGCGGATCCAGGTATGACGCTCGTTGTGATAAAGAGGTATGAGCACATGCTCAAGCTTGTGGTAGAGATCTTCAGCGTCGCGTGCATCAGCGTCAGCTCCCGGCGTCAGTTCCTGGGGCGCTGCACCTATTGACCATCCGGTATAGCCCTCTATATGGCCCTCTATCCACCACCCGTCAAGTACGCTGAAGTTCATTACGCCATTATGGGTTGCCTTCATGCCGCTCGTGCCTGAGGCCTCAAGCGGTCTCAGGGGTGTGTTCATCCATACGTCAACGCCCGAGACTATCTTCAGGGCTGTCTCCATGTTATAGTTCTGCAGGTACACGATCTTTATCCTGTCCTTCAGCTTTTCCTTGTATTTGAAGATGTTCTGTATAAGCTGTTTGCCGGGCGTATCATGCGGATGTGCCTTGCCTGCATAAACGATCTGGAGCTTGCCGGTGCCGATCCTTTCAAGTCGTTCCAGGTCCCTGAAAAGAAGGTCTGCCCGTTTGTACGCAGTTGCACGCCGCGCAAACCCAAGGGTCAGGATATCAGGAGAAAGCTCAACGCCTGTCTGCTCCCTGACATAGCTAATGAGATGCTGCTTTGCTTCAACATGAGCATGCCACAATTTCTCATCCGGTATGCGACCGACCCTCACAAAAAGTTCAGGTTCGTTTGCCCAGCCGGGCAGATATTCGTCGTAGATCTTCTTGAAGCTTTCACAGGTCCAGGTAAACGAATGCACCCCGTTCGTGATTGCATGGATCTCATATCCGGGAAACATGCTCTTGGAGACTTCGCCATGCTTTTTTGCGACACCGTTTATGTAGCGACTGAGGTTCAGCGCAAGGAGAGTCATATTAAGGCCGTCTACGCCGGCCAGATCCTGGAGAACGGAAAGAGGCACGATCTCTCCCATTGTCTTCAGCACCAGATCATAGGGGAATTTGTCATGTCCTGCTTCAACAGGCGTATGTGTAGTGAAGACGCAGAGGTTCTTTACGCTTCGTTTGTCCCAGACAAGTTTTTCGTCCCAGACATCCTCGATCGGTTTCTTGAATCTGTTCAGCAGTTCCAGGAGCAGAAAGCTGGCATGACCCTCATTCATGTGATATTTCTTGATATCGAACTCCATCTCATGGAGCATGCGTACGCCGCCCAGGCCCAGAACGATCTCCTGCTTCAGCCGGTAAGCCTTGTCGCCGCCGTACAGGTGCGCTGTGATCTCTCTGTTTTCCGGCGAATTGGCGGGCAGATTCGTATCAAGAAAAAAGACAGGGATGCTGCCGCTGGTCAGGCTCTTGACAGTATAAATCCATGCCTGCACCTGAACGTCTTTCCCTTCTATCTGCACCGTGACCCTGTATGGAAGGAGTTTCATATAGTCCGCAGGGTCCCAAACTGCAGGGTGCTCTATCTGCTGGCCTGTACTGTCGATTTCCTGGGTGAAGTAGCCCTTTCTGCTCATAAGCGTCACTGCAACCATGGGCAGTTTGAGGTCAGCGCCTGAACGGATCGTGTCGCCGGCAAGAACGCCAAGTCCGCCGCTGTACGTGGGAATGTCGTTATGCACCCCTATTTCCATAGAAAAATAGGCGATCTTCGGTTCTTTGGTCAGTTCCTGGATAAGCTCCATTGCTTCAGTCATAACTGTCTATTTTAAGCTATTTGCCGGCGAGAAACAATCATTTGAGGCCCATGGGTATCTTCGACGAATAAGGCTTGGAGATTCCTGCTATTACAGTATCCAGGTCGTTTTTAATGCGTCTGTTCAGGTCTTCGACAATCTCGTGTAATATTCGATCTCAAGGAGCCGCCGCTTAATATCTACTCCTGGCGTGTATCCGCCGATCGAGCCGTCTGATTCTATGATCCGGTGGCAGGGGAAGACAATAGGCAGGGGGTTCTTGCCAAGGGCATTGCCAACAGCCCGCGAAGCGTGGGGCTTTCCGATCCTGTCCGCTATCCATTTGTATGTGCGTGTCTCGCCGTAGGGGATCTCCTGCAGTGCTTCCCATACCTCTTTCTCGAATTCCGTGCCCTCCATGAAGGCTGTCTTGAACGTGAAATCGATCCTGCCTTGTTCAAAATATTCTGACAGCTCCTTTTTTACAGCCACTGAACCCTTTGTCTGCTTGGGGACGATACCATGAGGCTTATCGAAGGATATGCTGATCAATGCAGGAGATCTGAAGGCAAGATAAAGCGTTCCTATCGGAGTCTGGAGTATATCGTAATAATCGTTAAGGTCCGACTTGTTCTGTTTCATGCTGTTCTTTTGAATAGACCTCTACCCTGTCCCCGCCCTTCTTGATCGCGTTTGCCAGTGCCTTTTCCGCACAGAGGATCAGTTCTTCGGTTGATTGTCCGTCAAGAAAGACGATGCCGACACTTGCCGTGACCTTGCCTTTGGGCTGGTCCTGCTCATGGGCAAAGGGATAGTTCTTGATGATGGCGTTGAACCTGTTGCTGAGCGACAGGCCGGCCGATATCACGGTATTGGGAAGAATTACGGCAAACGAATCGCCGCCATAACGGACCACAACGTCGGAGCCGCGGATATTCTTCCGCAGGAGCTCAGAGACCTTCTTTAGTACAACATTGCCCTGATACTCACCGCTTTTTTCAACATAGTTCCCGAAGTAATCGATATCCAGGAGTACAAGGTTCAGCGGCAGCTTATACCGCGTTGCCCCCTCTACCTCCTGGGCAAGCCGGATCTGGAAATAGCGGTGGCTGAATACCCCGGTAAGTTCATCGATCAACCCAGCCCGCCGTGGATAGAGTATCTCGAGGTCCTTGATATGATCGATCATCTCCTTTGTGTCAAAGGCATGCTTGCGTACAATGCGCTCGATCTTGCCCATGAGAGACATTCTGTCTTCTACCGAGATGTCACGCTCAGTCAGAATAAAGATCGGCGTGTTCTTGGTGTAAGGATTCTCTTTCAGCTCCTGAATGGCATCAAAGCTGAGCATATCGGAGAGGCTGAAGTCCATAAAAATGATGCTCGGCCTGAGTGTAATGGCCAGGTCAATGCCCCGCCTGCCCTCAGCAGCCGTATAGATGAGGTATCCCTGAGGTTCAAAGATCTCCTTGAAATAATTGGTTACGCTCTCTTCCTCCTCAATGATCAGAATGGACGACGGCAGGACGACCTTGCCCAATGCCATATTGATCTCACCGAGCTTAGACAGAAGGGCTTCCTTGTCGAGCGGCTTCATAAGATAGTCAGTAGCGCCGAGAGCAAAAGCCAGCTCCTTATTGTCAACAACGGAATGGATAATGACGGGTATGGCCGCTGTCTGCGGGTCGCTCTTGAGCGTCTGCAGCACTTCCCATCCGTCCTTTTTCGGCAGCATGACGTCAAGGGTAATGGCGAACGGTGCCATGCTCCTGGCCTTCTCTATGGCCTCTTCGCCGTTGTATGCATGGGCAACCTTGTATCCTGCCTGGGACAGATGGAGCGTGAGCAGCTCTGCCGTAGCAGTATCGTCTTCGACCACCAGCAGGAGAGGGGCCTCATCCTTTACCCAGGGGAACGTGAGGCCAATGGCCTCGGTCTCCTCGGCCGCTGCCGGTTCAGCGAGTGACGTGATCGGCACCGTAAAGATGAAGGTGCTTCCCTCGCCCAAGCCGCTCTCCACAGAGATAGTCCCTCCGTGGAGCTCGACAAGCTTTTTTGAAAGTGCCAGCCCAAGACCGGCCCCGCCATATTCTCTTGAGAGCGTTGTGTCTGCCTGTTCGAATTCGTCAAAGATCCTTTCCTTGTCTCCCGGCCCAATGCCGACACCGGTGTCCCAGACCGAGAACTTAAGCGTAGTGCTGTCGGCCAGTGTCAGCAATGAGGGATCAACAGAGCCATTGTCATAGGCCACGTTCACGCCGACCTTCCCGCCTTCAGGCGTGAACTTGATCGCATTTGAGAGCAGATTGTACAGGACCTGCTTGATCTTCACCCGGTCCGCAGTTATGAAATCCACGTCACTATTGATCAGCTCAGATATCCCGATGGATTTTTTGTCTGCGAGCGGCTTCATGATAGAGATCACTTCCTCGATCAGGCCCTTTATGCGGAATGACTCATACATGATCTCGTGCTTGCCTGCATCGATCTTCGCAATGTCCAGGACATTATTGATCAGTTCAAGCAGGTGTTTGCCCGCTGTATGGATATTCTTTACATACCGCTCCTGGCTGTCGTTGAGCTGTCCGAATGTTTTTTCGAGGAGCACATCAGAAAAGCCGAGGATCGAGTTGAGGGGTGTTCTGAGCTCATGGCTCGTGTTGGCAATAAATCTGCCCTTGATCTGGTTCAGCCTCTCCAGCTCGTGATTGGTCCTTTCAAGCTCCTCGGTCCTTTCCAGGACCTTCCTCTCAAGACTCTGGCTGAGCTCTTCAAACTCACAGCTCTTCTTCTCAACAGCTGCCTTCAGTTCGATCTCTTCCCTGAGGGTCCTGATCACGAAGATCGTTCCAAGGACATGCTGCATCTTGTCCTTCAGGACCGCCGTATTGAGCCTCACCTCGAGATCTTTGCCAAGCGCATCAATGATCGTAATATCCTGTGCCTTCAGGCTGAGCCGCCTGTTAGCCATCTTTTTCAAGGCAGCATCAGAGTCGCCATTCTTGATGAGCGACAGCATGGTCTTCCCAGCAAGCTCCTCCCTGGTATAGCCGAGGAGAGCCGCAGCCCCGTCATTGCAGGAGATGATGAGACCGTTCGCATCTGCGATCAGCACTGCATCATGGGACGCACCGGCAAGGCCCGCAAACCGTATTTTGTATTCTTCAACACCCTTCATCAGCGCAAAACGGTCTATGGTGAGGCTGACAATGGCGGTGACAAGAGCAAGAGAGTTCTTCTGCCTTTCAGAGTACTGCCTGGGCTTGAAGTCAAAGATATAGACAGCCCCTGCGATCTCCCCGCGCAGGATTATGGGGCAGACCAGAACGGACTTTATCTTTTCGGCGAGGAGCGCGGAGTTGTTCAGTTCAGGGGCCTTTGTCAGATCAGGGATCTCGCAAAAATCTTTTTTGTGGAAGAGCCCTTGCATAAATCCATCAGGCATATTACTCCAGGAGGCATTCTCAATGAATTTTCTGCTCAGCCCCCTGGAGGCCATCATCTTCATCTGACGACTTCTCTGCAGAGCGATGCAGCCGACCGGCGCATCAGCAATGTCGAGGGTCTTTGCCAGGACCAGATCCAGGAATCCCTTGAGGGAGTCTGCTGTGCCCAGTTTCATCGCAAGGTTATGCAGTATCTTCTGATCAGCTGCTGTCTTGATCGTTTCTATCTTTGCCCGTTTCTGTTTTTCGATGATCTCCCAGAGAAAACGTGCGCCGACGCCCTCAACCACCTCTATCTTTTGATGAAACGCCTCTCTGATCTGGTTGCTGCTCTCCGCATCCCCCATCACATTTATCACGAGTTCGGGACTGCCCTTCACCAGATCCTCAAGCTGCGAAAAGACCGGAATGCCCCATTTTCTGGCCAGCACAGTGCCCGGAGACTCAAGCTTTCTCTCAAAAACACCGACCAGTTCAGTGTTCGCGTCAGCCCGCAGGAGAGATATGAGAGCACTGCCGCCGATGCCGCCCCCTGCTATCGCGATTTTAAGCATAGCTGTAATTGCCCTTTGCCATTACCCGCATCATGCGGATGAATATGCCGGTCAGTTCCGGGTCCCATTGGCCGGAGAGCTTCTCTTTCTCCATGACCGAAATAACGTCATCCAGAGACCTCTTGCCGCGATAGGGCCGGATAGATACCATGGCATCGAATGCATCGATAATCGATAGTATCCTTGCCATGAGCGGTATCGTGTCGCCGTGAAGATTGTCCGGAAATCCGTTCCCGTCCCAGCGTTCGTGATGATGTCTGATGCCGGGCAGCATCTCACGCAGGGATTTCAGAGGTTTGCAGATATCTTCACCGAGCGTCGGATGGCGTCTGATCTCGTCAACTTCATCGCTTGTCAAACTGGAAGGCTTCTTAAGGATCGTCTCGCTGAGCGCCATCTTGCCGATGTCGTGAAGGACCCCTGCTTTCTTAAGGACGCCCTGGTCGCGGGACGGAAAACCGAGAAAGGCTCCAAACTCTGAGGCAAGATCGCCGACCCGGGTTGAATGGCCTTTTGTATAAAGATCCCTTGCCTCCAGCGTCAGGACAAGGCTGAAGATGATATTTTCTGAATGGTCAAGCTGCTCATGCAGCTCCTTTAACCTGAGCAGGGAGCGTATCTTGGCAAGCAGTTCCTGTGTATCAAAGGGCTTGGTTATAAAGTCGTCAGCTCCTGCCTCAAGGCCGATGATCCTGTTTTTCTTTTCATTGAGAGCGGTTACGAGGACAACAGGAAGGAAGTCCTTTTCTGAGAAATTCTTGAGCCGCCTGCAGAGCTCAAAACCATTCATGCCGGGCATCATGACATCGAGCACTGCTATGTCGATCCGCTCCTTTATGTAGATGCTGAGAGCCGCATCAGCGTTGAGGGCAGAGTGCACCTTGAGCCCTTCCTGATGGAAAACAGCCTCCATCAGTTCCAGGTTTGGCTGCACATCATCAACTACCAGGACTGAAGGCCTCCTCTCTTCTCTTAAACGGCTGAAGGGGGATTGCATAGGAAGATTAAAGCATTGACCACAAGAAAAGTCAATATTATTCTTTAAGTTTAAGCTGTTAGAAAGATAACTTCATTTTATCCTTAAAGAAATCAAGATTGGACAAAAAAATCGGTCTGCCTTGTAGTAAGCATGAGGAGTTGCTATTATGTAACTCATGAAGAGCTTCAGAAAAGAGTTATTGTTCGACATTCCGACGCGCCGGGCCTTTATCAATATCACCAAAAAGGTTGAGGAATGCCTGAGAGAAAGCGGCATCAGAGAAGGGCTAGTGCTGGTGAATGCCATGCATATTACTGCATCCGTATTTATCAATGATGATGAATCAGGTCTGCATCATGACTTTGACCTCTGGCTCGAAAAGCTTGCTCCGCATGAACCTGTCTCCCAATACCGTCATAATTCAGGAGAGGACAATGCAGACGGTCATCTGAAGCGCCAGATCATGGGCAGAGAGGCTGTTGTGGCCATTACCAAGGGCAAACTCGACTTCGGACCGTGGGAGCAGATCTTCTACGGGGAATTCGACGGCAGAAGAAAAAAACGTGTACTCGTTAAAATAATCGGCGACTGACATATGGCAGGAACGATCGTATCTACCCTGGCCAGAGAGAGGACTATCCGATCATGATGAAAACAATCGCAATAAGTATGGGAGACCCTGCGGGCATAGGGCCTGAGGTGATCGTCAATGCCCTTCAGAACCCGGAGGTGCAGACCATCTGCCACCCGATCGTGATCGGCGATCAGGCTGTTATGCAGGAGGCACTGAAGGTATGCAGCGCCCGCCTTAATCTTGTTCCGGTACGTTCTCTGACTGATACGTTCCCGTCTCCGGGGACCGTCAGAATTATTGACACCGGCGAACTAAAAAGTTTCGAAAAGGGCGGCCCCTCTGCTGCGGGCGGCAGGGCCTGTGCCAGTTACATCAAAAAGGCAGTCGAGCTTGCACAGGACAAACAGGTCGATGCAATGGTGACCGGACCTATTTCTAAAGAGGCGCTGAAGATGGCAGATCAGAAATGGCATGGTCATACAGAGATGCTTGCAGAACTTACTCACACTCCTGAGTATGCCATGATGCTCGCGGGTGGTCCGCTGCGGGTCATATTGGTAACCATACATACGGCAATAAGAAACGTGCCTCAGCTCATCACAACAGCAGCTGTTCTGAAGACCATTAGACTCGCAAAAAAGGCATGCGATATGATGGGAATAAACAGCCCGAGAATCGCCGTTGCGGGCCTGAATCCCCATGCAGGCGAGGCCGGTATTTTCGGCAGCGAAGAAATTGAAGCGATCTCTCCTGCAATCGAAGCTGCAAAGAAAGAAGGCCTGCCTGTCACCGGCCCCTATCCGCCGGATACCATATTCCATAAGGCTTACAGGGGTGACGTTGACATTATCGTCAGCATGTATCATGACCAGGGCCTTATTCCTCTGAAGATGGTCTGCTTTGATACCGGCGTCAATGTGACAATAGGGCTGCCGATCATCAGGACCTCGCCTGACCACGGCACGGCCTATGATATAGCCTGGAAGGGAATGGCCCGGCCTTCGAGCATGATCGAGGCGATCAAGCTTGCTGCGAGACTGAAACTCTGATGGCCAAGAAGCATCTTGGCCAGAACTTTCTTTTTGACCCTTCAATTCTGCGTAACATAATACGGTCTGCAGATCTTTCGGACAGGGATACGGTGGTCGAGATAGGTCCCGGGCCGGGCCGCTTGACCAGGCTTCTGGCAGAACGGGTCAAGAAGGTAATTGCGATCGAACTTGACCCGTATCTGTACAATAAACTTACCGAAGAGCTGCAGGACCTCGATAATATCGACCTAGTGCTCGGTGATGCGCTTAAATTCCCCTTTGAACGGCTTGATCGCTTCAAGGTTGTGGCTAATATACCTTATTACATAACAACGCCGATAATATTCAGACTGATCGAGGCGGCGCAGAAACTGGAGTCCATGACGCTCACTATTCAGAAAGAGGTGGCGGAGAGGATCGTGGCAGGCCCGGGGACAAAGACCTACGGCGTTCTTTCCATTATGGTGCAGTTCCGCACTGAGCCTGATCTCAAGTTCATCATACCCAAAGAAGCCTTCCGACCGGCGCCAAAGGTCGATTCTGCGGTCATCCATATGAAACTGCGGAGAGAGCCGGCAGTGGCAGTAACAGACGAGGCTCTTTTTGACCGGATTGTGAAGACAGCATTCTCACAGCGGAGGAAGACCCTGTCGAATTCCCTCAAGTCCTTCGGGAACATCAGGGATATATTGATGCAGGCCGGCATTGATCCCCAGCGCAGACCGGAAACATTGGGTCTTCCGGAGTTTGCTCTCCTGTCAGATATCCTGTCAGCTGCCGGCCAGGAACGGTAGGGGTAATACTACAAGACCCTGCCGATCAGCACTTCATCAATATATTGTTTGCCGATGCGGATCCTTTTATGCCGCATGCCTTCTTCAATGAACCCTGCCCGCTCGAAAAGATGCAGTGATTTTTTGTTGGTGGTAAAGATGTTTGCCTCCAACTTCTTGAATTTGCGCAGTCCTGCCCAGTCAATAGCATAGTCGAGCATCTGTGAGCCGATGCCGAGGCCGCGGTATTCAGGCACGATATGGAGCCCTATGTTCAGAATATGCGCTGTCTCCGGTCTCTTGCCCCCGTCCATCTGAATGCCTGAAAGAGCGCCGACCACAGCAGCATCTGTAACCGCAACGATCAGAAGATTTTTTTCGAAGTCCATACTGCAGATATAATTCTTGACCGACTCCGACTTTGTGCCATAGTGTTCCATCAGAACATAGCTCCTGTCAGGAGCATTTGTCTTGATCACGCTGATGATCTCTTCGGCATCTTCGCACCCGGCGAGTCTGAGCGTGACCTTATCCCCATTCTTTGCTATGAACCTCAGGACATCTTCTTCCGGCATGGTGCCCTCCCTTGAATCTCTGCTCAGATTATACCGCTAATGAAGGCCTCTCACAACAGGCAAAAGAGGGTTCTGGCTAATGTTTCTTGGGGTGTCGTGTCGTGCGGACTAAGACGAAAAAAGAAATGGCGGAGAGGGTGAGATTCGAACTCACGGTAGAGTCGCCCCTACAACGATTTTCAAGACCGTCGCCTTCAACCGCTCGGCCACCTCTCCGGTTTAAACAAGACCGGTGTATTCTGCCCCGATGAAATTACTGACGAGAGCAACTGCTCTGCCACCTCTCAGGGGAGAATATTATAACAGAAAAAATTTATTTAATTTATGGTTTAATTTCAATAAAAAAGTTAAAATTTCTTAATTTGACTTTTAGGTGCAATATCTTTAAATTCATAAAAACATTAAGGGGCGCACATGAACAATTCTGTCATCCAGTTGATCCTCAATGCCGGATATGTCGTCAAGGCAGTCCTGCTGCTTCTCCTATCATTTTCTGTGATATCCTGGGCCATTATTTTCTTTAAGCAGAAGTATTTTTCAAAGGCCAACAAGGAGTCAGAGCAGTTCCTGCGTGCCTATCGAGCCAGCCGCGAACCAAAGTCACTCTTCCAGTCAACGCGAAGCCTTTCGCTGAGCCCTCTTGCCAATGTCTTCAAGGCAGTCTATACGGATGAAGCAAACAAGGACAAGAATGAGATCAAACGGCTTCTCAGAAGATATGAGACCCTTGAATCCGTGAAGCTCGAAAAGCACCTTAACTTTCTTGCGACGACCGGTTCAACTGCGCCGTTCATAGGACTGTTCGGCACGGTCTGGGGCATCATGAACTCATTCCATGGCATCGGCTCTGCAGGTTCTGCCTCTCTTGCCGTTGTGGCGCCTGGCATCGCAGAGGCTCTCATCGCAACTGCGGTCGGCCTGGCAGCTGCAATTCCTGCGGTTATTGCCTATAACTACTATCTCAGCATGTCACGGAAAATGATCATAGAGATGGAGGATTTTTCAGAAGACCTCCTTGAGCTCTTCACCAAAGCGGCAGAATGAAGACGACCAGAAACAAAACCGTCATGGCCGAGATCAACGTGACGCCGTTTGTTGACGTCATGCTGGTGCTGCTCGTCATCTTCATGGTGACGGCCCCGCTCATGCAGCAGGGCGTTGATGTGAACCTGCCCAAGGCAAAAGGCAAAGAACTCCCGCCTGACGAAAGGATATCTCTTGTCATAAAGCGGGACCGGACCGTTTTTATGAACGATGCGCCGGTGTCAATGGCAGAGATGAAGCAGAAACTTGAAGCCATAAGCAGACTGAATCCAAATGTCTTTCTCAAGGCAGATAAGGATGTCCCTTATGGTCTCGTGGTTGAGGTAATGGGTGAGATCAAGGAGGCAGGAATAGAAAAACTTGGGATGATAACAGAACCCAAGCTTGACCTGAAATGAGAGGTCCGAGCCTCCAGAGGACAACACTTCTCTCTGCTGCGCTCCACCTCACCTTTTTTCTCGTTGCCGCGCTTATACTCAGACATTCCCGAAACCCCATCATGCCGTCTCCGTATGAAGTAAGCCTTGTCGGTCCGATAAGTTCTGCCCGGGGCATAGCCAGAGAGGACATCTCTGCTCAACGCGGAGACACGGGAGGTCCTGCAGTCAGGGAGACAGAGCAGGTCAAGCAGCCGGAAAGGGCAGCAAAGGATTCAAAAGCAGATCAGAAGGAGCTTGACGAGCAGTTAGCTGCACTTAAGGCAAAAAAGAAAATGCGCAACATCGTTGATATGCGCAGGAAGGTTGCATCTATAAGCGGCTCTCAAAACAGAACAGCTGACAAAAGTGCCGCGCAGGGCGCAAAAACCGGTTCATCTCAGGGCAGCCTGTTTGACCGTTACTACGGAAAAATAACTGACCAGATCAGGCAGGAATGGGTCTATCCGGACACAGGAGATAAGAACCTGGAAGCGGTGATAGCGGTAAGAATTGCAAGGGACGGCACGATAACCGTGCAGGGGATCGAGAAGAGCTCAGGCAATGCGCTTTTTGACCGGTCTGCCTTGAGAGCACTTGCCAAGGCATCACCGGTAGCTCCGCCGCTTCAGGAAATGGAGATCGGCATGAGGTTCTATCCGTGAAAATATTAAGCAAAAAGCATAGAATGGCAACCGGCAACCGGCAAATGACATGGAGCAGAGTGGTTCTTTATACTGCTCTACTCCTCACTCTTCACGCGTTACTCTTTACGGCAGTAGAAGCCAAGGTCTATATTGACATAACCTCTCCCTCGACCAAAAAACTCCCGATCGCGATATATGATCTGCCGGGCCCTTCAGGCAGGGAAATATCCGATATCATCCGGGATGACCTGACCTTTACCGGATTTTTTATGTGCATCGACAAGGCATCGTATATCGAGCCTGTATCGCAGACGTTCAATCAGCAGAACTGGAAACCGCTCGGCATAGAAGCGGTGATAAAAGGGGTTACGAAAGCGGAGCAGGGGCTCACTGTGGATATAGCCCTCTATGATGTATTTGAAGGCAGGGAGATCTTCAGCAGGCAGTACCATGCAGAGAAAGATCTTCTGCGCCAGCTTGCGCATAACATCTCGAATGATATCTATCAGGCTTTCACCGGCATGGCTGGCGTCTTCAGGACCAAGGTTGCCTTTGTTGCAGAGGATGACGGAGAAAAGGGCATCTATGTCATGGACTGGGACGGTCAAAGGGCGAGGAAACTGGGTCTGAAGGGGACGCTTGTTCTTGCGCCGCGCTGGTCAGCGGATGGAACGCGGCTTGTCTACGCATCCGAGCGGAATAGACAGTGGGGCATATATTTGCTAGACTTTGGGAAAATGACCGAAAAAAAGATCTTCTCGTCAAAAGGCACGAATATGGCCGGTGATTTCTTCCCCAAAGGTGACGCGATCACGCTTTCCTCGACCAAGGATGGGACACCGGATATTTATACCTTGTACCTGAAGGACGGATCAACAAAAAAACTTACCGTTACCCAGGGGATAGAGGTCTCTCCTGCGGTTTCTCCTGATGGAACTCAGATCGCCTATGTCTCTGATCGGGGCGGAAGTCCGCAGCTCTATGTCATGAGATCGGATGGAAGCGATATCAGGAGGATATCCTTCGAGGGGTCATACAACACATCGCCAAGCTGGTCTCCTACCGGCGACAGGATCGTTTTCTCCTGCAGGAGAGGGAAGAACCAGATCTGTCTGGTAAAGCCTGACGGCTCAGCCCTTGCCCAGCTCACGGAAAGCGGCAACAACGAAGATCCGTCGTTCTCTCCTGACGGCAGGTTCATAACCTTTTCCTCTGACAGGGATGGGAAAAAGGGAGTCTATATCATGAGGGCCAATGGAGAGGCACAGAAAAAGATCAGCCCGCCGGGACTGCGGTCCTATGGCCCGCGCTGGTCGCCAAATTAATAACAACGATCAAAGGAGGATCCCATGAAATTCAGAGTATCTACCGTTGTATTTACCCTGGCATGCCTGTGCGCACTGGTCATTGCGGGCTGCCAGAAAAGGACAGTCATCAAGCCTGATGAATCCGCACAGCAGCAGCAACAGCAGGGACAGCAGCAGAAGGACCAGGAAAAAGTGACCGAGAAGAAACTGGATGGAAAGGTCGAGTCTGTGGATGTGACAGACAAGGGATCACAGTACACAGAAAGCAAGGAGAGCCTCTTCTCTGACATCCTTTTTGACTACGATCAGTATGAGGTAAAGGATACCTATAAGCAGCTGGGCCAGTCTATTGCCGATTGGATGACGAAGAACAGCACTGCCCGGCTCTCGATAGAAGGGCATTGCGATGAACGGGGGACCAATGAGTACAATCTTGCGCTTGGAGACCGGAGAGCAAAGGCAGTCAAGGACTATCTGGTCAGTTTTGGCGTTGCCTCGGGCCGGATCGATATTATCAGCTTTGGCGAAGAGAAGTCGGTCTGCAAGGAGCAGACAGAGGAATGCTGGGCAAAAAACAGACGGGCGCATTTCACGGTCCTCAAAAAGGCGGGCAAATAGCGGTGAAAAAGGTATGCGCTCTCTTCATGATGCTCATTCTGTCCGCCTGTGTCTCGAGCAATGACTTTGACCGGATGAGGAGTGATCTCCGTGAGCTCCAGCGGAATAACGCGGATGCGCGCAAGGACATTGATGCCCTGAAAGAAAAGACGACCGGCGTTGTCAGGGAAGATTCTTTTGCTGTGGTAAAGGAAAGTCAGACGGATCTCTTCGAAAAGGTCAATGAGAACTCAAGAGGGCTCCAGGAACTGCGAGGACGATTTGATGAGAACCGCTATTTCACCGAGAAGTCCCTGAAGGAGTTCGCCTCAGAGAAGGAACTTATCCGGACACAGATAGCAGGACTCGAAACGCAGATAAAAGCCATGAAGGAAAGGCTTGCCGCGCTTGACAATCAGGACAGACCGAAAGAGGCAGGGAAAGAGACGTCCGATGCATCCCTCAAGTCGAATAACACGGCAAAGACAGAAGCCATAACGCCGGTCGAGCCCGCTGCAGACACCAAGGTAAAGGCGTATGATGCCGCTTATCAGCTCTTCAAGGAGAAGAAGTACAAGGAATCAAGGGAGAGGTTCGAGGCCTTTATGAAGGATTATCCGAAGACGGACCTGACGGACAACGCGATGTTCTGGATCGGTGAATCCTATTACAGTGAAAAGGATTTCGAAAGCGCCATCCTGAGCTTTGAAACGCTGCTCAAGAAATATCCGGAAAGCGATAAAGCCGCAAGCGGCATGCTGAAGCAGGGTCTTGCCTTTGTCGAGATAGGCGATGCCAAGACCGGCAAGATCATTTTCAATAAGCTCCTGGAAAAGTATCCGCACGCAAAAGAAGCTGAAGCCGCGAAAAAGAAGATCGCCGAACTGGAAAAGAAGCCCCAGAAGAAGAAATGAGCCCGCTGACAGACAGCTTTTCACGGGTTATCGACTATCTGAGGATATCGGTAACTGACAAGTGCAACCTGCGCTGCATCTATTGCATGCCGGCCGACGGTGTTGTTCCTGCAGAGCATGCTGATATTCTCAGGTATGAGGAGATTATCAGGGTTGCAAAGATTGCTGCGCGGCTTGGTGTCAGAAAGATCAGACTGACCGGAGGAGAGCCGCTCGTAAGGAAGAACCTGGCCGTCCTTGTCTCATCACTTAAGAAGATCGACGGGATCGAGGAGCTCAGCCTTACGACAAACGGCATTCTGCTCGCCCAACAGGCAGCAAGTCTTGCGGCTGCCGGCCTTGACCGGGTGAATGTCAGTATCGATTCTCTCCGTCCGGAACGTTTCCGGGAGATAACCCGCGGCGGAGATCTTGCTGTCGTGCTGAACGGTCTTCGTGAAGCGGAACGTGCCGGTCTGACCCCGATAAAAATTAATGTGGTGCCGGTTCGCGGAATGAACGACGACGAACTGCTCGATTTTGCCCGCATGACCCTCAATGCTGATTATCAGGTTCGTTTTATTGAGTGTATGCCGACCGGGCTGGTGAACTTCTGGAGCCCCGAGAAATACGTGACAACAGATGAGATCAAAGGCATCATCGAAACACTGGGAGAGCTTATACCGGTGCGTGTTCGAAAGCATGGCCCTTCCAAATATTTTCGTCTTGGAGATGCTAGGGGAGTGCTCGGATTCATCAGTGCCTTGACGCACCACTTCTGCGGTGACTGTAATCGGCTCAGGCTTACATCAGACGGCAAACTCCGGCCGTGTCTGTTCTCGGAGACAGAGATCGACCTTCGCTCAACACTCAGAAGCGGAGCGTCTGATCTGGAGATCGAGCGCCTCCTGAAACTTTCGATCGAGGTGAAACCGAAGGAGCATACCCTTGACGCATCTGCTTCCCTGCTCGACCCTTTGCTCCGCAGCGCTCACGCTGCCAAACGCCCCATGTCGAGGATAGGCGGATGAAAAAACTTACCCATATCGATAAGAGCGGCAAGGCAAAAATGGTCGATGTATCCGAAAAGCCCCTGACGCAGAGAGAGGCAGTTGCCCGCGGTTTTGTCACCATGAAAAAGACAACGCTTACGCTCATACAGAAGAACAGCATCGCGAAGGGAGACGTGCTCGGTGTGGCGCGGGTAGCAGGCATCATGGCGGCAAAGAATACGTCTGCGCTTATACCCCTCTGCCATCCCCTGAACGTTTCGTCGCTGCATGTCGATTTTTCGCTGGACCGGAAGAAGAGCAGGATCGTCATAGAGGCGCGTGTAAAGATCACCGGTCAGACCGGCGTTGAGATGGAGGCCCTGACCGCAGTTTCAATAGCAGCCCTGACGATCTATGACATGTGCAAGGCGGTCGATAAGGAGATGGTCATCTCTGATGTCATGCTGATCGAAAAGACCGGCGGCAAAAGCGGCATATTCAGGCGGAAATAGTTCCCTCCCCTGGCCGGATTTCTTCCGAAAATCATCATGAAATTGACCCTCCTCGAAACACTGAAAATAAAAAAACAGGATCTGCAGGGACTTCTCGACCGCGAGGCGACAGTGCACGGCAAACAGTCCTGGCTTTTTTTGCCGGAAAACCCCGAGAATCGGGTGGTGCTTGTTGCTCATATCGATACGGTGCATGACGACGAGCATGAACGTGAGGTCATTATCAATGAATCAGCCCGGACCCTCTGGAGTCCTCAGGGCCTCGGAGCCGATGACCGGGCCGGGGTCTGGGCAGCGCTCAGGCTGTTCAATTCCGTGGAGGAGCCCTTAAGGCCGATCATTCTCCTTACAGATCTTGAAGAATGCGGTGGACACGGGGCAAAAGAGGCGGTCCAGATCTTTGGCAGGGAACTCTCAATGGCAACTTTTCTGGTTGAACTGGACCGGAAAGGTGACTGGGAATGCGTGTTCTATAATGCAGAACCGCCAGCGTTTGTTGATTATATTGAAATGTTCGGATTTATGCGGCACAAAGGTAAATTTTCTGACATAAGCATTATCAGCCCTGGTGTGAACAGATGCGGCGTGAACCTGAGCATAGGATATCACCATGCGCATACCAGGAAGGAATATCTCAATCTGACACACATGGACAATACCATTAAGGCCTTGCCGGCACTGCTGAAAGACAATTACGAGAAGAGAAAGATCTGGTTTCTGGATGCCGAAGATCCCTGCTGACAGAGGATGTTCTGTCAATCCTTGGTGTTCTCTAATCCTTTTTTTGCCTTTTCATTCTTCGGGTCTATCTTCAGTGCTTTCTGGAACGCGGCATGTGCTCTCTTCTTGAGCCCGGCCTTCATATAGACCAGACCAAGATTGGAATGCAGTTCAGCGTTATAGGGATCAAGCTTCATGGCAGTGAGCAGCGCCTCTTCAGCCTCTTTGACACGGCCCGGGACCTTTGAGTAGGCGAGAGAAAGGTAGCTCCAGTAATTAATGTTTTTCGGCGCCATCTTGGTGGCCCATTTGAACTTATCGATCGCGCCCCAGAAATCGCCCTTCTTGAAGTCAGCCACGCCTTCCCTGAATTGTTCGGCAGCACGAGCGTTGCTGTCAGGAGCGCCTTCCTGTGTTTTGGGTGCAAGCAATGACGCAACGTATTCCTCGCGCTTCCGGTCATCCTTGAGGACATTATACGCCTTGGTAATGGCATCAAATATGGTTGTCAGCTTGATCTTGATGGACGGATCGGTCGAGCTGAAATACCGGTCAGGATGGAACTCCTTTGCAAGGCGGTAATAATTCCGCTTGATCGTCTCGCTGTCGGCTTTTCCCGTGACCTCAAGAAGTTCGGTCATGCTTAACCTGCCGAGCTGTGAATAGATCTCGTCTACTTTCTTCAGCAATATCTCATCTTCTTCAGAAAGGGGAGTGAGGATATCATTCAGCGTAACAGTGTCTCCTGTTTTTGGCCCGTCCCCCTGAGAGGCATCCGGAGCCCCTGACGAGCTTTGTTCTTCAACCATGCCGATGGACCAGAGTACATAGAGCACCTTCAAGGCCTCAAATGATCCCATCCAGGAGCTGTCAATGACCTCTTTGATGGTCCGCTTGCCATCGACCAATGAAAGGATCTTTTTGTCCTGAGCTGTCAGTTCAATGTCCTGGAAAAGGCTCATCGGATCGCCGCTCAGTTTTAGCACCGAATCGGTATGCGGCATTTCCTTCCTGATGCGCGTCCAGTTTACGATCTTGTTCACGCCGGCATAGATCAGGTTGCCGATGCTCATTCTCAGCGTGATGACCTCCTGCGTCGGCAGTTCTCCTTCGCGGAACTCATATGCGCCATCCTCAACAATGAACATGCTGTGAATGATCTCTTTAACCTGGTATTTGACTCCCCAGAAGAGGTCCTTCGGCGTCAGATAGCCGAGTTCCACGAGAATTGCACCCTGCCGCTTGTCCTTCGTTGACTTCAAGACTTCGACTGATTTGTCATACTGCTCAACCGAGATCTTTCCTGCCTTCAGGAGCATCTCGCCCAGGCGGTCATCCTCATAGGTTGACGACGCAAAAATGACATCCCCCTCGCTAAAGTATATTTTTTTGGTGAACGAAGCTGTGGTGAGGGAAAGGGTGCCGACCACCCTGTTCCTGTTCAACTGCACCAGGAGCTTGGCAAGACTTGTATCACTGATATTACCTTTGGCTGGTATCTCCATCGTCCTTTTCTCCTGCCTGTTTCTTTGCCGATGACAGCTCGTCGTTCAGGGATTCCCGTTCGCTTTTGAGAAGCTGAAGCTGCACCGAAATATTCCTGAGATCCTCGGTCTGTCTCTTTATCGTTGCCCTCAATGAAAAGATATAGTATCCCTCAAAGCACAAAGCTGCAAGCAAAGCAGCGACTGCCAGAAACCGCACAGCGGTGAGGACCGTCCCTGCCCGTGGTCCCTTTACTTCGTCCTGTGCGAATCCCACGTTATGTCACCGGTATCGCGTTACCGTGAACCGGAAGATCTCGATATTTTCATCTGTCCGGATCCCTGCCTTCATCTTCGTTATTCTCAGCTGTTCCTCGACCGTATCAACACCCTCCAGATCAGGAAGGAGCAGTCCCCGTCTTCTTCCCTGAACAACGATAATGCCGTATGTCTTCGGATCGAGATCCCGGATGTCCGATATCCGCTCCGGCGGAGAAAGGACATCGACGGAATATTCTATTTCTGCCAGTTCATCCGCATCCACAGCATGAAAACGGGGGTCCCGCGTTGCCGCTGCAATAGCATTTTGGACAACTTCGTCAGCTACGGTATCTGCTGTTGGTTCAAAGGTCCCTATGCAACCTCTGAGATCTCCCTTTTTTTTCAGACTGACAAAAACACCTGCTCTTTTGCTCAGCTCAGGCGGAAGGTCCCGGGGAGGTGATACTGATTTCCCGGTCCGTACATATTCTTCAATGGTCTGTTTTGCGAGTTCCACGATCCTGTGCATCATTTCTCCCGGTGCAGGGAATAATCAGCAATAGCGAGAAGAGCATCTTTTGCCCTGCTGTCAGGGAATAGATCAAGTTCCTTTCGGGCCTCCTCAACAAGTGTCTGGGCTTTGCTCAGGGATGCTTCAATGGATCGGTATTGCTTCAGGAGGCCGGTTATCTTTGTGAGGCCTTCAGCAGAAAAATCCTTGATGATCCCTTTTATCTCAGCCTTGTCCTTTTCATCTGCAGCGGCCAGAAGCAGCAGAAGGGGGAGCGTTATCTTGCCTTCCTCGAGGTCCTTGCAGAGTTTTTTCCCGAGCTCCTTCTCCTCTGCCATGTAATCAAGAATATCGTCTGCCATCTGAAATACCATGCCGATCTTCATGCCAAAGGTTGCGAGGGCAAGTTCCTTTTCCTCTGAAAGACCGCCGAGAATAGCGCCGATTCTGCAGGCAGCAGAAATGAGTGCCCCTGTCTTTGCAGAAATGATGTCGAGGTACTCTGACTCGGTCAGGTCAGGGTCTCCCACCCGGTTAAGCTGGAGCAGTTCCCCCTCAGTCATTCTGGTGGTCGCTCCGGAAAGAGACTCCATGATCTTCTGGTTCTTCTGCATGACTGCCGCACGAAGTGCATTAGAATAGAGAAAGTCGCCGACAAGCACCACGATCTGGTTTCCCCAGAGGGCGTTTGCGGATGGCTTGCCGCGTCTTACCTCTGCCATATCAACCACGTCGTCGTGAAGAAGAGATGCTGTGTGGATGGATTCAATGATGCTCGCGATCTCAATGCAGGCAAAGCCGTCATAGCCTGCGAGGTCAGCGCTTATGAGATGGAAAAGCGGCCGCAGACGCTTGCCGCCGCTTGAAATGATGTAGTCGCCGATAAGGGGAATAAAAGGGACCTTGTCCCTGAAAAGTTCCTTTATCTGGCGCTCCACGAGGCGGAGCCTTTCCTCGTAGGAATCAAAGACTTCCTGCAGATTCATTTTCTGATGATAGGGCAGTATATCTTTTGGTGTCAAGGCGGATATCCCTCTGCTCAGGCCCTGACCCTGATCTTTTCAAGATCAGAGTCAGCCCTTGCAAGTTCTTTCAGGTCCTCAGGCTTAAAAGCACCGTTCTCGGTTATGATCGCTGTCACATACCTGGCAGGAGTGACGTCAAATGCAAGGTTTCTCACCCGCACCCCTTCAGGGGCTATCCTGCAGGTGCCGAAAATATGCGTTACCTCTTCGGCCGCCCGCTCTTCAATGGGGATCAGATCACCCGTAGGAATCGAGAAGTCTATGCTGCTCGTCGGGGCTGCGACATAGAACGGGATGCCATGCTCCTTACAGAGCACTGCAACGGTGTATGTGCCTATCTTATTTGCAACGTCGCCATTCCGGACCGTTCTGTCCGTGCCTACGATCGCAAGATCTATTTCGCCTTTTTGCATCAATGCGCCGGCAGTGTTGTCCGTTATAAGCGTGACCGGGATCCCGGCCTGCATAAGTTCCCATGATGTGAGTCGGGCGCCCTGCAGCACCGGCCTGGTCTCATCAGCTATGACCTGGAAATTCTTGCCCTGCTCTTTAGCGATGAGCATCGGTGCTGTGGCTGTGCCGTACCCCCCGGTTGCAAGAGACCCTGCATTGCAGTGGGTAAGGACCGTGTCGCCGTCATGGATGAACTGTGCTCCCCATCTGCCGATAGCCATATTTATTTCAATATCTTCGGTCAGGATCCTCTGAGCTTCGTCTATGAGCAGTGCCTTGAGCCGCATGATCGGTTCATCCTGCCTGGCAGCGAGAAATTTTGTTATCCTCTCGACCGCCCATCGGATGTTGACTGCTGTCGGCCGGGTTGCCAGGAGCGTGCTGAATACCGGCTGAAGGCCCTGCATAAAG
This sequence comes from uncultured Nitrospiraceae bacterium, assembly GCA_964463135.1. Lineage (GTDB taxonomy): Bacteria > Nitrospirota > Thermodesulfovibrionia > Thermodesulfovibrionales > UBA6898 > UBA6898. The sequence goes on from CAYXBA010000013.1 coordinate 107,845, forward strand.
CCCTCAAAATCTCCTGCCGGTATCTCCTGCGCGGCGAGAGCGATTCCCATTGCCGTTGCAATGCCGATGGCAGGAGCGCCGCGTATCCAGAGTTTCTTGATACCCTCTGCCACCTTCAGATAGTCCCTGCATTCAATATAGGCAACATCGATCGGCAGTCTGCTCTGATCGAGCATAATGACCTTATTATCTTTCCACTCTATAGTCTTTACCATCGTATCTCCAAGATTACTATTATAAACCAAAGAAGCGCTCAGATGCCGCGTTTGCTATCCATTCAGGGGCATAAACGTTGTCACAACAAGGAAGGATGTCAGAATGATGATCGTAACGACCGTTGCCCACGAAATATAATTGTACGTCCGGGAATTCGTGTATTCGCCCATAAGTTTCTTGTTATTGACCAGAAGCAGAGCAAAAACCAGGACAAAGGGCAGGAGTAGTCCGTTTATAACAGCAGACAGGACCATCAGGAAGACCAGGGGTGCACCGGGGATCATGATCACAAGCGATGACAGCGCTATGGTCAGGGTGTAGATCCACATGAACTGGGGAGCTTCCCTGAATGTCTTATTGATGCCGGCCTCCCATCCCATTGCCTCGCAAACGTAATATGCGGTTGCCAGCGGCACGATGATCGCACCAAGGAGCGAGGCATTGGCCAGACAGACAGAGAAGACGAGATACGCATATTCTCCGGCAAGGGGCTTCAGGGCCAGCGCTGCTTCTGCTGCCTCATTGATACGGATGCCATGCGGGAAGAGCAGCGCCCCGCAGGTAACAATAATGAAAAAACTGACAATATCGGTGATAAAGCACCCTATGATTACGTCAAGGCGGGAGGCCTTATACTGCTCTTTCTTGATGCCCTTTTCTGCGATCGAGGACTGGAGGTAAAACTGCATCCAGGGCGTGATCGTAGTCCCGATGATCGCAATGCTCAGCACGACATATTCTGCGTTCCACCTCATCTGGGGGATAACAGCGCTTTTCAGCACAGGCCCCCAGTCAGGTTTTGCCATAAATCCCGAAATAACATATCCGAAATAAAGCAGACATGCGAACAGGAGGATCTTTTCAACAAACCGGTAACTTCCCTTGGTGACAAGTATCCATATCGAGATCGCCCCGACCGGCACGATCACAAACTTGCTGAACCCGAGGATCTCCATACTTGCTGCCCAGCCAGCAAGATTTGCGACCGTATTGCCGAAATTCGCAACAAAAAGACCTAACATCATAAAAAAAGCTGTCTTGACGCCGAAGTTCTCCCGGATCAGATCTGAAAGCCCTTTTCCGGTCACAACGCCCATGCGTGCGATCGTCTCCTGAATGACCACAAGGGCGACCGTGGTCGGAAGCAGGGTCCAGAGCAGGCCATAACCAAAGCGGGCCCCTGCTACAGAATAGGTTGTTATGCCGCTGGCATCATTGTCGATGTTTGCCGTGATGATGCCCGGCCCCATGACGCTGAGGAAAAAGAGTACATTTTTCCAGAGCTTCACACTCTTCTCCGTTTCTTTTTTGCTTCAGGAGGGAGCAGGAGGTCGATGATGTCGTCGACCGTAATAATGCCGTGCATGTACCCGTTCTCATCAACAACCGGCAGGGCAAGGAGATTGTATTTGGAAATGATCCCGGCAACGACCATTTCGTCCTCGCCGGGGGCAACCGTTTTGAGATTTGTTTCCATAATGTCCGCAAGGTAGCAGTCATTTTCAGCCAGAAGCATCTGCCGCAGGGAAGCGACGCCGCGGAGTTTTTCTTCCTTGTCCACGATGTACAGATAATAGGCGTTCTCTGCCTCCCGCGCTTCGGTCTTGAACTTTTCAGTGGCCTCCTGCACGGTCATGTCCGGCGGAAAGGCGATAAAGTCGGTTGTCATGAGGCCGCCGGCAGTATCTTCTTCATGGCCGAGAAGTTCCTGGATATCCTCAGCCTCTTCCTTTTCGATATGCTCAAGGATCTCTTTTGCGCGCTCTGTGGTCAGATCGCTCAGGACGTCAGCTGCCTCATCAGGAGGCATCTCTTCGATAATATCAGCCGCTTTTTCCGTGTCCATGGCGCTGATGATGTCAACCTGCATCTCAGGCTTAAGTTCGGACAGGGCCTCTGCCGCTGTCTCAATATCAAGGTTGTTAAAGAAGGTCGCCCCATCCTTCTGGGAAACACTGCTGATGATGTCCGCAATATCTGCAGGATGGAGCTCTGAGAGCATCTGCCTCGGTATGGTCAGCGATATCTCGGTGAGCTTCGGCTCAAGGGGCTGCAGGTAGTCCCAGCTGATGAGCGTAAAAGGCAGGCTTTTCTTGAAGAGCTTCGCAAGGTCTTCACCGCCCCTTTCCATGCCAAGTCTTCTCAGGATACCCCTCATGCCGACATCAACGGCTATGAGCACTGCTTCGTTATGATATCCTTCGAGCTTGATGTCGTTCACCCGGACCACCTTTGCCCCGTTTGCGTCAACGATCTGTTTGTCAAGGATGTCCCTGAGAACAAGGAGGTCATCAGCCATCATTTCGTATGACTTCAGGCCTTCGGCATAAACCCGTGAGGATATTATTTTCTTGTTAAAGATATTAAGATCATGCCAGGGTAGATAAAACGACTTCTTCTTCCTCTCGATGATAAGCGCAGAGATCTTTGGGAGCGGATCACCCTTTATGACAACAAGGTCACGCACCCGTCCGAGGTCCTCACCTCTGGGGTCAAGCACTGTCTTTTTGATAATCTCGCTCGAAAAAACTTCACCGAAAAAAGGCATATGAAACTCCCCGGAATTAGATAACGCGTGCAGGATTTAGACTAAAGTATAGACCCATATGCCTTTTCAGAGCAACAGAAAAGACAACTTGTCATTACCCCTTCAGTTATAAGTGTCGGTAATTCTTGAGGCCCCTCCTTACCAAGGGGTATGGGGAGGTTTTGGATGATTTTTCGATACCCCACCCGACCTCCCCTTGTAAAGGGGAGGAGAAATACCCCTTACAGCTGAATAATTACCCTGATGCTTTGATGCTCCTGACGCAGGTTTGCTATAATCTCGTTGTTTAGAATTCCTGATATTACTATTGGAGGATGGATATGAGCTCAGACGAAAAAAATGAACTTGAAGAGAACCTGGAAGGGTACAAGGGCAAGATCAGGCCGGTAAACACTGCATCCCTGACCTGGGACAAGGACCTTATCTTCCTCGGCCGGACACCGCGCGGCTTTGAGCTGGATTTCGACGCCGAGGCTCAGTGGGGCTGCATCCCTACGGAGAGCCTGCTTCTGAGCGTTGCAGGCTGTCTTGCCATAGACGTTGTTTCTTTCGTGACAAAGATGAAGGCAACGATAACGAAATTCAAGATAGATATTGCAGGCGAAAGGAACCCGACGCCTCCGCAGTACTACACAAAGATCGATATGGTGCTCCATATAGCAGGCGAGAACCTCACACCCAAAAAGCTGGACAGGGCGATCTCACTGTCGCAGGAGAAATACTGCTCGGTCTATCACTCGCTGAGAAAAGACCTGCAGGTGAATGTGACGTATGAGATAGAGTAGGGATAAAAAATGCGCTGATATATCGGCGGATGCAAACCCTGGATTACGCCGGAAGGAGTTTCAATAATCCTTCCGGCTGATTATTGATTGCTACTTGTTCATCATATCAAAGAAGTCTTTGTTGGCCTTTGTGCCGGACAACTTGCCAAGCAGAAACTCCATGCTCTCCACGGTGCTCAGGGAGTTCAGCACCTTTCTTACGATCCAGATCCTGTTCAGCAGATCCTTTTCGACCAGGAGTTCCTCTTTTCTTGTGCCTGAGGCATTGATATCAATGGTCGGGAAGATTCTCTTTTCAACGAGCTTCCGGTCGAGATGGAGTTCCATGTTGCCTGTTCCCTTGAACTCTTCAAAGATGACATCATCCATTCTGCTGCCGGTATCAATAAGCGCGGTCGCAAGGATCGTGAGGCTGCCGCCGGTCTCGATATTCCTTGCTGCACCAAAAAACCGCTTCGGCCTCTGGAGCGCATTAGAGTCAAGGCCTCCTGAGAGAACTTTGCCGCTTGTCGGCATGATCGCATTGTAAGCCCTGGCAAGCCTCGTAATACTGTCTAGGAGGATCACGACATTTCTTTTGCTTTCAACAAGGCGCTTTGCCCGCTCAATTACCATCTCTGAAACCTGCACATGTCTCTGGGGCGGCTCATCAAAGGTTGAGCTGATGATTTCTGCTGTAGAGACCTGCCTCTTCCAGTCGGTCACTTCTTCGGGCCGCTCATCGATGAGCAGGATTATGAGATGAATATCTCTGTGGTTCTTCTTGATGGCCTTGGCAATGGACTGCAGCAGCACAGTCTTGCCTGTCCTGGGAGCAGCGACGATCATGCCTCTCTGGCCCATGCCGATAGGTGTGACCAGATCCATTACGCGTGTTGAATAGTCGGTAGAGTCATATTCCAACTTTATTCTTTCGGTTGGATAATAGGGGATCAGGTTATCAAAAAGAGGGCGATTTACGTTTTCTTCCGGTGATTCGTGATTGATCGCTTCCACTTTGAGAAGAGCGAAATATCGTTCAGACTCTTTCGGGGGGCGTATCTGTCCTGAGATCAGGTCGCCGGTCCTGAGATTGAACCTGCGGATCTGGGAAGGGGATACATAAATATCATCAGGCCCCGGGAGGTAGCTGTAGTCAGGCGACCTGAGGAACCCGAATCCGTCAGGGAGAATTTCAAGGACGCCGGCTGAAAAGACATTGCCGGTTTTTTCCGTCTGCGCCTGGAGAATGGCAAAGATCAGGTCCTGTTTTCTGAGGCCTGAAGCGCCTTCTACTTTCAGCTCCTTGGCTACAGTCGTAAGTTCATCAATGGTTTTGTCCTTGAGTTCAGAAATTGAGATGTTTCCCATACATTACTCCTCATCGGGTTTGACGTCAGGTTTTTTATTCGCGGAAGGTTATGCCTATCACGCGGGGTTGTTTTTTTGCTTGCAGAGATACTGTAGTAACTTACAAAAACCAATTTATCTTTGTCAAGGGAGCTCTTTACAATTCCCTGCTGCACATGATAGATTTCTCTATGAAATACGGGGAAAAATCCATCCAAAAAGCGAAGCTTGAGATCTGGGACAATCCGAACCCTGAACGTGACTATGAGATCAATATCAGTTATCCGGAAGTTACCTGCCTCTGTCCACGGTCAGGATATCCTGATTTTGCAATAATCACTGTGCGCTATGTCCCTGATAAGAAAATCGTTGAACTCAAATCCCTGAAGCTCTATCTTAATGCCTTCAGAGATAAGCATATATCCCACGAAGAGATCACGAACACGGTCTTTGCGGAACTCGAAAAAAAGCTGAAGCCGAGATTCCTGGAGGTTGTGGGCGATTTCAATCCCCGCGGCAACGTAAAAACATTTATCACAATAAGCTCTGAAAAGCGTAAAGGCAGTTAAAGGTCGAGAGCAGTCTTTGCCCGTTTTATAAACAGCTGCATCTTCTGATGATCTTTTTTACCCTTCTCCCGCTCAACCCCGCTGCTCACATCAATCCCGTAGGGGTTTACATGGAGAATGGCCTCACGGACATTGTCGGGTGTCAGCCCTCCTGCGAGAATGATCCTGCCGAACTGTTTGGCCTCAATCGCGATGTCCCAATTGAATTTCTGGCCCGTACCACCAAGCGCGTCTGCGGCATATGCGTCAAGAAGGAAGGCAGAGACAATGCCGGTAAATGTTTTCAGCGGTTCAAGGCTGTCTATTGATTTTATTCTGATCGCCTTGAAACACCTTCGGGTGAAATTGCAGCCCTCAGGTCTCTCATCCCCGTGGAGCTGGACAATGTCGATGCCCGCATCGGTAATTGTGGCATTAATTATCTCCGGCGCTTCATCAACGAAGACGCCCACGGTGGTTACGAAGGGCGGAAGCTTGCTGATGATCGATCTTGCCTGCGGCACAGTAACGCAGCGGGGACTGCCCTTAAAGAAGACAAACCCCAGCGCATCTGCGCCGAATTCGATAGCTGCCTTGGCATCTTCAAGGTTGGTTATGCCACAGATCTTGACCCTTACCATTGAGTCCCCTTGTCAGGCTAACAGCTCAGGGCAAATGGCCGAACTATGTTGTGCTCAGCCATTTGCCCTGCGTTTTTCCCTTGTTTAAATTGTCGGCAGTTTTTTGAGGGCTTCCTTGATCATTGCTTCAGGATATTCGTAATCTTCCAGTTTTCCTGCCAGATAGTCCTGATATGCAACAAGGTCCAGGTATCCATGGCCGCTCAGATTGAAGAAGATCGTCTTCTGCTTACCCTCTTCCTTTGCCTTAAGCGCTTCATCAATAGCTCCCTTGATCGCATGAGAACTTTCCGGTGCAGGGATGATGCCTTCGGTTTTTGAAAACTGGATTGCGGCCTCAAAGCATGCATTCTGGCCGTAGGCAACTGCCTCGATCAGCTTGTCATGATAAAGCTGACAGACAAGAGGAGAATCCGCATGGTACCGCAGGCCTCCTGCATGGATTCCCGGAGGCATGAAGTCATGACCCAGGGTGTACATCATCATGAGCGGTGTCAAGCCGGCAGTATCGCCAAAGTCATATCTGAATTCTCCCTTGGTGAGCGTTGGACAGGAAGAAGGTTCGACCGCAATAATCCGCATCTGTTTGCCGCCTATTTTGTCGTGGAGAAAGGGAAATGCAACGCCGCCCAGATTACTTCCTCCCCCGCAGCAGCCAATGACCACGTCAGGATAGTCGCCGACCATCTCAAACTGCTTTTTTGCCTCAAGTCCGATCACGGTTTGGTGCAGCACGACATGGTTGAGAACTGAACCGAGCGCATAGTTCGTGTCATCGTGCGTTGCCGCATCTTCAACAGCCTCTGATATGGCAATGCCAAGGCTGCCGGGGCTATTCGGGTCCATTTCAAGGATCTTCCTGCCCGAATTCGTTAAATTGGAAGGGCTGGGATGCACTGTTGCTCCCCATGTCTCCATCGCAATTCTCCTGTAGGGCTTCTGGTTGTAGCTTACCTTGACCATATAGACCGTCACTTCAAGGCCGAACATCGTGCCCGCGAGTGCCATGGAGGATCCCCACTGGCCTGCGCCGGTTTCTGTCGCGATGCGTCTGATACCGGCCTGCTTGTTGTAATATGCCTGCGGGATTGCGGTATTGGGTTTATGGCTGCCTGCAGGGCTCACGCCTTCATATTTGTAGTAAATCTTGGCAGGTGTGCCGAGCGCTGCCTCAAGCCTGTGTGCCCTGTAAAGAGGTGACGGTCTCCAGAGACTATATATGTCGAGCACTTCTTCGGGTATATCGATCCACCGCTGAGTAGAGACCTCCTGTTCGATAAGAGCCATAGGGAAGATCGCACTCAGGTCCTGAGGTCCTACCGGCTGCTTGGTGCCGGGGTGCAACGGCGGTTTCGGTAGATTCGGCATGTCGGCCATAATGTTGTACCACTGCCTTGGGATCTCCCTGTCCGGGAGCACTACTTTTGTCTCCTGCATATGTTACCTCCATTTTTTCTATGATGAAGCCTCGGTAGCCGCTATTTTACCACAAGGGCCCCTGTTCTTACGTCCCTCGCAGTTCATCTATTTTATCCCCAATGTCTGAAGCTTCCATGAACGATGTCCCGATCAGCATTGCATCAATGCCTGCCTCTTCGAGCCTGAGAACATCGTTTCGTGTCCTTATGCCGCTTTCGCTCACAATGATCCTGTCCGCCGGGATCTCCTTCTTCAGCTCAAGGGTCGTATTCATATCTATTTCAAGGGTCTTAAGGTTCCGGTTGTTGATGCCGATGATCGGGGCATTGATCCTGAGCACCATCTCAAGCTCCTGGTGATCGTGTACTTCAAAGAGAACAGCCATCCCAAGTTCCCCGGCAATATGCATATATTCCTTTGCCTGATTTTTATCGAGAATGGCCGCTATCAATAAAATGGCATCAGCATGGTTCGCCCGCGCCTCGATGATCTGGTATTCGTCAAAAATAAAGTCTTTGCGCAGCACCGGCAGGTTGGCAATTCTTTTTACGTCTGCAAGAAATTCGAGCTGACCCTGGAAAAAGTCCTCTTCGGTGAGGACGGAGATTGCGTCCACTTTTTTCTCTCTATAGGCATCTGCAATTGCCTTGTGGTCAAAGTCCTGCCTGATAAGCCCTTTTGACGGAGATGCCTTTTTTACTTCAGCAATGAGATGTATCTGCCCGTTTGCTCTTCTCAATGCCTGCGCGAAATCCAGAGGCAGGGGATTATCTTTAATGACAGCCTTGAGGCGGGCAATTGAAACTGCCGCTTTTACGCGAGAAAGGCGTTCTTTTTTCCGGTCTGTTATCCTGGCCAAAATAGACATCTGAAATTTTAAAGGGATTAGACTTGTTTTGGCAATATATCAGGACTGAACAATGCCATCATTTGCTATAATGAGCCCTGATATGGACGGCAGAGGAAAAATAGCAAAAGCTGCAGGCCTCATGTCTGTTGCTACATTTATCAGCCGCGTCCTCGGCTTTGCCCGCGATATGATCTTTGCATTTTACTTCGGAGCAACAGGGATCTCGGATACATTTTTCCAGGCCTTCAAGATCCCGAACCTCCTGAGGGAACTTCTTGCCGAGGGGTCTATGTCGTCTGCATTCATCCCTGTGCTGACCGAATACAGGCAGAAACAGGGAGAGATCGAAACCAACAGACTGGTAAAGATCACATTCACATTCATCTTAATTATTGTCGGACTTGTCTGTCTTGTTGGTGTGATTCTTTCCCCTGCTATTGTTACGGTCATTGCTCCGGGATTTCTCGGATCTCCAGAAAAGTTTTCCCTGACAGTGCTTTTGACCAGGATCATGTTCCCGTTCCTTCTGTTTGTAAGCCTGGCTGCGCTGACCATGGGTGCCCTCAATACAAAGAAGGTCTTTTTTGTGCCTGCCCTTGCACCGGCCATGCTGAACATAACGCTTATCATAAGCATCGTTTTTTTTGAGTCGCGGACCAGCCGGCCGATCGTGGCTGCGGCCATCGGCGTTTTGGTGGGCGGCCTTGTCCAGTTCGCCTTCCAGCTCCCCTCTTTTTTCAGGAGCGGATATTCCTTGGGCATTGATACTGCCTTCAGGCATCCCGGACTGAAAAAAATGTTCATGCTGCTTGTGCCGGCAACACTGGCCCTGTCAGTAAGCCAGGTCAATATAATCGTCAGCAGTATTCTTGCTTCATATCTCCCTCATGGGAGCATCACCTATCTCTTTTATTCCATGCGGCTTGTACAGTTTCCGGTCGGCATATTCGGGGTTGCCATGGGTATGGCAGTGCTCCCGATGCTTTCAGAGCATGCGGTCAAGGGTGATCTTGACAGTCTGCGCGAAGATTTTTCTTTTGCCCTGCGCCTGCTCTTTTTTATTGCGGTGCCTTCTATGGCAGGACTCATCGCACTTAAGGAACCTATCGTCAACCTGCTTTTTCAGCGCGGGCAGTTCACCTATGCGGCTACGCAGGGAACGGCTGAAGCTCTTCTGTTCTATTCAATCGGCATCTGGTCTATAGTCGGCGTCAGGGTCTTGACCGCATCGTTCTATGCAATGCAGGACACCAAAACACCGGTCAGAATAGCGATGATAGGTGTCACATCAAACATTATTCTCAGTGCTGCGCTTATGGTACCGCTCAGGCATTCTGGCCTTGCGCTTGCAAATTCGTTGGCCTCGGGAATCAATTTTTTCCTGCTTGCGTTCTTTCTGCGCAAGAAACTGCAGCGGATCGATGCCGGTAAAATCATGAAGTCATTTTTTCAGATCGCACTCGGTTCTCTTGCCATGGGAATAGCAGGCTGGGCTGTGCTGCATGGCGAACTCTGGACACATAGCGGGGCGACCGCCATAAAGTCAATGTATCTTTCCGGAACCATGGTCCTCTGCGTTATGATATATGTAGCTGCCATGGCGATCATGAAGAATGAAGAGCTGCAGTATGTCCGTGAAATGATCATGAAAAAACTGGGCAAGGGGAAGTTATGAATATAGAGACGATCGTTGTAGGACCGCTGCAGGTTAACTGTTATGTTGTTTATGATGAAGAGACCCTTGATGCACTGGTTATCGATGCTGGTGACGAGCCTGACAAGATACTGAAATTCATAAAGAGCCGGGACCTGAACGTATCGCATATTGTCTGCACCCATGCCCATTTTGATCATACGGGCGGCATAGCCATGTTGAGGGAGCAGACCGGAGCGAAAGTAATGCTGCATATAGACGACCTTGAGATCTATTTGCGCGTAGAGTCCCAGGGTGCGATCTGGGGATTTCGCGTTACCCAGCCGCCTCATCCAGATCTGTTTTTGAGGGATGGAGAGGAAATCGTTGCAGGGGGAGTTACCCTGAGGGTTATGCATACCCCCGGCCACAGCCCGGGCGGGATATGTCTTGCTGCTGATGGGGTAGTTTTTACCGGCGATACGGTATTTGCCGGCTCGATAGGCAGAACTGACTTCTACGGCGGCAGTATTGAGGCGCTGAAAGTATCTTTTAAGAGGGTGCTTTCTCTGCCGCCCGCAACAAAGCTCTTGCCTGGCCATGGGAACTGGACAACGGTTGAGGATGAATGGCAGCAGAACTTCTTTGTCCGCGAATTGTAATAAGTTATGAAGTGTTACGTTGTGTTGCTGTAAGTTATTCCCCTTTATTTTCAAGGCGTTTGATTTTTTTTCCAGAATGGCATTATTTTGCTTGCAAAGTTGATCCGAAATATTTATAATCAGGGTTCGTCAGTTAAGCCATATTAGATTGATATGGCTTCTGCAGTTGTCCAGAGTACCTTTTAAACAAGAAAATAGGTATTCCGGGCTAGTGTTCTTTGAAAACTATAGAGCAGGTCACGTTAAGTTTGAGTTTAAGAGAAACCAGTATCAAATGAGAGTTTGATCCTGGCTCAGAACGAAC
>CAYXBA010000014.1:0-95311 GCA_964463135.1 uncultured Nitrospiraceae bacterium
AGGTGCAGGTTCCCTTGCCGGTCTTGCAATGCTCACACTGACAGTCCTTGCCGCACTGGCATCCAGCCTTGGTATCACCTTTACAGTTGCATCCCTTTGTGCCGGACTTGCAGGCGCATGTGCCTTTACCGGTCTTGCAATGTTCGCACTGGCAGCCTTTTCCGCACTCGCATCCCTTGGCTCCAGCCTTGCACTGACACTCACCCTTGCCGGTCTTGCAGTGGTCACACTGGCAGTCCTTTCCGCACTGGCACTTGGCAGCTGCATCAGCAGAGTCAAAAACAGGCGTCCATGCCATGGAGCCGAGAAACATTACTGCGAGAAGAATTATTCCAATCTTTTTGATCATACTTTCCCCCTGTTTATTTTTATATGAATGATTATATAAAACAAGGCCGCAATTTTCAAGTGCGGCCCGGACAGCGGCCCGGACAGCGAGTCAATGAGAAGCGACAGGAATAGTGTCCAAAGCCTGTCAGTCAATCAGAATGTAGAGGGGTCTTCCGCGGGAAGAAGGGCTTCATCAAAGGGCATTACCTTAAGCACTATCATGAGAGATTCAAAACTGGTGAGCATCGGTTTAAAGTCGTAACCAGGCATCTCTTCCCTGGCAGCCTTATCAACCAGGGCTTCGAACGCGTCAAGATCAAAGGCGCTGTCCGCAATACCTGCGTTGCGGAGCACCCTGATCATGGCCTTCTCATCGGTCAGATCGAGTGATTCACCGGGATCAAGCTGCCTCCTGTGTTCAGGGACCATAACGTAGAAGCGCAGGGCAAAGATCAGCGCATCATAGAGCGTCACGATACCTGCAGAAATCTTGCCCTGTGAAAGTCTTCGCCTGCCGCCCCGAATATGCAGCCGCGCCCTGAGCAAAGCTCCCTCTGCGCTGTCAAAGCTCTCCTTTGTGCTCATCAATCCTGCATGTGGCATACGGTCAATGAACCTTCTGCGGCTTCTGCGACCCGGCATCATATTTGCCTTTCGGCAACTTTGTCTTCAATACCTCAGGGAAGGAAAATTCAGCTCCATCATCTATCTTCTTCTTTTTTACTGAGATGCCCAGTTTCCACGTCTCCTCCTGAGGGAGTCCTGCCTTCGGAACAAGATATAATCCTCCGCCTTTTTCCCTGACCTTCAGCGGTTCAGCCATGCCCGTGGCAATTACAGTGAGCTTCGCATCCTCAACATCCTCATCTTGGCTGTCATGAACAACAATGCCGATCACATCGCTGCCGATCTTATGCTCCTTTTCATCCAGCAGGACCTCTATACTTACCTGTCTTTTCCCAGAGATTGCAAAAAGTGTCCCATTGAAATGCTTGGTGAATTTTGCATTTCCTTCATGCGGCCCCGAATGCGCATCTGCGATCACTGCACTGATAAATACCATCACGATAACCAGCAAAGTCCGTTTCATACTGCCTCCGCTTTTGTTTTCAGAACAGCTTTTCCCGAGATCCGCTCCTGCTTGACGCAGGCCTGATTCGCTGATAAACTGCAACTAAATACATTATAGATTATCTCTGCTTTAATAAGAACAATGAGATGAACGCAATGGGAGGCCGCAATGTCAGTCAGACTAACAGCAAGAGTGAAAAGATCATATCAGCTATCAGTAATGTTCATCACGATAATTCCCCTCTTCCTCCTGCTAGTCATGCCTGTCACATCATGGGCCCACGGTTTCGCCGGCAAACGGTTCTTCCCTACCACGCTCAGTGTAGAGGACCCCTTTGTATCTGATGAGCTCTCCTTTCTCTTTGGCCACATCAAGGAAGACAGTGTAACCAAATCGACCTCGCTCGGCATTGACTATGCCAAACGCATCACGCCGCACTTCGGCATCTCGATCGGGAGCGAGTATCTGAACATCGATGTCGATCATGTCGGTTCTGAGAGCGGTTTCGGAAGCCTCGAACTCGGCATAAAATACCAGTTCTTTACCAGCGAAGAACATGAAGCAATACTTTCTGTCGGCCTTGGGGCCGAGATCGAAGGAACGGGCAGCAAACGCGTAGGGGCTGAACCATTCAGCGTCTTCTCTCCTGCCCTGTTCTTTGGCAAGGGCTTCGGAGACCTGCCGGAATCCGTAAAGTTCCTAAGGCCTTTTGCTGTTACAGGCGTTATCGGCCCCAATTTTTCCTCCCGTCATTCAATAGTAGAGGACGGCGAGACCGAACGTATCCCTGACACGCTCTCATGGGGTATCACCCTGCAGTACAGTCTTCAGTATCTGCAGTCCTTTGTAAAAGATATAGGGCTCGGAGCACCGCTGAACCGGACCGTCCTGCTTCTTGAGTTCCCTATGGAGACCTGCCTTAACAGGGGCTGCAGTGGTCAGACCACCGGCTTTGTAAACCCGGGTATTACGTGGGTCGGCAAGACCATGCAGGTCGGCATAGAAGCCCAGATACCTATCAACGAGCGCTCAGGCGATCATGTCGGCGTCCTCGCACTTGTCCATTTCTTTCTCGATGACCTGTTTCCCAAGAGCTTAGGAAGACCGATATTCCCCTAGGAGCCAACAGATGTTGAAACAGGGATTGACATACGCGGTCATATGTATAATCTTCCTGACATCTCTGCCGGGTATTTCCTATTGCCATGCCTTCCCGGATCATTCTGAACCGCGTGTCGGCTCAACGGTCTCTCCTGCCCCGGTTATCGTCCGTATCTGGTTTACCGCAGCACTGGAACAGGCCTTCTCAACGATCGTTGTTCAGGATACCGCAGGGAAAAAGGTAGACCGGGGAGACAACCGGGTAAATTCCGGCGATCCGACACTGCTCGAGACCGGACTGGTGCAGCCGCTGCCGTCAGGCACGTATAAAGTAATATGGAATGTTGCTGCGCGTGACGGCCACAGGACCATCGGCGACTTCACCTTTGCCGTAAAATGAGCCCTTCGTCGTGATCCAGACGGTATTCCATACTGCAGGGACGTTCATCGACCTTGCTGCCTTGTCTGCAGTCATCGGGCTTGCCTCTTACCTCATGGTTTTGGCGCCGAACATGGTTGCTCCCAAGATCATAAAGATCCGCATGCGCCGCTTTCTTATCGTAAGTCTGGTCCTTCTTCTGGTTGGCAGCGCCGACAACCTCATACAGCGGGCCATGGAAATGAGCGGTCTTGGGATCATCTCTATCTTCCCTCTGCTTCCAACCGTCATTTTTAAATCGCATTACGGCAGCATGTGGCTTGTGAGGCTGTTCGGGCTTTTGGCTGCATGGATCATCGCTCTCGTCGGAAGGCGCTGGACAGACTCACGTCTGTTTGGTCTGCTCCTTTTTTGTGCTGGAGCAATCATCGCATTCAGCAGAAGTGCGTCAGGCCATCCGGCTGATTTTGGCGACTTGAGCACCCAGCAGATTGCTGACTGGATGCACCTTCTTGCGGCCTCCTGCCTGGCAGGCACACTTCTGGCCAATGCTTACCTTTTCCCTCCCGGTCTGATCAGATCGAAAGAGGTGGAGAGCGATTTCATGGCCGGAGTTGCTGACAGATTCTACCTGCTCTTGGGACCGGCCCTTGCTCTCCTCGTGACAACAGGCCTCTATAATGCCCGGTTTACAGTCGGCAGTTTTCAGAACCTTGCAACCACCACATATGGCAGGCTTCTCTTTGTGAAGGTCTCCATTCTGATACTTCTCGCGCTTCGCTCGATAGCACCCCCTGCACACGGCAATGACCATGAAGGCTATGTCATAAAATTCCTGAAAAGGTCACAGATCGACGCAGTGCTGGCGCTCTGGATATTGCTGATCGTTTCCCAGATCGTGCATACCATCCCGGCAGTTCATCAGGCACATCTTGCACAGGCCAAAGAGTCGGAAGGCAGCACACGGGCAGAAGGGGAGCCGACAGTCTTACTCACGACAGACCCCCAGCAGATCGTTGCAGGAAGCCCGGCAAAAATGACTGTCAGCATCAGAGACCATGATAACAGACCCCTGCAGGGCCTCATGATCTCCCATGAACGCATCCTCCATGCAGTCATCATCAGCAGAGACCTGAGCTTCTTTGCCCATATCCATCCAGAAGATCTCGGCCCGGTGACCGCCGCTATGCTGAAGGATGCAGCACTGCCGCTCCGGTTCACCTTCCCGCGCGCGGGTGAGTATCTGATCGGGTTCGATTTTGCCGCAAACGATGAGGCATACAGCAAGACCATATCGATTACGGTCGCGCAGCCCCCTGTCATGGGCAGCCCGCATGTTAATCTCGCTCTTACGAAAGATTTCGGTGATTACAGCGTCAGTCTCGAACTGCCGCCGGGTGGGATCAGGGCAGGCATTGATACTCAGCTCCACTTTGTGATACAGAAGAACGGCAAGGCAGTTACCGACCTCGAGCCCTATCTCGGTGCACCGATGCATCTGGCAGTGGTCCCGATAAACCTCAAGTCCTTTATTCACGTCCATGGAGAGGTCCCGGGAGAGGACCATGCCCATCACGACCATCTGCATGCTGCTGCGCCGCCGGCATCATTCGGACCGGAGATCGCTGCAGAGGTGGTCATGCCGGCCAGGGGCATGTATAAGATCTTCAGCCAAGTGCAGCATAAGGGAAATATCCTGCTGTTCGAGTTCATGGTGGATGTGCAATAACAGCCTCTTATTTATTAGAAACAGCGTCCTGACCGGAAAAAAACCAGGACAGATAATTGAAGGAGGATCAAGATGAACTGCAAATCAATATTGTTGATCATTCCTGCAGTCTTACTGATCGGGTCAATCGCCTACGGTCAGAAGTCTTTCAGCAATGAAGACCTTGAGCGCTATCAATCAACGTCCGGCAGTGATCAGGGGACAGAGCAAAGCCCGGCAGAGTCAGGCAGTTATGACCGGGATAACTCACAGACCTATGATGATAGGGATTCCTGGTGCCAGCTGGGTGAGATGGCAAGGTCTGATATCTCTGAGGCCAGCAGCAATGTTTCTGCAGCCCAGGAACAGTATGATAGTGTTCACGGGCACTACATACGAAGAGATATAAACCCAAGGGTTACCATAGAAGAGGTTGAAGCGGCCAGGATGCGGCTGAGTGATGCAATAAACGCAGTCGATCGGGCAAAAAAAGCGCTTGAACAATTAGAGTCAGAGGCCTACAGGAAAGGGGTCCCTCCCGGATGGCTGAAATGCAATTTCAATTGAGAGGTATAGCGCGTGCCGGCAGAAAAGGGTGTGTGATTACCAGCTCGCTCATTTTATTGATAGAATAGCAAGTGACGTCAATAATTGATGGAGGCATATCATGGCAAAAGAGACCTTTGCGGTAAAGATCGGGTTCCTCAGGACAGGCTGGTGGATCGTCCACGTTGTTGGGATAAGCCTGGTATATATTCTGGGCCACCTGCTGGGGAAATAATATGCTCAAGCATTTCATGCGCTACAAGCCGGGCTGGTGGATTCTTCATATCGCAGCGATCGCGCTGACCTTCTATCTGGGCAGTAGCGCTGCCTTCTGGTTCTAGGAAGATATCATGAAAAAAGGCACGCTCCTTGCCGCTCTCTTCCTGCTTGCCCTTTCAGGGCTTCTGCTCCATCTCAGGATCCATTTTTTTATGGTCCCGGACAGCCTGCATCCGGGCCGCTCTATCGTTGACAGCACGAAACTGTTCGCATCGCTCTTCCCCCTGATAGACGTCATCGTCGTGACCGCCCTCTTCTTCTCCAGAAAAACAGCTGTTTACGGCTATCTCCTGAACGGCCTTATCGTGATCTACGGCACCATACTGATGGCTCATTACAGTATGGCCGAGATGTCTGCCAGGGCGATCCCGTATCAGGCCATGCTCCTTAAATCAACACTTCCGGATATCGGCATTGCCTGGGCAGATTTCTTCATCGGCAAGGCCTTGTATGACCTGCATCTGAAAGGCAGCAGCGCCCCAAGGCCAGGGATTGAAGCCGGCCAATGATCGGAACAAATCCGGCCGGCTGACTGTCTTATACAATGACGGACGATAACCTGAAACGTGAGGACGAGGACAGGGAACTTGTCGCCCTCTGCAGAAAAGGCGATCTCGATGCCTTTGAACTGCTCGTGAGGAGGCATCAAAAAAAAATGTTCAACACAGCATTCCGGATAACCGGCAGCATGGAGGATGCCTCTGAGGTCGTTCAGGACGCATTTTTCTCTGCGCATAGAAACCTGAAGAACTTCGAACAGAAATCACGTTTTTCCACATGGCTGTACAGCATAACCGTGAACACGGCAAAGAACAGGCTGTCCCAGTCCAGGACAAGGAACATGCATGAGTCAGCATCCCTTGACGACCCCTCACCCTGCGATGAGAAGATGAAAAAATTTGAGCCGGCCGCAAGCGGTCCGTCCGCTCTTGACCGTCTGGTAGAAAAGGACCGGCAGCAGGGCGTGCAGGAATGCCTGAACCGACTTGAGCAGGATTTCAGAGAAGTGATCGTTCTCAGGGACATCCAGGGCTTTTCCTACACCGAAATATCCGGCATGCTGGCCCTTGCAGAAGGCACGGTCAAATCAAGGCTTTTCAGGGCCCGCGATGCGATCAGGGACTGCCTGAAGAAACTTCTTGGAGATCTCTCATGAACTGCAGCGATGCCAGAAAAATAATACAGGCGCAGATCGAAGGCCGCATCCCCGGCGATCAGCAGGCTCTCATCGAAGGGCATCTCCAATCCTGCGAACAGTGCAGGCTTTACGCAGCTGAATTAAAGAAGACGATCGAGACCCTGCAGGGACTGGAAGAGCTGAAACCCCCAACAGGGCTGACAGCACGGGTAATGAAAAAGATCAGGGAAGAGGCCTTGCCCCGGAAAAGCTGGATCGAAAGGCTCTTCTACCCGCTTCATATCAAACTACCGATAGAGGTGATGGCAACGCTCCTGATAACCGTGGCAGCCATCCTTGTCTATAAGAACATGGGGCCGGAGCTTCGGCAGATGGATGTTCAGGTCCAGCCACAGGCCCCCGCAACGAGAACTATGCCTGCTGAACCGGGAAAAGAGATACAGATGAAGGGGACAAGTCAGTCGGAACGTCGACGGGAAGAAGCAAAACAGATGGATGAAGCGAAACCTGCAGAAAGGGTTTTCAATACGGAAGCACATGATAGTGCATCCCTAAGGGAAGAAAAACCGGTCAGCCGATCAGCCCCTGCTCCGGCTGTTGCTCCCACAATGCCTGCGCCTTCCTCCTCATTTGCGCCGTCTCCTGCCCTTGCACCTGCAGCGCGGCAGGCCGAAACAGGCAAGGCATCCGGTATGGCGGTTCGTGAGGAGGCAGTGCGGGAGACTGCTCCTGCAGCGCCGCAAGCGAAACTCGCTGCCAAAAAGATGGCTGATGAGCTTACGGTTCTTACCGTGCTTGTAAAAGTACCGGAGACTGCAAGAAAAGAGATCGATGCATATCTCGCCAGAAATGGGGGGGAATTAAAAGTTCTTGAGCAGACCGAGTCCCGTATCGTTGTCACGATCAGGCTCGATCCCATGAGGACCGGCAAGTTCTTTGATCACCTTCGCAGTCTCGGCAGGATAAAAGAGGACAAAAAAGACCTGACAGCAGAGAGCGAGGTCTTTAGATTGGTTATTGAGAAAGAATAAGGGTTAATGTTCTCATCCCAAGCAAAGAGATTTTAAATTTTATTGTTACCCCACCCAGCCTCCCCTTGGAAAGGGGAGGAGCAACCGTCGCAGGAGACTGAATGAGCAATCCCTTCCTTACAAGGGGTAAGGGGAGATACGCCATCCGACCTCAATAGAGACATGCCATTCAGCAGGCTTCATGATAGAATGGAAATATTCGGGAACTTTTTCATACGCTCCCATGTCTAAGAGAGCAAAACCAATACAGAGGAGGAGCAAAATGAAGAAGATTCTGTCACTTATAATCAGTCTGTTCTGTATCGTCTCATCCGGCTTGCCTGCTTCAGCAGAAAAGGAGACTGCGAAACTCCCCGGCCTTTCTACAGGCGTCGAGGACCAGACAGGGATCGCCATTACGATCTACAACGTCAACCTCGGACTGGTGAAAGACACTCGGCAGTTAAAGCTCCCAAAAGGCAGCAGCGAACTGAAGTTCATGGATGTTGCATCGCAGATCATCCCGACGAGCGTACATATCAAGTCCCTCGTGAACAGCGAAAGCCTTACCGTGCTTGAGCAGAATTACGAGTATGACCTCCTAAACCCGCAGAGGCTGCTCGACAAATATGTCGGCAAAGAGGTGAAGCTCTATCAAAAGAACCCGTACACCGAGCGGGAAGAGATCATCTCAGCCACCCTGCTTTCTAACAACGGCGGCCCTATCTTCAGGATCAACAATGAGATAACTTTTGGCCATCCCGGAAGGATAATCTTCCCCGGAGTTCCGGAAAATCTGATCTCCAAGCCGACCCTGGTCTGGCTGCTCGAAAACAACCTTTCGTCCATGCAGAAGGTCGAGGCGTCCTATCTCACGAATGGCATCACCTGGCGCGCAGACTATGTGGTAACACTTAATGCAAAGGACGATAAGGCGGATCTCTCTGGCTGGGTAACTATAGACAATAAAAGCGGCACAACGTACAACAATGCAAAGCTGAAGCTTGTTGCCGGAGACGTGAACAGGGTCAAAGATGAACAGGAATATAAATACAAGATGATGCGGGTCGCAGAAGCGGCAATGGCCAAACCCGCCCCTCAGTTCAGGGAGGAGGAGTTCTTTGAATACCATATCTACACGCTTGAGCGTGCCTCTACCATTAAAGACAACCAGACCAAGCAGATCAGCCTGGTAAGTGCCGATTCGATCCCGGTCAAAAAGGAGCTTGTGTTTAAAGGGGCCAACTACTATTACACGTCGCGGTATGGCGATCCGATCTCGAACCAGAAGGTGAATGTCTTTGTCGAGATCCAGAACAAGAAAGACCATAACCTCGGCATGCCGCTTCCTAAAGGCACGGTGCGGGTGTACAAGCACGACTCTGAGGGAAGCCTGCAGTTCGTGGGAGAGGATTCGATAGACCATACGCCAAAGGACGAGAAGATCAGGGTCAAGCTCGGCGATGCCTTCGACGTGGTCGGCACACGCAAACAGATGGACTGGAAGAAGATCGCTTCAGACACCTATGAAGCCAGTTTCGAGATATCGCTCAGGAACCACAAGAAAGAAGACATTGTGGTAAAGGTCATAGAGCCGATCCCGGGCGACTGGACCATGCTCAGTTCATCACATGAATATACAAAGGCCGCAGCCTTTACCGCAGAGTTCAATATCCCTGTGCCGAAGGACAAGGAAGTGAAACTCACTTACCGGGTGAGGATGAGATATTAGCGGCAGTGATGCGTAAATATTGATGCAAAAAGTATAAAAAATGGCGGGACAAGGAGGTTGAATCTGAAGAAATATTTTACGTCAGGCAGCCGCCAGCTAAAGTGTATTCAGATAGGCAATGAGGCTCTGCAGATCAGGGGCTGACAGATACGCGAAGGACGGCATGTCTCGATAAGGAGTTTTGAGCTGTGCAGCAATGTTTTCCGGGATAGCCGGTTTTCCGCTTACCGGAAGACGGGGGTTTTTGAGGATGCCCTTGTGGCCGGGGCCGGTCAGCGTGTTGTTACTGAGGGGATCATGACAGAAGGTGCACTTGTCATCATACAGTTCCTTCCCCTTCCTGATGCTCTCAGGATCAGTTTTTGCAATTATTCCTGTCTGCTCCGGGACAGTTGCCGTTCTCTGGCCGGACAATCCGGCAACGGGGATATCTTTTCCGAACTTTGTTATCAGCAGGTAATATCCCGCAGAACTGCCGATCATGCAGAGGCTCACAAATGCCAGGATCAGTCCTGCGGTCTGAAGCTTTGCATAGAACTGCCGGTACATGGTCACAGTCAAGACCTTGAAACAGAGGATAAGCAGAACAGAAACGGCAAAGAGTGAGTGGAACATGACACGTGCAGATGGCTCGGCCTTGGTCCTTACAAGAAAACCGAAGCAGAGCCAGGTAAGTCCGAGGCAGAGAAAGAGATACAGAATGCCGTTCGCTCTATGCGCTTTTCTGAGACGGTCACGATCGAACTTCTGCTCTGTCCTGCCGAACATCTCAAAGGCGGTAACTATCCCGATAAAGGCAGATGCGAGGACTACCAGAGAGAGAAGTGATTTCAGCAGAAAGAACGGCATAACTCTCCTTCGTGAGATAAAACAGGTAAAGGAAGAGAAAGAAAACAGGGATGATTGCCGGCCCTTTTCCCGTCTCTGCCTTTACCTGCTGTTCATATTAGTATCCGCCTGCAGCCTTTTTTGCCGGAGCTTTTTCAGCCGGTTTTTCTGCTGCCTTCAAAGACTTGATGTACGCCACCATATCCTGCATCTCTGCAGATTTCACGTCAATGGCCTTGCCCTTGTTTGCTGCCACAATACATGCATTGATGGCCTCTTCCAGGCTCTTCTGGGTCTTGCCCATGATCTTGAACTCTTTCTTGTCAGCAGCCTTGCCCATATCCTTGCCATTAGCATGACAATCATTGCATGACTTGGAGCCGCCCGCAAACTTCTTGTCATTGAACAGGGCCTTGCCTTTTGCAGCATCACCAGCTGCAAAAGCGGACGTAAAGACCAGGCCGAGTACAACCAGAGAAAGCATTACGATCTTTGCTATCTTCATTCTCTCTTCACCTCCCTTCGAAATTGATGTCTTATTCTACTATCCATCACTGCCGTGCGCAACAGTTTTCCTGATCACACTGCCTGTTTCTACATTGCATGATCTTTTGATATAATGTTTAAAGACTTATAAACTATATCGACAGACGGAGGCAGCCATGATTTCAGAAGCAGTTGCAACAGCGATCAAGATGGAGACCGATGCCATTGCGTTTTATGAGGAATCCGCGAATAAAGCCCACCATGCCTTTGGCAAGGAGATGTTCAGGGGATTTGTAAAGGATGAGCAGAGACATCTGGCTATGCTGCAGGGCCTTTTCAAGGGCCTTGGGCTCAAGGAAAATTTTGCCAGCCCGAAGGAGGAGATCAAGACCGTCTTCAGCATGCTCAAGGACCAGATGATGCAGAGGGCAGAGGCAATTCAGAGCGAAATGGATGCGGTAAAAATAGCGCTCGATATGGAGAAGGCGGGCTTTGATTTTTATCAAAAGGCTGCTGCCAGCGCACCCACGCCGGAGGAAAAGAAACTGTTCGAGCGGCTTGCAGTCGAAGAGAATGACCATTTTTCTATACTCAACGAGACCTACACGTTCCTTGAGAATACCGGCCAATGGTTCATGTATGAAGAGAGAGGCATTCTTGAAGGATAATAGCAATAAGGAGAGAGCGCTATGAAAGCCGTTCAGATAAAACCCGACATTTACTGGGTAGGAGCTATTGACTGGGGGGTACGTGACTTTCACGGGTATATCACTCCCAATGGCACTACGTACAACAACTACCTGATACTCGACAGGGATATAACCCTTGTCGATACTGTCAAGCATGACTTCTCCGAGATCACGATCGACAATATCAGGAGCATCTGCGATCCAGCGCAGATTAAGAACCTTGTAATAAACCACATTGAGCCTGATCATGTAAGCAGCATCGACAAGATCATGGACCTCTGCCCGAACGCGATGATCTACATTACGGACAAGGGGAAAAAAGGCCTTGACCGTCATTTTGACACGTCAAAGTGGAAGTTTACGATCGTCAAGACCGGTGATACGCTTAGTACGGGTAAATACACTATCCAGTTCCTCGAAACACCGATGCTCCACTGGCCTGACTCGATGATGAGCTTCGTGAAAGAGGCGAAGCTGCTTCTTTCCCAGGATGCATTCGGCCAGCATCTTGCGACTGCTGCGCGTTTTGATGACGAGTTTGTGGAGTGCGCCTCCCACTCGGAGCTTGATGAGGCAGTGGTCGAGTATTATGCGAACATCCTTATGCCCTTTGGGCCGCTCATCAAGAACAAGATCGCAGAGGTGCAGAAGCTGGGCCTTGATATCGATATGATCGCGCCTGACCATGGCGTCATCTGGCGGGGAGCACCCGGCAAGGTCATCCAGGACTACCTCAACATGGCAAATGGCAAGGCAGCACTTAGGGTCGCCGTCATCTATGACACCATGTGGCACAGCACCGAACATATGACCTACCCGCTTATGCAGGGCATTCAGGATGCGGGCGTTGACTGCAAGATCATAAAGCTCAGGGCAACACCGATGAGCGTTGCGATCAAGGAGTTCTGGAAATCGCGGGGCTGTCTTATCGGCACGCCGACACTGAACAACATCATGTTCCCGTCTGTTGCTGAATTTCTTACCCACCTCCGCGGCCTCAGGCCGAAGAACCGCATTGCAGGAGCGTTCGGCAGCTTCGGTTGGGGAGGCGGCGCCGTGAAAGATGCATATGAAGATTTCAAGCGCATGGGCCTTGAGATCGTTGAGCCGGGAGTACAGGTGCAGTACAGACCGTCTGCTGCGGATGACGAGGCATGTTATGAGTTCGGCAAGGCTTTCGCCGAAAAGGTAAAAGAATATCATAGTAAGTTCTGATGATCTCTCATAAGGGGGCTGAATGCGTTCACGGCTTTTACTCCTGATCTGCCTGGCACTGATCGTTCTCTTTGGGGAACAGGGCATCGTACGTGCTGATGAAAAGGGACAGAAAGCCGAGATCGCACTCAGTCCCCAGACACAGGCCTGCATCGAATGTCACAGGAAGATCACTCCCGGCATTGTTGAAGACTGGCTTTCGAGCAGGCACTCCTATACCTCGCCCGGGAATGCGCTCAAAAAGAAGCCTCTTGAGCGCAGGGTCAGCGCAACAGATATCCCTCAGGACCTGATGACATACGCGGTCGGATGCTATGAATGCCACAGCAGGAACCCGGAAAAGCACCAGGACAACTTTCAGCATATGGGATACCGGATCAATGTCGTAGTTTCGCCGAATGACTGCAGCACCTGCCATCCTGTTGAAGCCCGGCAGTACGCAGGAAGCAAAAAGGCGAATGCCTGGAAGAATATCATGTCCAATCCCCTTTACCACTCTCTTGTCTCGACGGTGGACGGTCTGAAAAGCGTGGAGAATGGAAAGATCACCATGCAGCCGCCGTCACCGCAGACCCTTCAGGAAACCTGCCTCGGCTGTCACGGCACAAAGGTCGAGGTCAAGGGCATGAAAAAGGTATACAGCAACACGATGTGGGGAGAGATCGAAGTGCCGGATCTTACAAACTGGCCAAGCCAGGGCGTTGGCCGCGAAAATCCCGACGGCAGCATTGGGGCATGTACCTCATGCCATTCTCGCCATGCCTTCTCGATAAAAGAGGCCCGAAAGCCTTACACCTGCGGTCAATGTCATCTTGAACCTGACGTGCCGGCCTTCAATGTGTATAAGGAAAGCAAGCATGGATCGAGATACGACAGCAATGAAAACGAGTGGAACTTTACGAACGTTCCCTGGGTGCTGGGCAGAGACTTCAAGGCCCCTACCTGTGCAGCATGTCATAACAGCCTCATAACTGCCCCTGATGGAACGATCATTGCCGAGCGGACCCATGACTTCGGCTCACGCCTCTGGGTGCGGCTCTTCGGTCTTATTTACAGCCATGCCCAGCCCAAGTCAGGAGATACAACCATTATAAAGAACAAGGACGACCTTCCCCTTCCCGTCACATTTAAGGGCGAGCCTGCTTCGGAATACCTCATAGACAAGGGCGAACAGGAAAAACGGTTCGAAACCATGAAGGGCATATGCAGGGGATGCCACAGTACTCAATGGACCCTTGATCACTTTGCTAAAATGAACAACACGATCAACGAGACGGATGCAATGACACTGTCAGCCACCAAACTTATGTCCGAGGCCTGGGACAAGGGTATAGAAGACAGATCGAACCCCTTTGATGAACAGATAGAAAAACTCTGGATCAAACAGTGGCTTTTTTATTCGAACTCGATCAGGTATGCCTCTGCCATGACCGGAGCACCGGACTATGCAGCATTTAAAAATGGATGGTGGGAACTGTCTGACAATCTCCAGAAGATGAGGGATATGATCGATCTTAAGGACAATCTGAAAAAGATCCATTCGACCCCTCAGTCTCAGAAAAAAGATTAAGGGGTGTCCTTCCCTCTTCCGCAATTCATACAACTGTATCCCACGACCCGCTGCAACCAAAACTGCTCCTTCTGCTTTAACGACCCGTCCGTTCCTGTGCGGGACATGTCTCCTGAACATGCACTTGACCTTCTCGACATCATGCTTGATCTTAATATCCGCGACCTCGATGTTATGGGTGGAGAGCCGTTCCTGCTGCCGTGGATGCCGTCGTTTCTCCACGCTGCGATCAGGGAGGGGATCATGGTGAATATCAGCTCCAACGGCAGTCTCCCCGAGGTCATGAAAGAGTTCAGCGGCTTGAGCTCTGCCAAGATCAATATCGGCATCTCACTTGAAGGCGGCACTGCAGAAACGCATAACCGTTTGACCTGTTCAAAGAACTTCGATAAGGCGGTAACGAGCATCACCAGCCTCGTTGCCCTGGGACTGGACCCCATAGTCAAGACTGTAGTGAACCGTCAGACCATGGCTGACATGCCGGGAATCATTGCATTACTGAAACAGATGGGTGTGCAGCGTTACTACCTGATCCATATGGATCAGATCGCAAAGGACCAGAGCCATACCTTGTCAGCTGTAAGCTATCCCGAATTTCTGAACTTTTTCCAGAAGATCAAACTGACCAACACAGGCATTGAGATTAACAGGGTGAATGCCTCCTGTTTTGAAAAAGAGAAACTGCCAAAGAGTGCGCGCTGCGCAGGCGGAGTGAATAAACTGTCGATCATGCCGGACGGCTCTGTCTATCCCTGCAACCTGTTTCAGCATAACGCTCAATTCAGGCTCGGCAATCTGTTCACTGAACCTTTTTCAGCACTGTGGGAAAGTTCCCTGCTCGATTTTTTCCAGAAGTTCACCGGAAACAAATGCATCAAAACAGACTGTTCAAATCATTTCTCCTGCACGGGCGGCTGCCCTGCCCATGCCCTTGTTCACGGATATGATATGCAGGACATGGACATCAGGTGTGGAGCAGGCTTCGGATGAGAGCCGTCTCAGCGGCAGTAATTGCCTCAACGACCCATGAAGACTTATTATCCTGTTTCATGGATCTTATAAGTTTATTTCATAATTTAATATTCCCTGAGGATATAATCACGTATAGTATCTGTAGAGCAATTGTCTCGCCAGCACCAGATATGAGCATGCGCAGAACCTGAACCAATTCGGTTGGGTTTAAAAATACTGGTCAGCATAATGGAGGGGATTTCCATGGGGAAGCGCAGCACCTTACTATCCATCTTTGTTGTCATTTTCCTGTCCCTGGCCTTTCCCAGTATAGGCTCGGCGGCAAATCACCCGCCGCACGTACCGGAAAACGGCGTCAACTGCGACAGCTGTCATCTGCCGGCAACCGACACGGTCTGGTCGGTCGGTAATGACCCTGACCCGGATCAGAACGAACCGTACAACAGGATCTGCTGGAAATGCCACAATGACGTTCAGGCCCCCTTTAAGAAGACTCATTCTTCGACAGCGGTAAATTCATCTACCTACGGTCAATGGAAATGGCTCTGCACGAACTGTCATAATCCGCATCAGCAGTCACAGGTCAATTTCGGCCAATATGCTCCCGGACTGACGGGAACCATAAGCGAAGTGGATGCAGACGCAAGGCAGTTCACGCTGAGCGTAAATCTCCCTGCGCGGCCGGGGATCGGGGATGGGACAAACGAGAACGACTATGCAGGCTGGACAATTGTACCCAACCGCACGTATAAGACGATCAACTACAAGATCGCATCAAATACCGGCAATACCGTAACAGTAACAACTGCCATTGCAGCTTCCAGGGTCCCCCTAAACTCGATCTTCGGCATACTTCCCGGAAAACTTGTGAAGGATGTTGTTTATACTCAGTCCGGAGCAAAGATCGCCAGATTCTTTGCTCGGGAGGGTCAGGGGTCATTTGTCAATAATGATACCCTTGCGGGCGGTCAGGACAGCACTCCTGACGGCATCTGCCAGATCTGCCATGGTCTTCGTACCCAAGGGGCAGCCATCACTCGGAGCAGATCAAACGGAACCGGTTTTGGCGATGGCCATGCTACTGACACATCTGCAGATTGTGCCACCTGTCATGACCACGCAAAAGTCGGTTTCGGCGCCGGCTGTTCATCATGCCACGGGTTTCCGCCCATTAGTGCAGGGACATTGGTCTCATTCCCTCTTTCTACCGGGGCATCGACTGCAGGGGCGCATGAAAGGCATGCAACAGGGGAAACGAATTACAATTTTGCCTGTACCAACTGCCACTCAAACGGCATGCCGGCAACACCTATAGCAGACAACAACAGAATCCAGATCGGCTTCAATATGTTCGGCACAGGTGCCGGTGCCTATGGCGGCCAGCCCCTCATCAACGGTTACACCTATGAAGGGACGAACGGCACAACGATAACGGGAGGCGTCAAGACCTGCTCTAATATCTATTGCCACGGAAATTATCCCGGCAGTGGCAGGAACGCTTCTCCGATATGGGACAACGCAGGAAGCGCAGCTTGCGGCACGTGTCACGGGGCTTCTAATAACCAGTCGCCTGCAAGCGGGAAGCATGGTGCACATGTTGATCTGGCATACTATAGCTTTTCCTGCACGCTCTGTCATAAAGATATTACAGGCGGAAGTTCACCTGCCGGTTATACGATCACAGACACGGAAAAGCACGTAAACGGTTATGTGGATTATAAATTTGATCCTGATGATCCCAGAGTTGCGGGAGGCATTTACAGCATTGCCACAGGGAGCACAACGCCTACAAACGGGACATCCCCGCGGGCTTTTGGGACCTGCAGCAACATATACTGCCACTCAAATGTCCAGCCGGATGGAGGAGTCGGAGGACCGTCAAGTTATTCCAACCCTTCATGGGCTGCTGCCGGTACCGCGGCATGCGGCTCATGCCATGCCGGAGGCCATGGAGCGCCTTTGGGGACAGGAAGTCATTCTGCGCATCTTGCATATACGTTTACTCTCAGTGATTATTATAAAGATGGGGGTGTTGCATGCGTTATCTGTCATTCATGGTATCCATCGCAGTCACTGAACTGCTCAGTTTGCCACAATTTTTATACAGAGCCTAAATATGCAAAACATGGCAATTATCAGGTAACCATGGCCTTCGATCCTGCTTTCAACGCGAGCGGTTCAGCAGCGTATAATGGCACCCCTGCGCCGGGTGACGGATACAGCAGTTGTTCCAACACATACTGTCATGGAGACGGGACCTCTGCTGCAACGGGAACAGTAACGGCAAACAGTTCGCCTGTATGGGGCAACACGGGAACGCTTGTCTGCAGTTCGTGCCATGGGTATCCTCCAAGTTATGCAGGTGGCGATCCAAAGGCGAACAGTCATTCTGCTCATACTGACAGATCCTGTGATACCTGCCATTATACGACCACAATTGATGGAATAACCATCGCATCAAAGGTCGCTCATGTCAACAAGCAGTATGATGTGGTCCCCGGGACAGGCACGACCTTTACCTACACGTTCAGCACCACGGGCGGTTCATGCTCGAACAGCTATTGCCACAGCACCGGCCAGGGTATTGCGAATCCTACTCAGCCGCCTTCCTATGCGACCCCGACCTGGGGTGATCCTGCATCCGGAGCATGCGGCACCTGTCATAATCTTGGGTCTCATGCAGGCGGCTGGGGCACACCGATGTCTACGGGCAGCCACACCGCACACTTCCGCTATGATTACAGCTTAGGCATAAGTCCTTCCAACTGCCAGGTTTGTCATTATGTGAGCATAACGGGAGATACCTGCGCACTCTGCCACCCGGGCGGATCAAGTTATAGCGATAGGGCCGCGTATACACGCAATGCAGCGAACCATGTCAATAATCTGATCGATGTCGATTTTATTGCGGCGATAACCGGCAGTGCTGCCGCATATTCCGGCGACCGGGTCCCGGGAACAGCCTTTGGCTCCTGTTCCAATGTGTACTGCCATAGCGACGGCACCTCCCGTGCAACAGGGGTCATACCGCCAAATACAACCCCATCATGGGGAACCGCGGGAACGCTTACCTGCAACTCATGTCACGGTTTCCCGCCGATCTACCCAAGCGGCTCGCCAAAGGCAAACAGCCACGTCAGTCATGCCGGCTATACCTGCACGCAGTGCCACAGCACAACGACAGCGGATGGAACCAGCATTACCAATTATCAAAAACACGTTAACCTCTCTTATGACGTGTACCCCCGCAGCGGTAAGTATTTCTCATATGCCGGCGATACATGCTCCAATATCTCCTGCCATGGAAACACCAGTGCAGAGTGGGGATCCACGGCATCTTACAGTTGTACCGATCTTGACGGAGACGGGATCTGCGCTGATGACAACTGCCCGACCATGGCAAATCCCGGTCAGGAAGATGCGAACGGAAACGGGATCGGGGATGTGTGCGACGCCTGGCTCTCGGTCTCAGCAGGAGAGTCGTTCAGCATGGCACGATGGGCGGATGGGTCTTTGCATGCATGGGGATCCGGCGAATCGGGCAGTCTCGGCGACGGGATGCAGGAAAACAGACTGACACCTGTACAGGCAGGTCCTGATAGAAACTGGAGAGCCAGTGACGGAGGACTGTTCCATACCGTCGCCTTGAAATCGGACAACACACTCTGGGCATGGGGTACAAACGCTTTCGGCCAATTGGGCATTGGGACAACATACGGATCTTTTACTCCCGCAAAGGTGGGTAATGACAGCAACTGGCTTGAAGTCCAGGCCGGAGAATACCATACGGTGGCGATAAAAACCGATGGGACGTTATGGACCTGGGGACGCAACTCTTATGGTCAGTTAGGCCTGGGAGACTCGTCAATAACTCGAAAACTGTCACCCGTGCAGGTGGGTTCAGACACGGGCTGGACGCACATAGCAGCCGGCGAAAGTTTCTGCCTGGCGATAAAATCAGGCACGCTCTGGGCGTGGGGACTGAATAGTCAGGGACAGCTGGGGGACGGGTCCACCACACAGCGATACGCGCCAGTCCAGATCGGCAGTGATACTGACTGGATCATGGTTGCAGCGGGCGCCAATCATGGATTAGCCCTGAAATCAAACGGCCAGCTTTGGGCATGGGGTTATAATGCCAATGGGCAATTAGGCGATGGGACTATCGCCCGAAAGCTTGCACCGGTCCAGATCGGTACGGAGACGGATTGGGCCTCCATATCAGGCGGATTGTGGCATAGCATCGCACTGAAGACCAACCAGACCTTATGGTCCTGGGGAGAAAATGCCTCTGGCCAATTAGGCGATAACACGACCACAAATGACGCGACCAAAAGGAGACCCCGACAGGTTGGGAGCAATGCAACGTGGATTGCCATCGCGGCAGGAAATACGCATAACCTTGCACTCAGGTCGGATGGCTCGCTCTGGACGTGGGGGGCTAATTCTGTGGGGCAACTAGGTGACGGAACGCAGACGAACAGGTCCGCGCCTGTCCAGCTTGACTGATACGGGAAGAACGGTTATTGCGACGCCGGTCACTCCTTGACCCTCTTCCATCTTCGATGGATCCAGAGCCATTCTGAGGGATGGTTTCGTATATAGTCTTCTATCGGCCTTGAGAAGTTGATCGTATCGTGGAGAAGCGCAGCATCGCTGTCCTCTTCAGCAACAAGGGGAACCTCCTGCTGTATCTCGATAAGATGACCCTTCTCTGTCCTGCTGATGAAGAGCGGCACGACCGCAGCGCCTGTCTTTCGCGCAATAAGCGCAGGGGTCTTCATCGCGTACGCATTCTTGCCGAGGAAATGTATGATTATGCCCTCTGATTTAATGACGCTCTGGTCTATGAGCATTGCCACGGTCTCGTTCTTTTTCAGTGCGCTCAGGAGCTGTTTGAGTGCGCCCTGTTTGTATATGATGTCATTGCCGTATTTTTCCCGTGTCCTCACAATGAACCTGTTGATGAACTCATTATTCTGTTTCCTGGCAATGATCTTGGCCCTGGCGAGGACCATGGAGAGATAGACTGCCATGAGGTCCCAGTTGCCGCAATGGCCGGTGATGAGCATAACGCCCTTCCCTTTTTCGTGTGCCCGGGTGAAGTTCTCGGTGCCCCTAACCTCGATACTTCGGAAGAGACTGCCGGCGAACCCATAATAGATCTTGATATCTTCGATGATGAACTTGCCGAAGTTCCTGAAGTTTTGGCGGATAACCGCACCGGGATCTTCCGTAAGAGTTACTGCACCGCGTTCAACAGCACTGCGGATATTATCAAGGGCAATGTTTCTTCTGCTCCCCCAGAACAGATAGATCAGGAGGCCGAAGGCATCACCGATGCAAAGGGCCAGTTTAAGCGGCAGGACTGCAAAGGGAAACGTGACCAGAATGAACAGAACAAAGACTAAGAACTGACGAGCCCGGATCATTTCCCGTTTTCTTCTTTGTCCTTCTCTTTTTGCTCGTCCTTCTTGTCCCTCTCCTTAAAGGCCTGAGTGATATCTTCAAACCGTTTCATGACAAGATGGCTGAGCGTCCCATCAGGCCAGGTCCCGTCATCCTTGATCAGACCTGCTGCCATGCCGGTAAAGAGCTCAATACCCTCTTCGACCCTGCTGATGGCATAGATGCTGAACTTGCCGTCCCTTACTGCATCCACAACCTCTTTCTTGAGCATCAGGTTATGCACATTCTTCTGCGGTATGACTACGCCATGGGTTCCGTCCAGCCCGCGCACCTTGCAGAGGTCAAAGAAGCCCTCGATCTTTTCATTGACGCCGCCGATGGGCTGCACATCGCCATGCTGGTCCATGGAACCGGTGATCGCAAGGTTCTGTTTCAGCGGAATACCTGACAGACTGCTCAGGATGACATAGAGCTCGGCACAGGACGCACTGTCGCCCTCGATCATCTCATAAAGCTGTTCAAAGGTTATGGAGGCCGAAAAACTGATCGGCTTCTTCGCAGCATACGTGCTATGGATATAGTTGCTTATGATCATGATCGCCTTTTCATGGATCTTGCCGCTCATCTTGGTCTCGCGCTCGATATTGACCACACCGGCCTTGCCCGTATAGGTCTTTGCCGTGATCCGTGAAGGCTTGCCGAACATGTAGTCACCCATGTCCAAAACAGCGAGTCCGTTGATCTGGCCAACCTTTGTTCCCGCCGTGTCAACGATGATAGACCCCTCAACGATCATTTCCTGGATGCGCTCCTCGATGCGGCTGTTCCGGTACACCTTTTCCTGCAGCGCCTTCTCGACATGACTGTCCTGGACAACAGGGCTTCCTGCCTTCTTTGCCCAGTAGTTCGCCTCCCGGATGATGTCCGTGACCTCGCTGAACTGGGAGGACAGCTTTTTCTGATGGCCGGCAAGCCGGGCCCCGTATTCAACGACCTTGCCGACGCCGGTCCTGTCGAACGGCAGGGTCTTTTCCTTTTTTGACGTGCTGGCGATAAAGGCGGCATATTTCTGGACCGTCTCTGCATTGCTGTTCATCCTGCTGTCAAAGTCCGCCTTCACCTTGAACAGCTCACGGTACTCGTCGTCGGCGTTATGCAGCATATAATAGAGATACGGGGTGCCGACAAGAATGACCTTTACCTTGAGCGGGATCGCCTCGGGCCTCAGCGTGGTGGTCGAGATCATCCGGTACTGCTCCCAGATGTCCTCAATGCGCACCTCGCCATTGCGCAGCGCCCGTTTCAGCGCATCGTAGGAGAACATGTTGCGGAGAAGATCAAGGGCATTGATCACAAGGTATCCGCCGTTCGCCTTATGGAGTGCGCCGGCCTTGATCATCGAGAAGTCCGTGGAGGCAACGCCGTATTGGAACTTGTATTCCAGCCTGCCCAGGAGATTGAAGTAGGTCGGATTGTTTTCGAAGATGCACGGCGCTCCGGTGGTCTCCTTATTGTTGACCAGCACATTTACCGCGTACCGGGTAAAGGTCGGCTCGTTCTTCTGCATACGCATGAACGGCATGGGCGGCGTCTGCTCTTCCTGACCCTTAAAATCGTCGAGATGCTCCAGAATATCTTCGGTCATCTCGGACAAATAATTGAATATCTTCTCGTGGGACCGGTATTTATGCTTCAGGTCATCGGTCAGATGACCCACGACAGAAAGTGCCGCGTCGCGTTCAAGTTTGGCAAGGATTACCTTGAGGTTCTTCTCGGCGTCCCGCACTTCCCGCACAACATCGTTCAGCCGTTCCTGCAGGGTCTTGCCCATGGAATCGATCTTCGCTTTTACGGCCTCCTCCAGCGCCTCATATTCCTCTTCGGTCAGCGGTTCCCCGCTCTTTTTTATCGGGACGATCATGAGACCGCTCACGCTCTTGCGGATAGAAAAACCCTTGGCCTTAGCATCTTCATCCAGTGCCGAAAAATACTCTTTCTGCTTTTGCTGGAACGCCTCGACGATCTGGCTCCTCTGCTTTTCATATTCTTTGGATTCGAAGATCTTCGGGATCTCAACCCTCAGCGTTTTTACCAACTCATCCATGTCCTTCTGAAAGAGCGATGCCATACCGGGATCAAAAGAGATAGCGAGAGGAACGTCAGTGTCCTTGAAATTGTACACATAGCACCAGTCAGAAGGCACCGGTTCCTCAGCAGCCTTTTTGCTGAGAAAAGCCTTGATAGTGGTCATCTTGCCGGTGCCGTTTTCGCCCAGCATAAAGATGTTGAAACCGCTGTTTTCGAGGTTCAGACCGAAATCGATGGCCCGCAGCGCCCGCTCCTGGCCGATCGTCTCTATCGCCTCGGGTAGTTCATCCGTGGTATTAAAGGCGAATACAGACGGGTCACAGCACTGATAAAGTTCTTCAATATTGAGCGGTTTTAACATGCAGTCCTCCGATGAAAAATCCTGCAAGGCGTCTGCAGGCAAACGCATTATTCAGTATGTAATAAACGAAACGTTCCGTTGTTGCTGAATATCGGTTGCGAGCGCTTCATAACGCCCCCTTCCCCTCTTACCTCAAGAGGGGGTTTATTCCTCCCCTTAAGATAAGGGGAGGTGAGGAGGGGTTATGTTTTACGATACATTACTCGGTGATTACTATTTCTTGCGCGAGGCGATCTTGTTCAGGGCATTGATGTACGCCTTGGCCGCTGCTACAATGATGTCCGTGTCAGCACCCTGGCCGCGCGCATTCTTTCCGTTCTCTTCCAGGGTGACCACAACCTCACCGAGAGCGTCAGTACCGCCGGTAATCCCCTTTACTTCGAACTTCAAAAGATTGCTTTTTGTTTTTGTCATGGCTGCTATCGCCTTGTACGTTGCATCAACCGGCCCGTCGCCTTTGGCCGTCTTCTGGACATACCTGCCCCTGATCTTCATCTTGACCGTAGACTTCGGCACCACGCCCATGCCGCTCGCGACCTTCAGGTCTGTCAGCCCGAACACCGCAGGGATCTTGGCAAACTCTTCGGTCACCAGCGTTTCTATGTCCTCGTCAAAGATATCCTTCTTCTGGTCGGCCAGATGCTTGAACTTCACAAAGGCACTCTCGATATCTTCCGGAGACAGGTCGTACCCGAGTTCCTGAAGCCGGCTCTTGAAGGCATGACGGCCCGAATGTTTACCGAGGATCAGCTCTGTCTCTTTCAGGCCGATATCCTCAGGTTTCATGATCTCATAGGTCATCTTTTCCTTGAGCAGGCCGTCCTGATGTATGCCTGACTCATGGGCAAAGGCATTTGCCCCGACGATCGACTTGTTCGGCTGTACGTGCATGCCGGTGATCCTGGTCAGGAGTCTGCTGGTCCTGATGATCTCTCTGGTATTGATGTTCGTCGTCGCCTTATAGAAGTCCTTGCGCGTGGCGAGGTTCATGACGACCTCTTCCATGGAACAGTTCCCGGCGCGTTCGCCGATGCCATTGATCGTACATTCGATCTGCCCGGCACCGTTGCGGATCGCTGCCAGCGAATTGGCAACAGCAAGACCAAGGTCATTGTGACAGTGCACAGCGATTACTGCGCTGTTGCCGATCTTCTCCTTGATCGCCCTGATCATGGCGCCGAACTCCGTGGGCGTCGTGTACCCGACGGTATCCGGAATATTGACGGTCGATGCGCCGGCTTCGATCACCGCCTGCACAACTTCTATCAGGTAGGGAAGTTCCGTACGCGTTGCGTCCATGGGAGAGAACTCGACATCCTCTGCAAGACTTCTCGCAAGCTTAACCATGGCAACCGAGCGCTTGAGCGCCTCTTCCCGGCTCACCCTGAACTGATATTTCAGATGTATGTCGGATGTGGAATGGAACGTATGGATCCGGTGTTTCGGCGCGTCCTTGACCGCTTCCCAGGCCCTTTTGATATCTTCCTCTTTGGCACGGGCAAGCCCGGCGATTATGGTGCCCTGCACTTCATTGGCAATGCGCTTGACCGCAGCAAAGTCTCCGGGCGACGCAATCGGGAACCCGGCCTCGATGATGTCCACGCCGAGCTTGACCAGCTGTTTTGCCATCGAGATCTTTTCATCGACGTTCATCGAACAGCCGGGTGACTGTTCTCCGTCGCGCAGCGTTGTATCGAATATTTTTATCGTTCTCATTGTTGTGCTCCTGTTTCTCCTGGTGGTTGTTCCTGCTTCTGTTTCTGTTTCCTTAAAAAGAGTATGATATTTTCAATTATACCCCAAAAAAGATACGTCATCGCAAAAACAAAAATAGCGGTTGACGGATGGATCAGCATCACGAACAGGATCAATACAAAAACAATGAGCATCCAGAAGGGCTTTTTCTCCTTGAAGTCCACTTCTTTCACCCCGTGATACCTGAGCGTGCTTACCATCAGCAGCGCAAGAAAGATCGTCAATGCAAGATAGATGACATGCCTGTCAGGAATGCCGTCCCAATGCAGGTAATAGAAAATGACCACCGACGAGAGTATGGACGCAGCCCCGGGGATCGGCATGCCCTTGAATGCCTTTGAACCCGGACTCCCGGTCTGGACATTGAAACGTGCCAGCCTGAGCGCACCGCAGGCAACGAACAGGAAGGCAGCTGCCCAGCCGAGCCTGCCGAACGGCATAAGCGCCCATTTGTACATCATGACGGATGGCGCAACACCGAACGCGACGAGATCGGAGAGCGAATCAAGCTCCACGCCGAACCGGGAGCTGGTATTGGTCAGCCGTGCGATCCAGCCGTCAAGGCCATCAAAGATATTTGCAAGGAGTATGGCCCAGGCAGCATGGAGAAAATTGCCGTTTATGGCAGACATGATGGAATAGAAACCGCAGAACATGCCGCAGAGCGTCAGGGTGTTCGGAAGGAGATAGACCCCTTTCTTCGGCTGCTTTTGAACGTAATGTTTGTCTGCTGCGTCCATAATTGCTACCCCCCTGCGATCTCGCCGAGCACTGTCACTCCGGCCTTGACCATATCACCCAATCTGACCTTTATCACCGCATCCTTCGGAAGATAGATATCAACCCGTGAGCTGAACTTTATCAGCCCGTACCGCTCGCCGCACTGCAGAACGTCTCCCGGTTTTTTCCTGCAGACTGCCCTGCGTGCAACAAAACCGGCAACCTGCCGCAGCAAAAGATCGCCGTATCGCGTTTCATACACCATATCAATATGCTCGTTCTGTATCGAGGCCTCGTCCTTGTACGCAGCGAGGAATATCCCCTTTGCGTGCTGGACGTTCTTTATGGTGCCGTCGCAGGGGACACGGTTCACATGCACATTGAAGGGGGACATGAATATGCTGATCTGCTTTACGTCCTTCTGCAGATGTTCAGATTCGAGAACATCCCTGATAACAATGATCTTCCCGTCAGCAGGCGCAACAAAGATATTCTTCGCGTCAGGCGCCGTCCGCTCAGGGTCCCTGAAAAAATAGAACATGAATGCGGTAAGCAGAAGGGGGACCAGGGCAATGCCAAGCCCGCCCGTCCAGAACAAGATCCCGGACAGGGCTGCAAAGAAGATAATGAACGGATAGCCTTCGGGAGCGAATTTCATCAT
This sequence comes from uncultured Nitrospiraceae bacterium, assembly GCA_964463135.1. Taxonomy (GTDB): domain Bacteria; phylum Nitrospirota; class Thermodesulfovibrionia; order Thermodesulfovibrionales; family UBA6898; genus UBA6898. Next base: position 26,050 of record CAYXBA010000014.1, read on the forward strand.
AATCAGGTATAGGAACAGGTATAGGTAAAGATAACCTGAGACATCACATCTGTCCCTTTGCTTCTTCTCTACCTATACCTTTTCCTGTATTATGCCTTGCTCTTGTCGACCAGCTTGCCTTTCTTGAGCCAAGGCATCATGGCACGGAGCTTGCCGCCGACCTCTTCGATCTGGTGTTCTTCGCCTTTCCGGGTAAGGGCATTGAAGGTAGGCTTGTTCGCCTTGCACTCCAGCATCCATTCCTTTGCGAAGACTCCGTCCTGGATCTCGCCGAGGATCTTCTTCATCTCTTTCTTCGTCTCTTCAGTGACCACCCTCGGTCCGCGGGTAAGGTCGCCATACTGGGCAGTATTGCTGATCGAGTAGCGCATATTGGATATGCCGCCCTCGTAGATCAGGTCAACGATAAGCTTTACCTCGTGCAGGCACTCGAAATAGGCCATCTCAGGGGCGTAGCCCGCCTCGACCAGTGTCTCGAAACCTGCCTGGATGAGAGAGGTGACACCACCGCAGAGTACTGCCTGTTCGCCGAAAAGATCTGTCTCGGTCTCTTCCTTGAACGTTGTCTCGATGATGCCGGCTCTGCCGCCGCCGTTGGCAGATGCATACGCAAGGGCAATGCTCTTGGTATTCTTGGAGGGGTCCTGATGAATAGCGATCAGGCAGGGAACGCCGCTGCCCCGCGTGTATTCAGCCCTTACCAGATGGCCCGGCCCCTTCGGCGCTGCCATGAAGACATTCACATGCGCAGGCGGCACGATCTGGCCGAAGTGGATATTGAAGCCGTGTGCAAAGGCCAGGTACACGCCCTTCTTCATGTTCGGTGCGATCTCATTGTTATAAATGTCAGCCTGATACTCATCAGGAAGCAGGATCATGATCACGTCAGCGATCTTTGCAGCGTCCGCAGGGGTCATGACCTTGAAGCCGGCTGCCTTTGCCTTGTCCCAGCTCGAGCCTTTCCTCACGCCGATGGTAACATCCATGCCGCTTTCCTTCAGGTTGTTCGCATGCGCATGTCCCTGGCTGCCGTAACCCATGATCACGACCTTCTTCTTCTTCAGAACTCCCAGATTCGCATCTTTATCGTAATAAACTTTTATCATACTTCCTCCTTAAGATTTTTCTTTATGGTTTGGTGAGTTAGAGCGCATATTATAGTATAAATATGCGGATTTTTCTATTTCCGTGTTAGCAGGCGCGATAATCTGCGGCGCGAAAGTACGATAAGTCGCCTCTTCAACTCGCTTGACTGTATCAAGCCTCGTTTGATGAATATAGCATGACGAGCGCTCAAAAGTTCCGAATCAAGACTTCCTTGACGCTTTTCTGCTTATTTCCGCCGCCCATCGTGTAGTTTGTCGTGACCGCCTCGATCTTGAACCCCTTGTAGATCTCCCGGACCTCCTTGGTGTCGTTCAGGGACATGATGAACTTGCCCTTGATGCCTCTCAGGATGTCCCCCAGGAGCATGAAGTCTTCCTTGCCGAAGAGCCCCTTCCCATAGTAGTTCTCGAAATCAAAGTAAGGCGGATCCAGATAAAAGAATGTGGTCGGGCGATCGACCCGGCCTATGAGCTTTGCATAGGGCATGTTCTCGACATAGACCCGTGCAAGGCGCATGTGGGCTGCTGACAGATCCTCCTCGATGCGCAGGAGGTTAAATCTCGGTGTCCGCGTTGCGCTCAGCCCGAAGGTAGGGTTCACGATCCTGCTCGAAAAGCCCATGCGCAGCAGGTAATAGAACCTCACTGCCCGCTGGATATCGGTAAGGGTTTCCGGGTTCTCGGCAATGAAGCGGTCGAACTCGTCCCTCGATACAAGGATCCACCGCAGGTACCTGACAAACTCGTCCAGGTGGTTCTTGATCACCCGGTACAGCGTGACCAGGTCAGTATTGATGTCGTTGATGATCTCGATCTCTGATTCCTCCTTGCGGAAAAGCAGCCAGGCCGCTCCGGCAAAGACTTCGACATAGCAGGAATGTTTCGGCATTTTGGGGATGATCTTTGCTGTGAGCTGGGACTTGCCGCCGACCCATGATATGAAGCTGTTCATTATAATAGACCGCCTTTCTGTGGGCCTGCTATAATCCCCCTGTCCGCGACGGACGTCCGGATGTCAGGGAGTAGCAGGGTAAAACTTGCGGTCCATGTTAGCGCATGGATTGGTTGCCCCGGTTGACGCCGGGACGCCTGCTCCCTACTCGTTTAATACCACTCCAGTCCCTCACACTCAGCCTGGAACTCGTCGGCATTGATGAACCTCTCGATAAAGACCTTAAGCCCGTTGTACAGCGGGTTACTGATATCTATTGTGCTCCCGGCAACCGCATCAAAATGCGCCCAGTCTATCGGGAATTTGACCCTTCTTAGCGGCTTTTTCTGTTGCAAGAGCATATGGGCCAGAACATGGTCGGCCATAGCCTGTAGCCGCACGTATAAGAAATCCACCTTCAGCGGGTAGGAGCCATATTTGGCAATTGACGTTGCGTCAGACGCGGTAGATGTCAGCAGCCACTCACTCTCGGATTTCAGTCGGGAGTAATCTTTTTTCAGGCGAGCAGTCAGACTGTTTGCAATGTCAGACAGTGAGGTTTTACTGAATACAAATTGAGCGTTCGTCTTGGCAAGATCAGAGCTCAAGATCGTCTTGGCGGCGGCAGGCGCAGAGGCAGGCAGATAGTCCAGATACCATGAGCCTGACTGCTCCCGGAGGATGCTCCGGCATTCCTTTGCCAGCCCCATCAGCATCACGCTCGGCTTAATTTTGTCCAGTATTGCAAACCCGAATTTATAGCCGCCTGAGATGGCTGAGGCATACGAGGTACCTGCCGCTGAAAATGACGCAGAATTGAGATCGCCCGCTACATACGACAACTTTGCTATCATCAGATACTTGAACACATGATCTGGACGCTCAATCAATGCGTTCGCGGTTCCTGTGTATGTGCCGCCTGCGGTGTCCTTAGCCCCGTTTACGGAGATATGGAACCTGTCCACCGATGCGGTATTGACATACCCACCGGTCAGGGCAACTCCAGTCGCTGCCGAGGCCCCTGTAGCCGATTCAGCGACCTCATACCATATCTCGTAAACATTTGAAGAGGCGACATCTCCGCTGAATGTTGCGTCTAAATCTACGTATGCATTATAGATCGTTGTGCCAGTGCTGAATTTCTGCGTCACGACAGCTCCTGACGTATCAAGCGTTATCGGACCATAGCCGCTGATACCGTTTAGCCTTACGGTCCCATTGCCTGACTTAGAGCTCGAATGTCTGACGCAAACATACGCCGAGAGTAACGACCCGCCACCCCATGCCGGAAAATTCACTTGTGCTGAGGCATTAGAACCCACCTGCTCCGCACCTGAGCATGACTTATAGCATTTTGTCGTGTCGGACTGATCATAAAGATTAGCCGCTGTGTTGGTCCAGGCCGAACCGCCGTAATAGGCCAGACTGCCCGATGTCCCATTGCACCTTATCGTGGTGCCTGCGGAGGCATGAGAATGGCTACCAGTAGAAATACCCACGCTCAGGGGCGCAACCTTGATCTGAGCCGTGGCCCGCAACAGATGCTTGCCGCTGCTGAGCACCTGAGATACGCCGGATGTTACCCGCCAAAACTGTCCGGCTATCTCGGCCAGCACATCGCCGAAGGAATGGCACTCGTGCCCGGCGATCAGACTGTCATAATTGGTCTGCTTCAGCCACACGGTTGCGCCTGCCTGATGGTATGTCTTTGTCGTGCTGTTTGCCCCACGGGTGACCGTTCCCCCGAGTGTGCGGCTGCTGTAGCCGGTAAAACTGATCTCCTCATTATCGATGATGATAGTGCCGGAGGATGGAAGGCGGCTGTCTTTGTCCGTCATCGTGATCGTTGCGGTCTGCACGTCCGTTATGTCTGCAACCAGCGTGGTCTTAACGCCCCAGTCCACACGTGGGCAGGGCACAGAGCCTGCCGCGCCAATAATAATCGGCTCATACATGCCGACATCTTCCCAGGCATTCGGCCAGGTCGTTTTGTCAATGATCAATTGATTCCATTTCCGCTCTGCCTGGTGCAGGGTTGATGAGACCTTACAGGAGAATTCCATCAGATCTATTGGTCCCGGCTCCTCTAACGCACCCTTGGCCATAATTACCGGCGTTGTCATCGTTCCGGCGTCATCAATCAGGGTCCTCTTGAGCACAATTGCCGCACCCTCAATCGGATATGTCTCTGACACTTCCACGATCCGGGGATATGTTTTCCATGCCTCGTTGAGAAAATGGATGGTGATGTCTAAATTATTAAAGGTGGAGTCATTGCGCCGGATCTCTTCGCCGAGGCCTTCGATGCGGTCAATGTAATGCTCATAGAACTGCCCAGAGATCGGACCGGGCAGTTCCCTATCCGAAAGGTACAGGGTCGGGCCGCTGTTCAGCAGGGTTATTTCGGCGAGGAATGCGGGCTGCAGCCGGTCGCGGTCGAGGAGTTGGGCATCAGTGGTCAAGCGAGTATTTCCTCGAAGTCAAGGACGAAGGGATACTTCTGAAAGGCAATCTCCTTGATATCGATAGGCTTGCGCAGGTAACCATAGATCCACGCACCCAGGTGATCTTCCAGCCAGAATGGTTTTGACCCGGCCCAAGCCTCATACAGTGCAAGGATGTTGGCTAACTGCGTATCGTTACTGGCCCTTGTCATAGGATACACACGCTGCCGGCGCGGACTGCCATGCACGCAGAAGCGGGGACTGCCGCCTGCTGTCATGCGCGTTTCGACATTCAGGATAGGCTCAAGCGGCCCGGTCGGGCGCGCGGGGGCCTTCTCCCAAGTATAGGTTGAGCCCAGGAACAGCTCGGCAAAATAGGGGATCGATGCCGGGCTCGTGATGATGAACTTCCAGTAACGCTTTGTGAGGCTCGCCCACGTTTTATTGATATCGCCTGCTGCTCCTATCCACTGCGCAATAGCAGCGGTATAGGTGACATCATCATCGGACCACTTGATATCCAGCGTCATGCCTGCAAAATTATGCCCTGAAGGGACCAGCAGGCGGTCAATCGGCAGCGGAGATGCCCCCTGGTCGATCTTCACTTCCAGGGTTTCAGCAGCAGTCAGCATAAACATCTTGCGTATGCTGCGATCGGACAGGCGGTACACCGGATAACTGCTGTTCGCAGTGCCTGCGCTCAGCGTCACTGTCGAGGTTTCGAGTATGTTTCTGTAACAGCTTTTCATCTGTTCCTGGCCGCTTCCAGGGCGGCTGGTATACTGCTGCTGCCGCGCCTGATACGGTCCACGATCTCCGCTTCTGCTTCGCGCCCGATCTGTGCCCCGTTTTTGTTCACGCCCTGCACGATAATATCGCCAATAGAGAGCTGGATAATCTGTCCATTTCCAACCCCTGCCCTGTTCTGGTCTGCAGGCGTTATGCGTTCGCCCTTGTGCACCACCGCAAGCCCGGTTTTCGGCACATAATCAGTGCCTTTGGCATAGGCAGGCCACTGCTGCGCTGAGGCCCAGTCGGCCCATGCCTGCGAGTCAGGGCTGAAGGTCGGCTCAACGTAACTTGCGCCGGAGTTACTCATAATGTTGCCGCCCGAGCGGTTATCGCTGACCCCGTTGTACATCAGATTCAGCGTATCGAGGATCTGGCCCTTGAGCTGCTCTATCTTGCTGACGGCCGCCGATGTATCGATACTGAATTCCTTGGTCTGTGTTATAAGGTTGTCAAGGCTTATAACCTCATTTTGGAGATACACCACCCACTCATCCACTGCCTGAATGGCGGAGATCTGCTTGTTCGCCATTGCTTCCCATGCGTTACCCGCAGCTTCCTGTTCGGATTTCAGCCGCCCCAGCTTGCCCAGGAGGCCGCTGTATTCCTCTTCCAAACCTGAGAGATCAGACGCAAAGCCGAGGCTGTTCCGCTGCCCCTTATATTTGTTCATGAAGTCCTCAATGCCCTTCATGGCTGACTGCACGCCGTCCGCATCATCGCCGAGCCACGCTTTCGAAACAAGGGACTGTAGCGCCTCCCGATCTTTCGCCATCTTTTCTGCTGGCGACATGCTCTGTGGATGTAGTCCAGAGAGGAAAGCCTTGCCGTGCGTCATCATGTCATCGATGCGCTTCGCCTCGTTGTAGTAAGCTTTGGAACGCTCGATAGCGTCGTTGTAAGTATTGACCAGGGCATCGCGGTATTCCGTCGCGCTGTTGATCTTGCTCTCGTATTCTTTCTTCTCCTCTTCAAAGAGCTCTATGGCAGCGGATTTGACAGTCTCAAAGGCCTTTACTGCTTCGTCTTTCTCCTGCTTCGCATTGAGGAAGCCGATACCCTTGAGTAGCTCTTCTCCGATCTGCTTTGTATCCCAACCCTTAGCCTCGAATTCCGTGCGCAGCTTGATGAAGTCATTGGTAAGCTCAACCACCCCTTTCCCAGCTTCGGTCAAGTCCGGATTGAGGCCCTCGATCTTGGACTTCCACTCCGTCAGCGCCTTGGTCATTTCTATAGCTGACTTTTTAGACAGCTCAGTTTCTTCCTTATGCTTTTTTATCGTATTGATCCATTTCCCTGTGGCATCTTGCGCCAATTCTCCGGTTTGAACCATGTCGTGGAATTTTTTGATCTGCTCGTCCAGCGTCGATCCCCCAATGCCAAGCGATGTATAGAACTGCTTCAAATCAGAACTGAGGCCGGTAGACATCTCCCGTGCGACCTCAATATTCTTGTTCAGCCGCGTCATCTCGGCATCGTGGTTGGTGATAATTTTGGCTAACTCGATGCCCGCGAGGGCGGCAAGTGCTATGCCAAGAGTCCTGGACTGAGTGACCGTTAATGCCAACGTAATATTGAGAGAGCGTAGGGCTACCAGGGCCATTGCTATTTGAGAGCTGAAGGCCGATATTCCGACTGCAGCGACGGCAACGGCCAGCGCAGTGAAGTTATCTGAAATATACTTCAGCATGTCCCAGGGAAGGGAGAGCAGCGACCGGTGTTCGGCCACAAAGTCCCTGACAGATGCGATCCCTGCAGTCATCTCAATGATCGTCTCCTTCAGTATGGGGATCAACTCATTGCCGATCGTCAGCTTGAGGCCTGAGACTGCATCGTCCATATCCCTCTGGGCCATGGTGTATTGCTTCACTGCATTCACATTGTCTTGAGAAAGGATAATGCCGTATTTTTTGGCGTCGTCTGCTATTTCCTTCCACTGAGATGCGGACATGGTGAGCACAGGCATCAGCTCTACCGCATTGCCTTTAAAAAATTGCGTAGCGATCGCCATGCGTTCGGTCTCAGAAGAGGCTGACTGTATTTTCAACCTTATCTGCTCAAAGACATCGGAAAAGGTTTTCAGTGATCCGTCATCGTTCTTGATCAGGATCCCGAATTTCTCAAACACATCAATCATCTCGCCCGAGGCATCGGTAACCATATCCTCGATGCCCTTCAGCCCGCCCAGTTTTCTCCCTATCGCGGTGACAGAGCCTTCGAGCGCACCGAACGAAACGCCCACCTGATCGAAGACCGCAATATATTCGGATGCAGTCTCTGCCGACATGCCGGTGATGCTTTGAAGTCTGCCGATCTCCGAAGCCAGTTTCTGCGTGTCCGGGATGGCAGACGCAATAGAACTGGACAGCTTGGCGATTACCACTGAACCGATGGCAAGGGGAGCCAAGCTCTTGGCGAGATCAACCACTGAGGATCTCACCTTATCGCAGGCAGAACCAATCTCCTTAAGAGGACCGGTGGACCGGGTGGCATCTGTAATTACCTCTATCTTGACGAGTCCCACTATTTACCTCATAATAAGATCATGATCTGGGCAACGATTAAGACCATGCTTATCCTCTCGATAATTGCTTACTTTGGTGCGCCTGTTCTTTATATTGTATTTACCCTGTTTGCTCATCTTTAGGTCCCCGGTTCCTTCAGCGCCTTAAATTCCTCTTCGAGAAACGCCAGCCGTTCTATATCCGCCAACGTTGCATCGTGCATTTTCAGTATTGTTCCCGGATCAACGATATTTTGGAGGCTGAGCAGCAGCGAGCGGATCCTGAGAATCCTTGTGCCCGCATCATCCAGATCAGGGATGATGCACTGTCCATCAATACAGTTAGGCTCGACACCATCAACCTCCAGTATGTTCTTACAGTTTTCGCAGCTCACATCAGGGAAGTCCGCCTTCGCCCGGATATGAGCTATCAGCCGTTTTTTGTGTCCTCATCCTCCTGGAGAAAACCTGCCTCATTCATAGCGTGTTCGTTGACGAACTTGGAAAATGTGATGCTCTTTTTCATCAGCATGCTCACGTTCTCAGGAGTGAACGGCAGAGGTTGCTCTTGCTCGCCGAAAAGAAGACCCGGATGATCGTGGTCATCGATCTTTCTCCAGCCTAACACCGCTGCCTTGCAGAGCCGTGCATCGGCAAAATCTGAAATATCGACTCCCGTCAGACGGGCAGACTTCGTTGCCTTATTCATGATGTCCCGCAGCTCTTCCTTGCCGATCAGCTTGATCAGCACCTCTGTATCCGCATCATACTGGATCCACTTTTTTCTCTCACCTTCAAAAATTGCAACTTTTGCCATGGTTAATACTCCTTTCCTCTTTGTTGTGCGCTGCCCTTTCGTCCAGGTCACCCCGGCGACCCGCCGAGGCGGGAAAGGTTCGGACTACTCAGGCAGCGCAGGTTTATAAAAAAGACGGAGGCCCTCCGCCCCTACGAATTACGGTCTTTTAATTCCCTATCTGCAGCGGATCTCCGCCATACGTATTCACCAGGGTCAACCTGAACGGCTTGGTCACGCCGGTCATGCCGGTCGGCGCAGCGGCAGCGGCATGACAGTTGAACTCGATCGGATGCTTAAGCCTGCCACGGTCCATCGGCAGGTCCACATTCGCATACTTCAGGTTCGGCAGTTGAAGCAGCAGACTGCGTGAGCCTGAACCGGTGAAGGTCAGATCCATCTTTTTGGCGGTGTTCGCATCCCAGTCAACGAAATGCGTAGTTGCGGTGTATTTCGGGAACTCGATCTTCAGCTTCATCTCCGGCAGGCCGTCGTTCGTCGGCTCATCGATATAATTGAATGAGCCGCCTGCGCCATAATCTCCTGATGCCTTGCGTGTAAGCGTAAGCTCAAAGCTCTTCGGGTAGACCGTATCACCTGACCCAAGAGCGCCGCCGCTCTGCGTATTGATGCGGAAGACGCCCTGCGAATAGAGCACCCGGTTTGCGGTCTCCCTCGTGGTGACGCTTCCGAAGGTGATGAGCGTATTGATAACAGACCCCATGGTTTTGTCATATGCCAGACACTTAAAGGACACCTGGACAACCCCGCCGACCTCTCCCTTTAACACCATACCGATCGGCTTAAGTGTCACAAACTCCTCGACATTGACCTTGTTATTTACGCAGAAGGTCAGGAACAAGGTATCGATATTGTCCGCCAGGTCATAGGGGTGCGAAGCGTAGGCATTCGAGATCTCGAACTCCGAGGTAGCATCAGGAGCGGTCCAGTTCCCGTCCGTTACATCCACCGTAAGCGTCGTCGCATCATTGTCCGTGATCTTCCTCACCTGGCCGATGCCGGTTCCCGCGATGATCTTTACGAATTTACCGATATAGGCATCAGGAGCCCAGCCGGCAGCAGCCTTGATCAAGGTGGAGGTGCTGCCTCCGGTTGCGGTCCCGGTAACAGGTGCCGTATATGTCGGCAGGACTGCTGTGCCCATAGCAGTTGCGATCAGCAGATCCAGACCGTCATAACGCATGTATGAGGATATGTCACCCTCGACCTTCACCTCTGCCGGATCGCTGTCCGTGGACCAATAACTTCCAAGGCTGTCATCGATCAGGGTATTCCGGTCCTTTTTAATGTTCGACGGCAGAATCAGCAGGCCGTGTCCGGCCCCGCAGGGCTTTGCCGTGCCCCACACCAGGGCCTTACGGATGGCGGCAGTGATCTCCGCGCCGACTGCAACCGTGCCGAAGACAAACGGTGAAAGGTGAAAAACCCACCCCTGCACCCCTCCCGAGAGGGGACCTATACTATTGACTCCGAGCAGCACTCCCAAGAACAGCAAACTCCATATTGCGATCGTCTTACTTTTCATCTGCATCCTCCTTCTCCTTTTCATTGAGCAGCTTGCCAGCTTTCCGGCCTGCTGTCGGCTTGATAGCTGCTTTTACCTCTTCCCCCAGGTCTTCCCCTGGACGGGCGAAGACTGCCGGGTCAAATTCATTCTCAGCGATCTGATATGACTCTCCGCGCTTGAGATCAAGCCCTGTCTTTGCGTCAACTCCGTTTTGCCTTGCTACTGCGATTATCCTGCTCATGAGTCCTCCTCGATGGACCTGCTGGAGGTCCTTTAGTTAGTAACCGTTTCCCTGACCGGCAGGCTGAGCTCTGCGTAATGACAGAGCACGCTGCCGAAAAATCTTGGCTCGATAATATCCGCACTGACCGGGCCTGCCGATTCGCAGACTCCGTTCAACTCAAAATTGAATCTGAATGCGGTCTTAACTGCCTCGATCAGTGCATTGAAGGTCTTTTCCGTTGCGTCGGCGTCCGACAGAGACATATACATCTTGATCACATACTGATGACTCACAAGCTCCTCTGCATTGCTGTCGTATTCTCCGGGCGCTGCGCGCCTTGTTATCTCACATCCCCTGATCTGGTCCTTACCGCTGATCGTGGCTTTAAACAGTGTTATGAATACTCCCCAGTCAGCGGACCAGCGATCGTAGTCGTAGACCTTGCCGATGTCTGTGACGCCGGACAGGATGCTGAATATTTCTGCGCGGATCGCGGACTCACTCATTCAGACAACTCCTTCGCAATTTCAAATCCTTCCTGTTCAAACATCCGCTCAATGTATGCCCAGTGTTCTGTCCAGGCCCGGTCAAACATCTGCGCGCCCGAGAATCCTTTTTTTGCGATCTTGCGGCGTACAACAAACTCGATCCTCTGTGCCTGCTTTTCGCTCAGGCCGAGCTTCACTTCCAGCCACCTAACGAGAGATCCTTTTGGCGGCATGGCCTTGCCTGCAGTACGGCCTTTCTCGATGACATCTCCATGCGCTGAGCCATGAAATACGACACCCTTGATTATCGGCGTCCCCTTGCCCTGGACTTCACCCTGGATGGTCCCAAGCAACCCGCCCTGGGCACCGAAAACGCCTCGTGGTGTCCTCGCCTTTACTGCCCGTTCCAGAAATGCGACCACCTTATGCATCACTGCGGTCATATCCTTCCTGATGACGTCAGGCGCATCGCCTTTGAATATCCTGCCGGTGAACGATATGGTTGCCTTCATCTCCATTATCGTCTTCTCCTGGACCAGCGGGAATGCGTCAGGCGGTCAGCGCCGCCAGGATAGTTCTGCTCGAAGCTCTCGATGTGCGAAGCCGCAGGAGTCGGCTGCTCTTCCGTTATGTTCATGTGGCTGAAGTACAGCTTCCTTGTCGCCTTTGCCCGGCTTGCTGCCTCAGCGCTCTTGGAGCGGTAATTGACCACGTCAGCATTGATACTGGAATCTCCCAACTGTAGCCAGGCATTTGCCAGCATGTCCAGGGCGTTTGCTGCGGCCAGGTTGCAGACTGCATCCTCATCGTTGCTGAGCACCGTAACCTCTGTGCGAGGCACTGTATAGGTGAGGCGGAACGTCTCAGTTGCAGACGGCGCGTTGTTCAGCAGTCTGATTTTCTTTGCAGCGGTGTCCTGGTAGATCTGGTATGCATCGCTGTCTAACAGATCAGCCGGTACACTGCCGACAGGGTATTCGATGGCCTTAATTATGCTCACGCCGTCCACCCAGCCCGCAGGCAGCGCATAATCATGTCCGCCATCACCGGTGATGTCTGTCACCGATGTGTTTGGCTGATGCTTGGAGTATGTCCGCAATGCGGCTGTCAGCATTGTCTGGTAGTCGTCCGGATTGACCAGCTTTGCAGAGCTGTCTGCAACGATAGCAATAATCCTTTCGAGCAGCGATCCGCCTGCTGCAGGAGTCCCGGTAACGGTCATAGAGCACCTCTGGTGCTCAGGGGCTGGTTGCTGGGGGCTGGTCTCCTCGGCGACTCGCCAGTGGCGAGGGATTGGTGACTAAACCCTAACCCCAAAACCCTAATCCCGGTCATCATGGGAGAGTGACCTCCTTGGTGTCAGGTCCATAGGTCCCCGATTTGTAGAACAGGATTGTGTAGGTGTATCCGCCATCGAGATACAGGTCATTTGTCCAGCGACCGTTGACGTCGGTCACGGTCCGGCCCTTCACATAGGCATCTGTCCTGTTCCCTGCATCATAGTCTGTTTTCAAATACGCCTTGATAACTGCGCCGGAGATCCCTGCGCCAAGCGCTGTGGTATACCGCAGATTGTCAGCGCTGGTTGTGTTGTGATTGACCGCTGTATTGCCGCCTCCCTGGGAGTAATTGCCGAGGATCTTGCCTGCAGTCCCGGCTGCGTATGCTCCGGGCAGGGCCGTTGCCCAGGGATCGGCCGGTGCTGCCGCACTAAGCGCCGCGCCTGTGCTGCCTGCCCCTGCATGTCCCGCAATGGCTTCGTCCCATACAGCATCTGCGATCTCCGCGCCCGTGGGAGGCGTGACTGCAAGTGCATATCCTGTTTTGTCAGATACCGTTGAAGCCGTGTAGCCCGTTTTATCATTGTTGGTGCCAACCGTCACAGCTCCGCTGCTTAAACTTATCTGTCCTGCCCCGGTGCCGGAGGACAGCAGCACACTCGCGCCGAGATCCCGCGCAGTCTGTGCTGTGCCGTTGACTTGTATCGTATCGACCTGGAGAGCGTCTGAGCCGCCAACGATAGAGTCATACACATTCGCAGGCAGGACGACAAACTCTTTCCAGACCGGCAGCGCACCGGTTTTCGAGATATTGACCACGAGGATGCCGAGCGTCCCGGTGTCTGTAGTATTGAGCGGACATTCATACCAGCCGTTTTCTTCGTGCGTGCAGGAGGTCGCATCGCCCTTTTGGCCCCAGTTCGCATTATTCATTTTCAGCCGCACATCAGCCTGCGTCAACGACAGGGCTGTCTCTGCTGTTTTGCCATCCGCATCATCGAGGAACGGGCCGATCGCAATGTCCACGGCGGTGGATTGTTTCAGCCACGCTGCGCCGTAACAGGTCGAGACAAGCAGTAACAGAATAACCAACCCACTGGTAAGTTTTTTCATTATCGCCTCAGCCTCCCAAAATGGTTCATAAAGACAGGGATAGAACTCCCGCCCGGTAATGTATAGGTCACGACTAACGTCGGGTCCATTGTTGTACCCGTCCTGTCGGCTGAATACGCCTGGAGATATGCCAGCTTGTTTGAGACCCACGCTGGTTCCACTCCGGAATTATCGTAGACAGGATCTTTTACCCCGAACCTTGATACTCCTGTCTTGGCAATGGCGGCAATACCGTTCGCGTTGAACGCAAACTGATTCTCCCCGGTTGGCACCGCCCAACTATCGACGAGGATATTTGCCGAGTATGGCACTGACCCCAACGAATCGAAGTCACCCGACACTACGGCTGTATCAGACGCCGGAGCAGAGCTGTAAACATTAATGCCGAAATCCCAGTTCGCCGGATCTGCCTTATTTGACGGACTGTAACTCCACAGTGACATTACTGCGGAGGATATGTTGGCAGACGCCGTAAGTGCCGCTGTGTTGAAAAGCATTATGCTTCTGTAAATTCTGGCCCAAGCGACTGACGAGGCAGACATTATTCCGACAACTATTTCTAACCCATTATCCACCGCCGTCGATGTCGTCATAGCAACCAGCGTTGCCCAGGTCGAGGTGTTTGAGCAATACATGTAGCCGTCAACCGTCGTAACCTCCACTGATGGGTCTGGTCGCGCGGTGAGCGTATCAAAGCCGAGGTTCCAAGCAGGGACGAGAGTATTTGCGATGTAAGCATCCCACTGATGACATAGCCACCATATGGGGTAGAAAGCAAAAAACAGGCGCTTCGAGAATTTGTTGTGAGTCCTGAACTCTGCAGAATAGGTGCCATCGCAGTCGTGCCATATGATATGGTCAGGCATGATACAGACAATTTTCCGTTTGCCGACTGCACTTCTTTTGCCGTTTATGCGCATGGCATATCGTCCAAAAAATGTATTGACGAACCAGAGCAGGACAGCCTGATATTTACCAAACCACTCAGCGGAAAACGGTATCATTTCTGCTTAGCCCCCTTGTGGTCAAGGCTATCAGTGCCCGCTTTTTTCGCTTTGTCTTTGACCTGTTTGTCCAGGTAGGCGTATATGTCGTTTTTATTTGCCATAGTCTTTATTGAGATCAATTGCCTCACCAGCCGGGAAAAAATAGGACCGATCCTCGATGATTGAAGCCCGCACGAATTGGCTATCTATTGCACCGGTCATAGCATTCGGCACTGCCTGTAAACTCCCTTCGTAATAACGGACGACAACCGTCGTGCCGTCCTGCCGCTCGGTCATCTGCAATATTTTGTAATCAATGCTCACAGTTAAAATTCACCCTATGGCTGCTCATCAGATCCGAAGCGCCGCCTCCGGATGACTATCCCGCGCACTGCGGGATAGTTTCGCTCGTAGGGGAGGGGTTAACCCCGCCCCTAATTCGTTCGTCTGATCGTCAGCAAAACAGTCGTGTCCGTCAGGCTCGGCGTGGTGCCGCCGAGAGTCAGTACAATGCTTACGGTCGCTTCGTCTGCTATTGATGTATCCGATATCGTGCCTTCATAGAGCGTGTCCTGAGCCGCCAGAGATATGGCTGCTGACAGTATCGAGGATGCACCTTCAAGCACATCAACAGTCTGGGTCTCGTTGCCGCTGGATGTGTCAATTACCCTCGAATACGCTGATACCCCGATCGGCACAGCCTTAAAGGGAAGCTTGATCTTCACCGGGGTTACGGTCGCGGTGATCGCGCCGGGGAAATGGAACGGTATCACCTGAATCCCGGTGACCGTCTCAGAATAATTCGTGGTCGCTGCCGATGCCAAAACCGGCATACAGCAGAGGGCCACGAGTGCGAATACGATCAAGACAGCTTTGATTCTCTGCATATGTTCCTCCTCATAATATTGTTGGTGGGCGGTCACAAAGGACCGCCCCCTGCATTGCCCCCTCCTTTCTCCCCTTAGATAGGGGAGAACAGAGGGTCGGTTATTACGCTACGATCGAGCCGTCAGCCCCGCGGTAGTCTGTCACTGCTCCGCCGTAGATGTGCCGGATCTTCGTGGTCAACTTGTCATTGCTGAACATGGAGCCGACATTCGGCATATCCTGGATAAAGAGCTCAGGCTCCTCCTTGCCGTCGAGGAATCCGATCTCGATGGTAGGAACATCCTCCTTGGCAGCCATCAGGAACCAGTTGTTCGCGTCGGTCCAGATCGGCACCACGATCACTTCCATATTCAGTGTCCTGGTAAAGTCCGGAGCGGTCGGCGTGAACTGGCCGGGAACGACAACAAGATCATGCGCAGTCTTGTCGAGATCAACAGCCACGATAAGCCACTTGGGCGGTATGCCGATGACCTCGCTCGAACCTGCCTCTGTCTGCTTCAGCATCGCCTGCCTGCGGGCAGTGAGACTCGTGGCGTCCAGCGCAGCGGAACCAAGGTTCGCATGGTCCGCATGGAACAGGGCCTTTGAGTCGTAGATGGTCGGGTTCGCAGAGAGGAATGCGAAGACAAACTTGTACAGGGTCCTCTTTGCTGCACGGGAGAGCTTGATCGGGATCTTCCTGATCGCGCCGGCATCATCGCTCTTGATCATTTCGATGGTCAGATCTTCAGTGCCGCCTTTCTTGCCTGCTGCATAGGTCGCCTCTTCATCACCCGGCGATCCTAATGCGGTATATGCGCCGCCCTGTGCAACGGTCGGCAGATCTCCATACCCGCCCATCCGAGTCCTGTGCTGCGTGCGGAAGTCGTTAAGCGGCACAATGTCCGCGATCTTCTTCCAGTCGTCCAGACCAGGGAGGTTATAGTCCCGCAGCATGGCGCGTGCAACCGAGTCGCCGAAGATCTCCGCCCATGAGGTTGTCTCAAGGGAGGCGGTAAGCCTGCGTGCTGCCTTCAGGTGGCCTGTCACGAGGTCGTCACCGGTAATATGCACATACGCAGCCTTGAAGCTGTGCACCTTGCCTGCAAAGAAATCATCCAGCATAGCAGCACGGGCCTGGATATCCGCCTGCACGATTCTGATATCTCCGGTCCCTGTCACCAGGCTTGAGCCGGTGAGCTTTTCGAGCATCTCCTTCTCTGCCTTGATCGCTGCCTGCAGGTCCGTGAGCTCAAAGATCTTGCCGGTGTATGCTGCAGTCAGCTTATCCGTGATTGCTGCGGGGAGACCGCTGCCGGAAAGCTCTGAGCTCAGGGTCGTTCCGCAAGCCACCAGCCTTGCCTGATCGAGCAGTTTCTGTACATCTGCAAATACCTCTGCGCCCTTGTCGTCGTGCTTCATCGCTGCCACCAGCTTCTCAATATCGGTTGCCTGAGTGCTGGGCATCGCTGCCGCCATCAACTGACTGATCTCTGCGTCTGTTACGTCGTCGCCTTTTGCAAGCAAGGCATCTATCCTGCCTGCAAGGTCTGGCCGCTGTGACTTCAGAGCGGCCAACAGTCTTTTGTTCATGCTGTCCTCCTTGTGGCCTGGTCCATTACTTAAATAATGGGCTGCGGCCATCCTCATAAACTTACCGCCGCCAATGGCGTCGTATACCACATCTATCCCGTCAACTTTTACGATCTGCGCTACACGCGCGGGAGATCCCGCGCCTTTGATCGTCTTGCCCTGAACGTCGTGTGATAAGCCGATCAGGTCTTTCTGTCCGGCTTTACCGATCATGCCCTGTTCAAAAGCGTCTGTGACCATGTCCCGGAACCAGGCCGCTGATTTCAGGATCGTCAGCTTGCCCTCCAATCCGATTGCGTTCGGCGTTACATCGGAGACCCTGCCAATAATGTCACCAACCGGTTTGCCAAAGGGATGCTTGCCTGCCGTATGCTGGGCCTCTGTAAGGAGAAACACAGGGGAGCCCTCATAAAGTGAAGCTGCGGCATGAATAACATCGAGCGGATAATCGAACCGGCCCTGATCGTCCGGACCAGCCTTGATGAGCTGGACCTGCCACTTGTACCCGCTCGGCTCTCCGGCGTCTGCAGATGCAGCTCCGGTAATGCTCATTGCAGCCTGAGCAGTGACCGGCACATATTCTCTCTGTACAGCAATCGGCTCCTTGATAGTGATGGTGTCTGCATCGTCTATCGTGTAGTCCACCCTGCAGTAGCCACCGCTGTTCTGTTCGCAGATCACATGGTCCTCATACAGCTCCAGGATGTACATGGAGGACAATAACTGGATGAGCTTTGCCCTGAGCTGCTCGTAAGAAAGTTTCATTTCCCTTTCCCTTTCCCTTTCCCTTCTTCATCGTCTTTCTCAACCGTGATCTTCTGCCCATCCTTGGTCACGATCACCACAGCGCTGCCCGTGTCTTTCCAGGACAGCACATCATCTGCCGCCAGGGGACGTTCGACCGGTGTGAATTTCTTCACCTTCCTGCCTTCCTTTTCTACCAGCTCCACTGTCGAGGTCCGGAACTTCAACCCTTTCAGCAACTTCGAATCGATCTCTTTCTTTTCTTCAGCCATTGTCATTACTCCTTCTTTCGCTATTTTCTAATCCGCCCAACGGGCGAGAAATGGGACATGGTCTCAACCACAGTTGATCACCTCTTCGATCGGTGCAGCCGGGTCGCGCGGGAACATCATCGGAATGCCGCCGACAATGAACGGCTTGTTATAGGCCACATGCTGGTTATGTGCTGCCTCATGGCTGGGCCGTGCTTCTTTCGGGTTGCCTGCATGCTTCCACTGCTTGCCGAACCCCTCAACCTGCTCACCGGCCTGGTCCATACGGAGCTGCGTTGCCTGACTGAAGACGCGGCCCATCTCCGTCTTGGTGATCGCCTCGGCCCTGGCAGCTACAGAAGTGAAGATGCCTCTGTCTTTGCCGAGCGCCTTGCCGATGGCAGCAGCGACCTCCTGCGGGGTCTTTCCTCCGAGCACGCCGAGTGTCAACTCTCCCTTGAGCTTCTGCCAGAGATCTGAGCCGAGCCCCTCAATCTTATGAAAGGCAAAATCCTTGAGTGTATCGAGCACGGATGTGCCGATGCTGAACCCGCCCATCGAGATTCCGGCCATGGCAAGAGGACCATCCACCATCATCACCCCGTAATCGGCTGAGGTTTTGAGCAAACCTCCCATCTCGGCCTTGGCCTGTGAATCAAAACTGGAGATCTGGGTTTCAAGACTGTTCAGCATCTTTTTGAGATGGTATGAATCCCACGATCCGAGTGCTGCCTTACCGAGATCTCCGATCACCTGAGTCTGGACCTCACGAAGCAGGGCAAGCATGGTATCGATTCCGGAGCTGATTCCGGCCTCTTTTTCCTTCAGAATGCGTTTTATGGCTGCATTGACGGTCGGCATGGCCTCAGCAATTACCCTTATTCGGATTTATAAACCGGATTCTGAGCGAAAACTCTCCTGCCTGCCGCTCTTTGCTCGCGGCGGTCGGCTGAAAATCGATTGTAGGGCAAATGGCTAAAACCCGTAATGCCAATATTTCCCCTGTCTGTTGCGATTTACGATTCACGATTTACGCCTCACGTCCTTTTTCTTTCTTCAGATAATCTTCGTATGCCTTCTTTATCTCCTCGTCATCGAGGTTCTCACTGATCGCATCCACGTCCAGCTCATACCCGATCATCGAGAGGCAGAAGGCCCAGATCTTCACCGCATTGTCCCGGTCTATCCAGCCGTTCACCTCTGCGGATACCAGAGACGTTGTGAGCGCCTGTATCGCTGCAGAGAATTTGGTGATGTCCTTTGACGCCAGCTCAGGAGTGATCAGCTTGTACCCGCGCTTATCCTCTGCAACGCCTTTGAGCATGCCGTGAGTTTCTGCTTCTCTCAGCACATCGTCCAGCACAGAGCAGACAATAAAGATCACCAGCTTCTGCCGCGAGGAGAGCATCTTCATGGTAGGTGTGCCCATCTCGGCTGCGGTCGCACGGTTCACATCACCGCCACCGCCATACCAATGTTCAGGCAGGGACTTGTTGCCGAGGATATGGTTTCTGAAAAGCTGTGCCCCGGCTGCTGCATCGATAGATTTCAGGTCCGGAGTTGAAGGGGTAACCTTCACCTTCTCGTTATGGCCGAACACGGACCCGCTTTTCTTTGTGAATGTTTTGACCTGCTCTGCGATCGTCGCAGGGGAACCGCCTTCAACCAGCATGTCCCACACGAATGTGTTCAGCATGGGCCATTTGTCCGCATAGTCGAAGAGGAACTGCTCATACGCATCGAGCCAGTCAGCTACCACAAACAGATCTGATGTGCCGCGAGGATCGTTCGTGACATTGTTGATCGCAGAGAAGTAGCAGGCATACTGGCAGTTGTCCCTCCAGGACCGGGCAGACGGAGAGAGAAATTCTTCTGCGTCCGGGTGCAGCACTGCCTTATATTTCCTGCCGTCCGTAAAGTTAACGCCCCGTGTGACCACACCGATAACCATCTTGCAGTTCTCCGGATCGGTGACCACTGTCTTGATGTTGGCCGGATCCACATAGCCCAGCGCAACAGTGCCGGTGTAGTCGCCGACGAACTTGGGCCAGCACTGTTCACCGTAGATGCCTAATTCGCGGACATGCTTTTCGAGGTAGATGTTGAGATTGTTCAGAGGATGGTCCCAGAACTTATTCAGGATCTCCTTGACTGTTTCATCTTCCGCCTCGATCCTGAACCCTTCGCCCACGACAAAGCCTGTCATGATCTCTATGATCCAGTTGCCAAGCGGATTGGTCTTCCAGAGCCAGTAGGCGATCTGGATCATCCTGTCCTGGTTCATGCCTGGCAGCGTCCTGGTAGAATCACCGGTAAGCTTGCGATATCCTTCCTCTTCAAGACTTTCGGAAGCCGAAGCGGCCTGCATCTTTATCTGTTCCTTTACCTTGGCGTCAATAGCGTCCCCAAAGAAGGCTGTAACTAAACGTTCAGTGATCGTCTTCATGCTGCGCGCCCCCTTATTCTGCCCATTACCCTGCCGCCAGATATCCTGCCCTTGCGCTCTGCATGGTAATCTCCCTGCTCTGTCTCGCTGCCTGCAGACGCTGCCTGCACCAGTCCGGATTCGCAAAGTCCCAGCAGCATCTCAAGCGCGTCCGGTCCGTCATCGTGTCCGCCGCGTCCCTTTGGCCTGTAGTAGATGAGATATTGCTTCAGCTTGCGCATTCCGGGGTCCCCGGCCTTGAACCTGATCCAGCCGTTTTTAATCCAGGGCTGCAGACGGACGATCCGGAGGTCCTTGTCTGTGTTCGGGATATACCCATCCTCAATGTTGATGGTCTGGCCCGAGTCATGCGCAAACTGCTCGAACGAGTTTTTGAAGAACTCCTGAAACTGCACGGTCTCCATGCGGAGCTTGTCAAACGGATCGTGCTTATGATGTTCGAGGATATCCGTCATGATCCGGTCAGGCTGCCGCTTCTCGATGTCAGCAATATCGAGGTAGAGAACATTGCCCTTCATCCTGCCGCCCAGGATCGCCGAGGGGTCGCTGCGTTTGTTCTTCTTGCCGAGCGACGGATCCACAGACCCGGCATGCAGCACACCGGTGAGATCCACATCGCCGTCCTCCCAGTCCACAAACCATTCCTCAAGGAATACCTGGTCTTCCGGATTGAGCGGTTCATTCTGTTTTTCGCTGTCGAATGCAGCAGGGCCATCAGTAGTCCTCATCTTCATCAGGAAGTAATAGTCTTCCTGCTCAGGCCAGAGCACCTCAGTGCCTGCGAGCATCTTTACCTTGTTCTGATCAAAGAATGCATCGGCCCTTGATTCAGCCTCAGCCTTGCCCACAGAGATGTCCCGGAATATGCCTTCCCACTGGTCCCACAGTTTGGACTGCGAGAATTTCAAGACAGCCTTGAACTTGTGCCCCTTCCAACCTGGACGTTCAAGCAGATCAGACAGGAGGGCCTCTGCATGCAGAATGGTCCCGACAACGATATAGACTGTATATTTCGCACCGATCTTCATCAGCGCCTTAAAGAACCAGTTGGAGAGTTTCTTGCGCTGATCAGGAGATTCAACCGATTCGTCGTTTTCAAGATCATCGCCAACAACAAGATCGGGACGCCTGCTGCCGTGCCTCAGACCTCTGAGCTTCTGGCCTGCGCCCACGCCCTGGATCTTTACGCCGTTGCGCAGCACGATAGTATCTGACTGCCAGATAGGACCCTCACCACAAATGCCGGGGAAATCCTGCTTCAGCCGTTCATTGCTTTCGAGCTCTGCCTTGATCGCCTGCACAAAGCTTTCAGACTGTGACAACGTCTCAGAGACTATCAGCGTATACGTGCGCTTTTTGTAGACTGCGCACCAGAGCGGCAGTATGAATGTGCCCCAGGTGGATTTAGCATTGCCTCTGGGCGCTGCATTGGCCTCTTTGTCTCCCTCTCCAGTCTTGACCGCCCGCTCTACCATCTCCGGATACCGGGAGCAGAAATATTTATGAAGCTTGGAGCTGGGCGAGGAGATGTAATGAGGGAAATAGGTCCTGCCGAAATACTCCATATCCTGTTCGGCCCGTGCAATCCGCGTCTTCTGCGCCTTCTTGTCGTCAGGGAACGGCTTCGCAGCAGACTGGATAATGCCCCGCAGGGCCTCCATCTCCTTGTTGAATTTCTTTTCAGATATTTTCATATAGTTATGTAGGGGCAATCCCTATGTGGTTGCCCTGTATTTGTCTCTGGCGAAAGCCATGAAATCATCGAAGCTGTTCTCGATGACGGCAACGACCGCAGGATCGTTCTTGCTGTAGAAATTAATCAGGTCCTTCATGAAGTCGATAAAGAGCGAGGTCTTGAAGGATGCCGTCTTGCTCCTGATATCGAAGATCGTCTTGATGATCCCTGCATATGCATACTGGGCCTGATGGTCAGGCGTGGTCAGCGTATCGAAATAGGTCTCGTATTTTTCCTTCTGCTTCAGAAGAGCATCGAGCATCTTGTCTTCAAAGGAAAGTTGAGAGTCCTTTACCCGCTGCGTCTCTGCATCCACCTTTGTCCGGCGCTCCTCGAAGTTGAACTTCTCTATCCACTCATAGAAGGTCGGCTTGCTCAGCTTCAGCCCTTGTTTGTCCAGCTCCCGCAGCGTCATCTCCACATTGCCGCCACAGCCGCAATAGACCTTGAAAGCCAGCTCGCGGTTCTCCGCTATGAAGGATTTCCCCTTCACAAGGCCTCGTCTATGCCGTGCTCGTGGCCGTGGCCGTCAAGCAGATCCCAGCCTTCAGCGGTAAGCGTCGCAAACGATACCTGAAAGCCATAGCCCTTTTTCCGCTCGATCCTGAGCAGCTTCTTTTCTTCGAGGTAGCGCAGGTGCGCATTCAGCATGTCGTCCATCAGCGGATAGCCGAGGTTGTCGAGGAAGAAGAGCAGCACCTTCATGTCGAGCGATCCGGGATACTCTGTCTTGAGCGCTTCGAGGATCGCTATGCGTATGCGCTTGTTCTTTTCGCTGTCAATCTTCTTCAACGGTTTCCTCCGTGGACGTGATCTTTAATATCGTTTTCTTATACGGGCACGATTCTTTTCTATGCTCGGTATGCTCCTCGCATACGGTCCTATTCGTTTCCTGCTGCTGCGCAATGTATTTCAGCAGCACAAGCATATCCCGGTGCTCGCTGTTGTCCTTGGTCACAAAGCCGGTGATGGCCTGCTGCAGTCCCTCCATGGACTGGGCCTGCCTGCCCAAGGCCGTTGCCTGGTCCTTCTGGGCGTCGATAAACTTCATGCCCAGGTTTGTTGCGAGCTTGTAGAAGATCCAGAGCATCAGCCCTGCGATCACCGCGCCCGGCCCCCAGAAGACCAATGATTTAAAGATCTCTTCCCAGCTCACCGTGCCTCCCTCAGAACTTTACGATCAGGCCGGAGAAGAGATACTTCTGGGAGTCTATGCCCAGACGCCTGGTCACTGTGTAAGAGGTGCGGAGGCCGTAGGAGCCGAACTTCTCAGTCGAGTAGAAGAAGAGGTCAGCGCCGACAGATTTTTTATCATAGGTATGTGTCAGGGTTTCATATCCGATGAAAGGTCGAACTATGCCGTAGCGCGCGCCGATCTCTGACTGGACAAAGAAGCTGCCCCGCTGCGTGGTGAGGTTGATCTTGTCGAGTTCGCCGACTTCCTCCCTCTGCACATCAAAGAGCTTGCCTGCGATGATAAAGCCGTCAAGCTTGAGTGCTGGTCCGGACTTGGCTGCTGCCGGTGCTTCGGCTGCGAAGGCAAAGCCCCACTCGCCCATCAATACGATTGCCATCAACAGTGCTGTCATGAGAACCGCCAAGCTGATCTTTTTCATTGAACCCTCCTGTGTATCGTTTTAGTGTTCTTCAAACCTGAGCGGCTTGAAGGGGAAATCATTCCAGAGTGCGACCGGCGAGATCCGGGAGACATGCCACTGCTTCAGCAGCTCTGCATCCCGGTATTGGTCAGTGTGCTTATAGTCATCAGCCACGGCGGCAGAACATACGCGGGAGCCGGGCAGGTGAAACGGCACCGGCAGTTTTCTTAATGGCTTGATCCACTTCGAAAGCCCGGAGGCGATCATGAGCGGGAACCCGAGAGAAAGGCCCGTGTAATCGTAAGGCCTGCCGATCTGCGATATTGCGTAATCAATAGCCTGGCCTGCTGCTTTTATGCTGAGGTCAACCGGCTCACGGAAGACGATCTGCAGGCCGGGATCTTCGATGCGCTGATCTATGCGGCAATACTGTATGCCGTTCTCTGCAGCCTCGATGCCGAGCTGGTGATTGACAACGAGCAGGACATGTGAGGCGGTAAAGGTCGCGGCCTCCTGTATGTTCTGAAACCAGCTTATGCCGTTTGAGAGCAGGTTGCTGTCCCTCTTGCTGAACATTGCAAAGCCAGGGGCAAAGTCTTTGCTGTATACCGGGGAAACCTGTTTCATAGAGAGCCCCGTGAAGTGTCAGGCGTGATGCGTGAAGTGTAATCAGCCCAGATCCTTTCGACGTAATGGATCATCTGTTTTTCATCGGGATCGTGACCATTCACAACTTCACGCGGATCTGATAGATGCGGTGCCAGGTTTTCCCAGTTGATCGGATGGTGATCGTAGATCAATATATTGATCGCCTTGAAGATGTAGCCCAGCCCGCCGTTGTACGCGGCCAGTGCCAGTTTCCAGTAATCGTCTTCGGTGCAGGCGATATTTGCATTCTTTGGCAATGCCGTGATGAAGCGCTTGCAACCCAGATATTGCCGACGCAGGTATAACGCTCCGCGTTCGAGGTTTATTCCGGGGTCGAAGAAATCTTTCTCCTTCATGCCGAGATCCTGCCTGCCGGTCTTCGGCATGATCTGGAGCAGGCCGCGTGCGCCGCAATGCGATACGGCAATAGGGTTGAATGCGGACTCCTGCTTTACCTGTGCATAGAGCAGCTCATAAGGGACGCTATGCTTTGCAGCAGCTGCGTGTATGAAGGCCAATATTTCAACGGTAGGCTCAGGCGTGGGTTTAACAGGCATCAGTCACCGTCCCGTTCTATAGGGGCGCAGGGCCTGCGCCCTGTATTGCAGGAAAAAGGGTGGCAGACCTCTACCCTAACGGAGGTGAATCCAAGGGCTCGGGTCTGCCGAGAGAAAAATGAAGAAGCAGCAGCAACGCCAGGCAGCAAGAAGTTCTTATTCGTAATCGATGTTTGATGCATTGTGCCCCCATTTTATGGGGGCAGGAGGTGTGTAGTCTTTTGAATTATTCGGGAATTATTTAGTGGAAGGAGAAGGGAAAAGGGGCTGCTGAGCGCGCTCTCTATACTCTTTCAATACAATATAAACTTCGCGTTCGCAGAGTCCGGTTGCTGCCGCCAACGCGGTATGATTGCTGCCGCTGAACTTCTCGATGATGTAGCGCTCCTTGGCTTTTTTAAAGAGCGTCTCTGTCTGAGGAAAATAGACCTGCCGACCGCCGAAGTATTCCGCCAGTCCCACCGCATACTGCAGGCCCTTCAACTCGGCGACCTCCTGATATATCTCCGGTAGGTCCTCTACCCTAAGATCTTCAAGCCAGTTCATCAAACAACCTCTCTTGCCTCGGCCAACGATATGCCCCCCCCCAAATGTATCGCGTAGCAAAGGGGTGTGCCTATGACATTGATGATTTCGACCGGCGTCTGGATCCGCTCGATGCGTGCGATCGTAAAAGCTGCAGTCCTGCGACCGCAGAGGAAGATGATGGCGCCGTGCCTCTTGCCTTCGATCTTCTTATGCCAGAACTCTTTATCCGCCCGATATTCGATCTTCTTGCGGCCTGCCGCAATTTCATCGAGGTAAACTTTTCTGATCGTCGTGCAGATCATTTGAGCCTCTTTCCGCACTCAGGGCAGCACCTGATGAAAACTTTCTCCTGAAAATTATATCCGTCCCAATATATATAAGGTTCAGGGGAAGCAAAAAGCTGCATCATCAAGCGGCAGCAGGGCTTCTGATTTTCTATGCTGCGAAGATCTTCCCATATCGCCTTGCTTTCAGGGTCGCAGCTACCACTCATAACTTCCTCCTCCGCTCGCTGGCCGGTCGT
Organism: uncultured Nitrospiraceae bacterium; assembly: GCA_964463135.1. Lineage (GTDB taxonomy): Bacteria > Nitrospirota > Thermodesulfovibrionia > Thermodesulfovibrionales > UBA6898 > UBA6898. Next base: position 51,727 of record CAYXBA010000014.1, read on the forward strand.
AGAACTGCTGCCCTGCCTGCGCCTTTATTGATGCCTCTGTCTTTTGCCGGGCCTTCATTGATTTCATCGCCTCGATCACGTATCCCGCCTCCTTGCTTGTATGGATCAGCACTCTCCAGTGTTTGCCCTCCTCAAGGTTGCGGTTGAGATACTTCTGCAGCCAGCGCACAAAGCCATCGCGCAGCCTCCAGTGAATATCAAATATCAGATGCTCGATCAAGGCGATCTGATCAGCGTTCGGCATTTTGGTTATCTCCTCCGGCTTCTTCTGTCCCTTTTTCCATTTCCAGTTGTAAGGACCGCGCTGCTTCTCTTCGCGCGGTTGACGCGGGACGATAACGCCGCCCAGGGCTTTCAGGTCATCGATGAACTGCGATGCCTGGTCATAGGTGAGGTCCTTTGAGCTCTCAGCCTCGTAGTTTCTGCGGAGCAGGCCCCGGTATCCGGCCTCATCCAGCTCACCCTGCTTGATGAGCTGACCCTTGAGGATGTGGATCAACTGTTTCTGCTTATTACCCGCCATGGTTATATCTCCGGTTCCTCGCCCTTGTTAAGAGATAGAGCAATAGCCAATTCATAGCCGCTTCATACCAGAATAAGCCATACCATAAATTAGACGAGGTCATGAAGAATAGATTCCAGACCGATTGCCCAATGAAGGCGAAAAAACAAAAGTGTTCAAGCATTTTATTGAGTCTCTTCTGTTTTCTTTTCAGCCATGGATCACCTGCTGCATTCTGTTTCAAAACCGGCCTCGGCAGTCCCAGCGTTCTCAGCGCCCTTAAATATGCTTCCGGCTCTGATCTTTCCAGTGCCATTTCATACTCAGAGATATGAGGCGCAAGAGGATGGATTTTTCTCAGGCTTGTTTCCGCCAATTGCTGTATTTGCCTCAGCATCTCCTCCTTGCTTTTTGCGCCCCTGCCCTCCGCAATCTGTTTGAGTGCGTCAGTGGCTATCTCCAGTGCTTTTTCACAATTCTTCTTGGTCATTATTCTCCTCCTTTAGTCATCTCTGATACAGTCTCAGCGAACTCGTATACCTTCAATCGTGTTTCCAGTTCCTTTATCCTTGCCTGAAGGCGACGAACCCTTGACGGCTGCTTCTGAAGGGATTCTGGCCAGCCCAGCGCTGTCTTGAGCTTATTGCCGAGATTCGCAGCCTGAGAACATGCCTCGATGGTTTTGCCGTAGGTTGCGACGTGCTGCTGTTTCCCGTCGTAAGCAAAAATGATCACATGAGTCAAGCTGCGCTTGACTGCCAATCCTTTTACGTCTTTAATTTGGATCCTCATTTCTTCACCTCGTCATCGCCGTTCCGGCCATTTCCAGCGCACGAATTCGGCGGTCGTATTTCTCAGCCTCTTCGAGGAGGTATGTTTCCAGTCCAGGCTCTACGAGATCCTTCTTCACTCTGTCGAAGGTAAACTGTTTCTGCCCTTCAATCGACTTTCTGATTTCCCAGAGTATGGCTACTGCTTCCATCTTAGTCATGCGCTTCATCACTTCACCTCCATAAATTCAAGCCTTGCTTGGCCATACACTTCATCAAGACTTATCTTCTGCAGCTTCGCAGCCCGCATTAATATCGAGATCCCTCTATGGCTTCATCAGGCGTCTCTGCGTAATAGAAGCCCCTGGAACAGGAAGCTATCAGCACATCGTGCTCCATGATCAGGTGCCTGATGGTCCTCCTGATTTCAACGTCCTGCAGACCAGTCGCAGAAGAAAGGACAGGGGCCTTTATTGCGTTTGCTCTGCCGCGCTGTATCAGCCGGAGGATCTCCGTCTCGCCGAAGGTCATCTCCGCAGCAGAGTCAAAGCTGATTGCGAGCTGCTCAGTTTTCACGGTGTACGATCACCCTGCCGTCTTCTCTCGGTTCGCAGAGACAGATTCTATCGAGGATATGACCGAGGACTTGCCCATCAGCATTCGCCGGTGCAACGTGGATCTCATATCCCTTTTCGAATACTCCCCACAGGTTGCCCAGCGACACATACTCAACATTGCAATCAAAGACATGGCTCGAACCGCACATCTTGCAGCCATTTTCTGGAGATCGGTCCTTTGGCCCCAGAAAATTAGCGTGACAATCGAGGCAGTGCCATTTCATTTTGTCAGTCATCGATCCTCCTTTGTGCTGGCCCTCATCAGTGATCGCTTCACGATCAGACCCGCCTTGCAGCGGGTTTCGGCCTTTACGCTCTAACCGGCCAGCTCCAGTTGCCTATGTCTTCGCCCTCGGGGATCGACGTGCGCCATGCCATTCCCTTCAAGCACTCATCCTCATATGCAAATAAGGGATCAACGCCATTTACATACTTCCACAATCTGTCATTCGTGCCGTCGAGGAAGACCTGCAGATTGACCAGTGTCGGGCTCCAGACCTTCACGATAATTGCAGGCCTGTATACCGGCAGCCCCTGATCATCAGTTCCCACTCTGTACAGCACAATGCGTCCTATTGTTGGTTTCTGTTCCATTTTTATTCACCTCCTTTTTGTTGCTGTATTTTCATGATCCGGCATTTGGAGCAATAAACGATCGGCACGCTCTCGCCCTCTGAATCTATTACCGACAGGTCCCCCGCCACCCAGGTATGCACTCCTGTGATGCAGTTGAGGGTGTTCTTGCAGAGCGGATAGTAAAAGATCTTGTAGTAGCCCTGAGATGCGCCGGTCCATGAGTCTGCCAATGCCTGGGCCTGTTCAGCGGTTGCGTAGAAAGCCTCTGTCTTTGTCTGCGCCGGATAGTTGAGGAACTGTCCGATGATGCGGCACTTCTGGATCTCGGCGCTTGCCGATGCTGCAAGTAAAAGCACGATGCTGAGTGATAAGAGTATCTTCTTCATGATGATCTCCTTGTCTTTTTATTGTTCGTTATTGTTCGTCATTGTTCGTCGCAGAATAGCCAGTGCCAGAGTGCACTGACGTAATTCCCCTCATAGAAAAAGAACCAGCCATTAAACGGCAAGTGCTCCATGAGAAGATCGCTCCAGAAGCCCCATAAGCAGGAGCACTCGGGGTCAAGGCAGAACTTCATCGGCAGCCCCATGTAGAGCACCTTATGGCCGATCATGCCGCAACGAGGGCATTTCATTCTTCCAGCCTTCCTTCTTCTTCCCGGCAGGTGATCAGGTCATCACACCAGCCGCCGATTTCAAGGAGATCTTCGTTGTTCAGTGCAGCGATAATATTCTTCAGCTCGTCGATGCTCATCCTGCGATCCTTGCCTTCAGTTCCTTGCTCACGCTGAAGCTCACCTTCCTGCCTGCCGGGATCTCGACAGCCTTGCCGGTCTTCGGGTTGCGGCCCATGCGGGGCTTGGTAGCCTTCACCTTGAACGTCCCGAACCCCTTGAGCATTACGTTGTCACCCACTACCAGGGCAGTTGAAATTCCCAAAAACACTGCATCGACTGTATTCACCGCGTCGATATTGCCCGCGCCTGTCTTCCCTGCTACGAACTTCACCAGTTCTGCTTTTGTCATGACGTCTCTCCTTTTTGGTTGTCTGTCATTCCGGCTTGACCGGAATCCTTCTTCTTCAGTATCTTCGCGCAAGCCCTGCAGTTGCCTGCTCCTGTAATATTGCGCATTACTGCATCCGGCGTATGGTAGAAACTAACGCGGCCACACAATGACTGTTTTGTCACTCCGTTCCGCGTCATAACGGCGAGATCGAAATAATGCCACTTTGGCCTACCAGGTGTTTGCTCTACTTTCACCCACCCGACTGTCATCTCTTCCCCTCCAGTTCCTTCAGGCTGCGCGGCCAGAAAAGCAGATAAGGTGCGAACCACCACTTGTGCCCATAGTCCTTTGCCTCCTGATATGCCCGCTCGAACGTCCAGCCATGGACGACCATTCGAAGCGCAGCTATTACATATCCGGTGCGGTCTTGACCATGGAGACAATGAACAAAAATAGGTTGAAGTCTTTTATCCCATATGATGCTGACTGCCTTATTGAGGCGGAGAGATAAAGGCCGCTTGATCTCACTCATAGGCAGATTGATGAATTGCATGCCGAGAGATTCAGCCTTCACTCGTTCCCGCTCGACGGCTTCCATGTCGTCTTCAAGGTTAAGGATTGTTTCTATTCCAAGTCTTTTCAGCTCTGCCCAATCATATTCCTGGTCCGGCCTCGGACCTCTATAGATTCCTGGTATCACGAATGAGATCATGCCGCCTCCTCAGTCCAGGGCTTTGCGATCTCCAGACATTCGCGCACCTTCGCAAGGTCGAAGCTTCTGTCGTTATTGGACCTTACCTTTGTTTCCATGTCGATCCATATCTCCGCGTCTCCCACTTTTGCGTTGATCCGCTCCAGCTCTCTTGCGAGATTGTCAGGCCCAAGTCCCCCGGCGTATCCGCAAGGTGTGTGCTTGAGAGGTTCAGGCCATTCCGCTGGGGCTATGCCCGCACCGTGCGATAGGTCGAAAAGCGCCTGTCCTGGGATTCCATTGGCTATAGCATTATTGAGGATGTAATTGTTTACGCCGTCCCACTGAAATATGATCTGCCGTCCTGAACTGACCATCGCCCGGAGAATCGTCAAAAAGGCGTCCTGAAATACTTCATGGCGTTTCCCGTGAAAGTTCAACTGCACCCGGTTAAAGATGCCGAGAGAGAGAAGAGGGCAGCTTATATTGCCCTTCATTACATCGCGCAGCCATAGTCCACAAAGGTGTGCTGATGTCATTACCGGGTTATCTAAACTGTGATCCGCTAATAGGTCCTCCAAGCGCCATATCCAATCATAAGATGGAAAGCGCCTGCCATCTACCTGCGATAAAGAAAGCAGGATGCCCCATTCAACGAATGGGAATTCCTGACTTAAGGCTACGATCTCCTCTGGTGTTACACTGTTATCTGCACCAGTGATGGTGACGGTTTTGATCTTCATGCTGCCTCCTCGTATTCTTCCTTCAGCTCATCAACAGACACCTTAATGAGCGAGCTGAGGATCTTGTTGATGGCGGTATCGACAGCCGTAATGACCACGCGGTTTTCCTTGCCTACGATCTGCGCGCCGATCTTCTTGCGCTCATCGTCGCTGAGCTGCTGTATAGCGCCCTTAACCAATTCCTCCTTGACCTTTATGAGCTGATCGGTTTTCTCTGCCAGCTTCTTTTTTATGAGGCTGATCGTCTGCTCTTCATCCTCAACCTGCACCGAGCCCTTGCCAGCCATGAACCCGACGCGGATGCCCTCAAAGATATAGGTCTTAGGCTTAACGAAAAGGTCAGGGTTCTCTGCTGTGTCGCGGTAAAGGTCTTCGTATGCGGCCGTGACTTTGTTCATCACCTTGCGAAGCCTGGGCGTATATTTCCGCCTGAGCGCCTCGGCCTCGATCGAGATCTCCGAGAGCAGATCATCAAGCCCGTTTTTCTCTGCCGCGTAGTTTGCTGCCCTGCCTTCGATATCCTGTAATGTCTTCATCAGTTCTCTCTCCCTTCTGTTTTTACGCTCTCGCCGCTGTACGGCCAGAGGTTGAATTTGTCTGCTACGTCGGCCAGGGCCATGCGGCGAAACGCCAGGGCATATGCCTCTCGCACAGCCTCGATGCCGTGCTCCCGTATAAGTTCGTCCATGCTTTGCTGCAGGTTCTTTCCCATTATCGCCCTCCCAACATGTCCCAGACCCCATAAAGCAGAACAATACTGACCCATATGGCTATCGTTGCGCAGATGCCGATGAGGATGAGCAAAAGGGTCTGGCGTCTGGGGAATGGGTGTTGGTCAGATACCAATCCCAAATCCCTAACCCCTATTCCCTGCTGTTCTGGTATCCTATTCATGCCGCACTCCTTCCCGCCCCCTCCAATGAGTCGGAAGGAGTTGCAGTTGTCCCCAGGTCCCGGCCTTCCCCGGCCGGGACCATCTTATCCATCGCCTCATTCAGGCTCTTCATATAGCACTCCTTCCCGCAGGCAAAATACTGGAATGACTCAGGGTAAAAACCGTCCCCTGCCGGAGCGACCGTCAGCATCAGCAGCCCGATTCTGTTTGTGGCGATGTTGAAGTAATACCCGCCCTCCGGTTTCTGGTCCTTTTTGCATCCTGCGCACTCGATTAATTGTGTTGTCTTCATCGTTATACCGCCTTCAGACTGGCCTGATGCTTCTTGTCACCATGCGCCTGTGTGAGGGTCTTCAGCGCATCCTGTATTGCGCTCCTGACCTGCACCTCTTTATCCTTGTTCAGCGTGTGTGATTTGTTGTTGACGATCAGGCTGACCGTGGTCGTTGACTCTCCGATCATCTCTGCCAACTGCGTCTGCTTGATGTCGTATTTCTCCATGAGCTGTTTGATGCCGCCGCCGTAGGTCGAGAAGACATCCAGCACAGTGACCATCTTCGTGCCGTTGCTGAGCGCAGCCTGCATCAGCGTGATCACCGCCTCCTGAAGGTCAAGGAAGTTGCGGGCCTCGGCAAGCTCAGAGGTTGCCTTGACAGCCTCGGGCTCAAAGTTCTGGCCCACGGTTTCGTTGATGTAGTTCCGGGCCTCTGACGGCGCAAGCCCCTGCAGCTTGTACGTGTCTGACCGCATGCCCCTATGACACTCTGCAAGGTTTGCTGTTTTGAGTTTGTCGAACTGGCCGATCAGGATCACGGAGAGCAGAGGCATCCGGCCCATCCAGTCATATTCCCTCACGCGCTTGATAGCGCGCAGCGTGCTGTGATGCATGACGTGGCTCTCCTCGATGATGAGTATCACCGGCTTGATCCGCGCTGCCTCGCCCACGATTCTGCTGACCTGGCGTGCGCGTGCGCCCCGGTCTCTGGTGACAGGCTCAGTCGAAATCTGCCTGATCAGTTCCCTCTCGACATCTGCAATGGTCATCCTTTCTTTGTCCGCCATCTTCAGCATGATCTTTGAACATTCGAGGCCTTCCAGTGCCGCTTCTATTGCGGTCGTCTTGCCCGCTCCATACTGGGCGATCACCTGTACCATGGCGTTCGATTCTGTGGCCATCTTAAAAAGCCTCTTGAGCGTGTTTCCGTCCGCGGTCGGGATATGCACGCCCTCAAAGGGGTTGCGGTGATACCCGAACTGGGCCAGTGTTGCGAAGCCGTTCTCCATAATCTTCTTTCTCCTCTCTAATTGGTTGCGTAGAATTTTGATCTCCCGTCGTTCATAACGGTTTTTCGGGGGCAGGTTGTTCCTGCGTGCGTAATAGACCTTCTCTCCATGGTTCACCGGCAATACGCGCCGCTGCTTGTTGGCGCTGGGCCTGAAGAGATCGGCCAGGGACAGTCTGTGCTCTCTGAGCCATGCTGTTGCCTGCACGTTTGCGCCGACAAAGATTGCGAGCTGCTGCCGGATGTCTCTCTTGACGTGACTGCGGGGAACATAGCCCCGGTTAAGTGCCTGGCCAAGGGTTGCTGCGTTGAAGCCTAACGCTGCTGCCGCTTCTTTCTGCGAGATCCCGCATTCTGCGAGCAGGTCTCTCGCTACTGTCGGTCGATAAGGCATGCGGTATATACGTGCTGCTGCGATACTCATTGCTTTTCACCTCCGTCCTCTCCTTTAATCCCCTCGCCCCTTGGGGGAGAGGGTTAGGGTGAGGGGTTTTACATTGCTACGCGTTTACTCATGTTCGCTCTCACCTCAAGAGCGAAGTTCTCCACCCACTGCCTGTCGAGGCCGTGCGACTCGATCGCTGCTGCCACATCCCCCCTTTCTTCGATTGATATAAATTCTCCGGTCATATACGACATGAAATCTTTCATTGCTTCTTCGATGTTCGGATAAGTATTGATGTCGCTGAATGGACTCTCGACCTGCCGATCCTCTTTAGTGCGGACAGTCATGAAGGCGACCTTCCTCTCACTCCCCGCCTTGTCCAAGGAGGGGTGGCCAAAGGCCGGGGTGGTCGACTCAGGATTGGTCGTATATACGCTCTTGAATTCTCCGGGCGCAAAACGCTTCTTCAGTTCCTGCGCCTCTTCGCGGACCTTTACTGCCGGGAGCTGCTTATCCATCTTCTGTTCGTCAAGTCCTGGCATTGCGAACGGTGCAGCCTCATAGCGCTTGTGCGTCAGGATATCCTCTGCTATGACCCTGCCGTTGGACAGACCCACATATACACGTATGTCGGCATTGATGAGGCCCTTGATGAAATACTTAACATTGTCCAGGCTAAACGTTCCGTCTGCTTCCAGCTTGCGATCGTAGTAGTTGAAGACAGTGTCAAAGGCTGATTCCTCGACATCGATAACGCCGCCGTCCTGGATGACCTTTAACCATGCCTGGGTGCGCGTGACGTTCATGTTCGGATGGCGCTTGTTGTTGAGGCGCACCATGTAGTTGACCAGCATCTCCCTGAGCTGCGTGAGGCTGATCTCCTGCTTTTCCCAGTGCGGCTGCATCAGGAACTCGCCGACCTCGAATCCGCTCCAGAGGGCTTTCCACTTGACCTCGATCTTTCCCGTGTCATCGGAGCTTTCCGGCTCATGCGGCTTCAGCTCCACGCCGAGGCGGTCAAGAAAATCTGTAGTGGCCTTTGCCTTCGTGAGCGGTCCATTGTCCAGATAGATGCGGGAAGGCAGGCCCCTGAAGGGTATGCGCTCGTCAGCCTTTCTGCTGAAGGCCCATTTAAAGGTCTTAATTGCATCGCCGGAATTTTCACCCTCGGAAATGTGCGGCATGGCAAGCCAGTAACGGGAGTGATCGTCAACAATGCCGTAGTAGTAGACACGCAGCTTTTCATACCGGTATTTGTTCTTGTATGACTTGGATGAGCGGATGCGCAGGATCGGCTCCTTGCCTTCAAAGCGATGAACATACAGATACTCTGATCCCGATACGTCGAACTGTATCTGCTCCATGGGCCGCTTTGCCTCGAACCGCAGGCATCGGCCCTTCTGGTCCAGCAGCCTCAGCTCACGGAGTGTTCTGCCGATGGTGCCGACGCTGATGTCCTTTGCCCGCTCGGGGATCAGGCCGTTGAGCAGCGCCTTTTCCACTGCGTATTCGAGCGATGGCTTACGGCCTGCGCGTTTTGGGATCAGCGCATATAGGTGTGCTACGGTCCGGGCGATATCGTGCAGTCCTTCGATCTTCGACACGCCCTTGGTGCATTTGGTTTTGCGCTGGGGGAGCTGGTAACCGAAGTGCTTGAGCTTCCGATAGAGGGTTGCAACTTCGATGCCGAAGACCCCGGCCCATTTGTCCACCACAAAGGTCTTTGCACCGTTGACTGCTGCGGCCCACTCTGTGTGGGCCTCGGCCAGCAGTATGTTGTCGATCTGTTTCACGTTATCCCCAAGCTATCCAAGTATCGCTTCGTTGAGCGAATCAACAAGATTGGTGAACTGGGTCTCCAGCGTGTTGATGCGCATCTTGTATTTGCCTTTGATCGGGCCTTCTGCAACGTCCTTGTGGGCCTCGTCAAACTTCAGCCGCTTGGCCGCTATGACGATCTCGTTGACCTTGCGCTCGATCAGCTTAAAGACCTCGTCGAACTCTTCCGGCGTTTCCGGGCTGATCACCTGCGCCTTCAGGTCAGTGATCTCCTGCTGCATCGCCTTGATCTCTTTTTTGTGCTCCTTGTCGATGCCGCCGAGCTTGTTGCTTGCGAGTTTCTCTCCCTTTACCGCTGCATCTGCGCGGGCGATGAGGAGATCTACTGCTGATTGAATGTCCGAGGAGTGTTCTTCGTTGACCGGGATCTTCTTGTCATCGATCAGCAGGACGCCTTTCTTCAGCTCCTTGCGCTGGTCGTCACTGAGGGCATTGTCTATCGCCCGGATATCTTTCCAGGCGAACCCTAAGCCAACCATTGCCCTCGTGGTCTCAGGGCCGCATATACTGAGCGTCTTAAAACGGATTCTTAATGTCTCGTCGCTTATGCCAAGTTCTTCATTACAGAAATCCGGCCAAGCTTCATATCCATCCTCGATGTATTTCTTTTCTTCCTTGTATTTCAGAAGAAGTGACAAGAACGACACCTCGGACAGCCGAGCCTGCAGATTCATGCCCTGAAAAAATCCCCCACTAAAACCCTTTTTCCTTTTCATATTCTCTCCAATCGTTTGGTCTTTAGATTTTGTAAGCCATTGATAAATAATGAATCACCCGCGCCAAACGCCAAATTATTTGGCGTCATACTCCATATTTCCTCACGTTCTCTCCCATGTTCGCCCTGACCGAATCCGCGATCTTCACGATCCGGGGACTCAGCCGCCAGGAGTCTCCTACCTGCTCAGCCCAGTCGCGGATGCGCAGGTTATGCAGCGCCCACGTGGCCTTGCTCTGAGTAATGTCCAGGGCAGCGCATACCTCCTTCACCGTTGTCGGCCTGAAGACATCCGTGGCCAGAAACTCCACGATCTTCATCAGGTTCTGCTGCGTCTCATTCGTAAAATCCGTCTTGCCTTCCTTACTCACTGCTCACCTCCGTATGGTTCTAATGCCTGCGAGATGCAGGTCATCGACTATGTGAAATGCTGCTGCCTTGGCTGCTTTAAGGGGATTGATATCTACGTCATCGATTGCTGACCGGAGAATGTCGATCATGGTGGCTTCTATGCTTGTGACCACGACGCCGAGAGAGTTGCCGATATGATGATTGAGAAAGGCCTTTGCCTCTGGGCTCATCGCGCTGAGCTCGGCGATCGCTTTCTCCTGTCCTTTGTAATCAGCGCCCACGAAGGACCTCCATGCAGGTGTTTCTTAGGTCATCCTGCGTCAGCTCCAGAGCCTCGAGTACGCCGACCCAGAAGTAAGCCTCCGGCAGCTCGACATCTCCGGTTGCAAGGTTCGCGATGAAGCCGGTGCCCTTATTATCAAGCGCGCGCTGCACGAGTGTCCGCAGCCGAGATGAGGCATACATCCGGGAAAGTGCTGAGCCGACGTTGCCGGGATGGATCTTTTTATTTGCCATCTGTGTCGATCTCCTTGAGTATGGTTTCGAGGCGGTGCCGCTCGTCGCGGGTCTTCTTCTCTTCCTCGCGCCTGCGCTCGATCTCCGCCCTTAGCGCCTCTGGTCCCGGCAGAGCGAAGAGCCCGGCATGACGGGAGAGGACTTCAAAGGCCCTGCGCTGTCCGCCCGTGGCGATGACAAGGGCCGGGAGGTAAAGGCAGGGGAAGTCGTGCGGGTGCGAGGGTGCGGTCCAGTTGCGGAACTTGCTTTCGGTGACCTCAAAGCCGGTGAGGTCTGACATCTTGGCAGCGACCTGGGCGACGGAAAGATAGAAGCCTTTGTCGTCCTTGGCGTGGCGCAGGTCCTCTTTGATCGCGGCGACGAATTCAGCATCGATATTGAGGCTGCCGGCAGGGGTGCCGGTGCCATGCCTGGCAAGCTCCGCCGCCTGCTCGATATAGTCCAGGAGACTCATCTGGGTCGCGGGATTCTTGACTGGAAGTTTGTTAGACATAGTCATTGCTCCTCAGGGCAAAAAAATATATAATCAAGGCAGATTTGACGGAGGTGAACCGCTTGATCAGTCCCATTTATGCTGCCTTTCCCGAATCAATATCTATGCTCAGTTTCCTCTTCGGAATTCGCCCCTTCTTCACGAGCGGCAACGCTGAGGCTGCACTTGCGGCTACAGCAAGAGCATACGAAAGGCCGGATGCCTGCACTACCGTCATCGCTGCATCGAGCCCTGGGAGGTTATGCACCGTTACCCACGGTCTGTTATCAGCCGATCTGAATACTGTTACCTCAAGAGTTTTGATCATTTATGCAGCCCTCCTGTGGTTGTTCTCCGGCCAGAGTTCTTCGATCGTTACGCCGAGTTCGTTAGCGATTGCCCTGCGCGTGAAATCGCTCTTTTTCAGACCATATAAAACGAGGCTTGTCCAGGTGCGGGATCTGTGTATGCGGCGGGCCAGCTTGGCGACGTCGAGGTCCTTGTCCCAAAGCAAATCCTTGATCAGTTTTATTTTGTTTTTTGTCTTCATTGTTAACACCTGTTATCCAAACTGGTTAAATATTACCGATACGGTAATTTAATGTCAAGCACAAAATGACTATATGGTAAATATAGGCGAGCGGGTCAGATTTATAAGGGAAAAACTGGGGCTAAATCAGGCTGCATTAGCAGCGCAAATTGGCCTCGGAAGCGCTACTGTTGTGAGTCGATACGAATCGAATCAGCGTCAACCCGATATTGCCACTCTGGTAAAGCTTGCCGAACTGGCGAGAATAACGGTTGATGAACTTCTAACCGGCGAAGAGGTTGTCATCTCCCCTGTGCCTGCCGGCTTCGGTGATGCGACCACTGGAGAGAACCGTCACCATTACGGCGAGTTCGTCTGTGTCCCCCAGGTCAATGGCTCGATCAGTGCAGGAGGCGGGCTGGTTGCCGACGATAGCATAGAGATGCGGATCGCCTTCAGGCGCGAGTGGATCCAGCGGCGCGGGGATCCGCAGAATATGTCACTGATCCGGGTGAGCGGTGACAGCATGGAGCCTACGTTATTGTCAGGCGATCTGGTGCTGATCGATCACGGCAGAAACTTTGTGGATCCGCAGGGCGGCATCTATGCAATTGCACTGGATGATTCTATAATGATCAAGCGGCTGCAGGTGATCTACCCGGCGAAAACACTCAAGATCATCAGCGACAACAGCCGCTATGAGCCGCTCGAAACAGTGACCGACCAGGTGAGAATAAACGGCAAGGTTATCTGGTTCGGGAGAGAAATAGAGAGATAAAAGGAGGGGACAATGGAATTTGCTATTCTCTTTTCTATTGTTGCGGGGGTTGTTTTCTACATCTTTTATTCAAATAAACAGAAAGAAAAAAAGGGACAAGAAGCACGCGCACTGATCCAGCACAAAACTTTTTTGGTTCAGAAATATTTCAAGGGCGTTAATGACCAGAAACAAATACCCACGGTGCAGACATCTATCCTATTGAAAAAGGGCGAAAAAGCCTATCTTGTCGACAATGTTCAGCTTTTTGAAACTCGCAGCGTTAGCATCTCCGAAAGGGTTGGGGGAGCTGTCCGGATTACTAAAGGGCTATATGTGGGCAAATCATATGGCACCAGCAGAAGCCATGATGAGGTTCGAGCTATCGATGCAGGGAAGTTAATTCTTACTAACAAGCGACTGATCTTTGATGGAACACATAGCAGCAAGGATTACAAAATCGAGAAGATCATGTCAGTCCAGGAATATTCGGACGGGATTGAAGTTGCCTCTGAAGGAAAAGTTAAGAGCCAGCTCTATATTGGCATGTATAATCCTTATCAGTGGAAGGCTCTTATTGAATTTGTTCACGCCATCCCTGAAAGTGGTGAATTGCCGCATGCCACGCTTGAGATTTCATAGGAGGGTACCATGGGGGAACAGAAATTTCCGGACTGGGTAAAAACATCAGACGATTACGAACGCTGGAAAAAGGGTGAAACAACTCCGAAAGATGCCTTCGATGTGCAATTTGAGAAGGCCCTGAGTAGTCACAAGAACCGCAGCACCAATATCAGATTGCTGATTATCGTAGGCATTGGCGTATTTCTGCTCTGCGGGTTTGGCCGTATCTATACAGGTGGCGGCATCGGCTTTAAGGTGATGGGCAAACAGAGCTTTTCATTTAAGGACACCTTTGTCAATCTTGATGATTTAATGGGCATGCCGAGGATAGCCGTGGCAGCACAACACCCTTCAGTTAAGAGACAGCTTGAGGATATGGGTATTATTGAAAGCGACGAAGAAGTTGAGCGCAAAATCAGAAAGAAAATCGAGGCCGAAACTGAAGCAATCACAGAAAGATTTCGGCGTCAATTGAATTAAGTCGCTCTGAGCCCACAGCCGAAGAAGAACAGAAATAAAATTCTTTCAAGCGAGACTTGAAAGCGGGCCGACGACAAACAGCCTTTTTTGCCGGGTGACTGTGGTATGAATCAGAGGAGGAACAGCTTCGGGGGAAGAGAAAAAACTGGACAGCCCTGCTTCGCAGATCAGGGGACTGGACTGGTTGGTTGCTCTGTCAATCCTTGTTTGATATTTTCACCGTTTCTCCCTTCCGTAACCCTTCCGTTAACTTTCTTTGAACCGACTTATTGTAATTTCAACCCTTTCCGTTTATCACCCCGGTACATCCGGACAGTCTCCGGGCTATGGCTGCAGTTCAGAGACCTTTTTCCCCAGGAGCGGATGGACCTTGCCGGGTGCTATCTCCCTGAGCGGCTTCAGCACGAAATCTCTCTCATGCAGATGCGGATGAGGGACCTGAAGGTCAGGCAAGTCAATGATCCTGTCGTCATAAAAAAGGATATCAAGGTCAATGACCCTCGGCCCCCAGTGCGCAGTCTTCTCTCTGCCCATCGCTTCTTCTATGTTTTTGAGGAGAAGGAGAAGCTCTTCTGGGGCGAGATCTGTCTCAGCCTCGATAGCGAGATTAATGAAGCGCGGCTGGTCTGCAACTCCCCAGGGATCTGTCTCGATCAGGGAAGATTGTTTTAACAGAACGACACCGTTTTGCTCCAGCCGTCTGATAGCCTCCAGGCAGTTCTCCTGCCTGTTGCCGAGATTGGAACCGATGCCTATATGGACAATGGACATGAACAAAACAACCGGGATTAGGGATCCGGGGTTAGAGGAAAGAAACTGAAAGAACAATGATGGGATCTCTTCGTTACGTCTGATAACCCCTCCTTACCAAGGAGGGGTTGGGGAGGTTTTGGCAATTCCATCAATACCCCACCTAACCTCCCCTTGTAAAGGGGAAGAATTGTTAACCCTATAACTGGACTCTTATCCAAAGATACTCGATTTTCTCATTTTTTCAGAACCTTCCCTATTCTCTCAACCGCTTCTTTCATGCGCAAAGCAGGGACAGTCAGGGCAAAGCGAATATAACCTTCCCCCGGTGCGCCGAAGCCATTGCCCGGTGTGCCGAGTACGCCTGCCTTATCGAGCAGATGCGCAACAAAGGATGAGGAGTCATACCCTGCAGGCACCTTGGTCCAGAGATAAAAGGACGCCTTGGGCTTTATCACTTCCATGCCGAGGGACTTGAGACCAGCATAGAGAACATCTCTTCTCTCTTGATACGTGTCCCTGATCTGAGCAAGTATTTTGTCATCAGTCTCAAGCGCAGCAATGGAAGCCTCCTGCACTGCCTGGAAAACACCCGAATCAAGGTTCGACTTGATCTTGCCGAGGCCTGCGATCACGTCCTTATGGCCGACCGCAAAGCCGATCCTCCAGCCGGTCATATTGTAGGTCTTCGAAAGGGAGTGCATTTCGATGCCGACTTCCTTTGCACCGTCCACTTCCATGAAGCTCATCGGTTTTTCATTATCATAGTATATCTCGCTGTATGCCGCATCATGACAGACAATGATGTTATTGTTCCCGGCAAGCTCGATCACCTCTTCATAGAACTTCCGCGGCGCACATGTAGAGGTCGGGTTATTCGGATAGTTGATGTACATCAGCCGCGCCCTTTTAAGGATATCCGCAGGGATGGACTTCAGGTCAGGCAGAAAATTGTTCTTTTCGACAAGGGGCATGATATAGCTCTCGCCGCCGGCAAAAAGGGTGCCTACAGGATACACCGGATAGCCCGGCGACGGGACAAGCACCACATCTCCCGGCTCCACAAAGGCAAGCGGGATATGGCCGATGCCTTCCTTCGATCCGATCAAAGAGAGCACCTCGGTCTTGGCATCAAGGTCAACATTGAAGCGGCTTTTGTACCATGCGGCAACCGCCTGGCGAAAGGAGAGCATGCCCTCATACGATGGATACCGGTGATGCTCGGGGTTCTCGACCGCCTTCTTCATGGCGTCGACGATATGCTTTGGTGTGGGCATATCAGGGTCGCCGATGCTGAGGTCTATCAGGTCAACGCCCTTTGCCCTTGCCTCCTGCTTCATCTTGTCTATGGTGGCAAAAAGATAGGGCGGAATGCTCTTCACGCGTGATGCAAGCTGAACGGTAATGCTCGGTCTCAAGGGTCCCTCCGGTAAATTAAAGTCTGATCCATAAGTAGGAGATTATACCAGAAAATGCCTCGGAATAAGAAAAGCAGAAGGTCAACTATTGACAGATGGACAATCTGTCTGCCACCGCTCAGCCGCTATCGTACCAGCCTCTGGCCAGAAAACAATAGTCATACATACCTGCCGCACGCATGATCCGCCGCAAATCTCTGTCATCAGAAAAAAGCTTACATTGCCATCAATGGATCAGCGCCGTGAGTGCGTCAGCGAAGACAACAGCAGTCACTGAACACCGGCATGACGCTGATCAATCTCGGGTAATCTCGCGTTTAAGTCCTGTATAATAAATCATGTCCGAACTTGAAGATGATCTTGAGAAGGCGGAAAAGAGGTCCCGGTTCAGGATCTTTATCATTGTATTGTTCTCCCTTGGCGCGCTTGCAGGTGTCTGCGGCGGCTTTCTTTACTGGACTCTCTCTGACCTTCCCAAGGTCAATGCTATTGAGGAATATGTACCGGTAGAATCCTCAAAGGTCTATTCGAGCGATGGCCAGGTGATAGCTGAGTTCTATGTCGAACGCAGGACATTCATCCCCCACTATGAGATTCCCCCCCATGTTAAAAAGGCCATTATTGCGATCGAGGATGTCCGATTCTACAGCCATCCGGGCGTTGATCTGATCGGTATTGCCCGCGCGCTCACGCATGACCTCAGGGCAGGAGGCATGAGACAGGGCGGAAGTACCATCACCCAACAGCTCGCAAAAATGCTATTTCTAAAGCCGGAGAAATCGATAAAACGCAAGATCCGGGAGGCAGCACTGTCCATACAGATCGAAAAGCGCTATACAAAAGACGAGATCCTCGGCCTTTATCTGAACCAGGCATATTTCGGAACCCGCTCCTACGGCATTGAGGCCGCGAGTCAGACCTATTTCGGCAAGACCGTAAAAGATCTGACCGTGGCCGAGGCAGCGCTCCTCGCATCCCTGCCCAAGGCCCCTTCACAGTATTCTCCATTCAGGAACGCTGCCAAGGCGAAGGAGAGGCGCGCCATTGTTCTCCAGCAGATGTTCCAGCACAAGTTCATCACACAGCAGCAATATGACGAAGCCATGGCAGAACCCATACCCACAGAACCTCATTACCGGAAATATGAAGCACCCTATTTTGTCGAACTTTTGAGGCAGCAGCTCGAACAGAAATACGGCAGTGAGCTTTATACCGCCGGCTACACGATCCATGCAGCGATCGATCTGAGAATGCAGCAGGCCGCAGAAAAAGCCCTTACGAACGGGATCAATTCGGTTGAAAAGCGGTGCAGGCCAGGAATTCAGGCATCGCTCGTTGCCCTGGATCTCCGCACCGGCCATATCAAGGCTATGGTCGGGGGGTTCGATTTCTGGAAAAACCAGTTCAACAGGGCAACCCAGGCGTTACGGCAGCCGGGCTCTGCGTTCAAGCCATTTGTCTATGCAGCCGCGGTCAAAGACGGCATGACCTCAGAAGACACCATAAATGATGCGCCGATATCGTTCAAAGGCAGCAGGCCAGGCCAGATGTGGACACCGAAGAATTATGACGGGAAATATCATGGTGTCGTCACCCTGAGGACCGCGCTTGCCCGTTCGTTGAACACAGCAGCGGTCAGGCTCGCAAGCAAGGTGGGACTGGAACAGGTGATCCAGACAGCGAGGGACCTCGGCATCAAGAGCGACCTTCAGCCTTATATGCCTCTTGCACTCGGCGCATCAGATGTGACACTCCTTGAGATGACCCGTGCATACGCTGTCTTTGCCTCCGGCAAGAAGATGGAACTGATCCCCTATGACCGGATCGAGAACAGGGACAAGATCGTTATCGATGAAGTCCTGCCGAAGCAGACAGATATTTTTGAGGACAGCGTTGTCAGCGAACTGAGGATATTGCTCGGAGCTGTTGTTAAGGAAGGCACCGGCACACGGGCAAAAGAACTGAAGCGTCCGGTGTACGGCAAGACCGGGACCACCAATGACTATACCGATGCCTGGTTCATCGGCTTTGACGACAACCTGGCAGTCGGCGTATGGGTAGGCAGGGATGATCACAAGCCCATCGGCAGCAAGGAGACAGGAGCCTCGGCAGCCCTGCCCATATGGATAGAGTTCATGAAAACAGCGGCCGAGGTTCAGTAAGGGACAGGCTAACCGGCGAATAATCTCACGTGAAGCCTGACGCCGGACAGATGGTCAAACAAAAGAGCCAAAACCCGTATAGTTCAGGTTTTGGCTCTTCTTTCTGTATTCTGAAATACGACAGTTATTTCTTAGGCTCTTCCTTTTTCTGTTCTGGCTTCTTTTCCTCAGGCTGAGCCGGAGCTTCCTGTGTATCTGTTTTTGCCGGGCCAGGCTTTACGGCTGACAATGCATCCTTGTTGATCTCCACGTTATGGGTCTTCTTCAGCTCAGTCATATACGTCTCAAAGGCTGCTTTCTGTCTCTCACCAGAAAGTTTCTGCAGAAGCATGTCGTGCACTTTTTCGAACGGGATCGCCTCGCCGGTCTTCTTGTCCGTCACCTTTATGATATGGTAGCCGAAGGGGCTCCTGACCGGAGAACTGGTGACCTCGCCAGGCTTAAGTGCTGCCGCAGCGCGTTCAAACTCGGGCACCATCTGGCCCTTCTTGAAAAAGCCAAGGTCCCCGCCATTCTTTGCCGATCCTGTATCTATAGAAACAGCCTTTGCAATCGCCTCGAACTTTTCGCCCTTCTTCAGACGGGCCAGAACGCTCTGGGCCTCAGCTTCGGTCTTCACCAGGATATGGCTTGCCTTGATCTCTTTGGCAACAATAAAGTCATTTTTGTTCTTTTCATAATAATCTTTTGCTTCCTGGTCAGAGACCTTGGCCTTTGCCGCGATCTCCTTTTCAAAGAGTTCCGACACAAGGGAGAGCTTCTTGAACTCTTCCACTTTCTTCAGATAGTCCGCGTTCTTGTCAAAGCCCTTCTTGACCGCTTCCTTGTAGAGGATCTCCTTATTGATTATCTCGTTCAGGAACTTCTCTTTTCCGGCATTGTCGGTAAATAGCTGCTGGGCATAGTCAGGCAGGGCCTGGAATTCCCGGTCAAAATCGGCCTGTGTTATTGTCGTATTGTCAATCTTCGCCAGATAGGGGCCTTTTACCTCTGCCGCCTTCTTCGAACATGATACCAATGTCATTATAAGAACGAATAGTACTGCACTTTTTCTCATCTGTATTGCCTCCAAAATTAAAGTGCATCTGTTATAGCATATATATATATAAATATGCTTAAGATTTTGACACGAAAACTTTTTTTGTGATAGATTAAATGGTTATGAAAAATCATACCAATTCAAAAAGTTTGTTCCGGAGGGCAGCAAAGGTCATTCCCGGCGGCGTAAACAGCCCTGTGCGGGCATTCAGGGCTGTTGGCGGAAACCCTTTGTTCATAGAAAAGGCGAAGGGATCACGCATTTATGACGCTGACGGCAACGCATACATCGATTACGTTCTTTCCTGGGGCCCGATGATACTCGGGCATGCCTTCCCACGGGTCGTGAATGCACTGAAGAAAGCTGCCGAAAAAGGTACGAGTTACGGCGCTCCCACGGCGCTTGAGGTCGAACTTGCTGAACTCGTACTCAAAATATATCCTTCTATGGACAAGATCCGCATGGTAAATTCCGGCACTGAGGCGACCATGTCTGCCATCAGGGCCGCAAGGGGCTTCACCGGCAGGGACAAGATCATCAAATTTGAAGGCTGCTACCACGGCCATGCTGACGGACTGCTCGTCAAGGCCGGCTCTGGTGCAATGACCTTCGGGTTACCTGATAGTCCGGGGGTGCCGAAATCCTACGCACGGAATACTCTCACGCTTCCGTTTAATGATGGCGATGCCTTCAAACGTCTCGTTGAAAAAGAAGGGAAGAGCATTGCTTGTGTGATCGTTGAGCCTGTTGTCGGCAATATCGGCTGTGTGCTTCCCCGGCAGGGCTTCCTTGAAACGCTGAGAAAGATCACCAAGAAGCATGGCATCGTGCTTATCTTCGACGAAGTAATGACCGGCTTCAGGGTATCCTTCGGTGGTGCGCAGGCATATTACGGCATAAAGCCTGACATGACCTGTCTCGGCAAGGTGATCGGCGGCGGACTGCCGGTCGGCGCCTATGGCGGAAGGAAAGAGATCATGGCCATGATCTCCCCGGAAGGTCCTGTGTATCAGGCAGGGACGCTCTCCGGCAATCCTCTTGCCATGACCGCCGGTATTGAGACCCTCAGGGAACTTTCTAAGCCAGGGACATATGCATCGCTCGAAGCAAAATCCGCCATGCTCGAAAAGGGGCTTAAGGACGCGGCAAAGAGAGCGGGCGTTTCAACCCGTTTTTATCGCGCCGGCAGCATGTTCTGCACCTACTTTACCGATACTGAGGTAACGGACTATGCCACGGCAAAAAAAGCGGATGCACAGAAATTCTCGCAGTTCTTTTCAGAGATGCTTGAGCAGGGCGTAAATCTGGCGCCTTCCCAGTTCGAAGCAGGGTTTATGTCGCTGGCGCATTCAGAAAGAGATATAGAAACAACAATAAAAGCAGCATACGAAAGTCTGAAAAAAATACAAAAATAAAGCAGCAGGTTGTTGGGGAGGAATTTGCAGATGTTTAATCCGTTAAGCCTCGTGAAGAGGGCCATACTATGGTTCAGTCAGGGCATTTCGACCAGGGCCCGAATCGTCATCATCAGCGTCCTTTTTCTTTTCTCCCTGGCCATGCTCTTCGCAGCATACAAGATCAACGACTATTTCGAAAATAACCCGAATGCATGCTTTGCCTGCCATGTACATGATGAGGCGAACAAGCAATGGGCAAAAAGCGAGCATGCAGGCATCAACTGCCACGAATGCCATCACTCAACCAAGAAAGACCAGCTCGTCCAGATGTATCGTTTTGCCTTCATGGGTCAACGGTCCGTATCCCCGCGTCATGGCGAAGTGATCGTGCCAAGGACCCTCTGTCTTAGATGCCACTGGGAACGGGATGAGAAATTTCCGAATGCCCCGGACATCAGCAGGTCGCGCTATCATGCAAAGCATGTTTTCAATGAAAAGATTGAATGCACCAAGTGCCATGGCTATAAGACGCATAAGTTCACCATGGAAGAGCGGTATTGCGTCACCTGCCATCAGAACAAAGAGCTTCAGCCTCATGATGCAGCCATGCAGACCACCGACGCAAAGGGTACAAAAGCCTGTTTGCCGATGGGAAGCCTGCCCTGCTTTAACTGCCATACGGACAGGACATCAGACCTTATGCCGGGCAGAAAAAAATGTCTCTTCTGCCACGGAAGCGAAGCAATACGGAAGGAACTGATCGCTGACGGCACGATCGACGTCAAGCATTTTCAGCCCAAGCCGGAAACCATACAAAAGGCGATCAAATTAAAGATCTCTGCCAACGCTGCCATGCAGTTCCATTGTTACGAGTGCCATAATCCCCATGTCAAGGCACGCCCTGACTGGAACAACTGCACGCTGAAATGCCACACGAACATCGCCAATGTCGGCAAACATGAACTGCATCTGCAGATGAACCTGCAGTGCAAGAATTGCCACAAGCCTCACGACTGGAAGGTCTCTCCGGAGCAGGCAAAGAAGGACTGCGTTACGTGCCATGAATATAAAGATCCGAAAAATTTTCTAAAATAGAGGTAATCCATGACATTGAATCCTATTAAGCTGTTCAACAGTGCCACCAACTGGTTCTCGGAAAAACTATCGCCCAAGGCGAAGATCATCATAGCAATTGGCGCCCTGCTGTTTGTGGTCGTCATGGGATTGGTTGCTTACAAGATCAATGATTATTTCGAGAACAACCCCAATGCCTGTTTTGCCTGTCATGTGCATGATGAAGCCAACAAGCAGTGGGCCAGGAGCGAGCACGCCAACATCAACTGCCATGAATGCCATCATTCCACCAAGAAGGATCAGGTCATACAAATGTACCGCTTTGCCTTCCTCGGCCAGCGGTCTGTCGCACCAAGACACGGCGAGATCATCGTCCCCAGGACCCTTTGCCTGAAATGCCACTGGGAGAGGGACGAGAAGTATTCCAAGGCCCCTGACATCAGCAAATCACGGTATCATGCAAAGCACGTATTCATCGAGAAGATCGAATGCACTAAATGCCATGGATACAGAACGCACAAATTCTCGCTGGAAGAACGCTACTGCCTGACCTGCCACAAAGATAAGGGGTTCCGGCCTCATGGGACGACAGACAAGCCTCATGAAAAGATACCGATGGGCGAGCTGCCCTGCCTCAACTGTCACACTGACCGCACTTCCAACCTGCTGCCGGAGCGGAAGAAATGCCTCTTCTGTCACGGTGATGAAAAGGTCCGGAAAGAATTGACGAGCGATGCCACCATCGATGTAAAGCATTTCAGGCCATCGGACGAGACCATAAAGAAGGCCATCAAGATAAATGTGCCTGAGAATGCTCCCATGCAGTTCGAATGCAGGACATGCCATAACCCGCATCTGCGGTCCCGTCCTGACTGGGCAGCCTGCACGGTCAAGTGCCACACGACGGTGCCGTATACGGGCAAGCACGAACTCCATCTGCAGATGAACCTGACCTGCAAGAATTGCCACAAGCCGCACGGCTGGAAGGTGACGCCTGAGCAGGCAAAGAAGGAATGTGTAAAATGTCATGAGTATAAGGACCCGAAGCTTTTCATAAAATAGATAGATAAGGCGCGGCGGGCCGGAAACAGATAAATAAACATCCGGCCCGCCAGGATTTCAGTATAATAAGGTAACGCTTATGGGGAGGTGCACTGCATGAAGAATCATGTATTCAGACCGCTGTTGGTAGTAATCGGCCTCGTCGTCATTGTCCTTATCATCCGGGTTTTCTACGTTCCCAAGGATTTCGGCGTACATGAACGTGGCTACATGTACGGGTGGTACCGGGAAGGCAACATCGAAGACTGGAAAAAGGTAAAGGTCAAGTATCAGGGCAAGGATTACTGTTCCGGTTGTCACGCTGATAAGGTGGAGTCGATTGACAAGACCCCGCACGCGATCATCCAATGCGAAAACTGCCATGGCCCGGCAAATGACGTGGCCAATGATCACCCGTCCGAACAACGACCTAAACTCACCATCGACAAGTCCAGGGAACAGTGTCTCAGATGTCACGCGAAACTGCCCTATCCCACGAGCAGAAGAGCTGAGATAAAGGGCATTGATCCTGACAAGCATAATCCCGGCATTGAATGCGTTATGTGCCACAATCCTCATAAGCCCAGCCTGGAGGGATTGAAATGAACAGAAGAGACTTCCTCAAGAATACGGTAAAAGGCATTGCAGGTCTCGGCATTTCAACTGCAGCAATTGAGTTTATAAACCCGAAAGACCTTCTTGCAAATATTAAGAGTGACAATGCGAAAGTAAGATGGGCCTTCCTCGTCGATACATACAAATGTGTTGGCTGCGGATTCTGCGTCAAGGCATGCAAGAACGAGAACGAGATCCCCTACGATGCGAACGTATCCAGGACCTGGGTCGAGCGCTATGTCATCACCAAGGATGGGAAGCGTTTTGCCGATACCCCTAAGGCAGGAAGGGACGGTTTCACCACAACAAAGATAGAGCTTGGTGAGGGTAAATTCCAGGAGATCAAGAATGAGGACATCGAGAAGGCATTTTTTGTGCCGAAGCTCTGCAACCAGTGCGAAAATCCTCCCTGCGTACAGGTCTGCCCGGTCGGGGCCACGTACCAGGCTCCGGACGGCATTGTGCTTGTTGACAGGACATGGTGCATAGGCTGCGGTTACTGCATCATGGGTTGCCCCTATGGCGTTCGTTTCTTTCATCCCAAATACCACACGGCAGAAAAATGCAATTTCTGCTATCACCGGATCAACAAGGGGCTCAAGACCGCCTGCGTTCAGGCCTGCCCGTTCGGCGCACGCCAGATCGGCAATATCAAGGACCCCAACGATCCGGTCACCAAGATCATTTTGACCGAAAGGGTCGGCATCCTAAAGGAAGAATTCGGCACAAAACCTCAGGTCTTCTACATAGGCCTTGATAGGGAGGTAAAATAAGATGGTACATGGTGAACTCTGGACCGTAAAAGAGCTTTTTGTCTATCCGAACGAATACATCTACTGGAGCGTACAGATCGTCATGTATCCTTTTATGACCGGTCTTGTCGCAGGGGCATTTGTTCTTTCTTCTCTCTATCACGTCTTTGGCATCAAGGAACTGAAAGACATTGCTCGTTTTGCACTGGTCTTTTCCTTTGCCCTACTTTTTATAGCACCGGTGCCGATCATCCTACACCTGCAGCATCCCCTCAGGGGCATCAACAACCTTATGACACCGCATTTCACGTCAGCGATTGCCGCCTTTGGTATCGTCTTTTCAAGCTATGGGGCTATTGTCGCCTCGGAGCTCTGGTTCCTGTACCGCAGGCATTTTGTGAGTGTTGCGCAGCCCCTGAAAGATAAGCAGGACAAGACCCTTGCAGAATGGTTTAAATTTTTCATCTTCTGCTCTCTCACCCTCGGCGTCTATGATGTCAGCGAAGAATCGCTCAAAAAAGATGAGAAAGCGATCAAGGTCCTCGCAGGACTGGGCATACCGGTCGCCTGCTTCCTGCATGGATATGCGGGATTCATCTTCGGTTCGGTCAAGGCCAATGCGCTCTGGATGACCCCGCTTATGCCGGTCATATTTATCATGTCTGCCATTGTGTCCGGTATCGCACTCTGCATGCTTACCTATATCGTAACCATGGAAATACGGAAATTCATGGCGAAACGCAAAAAAGCAGATCTGCCCATGCATCAGACATCTGAAGAACTGCAGAGCGCAGAGATCAATGTGATTCGCATGACCGCAAAGTATCTGCTGCTCTTCCTCGTTTTTGCGATCAGTCTTGAACTCCTGGACCTCGTCTTCCGGGGATATACGGCCACAAAATCATGGGATGTTCTCAGAAGCGTTATCTACGGCAGGGATTTTACCGATATCTTTATCCTGCAGTACACGATTGGGAACCTCATCCCGTTCATTCTTTTCCTTCTTCCCAATCTCACCATTCGCAGGGCACTGATCGCTGTTGTCCTTGTAATGTTCGGCGTCTTCATGATGCGTTGGAATGTCGTTATCGGCGGCCAGGCTTTTTCTCTCTCTTTTGCCGGTTATATGCATTATCACCTGCCGATCATCCCGCATAATTGGGAAACCCTCAAAGAAGGCTTTTTTGGCGCTTTGGCGGTCTTTATAGCCCCTTTTGTACTCTTCTGGGTAATCACCAAGATCTTTCCCGTCTTCGACGTCAAAGAATCTCATTAATTCAATTCACAGCGTCTGCAGTCCTCATTCAGGGGGCTGCAGACGTTCTGTTCCCGGGTTTCCATTTCATTCCAAATTGTTATTGCATCGGCTTTGTTCTGTAATATAATGAAAGTGACGGTTATCACAAAGATAATGAGGTGATATGCTTTCTCTCCGGCAGCTAAAGGGTCTTGCCCGTATATTCATGCTGGCAGCGTCCATAATTCTCCCTGCTCAGCCCGCGGGTTCAGAAGAGCATGCCCCGCCTGCCAAGAAATTCCTTGTTCCGCCCCCGCCGTTCAGCCCCGGCATATTCCCCTGCTCTCAGTGCCATCAGGGCATGCCGGTCAATCGCACTCCCCGGAAGCTTGAGGGGATGCATCAGGATATCGTGCTGAAGCATATGCCTGGCGGCTGGTGCTTTGACTGCCACAACCCTGACAACCGCGACAAACTGAGGCTGACCAATGGAAAGCTGGTCCCCTTTGATGAGTCGTATAACCTCTGCGGCCAGTGCCACGGTACGATCCTCCGGGAATGGAAGGCAGGGCTGCACGGAAAAAGGACCGGGATGTGGAACGGTGAAAAGCAGTATCTGCTCTGTGTTCACTGCCACTGGCCGCATGAGCCTGTGTTCAAGCCGCTCACCCCTATGCCTCCGCCAATAAGACCGGCGGACATAAAGTAGCCATGCCTATGATTGAGGATACAACAAGGATAAAGAGATGAACAGAAGAACGTTTATTCAGGGAGCAGCACTCGGACTTGCAGGCATGGCGCTTCCCCTTGACCCTGCCCATGCCTCGTTCTGGGACGCTTTTTTCCAGAAACACTTCCGGGAAATGAGCGACACCGAGATCAAACAGGCAATACGCCGCATCGAGCAGGAATGCGAAGAGAACTACAAGAAGACCATCACCATAGGCAATGAAAAACCGATTCCCGGCGTGCAGTTCGGGTATGGACTTGACCTTTCGCGCTGCATCGGCTGCAGGAGATGTGTCTATGCCTGCGTACAGGAGAACAATCAGTCCCTTGACCCGCAGATCCACTGGATTTCTGTTCTGCGGTTCAGGAAGGGTGAGAAATGGATCGATCTCGAAAATGCAGAGAAGTACTACAACCCTGAGAAGGTCCCGGAGAAGGAGTTCTTTTATATGCCGGTGCAGTGCCAGCAGTGCGAGAATCCCCCCTGTGTGCGTGCATGCCCAACCCAGGCAACCTGGAAGGAGCCTGACGGCATAGTGGTGATCGATTATAACTGGTGCATTGGCTGCAGGTACTGCATGGCAGCCTGCCCGTACGGAGCCCGCAGGTTCAACTGGGCTGCACCGAACAGACCTCCGGAAAAGATCAATCCCAAGACCCATTACTTAGGCAATCGTCCGCGGTACAAAGGGGTCGTGGAAAAGTGCACGTTCTGCATCCAGAGGACTCGCAGCGGCCGTTACCCTGCCTGCGTCGAGGCCTGCCCTGTCGGTGCGAGAAAGTTCGGCAATCTTCTTGACCCGAACAGCGAGATCCGGTATGCCATTGAACACAAGCGGGTCTTCAGGCTGAAGGAAGACCTGAACACGTATCCAAAGTTCTATTACTTCTTTGCGTATGGAAAATAGGAGATCCCGATGACAAAGATGATCAAGAATTTCCTTGTCGCCTGGATGCTTGCATTCAGGGGAGATAAGTGGTTCTATGCCTGGCTGGTCTTTCTCGTCATGCTCATGGCCCTCGGCGGCAATGCGTACCTGAGCCAGATGAACAGGGGCCTCATCGTGACCGCGATGAGGGACCAGGTCTCATGGGGTTTTTACATCTCGAACTTCACCTTTCTGGTCGGTGTTGCAGCAGCAGCCGTATTGCTTGTGGTGCCGGCGTACCTCTATAATTTCAAGCCCATCAGGGAGATCGTTCTCTTCGGTGAACTGCTGGCGATAACGGCAATAATCATGTGCATCATGTTCATCATGGCAGACCTTGGCCAGCCATTGCGCGTCTGGCATATCCTGCCCTTTATCGGCACGATGAATTTCCCGTCCTCCCTCCTTGCCTGGGATGTGCTGGTATTGAACGGGTACCTGGCCATCAATACAGCAATAGCCTTCTACGTGCTGTACCGGCTCTCAATCGGTAAAGAATACAGCATGGCTGTTATCGGACCCCTTATCATCCTCTCCATACCCTGGGCGATCAGCATACATACGGTCACAGCATTCTTGTACAACGGACTTTCCGCACGGCCCTTCTGGAACGCGTCGATCCTTGCACCGCGCTTTCTTGCTTCAGCCTTCTGCTCGGGCCCTGCACTCATGATCCTTGTATTTCAGCTGATCAGAAAACTGTCCGAGGTCGAGATAGATAATCGTGCACTCTTCAAGATCGCAGAACTGATCGCGTATGCCATGGCTATCAATCTTTTTCTTCTCGGCGCAGAGGTCTTCAAGGAGTTCTATTCCGGCAGCATCCATTCAGAGCCTATGAAATACCTCTATTTGGGACTGCATGGCAAGACAAAGCTGGTACCCTGGATATGGACGGCCACGATCCTGAACCTTATCGCCTTCTTTATCTTTCTCTTCCCGCGGTCACGCGAGAACTTTACGACGCTCAATATGGCATGTATCTTCATGATCATCGGCATCTATATAGAAAAAGGTATGGGGCTCGTCATTCCCGGCTTTGTCCCTGACACGCTCGGGGAGATCTATGAATATTCCCCTTCATCGGCCGAGGTGTTTGTTGCGATCGGTATCTGGGCAGCAGGAGCCCTCATCTATACCATGCTTCTGAAATTCTCCCTTCCGATCTATACGGGCAGACTGAGCTTTCAGAAAAAAGAGGGCCCGTAACTGCAGATCACCGGAAATACTCCCAGGCAGGCAGCGGCACAGGCCCTGTCCCTATGATCCTCTATTCAGACTGGCTGACAGACCGGGCAGAATCCTATAGAACATTGGCGCAGTTCTTTCTCGAGCCCCCGGATGAGGAGGCCCTTGCTGCGGTCCGGCAGGACTTTAATCTCGAGTCGAGCGAATCCCCGGAGCAGATAGCAGAAGATTTTGAACTCCTTTTCTCGTTATCGCATGGCCGGATGCAGCCGATAGAATCGGTCGTGGCGCCTGCAGCGGGCATCAGCTATTCTGACGTAAATGAGTTCTATTCCAGTGCTGGACTGGTCATCAGCGAGACCTATGAGAGGGCCCCGGACCATCTGCCTCTTGAGCTCCTCTTCATGAGCTACCTTATCGGGAACAATAAGACGGTGATGGAGGCGAATTTCCTTGAACAACACCTGATAAATTGGGTACCGTATTACTGTGAGCAGCTCAGCAAAGAGGCAGCCACAGCATTTTATCGCGGTATTGCCGGGATCGTGAAAGATTTTCTCACCGCAGAATATGAGGAGTATACGGACAAGGATTATGGCGCCCCTCTTTGACAAGACGATCATAAAATACTTCGCACGGGCAGGCACCATCGGCTTTCATATGGTGCTCTCCACCTTTGTCGGGTATCTGATCGGTGCACAGCTGGACAAGTGGTTCTCAACCTCTCCCTGGTTCACGATCATCTTCCTCCTCCTCGGCATCGCAGCCGGGTTCAGGGAACTTGCGCGTATAGCCAAAAGGCTGTCAGATGACAATGATTAAGAAGATCGCCAGGAACTCGGCCATTATCCTTATTTCGGCAGCTATCATTGCGGCATTTCTGCCCTGGGAAGATCTGCCCTTCAGCATTCTTATCGGAGGTCTGCTCGGCATTCTGAACGTGAAGGCGCTTGCATGGAGCATTGAAGGGATCATCGGAACTTCTGCGGTGAACATAAAAATGCTCTTTTTCAGCCAGTTCCGCTTCGTAATGCTGGCGCTTGCTGTTGTGCTGCTGGCCTATCTGAGGCTCGTGACTATTCCCGGCCTTATGGCCGGGTTCTCTGTTGTATTTATCCAGGTCCTTTTTGTAGGGATGCGCCACGCAAGAAGATCTTCTGATGCCTGATGATTCGGATTGCGCCGGAACCCGACTCTCAAATAAAACAGTTGCGCATATTCCCGGGCCGGAGTAGCATGGAATAAAGCGACCAGGATCGTCGCATTACCATGTATCATGCTGACACAACTGAAACAGACAACCGCTCTCTTTAAGACCGAACTAAAGGCATATCGGTTTGCCATAACACATGCCGGCACGCCAAGAGCTGCGAAGGTGCTCCTTGCCGCAGCTGTCGGCTACACCCTGCTCCCCTTTGATATCATCCCAGACTTCATACCGGTCATAGGCCATATCGATGATGCGGTCATCGTGCCGCTTCTGGTCGTCGCAGCACTCGGCATGATACCGCCCGAGGTGATGCAGGAATGCAGGGAAAAGGCCAGAGAAGAAGCATAATACCGTGAGGCAGGGGAAAGCAGGCGTTCTTACGGTACCTCAGGATAGACTATCTTCAGCTCCTCACCGGTTAACCCCTGAACAAGAAATGCCTTAAGGGCCTGTTTCTCCTCTGCGCTCAGGCCAAGAGGAGCAAGGTATTTATTTCCCTTTCCGCCGCCCGCATTGAAGAAGTCTATCACCTCATCCAGCGAGTTGAAGACACCGTTATGCATGTAAGGGCCGGTGGCTGAAACCTCGCGGACCGTCGGCGTTCTGAAGGCCTTCCAGTCTTTCTTGTCTTTTGTTATCAGATATCTGCCCGGGTCTTCCCTCAGGTTTCTGTAATCAGGATAATGGTACACCTTCGCAACAAATCTCATCGTGGCGGTGACACGGGGATCATCGGTCAATACAGGATTTTCCGGAACAGCGAGTGCGTAGAACTTGTCGTCAGAAAGATTGGGGCCGTAATGGCACATTATGCACTTGCCTTTGCCCCTGAATATTTCGAGCCCTTTTTTCACCTCGCCGGAAAGCGCCTTCTCGTCGCCCTTCAGGTATCTATCATAGGGGGCATTCATCGAAACAATGGTCCGCTCAAACGCAGCGATCGCCATGGCAATGCGCTCACGTGTGGGTTCTCCGTGAAAAACCTTCTTAAAGGCCTCGACATATTCCGGAACAACACGTATCTCTTCCTCGACAAAATCGAGGTTCTGGTTCATCTCAAAGGCAGACATCATCGGAAACAGGGCCTGGTCCTCAAGCGTTTTCACCCTCCCGTCATGAAACAGGTTCCTGTACATGCCGACATTGTACAGGGTCTGGGCATTGCGCCAATTTCGGGTTGTGGGATAGCTCTGCGAGATATCCTGACCGTCTGCATAACCCTGCTCAGGCACATGGCAGGTCGCACAGCTTGTGGTGCCGTCGCCCGAAAGCCTCCTGTCAAAGAAAAGTTTTTTGCCGAGTTCGATCTTCTCTGCGGTCTGGGGATTATTCTTCGGTATCGGAACAGATTTGAAGGGTTCGAGGTGGCCGGCGTACGCAAAAAGTGAAAAAGAGCACATATGTATAACCGTAAAAGCAACAAATGACAGGCAGATGCGAAAACAGGACAAAATGGTCTTGCGGTTCATGCACTTCACGCCTGACGCTTTACGCTTCGCGGTACTATTTCTTCGCATTCTTCAGTTCCTCCTCAATGATCTGTTTGAGGTATTCATACGGCCTGTTACCGACAACTTTTCTGCCGTTGATAAAATAGGTCGGCGTATTATAAAGATCAAGGTCAAAGGCAAGCTGTTTGTCGCGTTCGATCTCTGCAGCATGTTTCTTGCTGTCAATGGAGGCGGTAAACGTCTTGAGGTCAAGGCCCAATTCCTTAGCATATTTGATCAGACTCTCCCGGTCGAGTCTGGGTGAGTTCTTCAGAAGCAGGTCATGCATCTCCCAATATTTTCCCTGATCTGCTGCGGCAAGAGAGGCCTCAGCTGCGATATGGGAATAGTCGCGGTATTTGTACGGATAGTTCTTGATCACCAGTCTGACCCTGCCCTTGTACGTATCCATGATCTTCCTGACGACCGGACCGGCCGCCACGCAATGCGGTCATTGAAAATCAAGGAATTCTACGATCGTGACAGGCGCATCTTTGAGACCCCTTTGAGGTGAATCCCCAACAGGGATCACAAATCGCTTTTCTTCAGCAGAAGCTACAGAGATGAGAAGGAGCAGCAATAACAGTAATGACCGCAACAGTTTCATATGCCACCTCAGCGGTTAACAGCCTGAACGGAATAACCCGTCCAGGCCGTATATCCGGTTATTGTTTTACTTCTTCGTACGAAAGGACATTGAAATACTTGCAGGCAAATTTGAAGAGGAAGATGCCCAGTGCCACGAGGAACAG
Organism: uncultured Nitrospiraceae bacterium; assembly: GCA_964463135.1. Classification (GTDB taxonomy): domain Bacteria; phylum Nitrospirota; class Thermodesulfovibrionia; order Thermodesulfovibrionales; family UBA6898; genus UBA6898. Next base: position 83,262 of record CAYXBA010000014.1, read on the forward strand.
AGTGACCATAAACTCGTTGACTGTGGGGAAATAGCTTGCACCTCTTTCATGTGCGTGCCGTAACAGACCGAAAATAGCGACATTCATGCGATTGATCACCACACCGATGATGACAAGAGAATTGACCAGCAGAATGCTGCCTGTGCTGTTGCGCATCGCAGGTATGAGCAGCAGGAGCAGAGGTGCGATCACGCCGACACCCATCTCAAGCAGATAGAGCCTGGCTTCCATGGTCCCGTCAAACGCTGCCCCGATGCCGGGCCCCTTCAGCAGAATGAAGATTTTCAGGACAAAGTAAAATCCGATCGCGACGATCGAGCCTCTGGCGAGCCCTGAAAGAATGCCCATATTCGCCTGATGTTTGAAGAACTTCGAACTCAGGATCGATTCGAAGCTGACCATCGAAAGTCCCATCATGATGGCAGAAACAAGAAAACTGAACGGTAAAAGACTGCTGTACCAGAGAGGATGCAGTTTGTCCGGCACGATCAGATAGACCGCTCCCAATGATGACTGATGCAGTGTCGAAAGAAGCGTGCCGAAGAGCGCGATCGGCATCATGATCTTCTCCACAAATCTCTGCACGCCTTTCAGACCAATGCGCTCAAAGAACATCGGGCTCGATTCCATTGCAAGGACCGTTGTGTAGATGACTACATGTATTGCAACAATGAACATGATCGAGTGGATCTGCCACATGACCATGGGATGCCAGATCCGGAACGGCCGGCCGATGTCAAGAAAGATGCCGGAGGCAGCCAGCAGATACCCGAGAAACGCGGTCAGGATCGCAGGGCGTGCAATCGGTTTGTATTTCTTCATATTAAAGAGATATACAGCGCTGGCGGTTACAAATCCGCCAGCTGCCATGGCAACTCCGCCCAATACATCGAACCCTATCCAGAACCCCCACGGGAAGTCGTCCTGCAGGTTGGTCGTTGCACCAAGGCCCAGCGTCATCCGCTTGAACACGGCAACCCCGCCGACAACGATCAATATCAGCAGCCCCAGCGTCATCGGGGTAAACATCTTTATTTCATGGCGTTCCGTGCTCATTATTCATCCTCCTTGTCCATATGCTTCATTCTCCGGGTTATCGCCCAGCTTCCGATGCCGGCGGCAAGGACTACGCCGATAATTGCCGGAATGCCGGAGATATACTTCCAGGTCAGATCAGGCAGGACCTGGTCGCCGACCTTCGCCTGCCCCATCTGATCAAGCGGAATGGCAGAAAGGAGAAGCACGGATGTACCTCCCGCTTCCTTCTCGCCATAAATATGATCATGGTATTTCCCGGGGTGTTCCGCGATCCTCTTCTTTGCCTCAGCAAGGTTCTTTTCTATGCTGTCGCTGAAATGGATCGTCCCCGTGGGACAGGTCTTCGCACAGGCAGGTATCATGCCGGCAAGCAGCCTGTCATAGCAGAAGGTGCATTTCTGGATCCTGGGCGCAAGCTTTTCCCATTCATATTTCGGGACATTGAAAGGACAGGCAAGCATGCAATATCTGCAGCCCATGCAGCGGTCCTCACGATAAATGACCGGTCCTTCGGGAGTCTTGACCAGGGCCTCGACAGGGCAGACCGATGCGCAGGCCGGTTTTTTGCAATGAAAACAGCCATTCCTTGCAAAATTCCAGGAAACGGCCCCGTTCTGCACGCTCTCGAAAAAGGCAATGTTCGTATAGGTCTTTGAGTTCAGTTTCGGCGGGTTGGTAAAGGTAGGGCCTGCCGTGGTCTTGTCAGTGCCATTCTGGTTCCACGACTTGCACGATATCTGGCATCCTCTGCAGCCGATGCACTTGGTCGTATCGATCAGAAAGCTCGCCTCCATCTTCCCGACCACAGGCGCTGTCGCTGTTCCTTCCATCATCGCATTCGTTCCCATGTCAGCCCCCTTATATCTTTTCCACGTTGACCATGAAAGCCTTGGTCTCCGGGATCATTGTATTTGCATCACCAATGGTCGGGGTCAGCAGATTAACAGACTCACCGCCGCTGCCGTCTTCAGGGAACTGCCAGCCAAAATGGTTTGGCAGCCCGATCTGATGTATCGTGGAACCCGCGATCTTAAAAGGCTTAAAACGCTTAGTGACCACAGCCACGGCCTTCACCTCTCCGCGGCCCGATTTTACTTTCACACTCTCTCCGCCCTTGATGCCCTTCTCGGTTGCCAGCTCTTCGCTCATCTCGACATAGAGCTGAGGAGCGGCCTCAAGCAGCCAGGGCAGATGACGCGTCAGAACACCGGTCTGCCAATGCTCTGTCATGCGGTATGTCGTAGCAACATAGGGATACCGCGTATCACAGGAATAGAAGACATCCTCAGGAGAACCACCCTTGCCGTCGTGGAACAGCTTGACCGCCGGGTTGATCTTCGTCTTGGACATCAGGTTCTCCTGAAGCGGGCATTCGAGCGCTTCATAATGCTCAGGGAACGGTCCATCGGCAAGGCCGGGGCCGAAGATGGCGCCCATACCGTCCGCCCTCATGATAAACGGATATTTCCCTGCCTTCTCATCAGCCATAGGCGGTGCAGGCCCGTCAGGCACATCGCCGTCCCAGCCGGGTGCGGTCTTCTTTGTCTTTGGGTCCAGTTTATCAGGATTCCATTTTATAACTGTCCGCTTGGGGTCCCAGGGCTGACCTGTCATGTTGACAGCCGCCCGGTTATAGATGATCCTTCTGTTGAGCGGCCAGCACCATGACCATTCAGGGAACATGCCGAGCCCGGTCGGATCAGCCTTGCCCCTGCGTGCCATCATGTTTATGACCTTGCCCTCCTTCTGCGTGTAGCTGCCGCTATATATCCAGTTTCCGCAGGAGGTCCTTCCGTCTGCCTGGAGCGTAACAAAATTGGTGCAGAGCTCACCCTTCTTGCCCAACTGCTTCGTCGCGTCCTTCGGGTCAAAAATGTCCTCAAGATAGTATCCGTTGATCTCCCGTGCCACAAGATGGGTATCGAACTCCTTGCCCTTGGACTTATAGTTCCAGGTGAGGTTCGTGATCGGCGCAGGGAATTTGCCGCCCTTTGTCTGATAGAGCTTCTTCACCCGCTGATGGAGCTCATGGATGATCTCTCCATCAGGTCTTGACTGGCCAATAGGCTCGATAGCCTTGTACCGCCACTGGGCCCAGCGGCCCGAGTTCGATATGCTTCCCTCTTTTTCGACCGAAGAGGAGCAGGGAAGCATGAAGACCTCGGTCTGAATATCCTTCGGATTCATGCCCGGACCTTTCCAGAACGATGCAGTCTCGTTGTCGAACAGATTAACATTTACCATCCACTTGAGCTTGCCCAGCGCATTCCTGGTCTTGTTCGAGTTTGCACCCGAGCAGGCCGGGTTCTGGCCCCAGGCAAAGAAACCTTCAAACTTGCCTTTTGCCATCTGGTCAAAAAGCATCAGCCATGAGCCGTTCTGGCCTTCATCCAGTTTCGGGAGCCAATTGTACCCAAAGTCATTTTCCGTCGTAGCACTCGAGCCATAGATCGCCTTCAGATAGCTCGTAACATATTTCGGCCGGTTGCCCCACCAGTTGACGCTCTTTGGATCTTTGGTCTTGGGGGTGTACTTCTCGTTATACGCCTTAAGGTCAACCAGCGTGGCTGAAGGCACAGGGATATATCCCGGCAGAATATGAAAAAGAAGTCCCTGGTCCGTTGAACCCTGAACATTGGACTCGCCCCTGAGCGCATTTACGCCGCCCCCTGCCATCCCGATATTGCCGAGAAGCAGCTGGATGATCGTCATGGCCTTGATATTCTGCGTGCCGACCGTATGCTGGGTCCATCCCATGGCATAGCACTCGGTGCCGACCCTGTTCGGCTTTCCCGTAGACCCATAGATCTTGTACACCTCAAGGAGCTTCTCTTTCGGCGTTCCGGTTATGTCAGAGACCTTGGCAGCGGTGTACCGTGAGTAGTGCTTCTTCAGAAGCTGAAACACACAGTTCGGGTCCTTAAGCGTCATGTCCTTCTTTGGAAGCCCTTTGTCATCCATCTGGAAGGACCAGGTCTTTTTGTCGTACTTGCGCGTCTTTTCGTCATAGCCGGAGAAGATGCCGTTGAGCTGGCCCGGCATCTTGAAGTCAGGGTTCACCAGATACGCTGCGTTCGTATAATTGACAACGTAATCCTTGAAATACAGGTTATTATCGAGGATATATTTGATCATGCCGCCGAGGAAGGCTATATCAGTTCCGGAACGGAGGGGAGCATACAGGTCTGCCTTTGCCGCAGTCCGGGTAAAGCGCGGGTCAACAACAATGAGCTTTGCCCCCCTTTCACGCGCCTTCATGATCCATTTCATTGCTATGGGATGGTTCTCGGCAATATTACTGCCCATAACAAGCACAACATCAGCATTCTTGAGGTCTATCCAGTGATTCGTCATTGCACCGCGTCCGAACGACTCTGCCAGAGCCGCAACAGTTGCGGAGTGTCATATTCGGGCCTGATGCTCTATATAGACAAGCCCCAAAGATCTGAGCCACTTCTGGAGGACATAGCATTCCTCGTTGTCAAGCGCTGCACTGCCGACATGGGCAATAGCATCGGTCCTGTTGACCGTGAATTCCTTTTCTACCTCTTTCTCTGTTCCGTCAGGCTGCTTCTCCCTGATCTTTGATTTCGAAAGGAACTTGAAGGTTCTGTCGCGGGTGTCCTTCAGCTTCTTTGCAATCTCATCAAGCGCCCAGTCCCACTCGACCTCTTTCCACTGGTCAGCTCCCGCAGCTCTGTACATGGGTTTAAGCACGCGCTTGTCATTATTTACGATCTGGTAAAGCGACGCGCCTTTTGCGCAGAGAGAGCCCTCGTTGATCGGATGATCAGGATCGCCCTCAGTGTTGATCACCTTTCCGTCTTTGGTATGGGCTATGATACCGCAGCCCACAGCGCAGTACGGACAGATGGTCTTTGTTTCCGCAGCGCCCTTGATGCGGTTCTCAGGCGGCTGAACTGATGCCTCAGCAGGCGCCACCCCCACGCCGACTGCACCGGCAACTGCAGTCCCTCCAGAAAGCTTCAGAAAGTCTCTCCTCGACAAACTCATACACAACCTCCTTCAAATGAGTTAAGAGTCAAACAGCAGGGAAAATTAATCATGATCGCGGGCATTATGGGAATAACATGCCGGCTCAGGCTAGAAATTATACTGTTAGGAAGTTTTATTTGTTCATTAAACATTTTTATCAGTGTTCTTAGATTAAAGATTGCATCTCATGCTGTCAAGGCTTTTCAGGCTGACCTTTCTGGCGGCAACTATCGTGTTCGCCTAGCCTTCATGTATGGCATCAGGCTGTCCATTGTGCTAATATTGAGCAAGCCGGGCGGAGCACCGCAGGCAGGGGAAAACGCACAAAAAAACAATGTCTAATACAGCCCTTACCACCCCAAGAACAGTGCTGACCAGACTCAGGGCCATCAGTCTTTGGCACCTCGCAGGGATCGTTATCCTTGCCGAGATCGTCACCGCATGCATGAATACCATCATGGGGATCATATGGTGGGATCAGGTCTCGATTGATCTTATCCTGATAGGGACCGTAGATGCTTTGGTAGCAGCCCTCGTGGTCGGCACGATCGTGCTCTATATTATTGAACAACTGCGTGAGACTGACAAGAATTATCGAGAACTCGTTGAAAATGCAAACAGCATCATCCTCCGGATCGACCCTGCCGGCAACATAATCTTTTTCAATGAGTATGCAGAAAAGTTCTACGGCTTCTCCAAAGATCAGATCATGGGCAGAAACGCGGTCGGCACGATTGTGCCGGAAACGGACAGCACCGGCCGCAACCTGGCAGAGATGGTCAGGGTGATATGCCTGGACCCTGCAAAGTATGTCACCAACGTCAACGAGAATATAAAGAAGGATGGCAGCCGAGCCTGGATCTCCTGGACCAATAAGCCCGTATTCAACGCAGACGGCACGCTGAGCGAGCTCCTCTGCATCGGCAGTGATATAACGCAGGTGAAGCAGACGAACGAAACCCTGCAGAAATGCCAGCTCCATCTTGAAGAGCTGGTTGCCGAAAGGACAGCCGAACTGATTGCCACCATAGAACGGCTGCAGCACGAGATCTCCAAGCGTGAAACAGTCGAACTGGCCCTCCGGGAAAGTGAGGAGCGGTTCCGCGGAATCTTTATGCAGAATGAAGATGCGCTTTTTATTGTTTCCCGGCATGACTGCGGGATCATAGACGCCAACCAGGCTGCGATCAGTCTTTACGGATACACGCAGGAAGAATTCATAGGCGGAGGACTCCCTTTGCTGCTGGCGCCCCTTGAGCAGGAGCAATGCCGTACCGAAATCCAGAACAGTTGCTCAGCAGGCAAATTTCGCATTGCACGGATAATGACCAGACGAAAGGACGGGACAGATATCCTCGCCTCTATATGGGGGAAAGCTGTTCGCCTGAGAAAGTGCGAGGTTCTCTTCTGCTCTTTCCGCGATATTACCGAACGCTTTCGGCTGGAAGAAGAAGCCAGGCTGCTTCAGGCCAAACTCATCCAGATGAACAAGATGAGTTCTCTCGGCATGCTGGTCTCGGGCATTGCTCATGAGATCAACAACCCGAACCACTTTATTGCGGTAAATGCACAAATGGTTTCCGAAGCATGGAAAGATGCAGCCCACCTGCTCTCTGATCACTACCGTGAGTACGGCGACTTCTCTTTGGGAGGAGTACTTTTTTCCGAAATGCGCTATATTATGCCCCGCCTGCTCTCGGCAATGTCTGAAGGATCAGAGCGTATCAATAACATCGTTGAGAACCTGAAAGATTTTACCCGGCAGGGCAGAATTGCCATCGACAAGCCGGTTGATATCAATAAGGTCATCATTTCTTCGTCAGCGCTCCTGAACAGTCAGATCGGGAAATTTACCGACCGCTTTCAGGTGCGGGAGGGTGCAGGCCTGCCGCAGGTCAAAGGCAACAAACAGCAGCTTGAGCAGGTGGTCATAAACCTGATCATGAATGCGCTCCAGTCCCTGAGGACCAGGAGTGATGCTGTTACCGTATCAACGTTGTTTGATAACGAAGCTGAGCATATCAAAATCCTGGTCAGCGATGAAGGCGTCGGCATACCGCAGGACGTGCTCAACCACATCACAGAGCCGTTTTATACAACAAGGATCGATGAAGGCGGCACCGGTCTCGGCCTCTCGATCTCCTATTCGATCATCAAAGACCACCAGGGTTCGCTGACCTTTCAGTCAGAGCCCGGCAGGGGAACGACCGCGATCATCTCTCTTCCGGCGTACAAGGATGCCGCAGAAAGGAGCAGACATGCACCAGACCATATATCCTGACCGTCCTATTCTGCTGGTGGACGACGAACCGATGATCCTTCTCAGCTTCGGCACGATCCTCCGCAAGTCAGGCATAAACAATTTTCAGGCCATGGAAGACAGCAGGGACGTGATGTCAGCGCTTGAAGAGCAGCACGTGTCAATAGTCGTGCTTGATCTCAATATGCCCCAGGTATCAGGAAGAGAGCTTCTTGAGAAGATCAATCAGAACTATCCTGATATCCTGGTCATTGTGGTCACGGCAACGGATGAGATAGAAACGGCAGTTGCCTGCATGCGCTCAGGGGCATTTGATTATCTGGTAAAACCGGTAGAGATGAACCGTTTTGTCTCAAGTATCAGAAAGGCCCTTGAGATAGCATCGCTCATGAACGAGGTATCGTCTCTCAAGCAGCATCTTCTCTCTGACAATCTTGAAAACGAGACAGCTTTTTCTCCTCTCGTTACCGGAAGCAAGAAGATGCGCAGCCTGTTCCATTACGCAGAGGCGATATCCCCATCGCCGCAGCCAGTACTCATTACCGGGGAGACCGGAACCGGCAAAGAACTTTTTGCACGTGCCATACACGATGCAAGCTGCAGAAAAGGAGCATTTATTGCCCTTAATATTTCAGGGCTTGATGACACTATCTTCTCAGACACGCTCTTCGGGCATAAGAAAGGTGCATACACCGGGGCAGATACGATCCGGGAGGGCCAGATTGCACAGGCCGCCGGTGGTACGCTTTTCCTCGACGAGGTCGGCGACCTCAGCGAGGCATCACAGATAAAACTTCTGAGGCTGCTCCAGGAAAAGCAGTATTTTCCGCTCGGTGCGGACATCCCCAGGCAAAGTGATGCAAGGGTCATTGTTGCGACCAACCGGGACATACAGCAGCTTATTGGGGCCGGTCGTTTCAGAAAAGACCTCTATTTCAGACTCCGTACCCATCATATCCATATCCCTCCTCTGCGGGAAAGGCTGGATGATATAACCGATCTGCTGCACCACTTCATTGAACGGGCAGGAAAAGCTCTGGGGAAAAATCCGCCTTCGTACCCGAGAGAACTGGTCACACTTCTGTCCACGTACCATTTCCCGGGGAATGTGCGTGAACTCGAAGCATTGGTATTTGATGCAGTAGCCCGCCACAGGACCGGTAAGCTTTCAATGGACAGCTTCAGGGAGACGATTCAGAACGACCAGGACCTTCACCCCATCGTACTGCCTGCAGATGACGAAGCAGCGGTTCTCCTGACAAAACTCTTCGGCAGATTCCCTTCCCTCCGGGAGGCTGAAGACCACCTGGTGGCGGAAGCAGTCAGACTCTGCGACAACAATCAGGGAATTGCCGCTTCTCTGCTCGGTATCTCCCGTCAGGCACTGAACAAACGGCTCAACAAGAATAAAAATCGGTAGGACAGGGGCGGCATTGTTCTCCATCTCAAGCGGATCCTGCAACTTTTATTGCATGCATGGACAGAACGATATTGGAGTCAACTTATTGATTTAATTTATTTTTTGAATTATATCCGCATTATTATCTTTCAATGGTTTCACCCCCTCATCAGATTATTAGCAGGCACTGAGCGCTGACAGCATTCTATTTAAAGCAAATTCTTTATTGGTCCCCTTTTGGCACGCAATATGCAAATGTTAAAACATGAATAACCAAGACAGCAGAAAGTGCAGAAAGCAGCCTCTGGGGACAAAAGAGCGTGCAGAATGCATGAAGAAGCTGGCGGAATCCATTATCCTGCAATGCATCGAAGACCTGTGGGATCAGGCCTCGATAAAACAGAGCGCGGAATTCTTTGGTCGGAGGGGCTTTGGCATTTGCGCCGGCATTGCAGGGATGGATATCTGTGATCAGCTGAAACTGCTCGAACTGGTTAACCGCGCTGTTTCATATCTTACGGGTAAACCGCGCATCAAAGACCGTTCACGCAAAAGATGGTTCAGGCATACGATAGGATCATCACCGCAGGAAGCATCGTCCTGTATCGCATGAAAGGCCATGGGGGATCGAGAATCATCATATGGCATTCACCTTCGATAAACAGGGTCCGGTAATCGTAATGAAATGTGAAGGTCCGCTTGATCTTCATAATGCCCAGATCCTTAAAGATGCTCTGCTGGTCGGGATCGAGAACGCAGACAGTCTCGTCGTCAATTGTGAGCGTGTTGATGAAATCGACAGCCAGTGCATACAGATCCTCTGCACGGCACACAGAATGGCAGTCAGAGCAGACAAAAAACTGATGCTTACCGGCATTGCTCCTGACCTTAACCCTTCGCCGCGGGAGATCGGTGACCTCTGCCTGTCACGTTCAGCTATCGGCTGCAATAAGACATGCATATGGGTAGCAACTGAGCAATCCGCACCTTCGTATTAAATAGAGAATATGGCATGGCATGATAACATGGCCCAGAACAGAGAAAAAATAAACGTAATCGTTATCGATCCGTCTGCCGTAACGCGGTATCTCCTTAGCGAGATACTTGAACAGTCAGGTGACATTAAGGTTGTGGCTGCATTACATGATTACGCCGAAGCTCTCACCAAGGTACAGGATCTCAGACCTCATGTCATAACCCTTGATGTCGCATCGCCAGGCATAAATGGTCTCAAGTTCATGGAGACAATCATGGAGCTTCAGCCAACGCCTGTGGTGATAATCAGCGCCATAAGTCAGAGGCAGGGAGAGTCAGTAGTCAAGGCAATGGAACTTGGCGCGGTCGACTATGTAGGAAAGCAGTCATCGCAAACATGGAGCGGCATATTGAGCCTTGCCGATGAGATTGTCACGAAAGTCAGGTCTGCATCAACGGTGCAGCTTCAGCGAAATATCTCTGCCGGTGGACAGACCCCAAACAGCAGCGTGCAGATCTGAAGCAGAGGTCATTGAGTCTGTTCCTGTCCTGCCCCAACAGCTCCCCTAACCCTTAAAAAACAATATATCTCTGCATCAGGCCGACTTATTTTTTCTTTTCTGGTAAAATATCGCCTGTGCCGGGATAGCTCAGTTGGTAGAGCAGCTGATTCGTAATCAGCAGGTAGCCAGTTCGACCCTGGTTCCCGGCTCCATTTAAATCAAAGGGTTACAGGTTTTTCTGTAACCCTTTTTTTTATCATCTGGTGGTTACCAAGTTGCTACACTCTTTGAGGGGTTATTCGCCTTCTTTCTTCATTATCGGGAAACCGCAGTAAGCCCCGTTGGAAACCAGCGTTATTCCGAATAACGGGTTGTTTATCCATTGCCGTTTGATGTGCTCTTGTATGCTCTGGCAGGCCGCAAGCCTGGTGTTATATACCAAATCGGTTGCCGTTTGTTCTCTGCTGTTTCTTACGGCTTCAGTGGCCACCATTCTGGATCACGTTTAAATTTGCCGACTTCCTTGACTTCGATCGGATATGTTTTTAATGCCTTTAGCTGTGCCTCAATTAAATTTTCTTTGTTAGCCCCACCCCTAAGTCGTGGATTTGCCAATTGAACATTATCATCTTCCCAGCCGCACAGCTCGCAAATGTCGTAACTGCCGGTTGGCTCGTCGAACGTCAGAAAACCACAGGCCGGGCATGTATATATTTTATTTTTATCTTCTTTCATCTCTCATATAACGAAATTGCTGACCCGCAGGAGACATCTGAATAATAATAAAGTCCTACAGTTCATCTCCTGTCGGATGAGCCGGGTGTTATACATTCTTAGAATTTTCAATATACTTTTTGGCCAGGTTCTTTATCCAAGTATAACGGCTTGAAAGATGAGGAACAACCTTATCAGGAAATTCATATGCTCGCATCTTAATCAATGAGTCAAGAGTCTGGCCATCAACATCATCATCTTTTAATAAAGGAACTAAAATATTCTTAAATTGGTTAGCGTCCTTAAAGCCAAGTAATATAATAAATGACTGTCTTCCTCGTCTAAGGTTTTGACATTTCACTACTTCAATGATTTTGTCTTGAATTTCTTTAACCTTCTTTAACTTGGGTTGTTTTAGGAATACCTGTCTAACTTCTTCCCCAAGCTTCCAAGCTTGATGCTCAAATGGATACCATTGAGGTGCTCCAAGTAGTTCGCGTGATGTTGGCAATGTAGGAGGGTATTCCTCTGGAGCCAATGCAAGGGCCTTATTACATAGCTGAAATATTATTTCTTTTTCATACATATGTATAACGACAACACTGTGCCGCCCGGCCACTGAGCTTGATGGAAAAATAACCGGCGCTTATCGGCGTCGGTCCCGCTGCCCTTGTTATATGCGGGTTTATTGTTTTAGTCTCCATAGAATTTGATATATGTATGGACTTGGTTTTCTGCCTCCCGGAGAAGTTTAAGTAGTTCTTCGCCGAAGATCTTCACCTCTGGATTCGGTGCCTTTGCTATTGCGGCTGTTAGTTCTCTAATCAGTATTGGTATTTGTTTCTGATTAAATACAGTATCGCCGTACGGATCAATAAATCTGAGGCAGTAAGATGCGATGTCATCAAAGTCTGGCAGTAACTTGGAAAGGAGTCCCTGCGGATCAAGAAGTTCCTTTAATTGGTCACCGCCTTCTGTCTCTATATATGTATCTATTCCCATATATTGTTTGGCTTGCTAATAGCGTTGTTGGGCGTGATTACCATAGTTTCCACCACGGCCTTTGACCTTTATTTGATTCCTTACCATCTGGCGATGAAGCAGATGGGCCTGAGCTAAGCTGAAAAAAGTGTACACCAAAGTCGGGTAAAATACCAAGACGGAG
>CAYXBA010000015.1:0-86527 GCA_964463135.1 uncultured Nitrospiraceae bacterium
AAATAACCTCCGTGCCGGGATAGCTCAGTTGGTAGAGCAACTGATTCGTAATCAGATTTTACGCTTTCCGTAACCCCTTGTTATACAACAAATTCAATGAAATCAAGCCCCCATATCTAACGAAACCAGCCAGAAGTGGCTGGAAATTCAACTGGTTTTGGTCAACCTTTGGTCAACCTTCCAGCATGCCCTTGAAGGCCTCGCCGTCGCGTCCAGGCTTGGCAATATACTTGAAATACCGCTTATAGATCATCTCAATCGAGGTCCCGGTTTGAGCGGCGACCCAGTGAGGATTTTCCCCCGCCATCACCATCATTGTGATTGCAGTGTGCCGGGTCTGGTATGGATTACGGTATTCCAGTTCAGCGGCAGTCAGGATATCACGCCAGGGATGATGCGAGAGCACATCGATTCGAATCAGGTTCCCGCTGCTATTAAGAAACACATACTCCCCGAGCTCGGCAGTCTTCTGTTTCTGGGCCACAAAGGCATCATAAACACGATCCTGCATCATCACTTCCCGGATCGACGCACGTGTTTTCGGTTGTCCCTCATCCGTGCGTAATCTGGACTCCACGATTTTGAAATGTCGTCGCTCGAGGTCGACACGGGACCATTTCAGCGCTATCTGCTCACCGGGCCGCATGCCTGTAAAAAAAGCGATCACGAAGTATTCCCGCCACCACTCCGGGCAGTGCTCCAGAAACTTTTTGACTTCGGCCAGGCTGAAGGGGTTAATTTCTCTTGGAACAGTCTTGAGCTTTCCAAAGGCAATTTTCTTGTAAGGTGATTTCTCGATATCTCCCATTTCGACGGCATACCCAAGGCATGCCCTCAGAGGAGCAATGATATGTTTTTGCCTGGGTATGCCCAGCCCCTTGATTGTATCCGCAAATGTCTTCATATCTGACGGCTCGATATCGGCAAGGGACATCTCACCAAAAAAAGGAATAAGGTATAGCTTCCCGATATCCCGGTAATCCTGATACGTTGACAGTTTGATCTCGTTTTGTTTGCGCTCGGGATCGTATTTATTTTTAAGCCATTGCTTGAAATACTCACCAAACTTCTCCTGACGATGAGTTACCGGCTTCAGAATATGCAACTGTTTGCCAGCCGGGAACCAATGACTGTAATCGAAAACCCCTCGCTCGATTTCCTGCTCCATCACCACCATTTGGGCCGACATGACCTTCCTATTTTTAGGTGTATCAGCAAGCTTTGTTCCCTCCCGGCAGCGAATTCCCCTGAAATAGAAATCGAACAACAACATCCCGTGTCTGTTCGCTCTGATAGTTCCCATAGCTCAGCCTGCCTGCTAATGCTGACAAGGAACGATGCACATGAGATTATGAAGTCCGCGCTTTTTAAGCCTGCAGTTTTCAATTAAAATCAGGAACTCAAGCGGGTCTGCTCCCATCGCCTTAGCCATTGCCTTGGCATTGTCAACTTCGGGGAGTGCTTCACCGTTGACGATGATCCGGACAAATTCATGCCCCATAGGCTGAACCTTATTGATTCGCTTCATGAGTGCGATGTTTGATGTTATCTCGGCCTGCGCCATGTGCTTTTTTATGTAATGATGCATTTCCGGGTATTTCATTTTCTCTTTCCTCCTTTTGTTTTTGGTTTCTCTGGCGGCGGTCCCTGTATCAATAATTGCGTGATACCTCGGGACCGATATACATTCTCTGCCCATATCGTGACCGCAACATCTTTGACGTGCACGAACTTCCCGCCAGCGTAAGACTTATCACTCGCCTCAACCACGGGGATCTTCGGATATAGTTCCAGCAACGTAGCGAAGAGGGGATTGGTGATGTATATTGTCTCACCTTGGTCCCGACGAAATATTCTACCCCATATATCATTGGCGATATCATAATTTCTTACGATAACCTCAATCTGTTCTTTGGTGCCGGCCGGGTAGCGCGCCAGCTCATCAGATTCCAGAAATAACGAAACTGCCAGCTTCATATCCGCGAGTGCCGGCCCGTAATCATTATGCGATATGCCTGTCTCAATATTGATATTCATTTTCTTCAAAGCGACTCCGGCATCTCGCGCCAGATCAGCGCTGGCAACTCCAACCAAAAGGCACAGCGATAATAAAACCGTAAAATATTTCATGGTCTTATATTGTTTGACTAGGATAGTGACACTGGAAATCGACATAGGTAGCGGTATAATCACGCACCACTCCCGAGACCGCAGCTATGGGTTCTATTCGGGTTTCGGATGTCTTCAGTGAGGCTGTCTCGATGGCTGTGATTAATTGCTTGATATCACTGGGTTTTCGTATAACGTCATGAGCGCCATCGCGCATCAAGGAAACCGCCGTACTCACATTAGCGTATCCCGTCATTATAATTACCTGTGTATTAGGGGATTCAAGTTTAATTTCCTTAAGAATGTCATGTCCTGATTTGTTTGGCAATACCACGTCCAGTATTACTATTTTGGTATCGAATTTTTTTATAAAATTCAGTGCGGCTTCACCGGTATCTACGCAATGAACCTCGTATCCCTCTTGACTGAGTATCTCACGGAAAATCTTACTGCAGCTTTCATCGTCATCGCAAATTAATATAGACACGATCCACCCTCCCCGGTTACATATATTTTGATGCGTTCTCGATAAAACTTAAAAACATTTGCTGTAAACATTCTTTCTTGTGTGAGCACTTGGCATCTCGCCACGCCATCCTTGATGCAAGCTGTAATAATTCATCTTCTATGTTCTGCCTGCTGATATCGAGCTCGCCCATGCAAGACGTCTTGCCACGCAACCGGCTGAAGCGATGAATACTTACAACCTTACCATCTCGCTCTATCAGGCTACGCGAGACGTTTTTTGGCTTTTGGCAGTGGCGCATATTTATCGTGAATCCTTTGTGCTTTTTCTTCAATGGTCTCTACGCGAGCCGGCTTCGGCAATGCTGTAATATTGCCATTACTACGCGGAGCACCTATAAGGGCCTGAAGCAAGGATATTGCTGTTGGTCCCTGGCCCTGGACATTAATCTCTCGATATAGATCCAGTAACTCTTTTTCGTTCTTATTGAGGGCGTAAGGGGTGCCTTCTTCAACAAAAAAATCTACAGGTCTTGCGTTCAGAGCAATACAGAGCTTTTCGAAATTCTTTTTTGAAACATAGGTATGGGCCTGGACGATCCCGTTGATGTATTGACTCGATACGTTGATACTGGCGGCGAACTCGTTTTGCTGTAGGTGACGCTCCGCAATCATCCTTCTGAGATTATCCCCAAATATTTTTCGCACATCAACACTCATTGCCCCCATAGCTTACACCCCCTAACTTATTGTTTTCAATTACAAAAATAGCGGAATTGGTTCATATAAGTAATGCTTATGGTTATATTTTATTTATTAATTTGACTATAATCCTGTATTTACTTTATTATTTCACATGCCAAACATCACAGATTTTAAACCCATGATCTCGATCTCTCGGTCCCGGCAATCATACTCCCCGTGTGATGTTTGGCAAAACACGCCGGGGCCGAGTAACTTCCTGCCTACTTCTCATTTTACTACAAAGATTTCGAATGTCTGTATGAGAAATACTGATAATTTTGTAGTAAGAAATAAACTTTCATGTCAGTGTTTGTCCTACAGGAGGGGCCATGAATAATATTGCATCTGGATACCGTGCCGCAACGATTCACAGCACTATTGGTCTTAAAATTCACGGACTACGCCAGCAGTGCCAGCCCCACCAGAAGATTGCCGTTATTAACGGCATTCCAACGATAGTCAATAAAACCAGGCTCGATCGTATGATCGGGTACATATTCAATAAATAGGAGGAACAATGTCACAGTGGCCGGCGCCGGAAGTTGGACAGACACACAGAGTAAACCTCGATGAGATTCAGGGCTTTATCGGTATCGTGCAGGGCCTGCATGGATACCATGATATCGTACTGCGGTTTGACACCACAAACAAAGAATGTCTCAATGCCGGAGATGTTGATATCACGATACTTTCACTGGGAGAAAAAGTAAAAGCTATTATGACCGACGAAGAACTCGAGCAGCTTCCCGTCGACGAAGAAGAAAGAGCGGCATGAACCAGGAGAAGACATATGGCAGCATCGAGGAAGTTGCGGCGATGCTGTCTATCACGCCTGAGCAGGTTCATAGCCTCATCAGGCGTGGTGTGTTGCTCAGGGATAGGCATTTTGTAAGACATGGGCGGGTGGTAGTGTTCTACCTCCCAGAGGTGAGGGCGGCCATGACACCGGAAGATATTAAACGGAAGGCATGGTCGCCCCGGAGACAGACAGTAAGCGGCTTGCCGGCTATACCGCTGGCGAGACAATCCAAAATCACAGGAGGATATTAATGAAGCAGAAACTCGAAGGATTACTGACTGCCCTTGAAGATGCGATGACATTGCGTGTCGGCATCGACGAGATGAATGACAGTATAACCAGGATATCATCACTCAAAGAAGCAGCGCATAACGCGAGGAAGGCGTTGTCTCAGATCGACAAGCAGGCCAAGATATCAGAGGGTCAGATGTATTCTGAAATTCTGGCTGATGCCTCCCTCAAAAACGCAGATGCCCGCAAGATCGCGCTTGAGAATGACAAGGCCAATAACGCTGCCTACCAGGACCTGATGTCACAGCGCCAGGAAGCTCTCGATATTATCGCGCAAAAGGAGAGTGCTGTTGAAACCGAGACCAACCGGTTCAAGGCTCTCTGTATCAGCGCCGAACAGAAAACAGCGGTTATTAACGCGCTGTCATCTATATAAACCATCAACCAGGAGGAAGTATGACATCATTACTTGACCAGAAACCAGGAGCAAAGAAGAAAGCGGTAGATCAGAAAGCCGCTGAAGTTATGGGCGGCGCCCCCGCCGAGACAGCACAGAGCGCAGTAGCCGCCGAGGTCCCTGCTTTGGCTCAGCAGTGCCAGCCAGCAGCGGCAGGCCAGCAGATGCCGGCAGTACCGGGAGGTGTGGGCACACCTGTATCAGGATCAACGTGCGGCGATGTCTGTCTCAACGAAAACGAAATCAAACTCTCTCTCGTCAAGATCGTTCAGCCGACGTCAAAGGACGGCACCGCGGGCATGTTCCGGAACGTGGAGACCGGGCAGGAATACGACAAGCTCACCGGCTTCATCCTTGACCGGCAGTCAGGCTTTGTCGACTTCGGACCACAGGACTACGAACACCCCTTCATGTGTGCCAGCCGCGACATGATCACCTGCAGATCCATCGAAGGCGAAGACATCGACCCCAGGGCCTGCCCCCGCAATCCCGTGACGTGGGACTGGAAGGACAAGAAACCCTCGCGCTGCCGGTTCACATACAACTTCATTTTCAACAGCGAAGAAGATGACGTATTCGTCCTTGCCTTCCATCAGGCCTCGAGCTATGACGCGATAAAGACCTTCCTGACTCAGATCGCTACCAAGGCCACGGGCCGCAAGGTCATGAACAGCGGCAGGACCCCGGGCAAGTATTATCTTTTTCCGGTAACGATCACCCTGAAGGAAGAGAAAAACGATAAAGGCAAGTTCTATGTCGCGCAGTTCGTAATCGGTGACGAAATTATTACCGAGGCCGACGAGAAATTCCTTGCTGCGAGGGCGCAGACGCTGAGCACGGTCAGCACCATGGATAAGATGCTTGATCATGCCGTCAAGGAAGACATGCCGTCAGGACGCATGCCCGGCGACGACGACTGCCCGATCGACTAATGAGCGACCTCACGGAAGACACCGGCAGCATTGATGCTACGCCACCGTTTACGGTAGCCCAGCGGGATTTCTATTGCCTGATGGGCCTGCACGTATACGTTGACGGCTGGTGCTGCTGGTGTCTTCATGCGGAGGACTGCTGATATGCATATCGCTGATCACTTCCCGTTCTCAGAGTTCAGGCAGCACCAGAAAGAAACTCTGGACAAAATCGAGACGGCGCTGAAGACGAAAAAGTTTGTGTTGGTTAATGCGCCAACCGGGAGCGGAAAATCGGTTCTCGCAATTTCGATTGCAAAATACTTCGCCGATACCAATATCCTGACAACACAGCGGAGCCTCCAGGACCAGTATGCGGAAACCTTCCCGGATCTAGTTGTCATGAAGGGCAAGGGGAATTACCCTTGTGCCGTCGACGAGTCCATGACCTGCGCCAAGGGTCCCTGCAAGACCAATAAATCGCTTCAATGTGCCGACAAAGAACTGAAATTCCAGGAGTGTCCGTTCTATATCGCAGTAGCTGAGGCTCAGGCAGCTGCGGTTGTGCTGCACAATTTCGCATCATTTATGTACCAGACCCGGTACGCGAAGTTATTTGAGCCGAGGGAAGCGCTGATAATTGACGAATGTCATAATGTCGAGCTCATGATAATGGGTTTCGTTTCTTTCAAGATATACGCCTCAGCCCTTGGCTATGTCATCCCCATGAAAGAGCGCATCGAGGATTATCTCGCCGTCATGGAAGATATCAAGGAGAGCATCAAGGGTCGGATATCAGCAATCAAAAATACGGCTGCATCAGCCATGACTGACCGGCTACTAAAACACAAACTTACCGAAGAAATCGAGGATCTCGAGAAAACCCAACTTAAAATTGACTTCTTTCTGGGCCAGGCCAACGATCTCGACAACTGGGTCTTCAATACAGAGCTCGACGACAACGGCGACCTCAAGTCACTGGAAATCAAGCCTGTATTTGTCTCAAGGTTTGCCCGTGAGTTTTTATTCAACTACGGCAATAAAGTTGTATGCATGTCCGCCACGATTGAGCCGGTATCGTTTGCCAGGAGCCTCGGGATAGATCACAACGATATCACGTACATCGAAGTGCCGTCCACGTTCCCGAAAGAAAACAGGCCGATCTGGCGCTCATATGTCGGCCGCATCAACAACAAGACCATCGATACCTTGATGCCGGCCATTGTCGAGAAGGTCCGTAAATGCCTCGCTCATTATCCCGACAGCAAGGGCATTATCCATACCCATACCTACAAGATCTCTAATGCCATTAAAAACGCTATTCCCAGCAACAGACTGATCTTTCACGGCAATGGCTCCGGAGTATCAAGAGAAGAAGCGATTGAGCGACACATGATGTCACCACATCCAACTGTTCTGGTATCCCCCAGCATGACCGAAGGTCTTGACCTTCAAGGCGAAACCGGGAGGTGGCAGTTGATCTGTAAGGTGCCCTACGGAATGCTTGGTGATCAGCAGATCGCAACGCGAAGCCGCAAGGACCCGCTGTGGTACCAGTGGTGTGCGGTACTTGCGATATGTCAGGCATCGGGCCGGGTCGTGCGAAGCGCATCCGACCATGGCGAAACCTATATCATCGACGAGACGTTCGAGCGCCTGTTATCGCATCACCGTAAATTATTCCCTACATGGTTTTTGGAGGCAATAAGATGAGTTTTCGCGGCAAGGTCTGGATCACGATGATTGTGTTATCGGCATGTACGCTTGGAAGCTGCTACTGTCTGGTTTCTGCTCTTTGCCCTTCCATCTTTTTCTGATGGCAAGCAAGCGCAGGCTACGCCGGAGACAGTGCGGAAGCAAGCAGAGGTTCGGGTCAGAGCAAGAGGCCATCGCCACCAGCGATCGAATAACCAGATATGGCGGGCGCAGGCTGAACGCCTACCACTGCCAGTATTGCAGTGGATACCACCTCGGGCATATGCCGGGGAGAATAGCAGCGAAAATATACGGCCCCCAGCGGTCGGATAAAAAATAAGAAGGAGAGAGATATGGCAAATTTTAAGTACAAAAAATTACCGCTTGGATTCTATCGCTACAAGGGAGCCAAGTTCATCAGGATCAACAGAGTCAGTAACCACACACTGCTGAAGTTCCTTCAGGGCGAGTCAGCATTCATGACCATGCTTAGAGGCGCCCTCGGGCTGAACGTTCCTGTTTATGATGTAGCGCGCAGCATCGCGGTCAGGCGTGGGCTCATCAAGGCTTAGTTTTAACCCCGACAGGGGCACTCGGGGATAGCTTGTCGTCCCCAAAGTTTGACAAGCGGTTCTCACGTTTGGAGGTCTATGCACCCGTAACCTTTATCTACATACCATGAAGCACCCTGCTGCCTGGTTCATCCCCCGATAGCAGGTCTCATCAGTAAAATCTAGGTCTTTTGTAGTAACTATAGGGCGACAGGGTTTTACCCGGTCCTAGAGACAATAACAAGGTTTGTATTGCAGGGAGGCCGCAAGGCCTCCTATTAAATTGAAAATAAAATAAATTCATATAGAGTGTGCGGGAATGTCGTCATCGATCTGGAAAGAATTTGCTACAAAAATTCTTAACACCATAAACTTCAAGGCTGAATATGAAGCCCTGGGTCTCAATATCGTCAAGAAAACTGGTGATAGTTATCAGGCGCGCTGTCCCTTCCATGAGGATACCGAGCCATCATTCAGTTTTTTTGAGGAGTCAGGCCACTGGAAATGCTTTGCGCAGTGTGGCCACGGATCATTCAGCGACTTCGCTATGCGCGTGCTCAACAAGGAATACAAAGAAGTCATCCTGTATTACGCCGCAAAGTTCGGTATCGAGACACCGAAGCCGTCGTTACCTCCTATAAACCCTAATATAGCGGAGAAATACCACCAGGCCCTAATGGACGCCCGCGACAAACTGGAGTGGTTGATTACCGGCAAACGTGGGTTTACCCGGGAAACAATTGAGCGCTTCCAGATAGGCTGGAACGGCAAGCGGTATTCTTTCCCAGTACGCGACGAGCACAAAGAACTCGTCAATATCAGGCTATACGATCCAGCCGCCACGGAATCCAATAAAATGACGAGCTATACTGCTGGCTCGCATCGTTATGGCGAGGCCCGACTGTACGGACTCGACACCATGGCTGATTTGCCGGAGACCACCCCCGTCATTATCTGCGAGGGCGAGGCCGACCGCCTCGTGCTGGAGCAATGTGGATTCGCGGCTATCACCGGGACTGCAGGCGCCGGGACATTCAAGGAGGCGTGGAAGTCCCACTTCAGGGACCGCAACGTCTATATCTGTTTCGACAACGATGAGCCCGGCCGCAAGGGCGCTAAAAGCGTGGCTATCGCGCTGTATGGATCAGCGGCTTCGATACGTATTATCACCTTGCCCGATACCGTAGGCGATAAAGGTGATATAACCGATTACTTCATAAAGCTCGGGTATACCGCCGATCATTTCCGTGAATTAATGGATACAGCAACCCCCTACGAACCGAAGCCACAAACCGGCCCAGCCGAAGATATTATTAGGCTCGCAAATTTCGCCGATATCGAAAACAAGGCATATATCGACCAGCGCGTCGAGGTGGCGTTGACGGTTTGCGGTGAGACATCGGATTCATTCCATGCCCCGACCGAGTTCGAATTGACATACTGCAAGAAACGAGTCACCGGGAAGTGTCACCTCTGCGCCGACGGTAATCCGGAGCTGAAGTTTACCTTGAACCCAGGCGATACTGAATTCATAGGGTCCTGCATGGCAACAGACGATCAGGTCATGGGTATGCTCAGAAAGCGCATATGTCAGTTCGGGGAACACCCCCAGCTTAAGATCACCCAGAAGACCACGATTAAGGAATTTTTTGCCCACCAGCATCAGAAGCGATACGTGAACTATATCGCCGAGTTCAGCCAGGACGCATCATCTGAGAGTGCCGATGTCATGGAGCATAAGGTTTATTATGTACTCGATGACTACGAACACAAGATCAGGACCGTTAAACCGAAAAGTTATCTCGCCCGGGGATATGTAAAATCTCACCCTAAGACCCAGCATGTATCATTCCTGATCGATCACCTCGAAGAAGTAGAGGACGAGCACGAGAAATTTTCTGTCGCGCAGTCCATCGAACATCTGCGCTCTATTCATGGAGAGAAGGAGCCCAGGACAGGCGTACTGGATACCGATCTCGCTATATTTATGCCGCGCATCATGGCTGTGATCAATGATGTCTCCGACAACGTTATAAAGGTATACCGGAGGTCAGATGTCGTCTTCGCAATGCTGATGGTGTTTTGTTCCGTCCTAAAGATCCCCTTCAATAAGGAGTTTATCAGGGGCTGGCTCAACCTTGTCGTGGTCGGTGACTCCGGAACCGCTAAATCGCTTATATACAACAGAATTGCGACCTACATAGGCGTAGGAGATATCACGTCGGCTACGTCGAGCTCCAGGACAGGGATTGTTTATGGGCTATCAGAACATCAGCAGAAGGGCTGGCAGGTCAAGGCCGGCCGCCTGCCCGCCAATAGCCAGAAGATCCTCTGCGTAGATGAAATTCAGAAGATGGAGCGCGACGACCTCGCGGCGCTACAGAACGCCATCGACGACGGCTGGATCTCTATAGACAGAATATCCTCGAAGGGATTCGAAACCATGACCCGGTTCATAGCCCTCTGTAACCCCAAGCGCGACGACACCACTCTTGATAATTACAGCTTTGGCTGCCAGGTGCTTAAGGGTATCTTCCCTGTTGCGTTCATCAGGAGGCTGGACCTCGCCATGTTTACGTCTCAGGACGATATCCCGAAGTTTGAGGATATCAATACCTTGAATACATCAGATGAACCCCGGATCACTTCGGAGCAGTTGCGCGCACTTGTTTTCTGGGCATGGACCAGAAGACCCGGAGATATTGTGATCGACTCCGACGTTACGTCTTTGATTCTAAGTAAGGCATCTTCAATGTCAAAGGTGTATGGGTACTGTACCGATATTCCCCTGATTGCTCCGTCAGACTTCAGGAAGAATTTGACCCGCATGTCCGTAGCATGCGCTATCCTTGACACCTCTACGGATCTCACCTTTGAAAAAGTTATCGTCAGGCCTGAGCATGTCGAATTCATCTGCATGTGGCTGGATTCTGTATATCAACACGACAACTGCGGATTAGACCAATACAGCGATATATCGAAAATGGGACACGTCCTTGAAGATGCCGATTACGAGCATTTCAAGGATGATGCAAAAGCTTTAATGGCTCAAGACCATGGCACGCTCACGATGCGGTTTCTGGTCGCGTTTATTCGAAATACAGATTGTATTACACGGGAAGATATCTCGGAGCAGCTGGGCTGCAGTTCCGAATCTATCCGGCCCAGGATATCATTACTAAAAAAATACGGGCTCATAAAGTCAGGGAAAAGTGGGTACAAAAACACTTCGAAGTTCAATAAAATTCTTCGCAAACTCAAGGAAGATTTCAAAGAGGAATGGGATAGTCTATCGGGTCGCAGCGTATACGCAGAGGGGGAATATTAAATGGCAAGAGTATCTTTATTTGAATCTCCGAAATCAAAACAGATCACGACGGCAAACAGCCTACTCGCCGAGCTCAGAAAGCTGTCCGAGGCATGGTGGAAAGGGTTTGCCTGGCTCAGCATAAAGAGTGCCGAGGCCGCAGCAAGGGACGAGGAAGTAGACATCGAAATAGCCATCAAACTGGATCGGTGGAGACAAAAAAGTGATATCCCGGTACAAAAAATCATGGACGAATTAAAGCCGCTGGTGTCCAGATTTGACATCGACGAAGCATTCTATACGGGCCGTGAAAAAGAAATGAAGGCGGCACTTACCCCGGAGGCCCTGGCGCTGCTGGCGCGGGTGAGACTGGCACGGCGGGAGGCAGCATGAGAGTAATTCTTTTCCAAGAGAAATTTGCGGAGTTAGTCCGTGAAGGAAAGAAAGTACAGACTGTCAGAAAAAAGGCACGTTGCAAGCCCGGAGACGAGTTGAGTCTGCGCCGGTGGAGCGGGAAGCCGTATCGCAGTAAGCAGGAGATATTACGTACAGCTCTCTGTGTAAAAATTACTAACGTGCAAATACACGATGGGCCAATATCTAATGACTGGGCAGAGGATTTTGCCCGTTGTGATGGCTTCGCGTCATTCAAGGAAATGCAGGACTGGTTCAGGAAAACGCACGGACTTCCGTTTGTTGGTGAAATAATCACATGGGTATAGGTAACGCCGTGCTCATTTGCCGGGGTACAGGCGAAACTAAAAACCACCGGGCGTTATTCCCGGTCAAATGGAGCAAATTGTTAAGCACTTTTTGCTCCTTCAATGAAAGGATGAACAAATGCATAATTGTGAAGAGTGTGGAAAGCCTGTGACTAATTGTAGTTGCCCTGTGGAAACGATGAAGCCTATGATGAGAGATTCAGTAAAACAGTTTGCAAGGGAAATGGAAAAACAGTTGAAGGCCAACGACCACAAAGGAGGATGGGATAAATGTACATTTAAGTATCTGTTCGAGCGGCTGGAAGAGGAAACCGCTGAGCTGAGTGAGTTTTTTGTTCTGAACGATGAACGGAATGAATATCAAATACAATTAGACAATGTGGGCCAGATAGTGAGAGAGGCCGCTGACGTGGCGAATTTTGCCCTTATGATTGCGGAAAACGCTGTGAGATATCGTGAAAAGCTTATGGGGACGAAGAGTGCTTAACAATCATTCTACCGCCCTGAATGCAGTATAACACACAGGGCTTAAACACCTAACCCATTGAAAGGAGAGCATATGCAACAGACAGCGGCAGTGCAAACACAGCATACATCGAATCAGCAGCCTGAACAGTCAAAGATACCTATTCTCGATCTTCTGAGACGGCACTGCCGCGTCAAGCATCTAAGTTATTCGACAGAAAAGACATATTGCGGCTGGGTAAAGGCCTTCTGGCACTTTCACCAGAAAAGCGGCAAGCGGTCGCTTTACGACATGGGCAGGCCAGAAGTCGAAGAGTATCTCACGGACATGGCTGTCCGCAAACACGTCTCTGCCTCCACTCAGAATCAGGCCTTTAATGCCCTACTGTTCCTTTACCGCAATGTCATACCAAAGGACCTGGGCGAGATCGACGCCATACGCGCAAAGAAGTCCCGGCGCCTGCCGGTAGTCCTCACTCAGGCAGAGGTTAAAGCGATCCTCGGGCAGCTCCATGGCGAGGCCTGGCTGATGGGTACGCTGCTATATGGCTGCGGTATGCGCCTCATGGAGGTTTTGCGTCTGAGGGTCAAGGATGTTGATTTCGACCGGCATACGATTACCGTCCGTCTCGGCAAAGGCGACAAGGACAGGATAGTACCGTTGCCGGATGTCACTGCCGGACCTCTTAAAAAGCACCTTGAGCGTGTCCGTAAACTCCAGGAGATCGACGCAAAGGACCGGATACCGGTATCGCTCTTGGAAGGCATTGAACGTAAATACCCCAACATCCCTTTTGAGTGGGGCTGGTACTGGGTATTCCCTGCCCGTAAGCGTGGCATAGACCCACGCAGCGGTAAGCTGAAACGTCATCACCTCCATGAAACGGCTCTGCAACGCAACGTCAAGGAGGCCGTCCGGGCTGCCAATGTCATCAAGCCTGCCGGCTGCCATACTTTCAGACATTCGTTCGCAACTCATCTGATCGAGGACGGTCACGATATCCGGACGGTTCAGGAGCTTCTGGGGCATGCAGATGTCAGGACGACCCAGATATATACGCACGTTATGAACCGGGGCTGTTCCGTCAAGAGCCCTATGGACAGATTGGCATAAACAAATTAACAGCATAGGAGGAAACACAATGTCACATCGCATCACCCAAATCAGCTTCACAGACTTCAAAGGACAGACCCGGGTTGTACCCCTTACCGGCAAGGATATCTTCACGGGTCCTACCGGCTTCGGGAAAACAACAGTCATTGATGCAGCGCAGATCGCCATCATGGGGTATCATCCCCGCCAGGACAAAAAACCCATGGCAATCATGAAGGCCTTTGCATCAGGCAACCCCATGTCTGTCGGGATAGAATGTGCTGACGGCTTACGGGTTACCCGTACCTTCACATCGAAGGCAGACAAATTCACACAGGATATCGATATCTTCCCCGCGTACCAGGAGCGCACGCTGACCGAGAAAACCGCACGTGTCGCTCAGGAATTCGGCAGTTTCCCTGTCATGTTCGATATCAATGAATTCCTTGGCCTATCCAACGACAAACAGCGTGATTTTGTCTTCAAGTACCTGCAGGTAATTGGAGGCTGGGACAGGAAAGAAGTTATTAATACCTTGTCGGCCGAGATGCAGGACTTTCCTGTCGATGTCGCAACCAAAGCCTTTGCCTGCTGGCACAGCTCTCACGACACACAGACCGGTCTCGCCAATGTCATAGCCTACATTAAGGATCAGGTATCATACCTTGATAAAAAACTCAAGGACTCTGAGGCGGCATCCCGGGAAATAACCAAGATCAAGAACAGCGAAGTAGCGATGTCTCTCAGTCTGATAGAAAAACTGAAGGCTGATATCGAAACACACCGCGAAGAGCTCAGCGCTGCCGAGAAGGCGTTGGCAACTATTCAGGAGCGCAACAGGGCAATCACGGCCAAGGCAGACGCCCAGAGAAAGAAAACAGCTCGACTCGCCGAACTCGATAGCATAATAGCCGCACAGGCAATATCAAAGGAACCCGTCGTCGAAGCTATCTCTGAGGCCAAGTCAGTATACGCTGAGGCTGTAGCGGGGTCAAACGAAGGCATCGCCAAGGACCTGCGTGACCGTATATCGAAGCTGCAGACCCTCAAGGCCTCACTCGAGAGCGAACAGAAATCCCTCAGAAGGGAAATCAGTGGCACGGAAGAGATGATTAAGGCCATTGGCAAGGCTCTCTGCCCCCTGATCAAGGATAGTTGCGATCGTGACTTCACCGCCTTCAGAGACAAAAAACAGGGTGAGATCGATACCGCAAAACAGGCAATAACCAAGAAAGATGAAGAGCTTAAAGAGATAGCAGTTACCATGGGATCTTTTCAGGCTCAACTCGGGGAGGCAGAAGAGACTCAGAAAGCTATCACGGACCAGGCGGTCTGGATCACCACCCTCGAGACCGCACTGAGAACGCTGGATGAGGCGGAGACACTCAGATCCGATATCTCAGAGATAGGCCAGGTCGAGGATACCGCGGCAGCAGAACAAGCGGTGACCACAATCAAGGCTGCCATTAAAGACAAGGAAGAAAGGGCGAAGGCTGCCGAGAAGCAGAAAAATACCCTTGCCAACCTCGAAATCACGTTATCGGCCCGGCAGGCTACAGCTGACGAGCTGAAGCAGTACAAAGCCCTACAGACAGCTCTAGGACCCAAGGGCATCCAGGGCCGGATCGTCAAGGAATCACTGACCCCATTTCTGGACGATATCAATGCGCTTATGGCTCAGATCGATCCCGCCAAACAGTTCTTCGTTGAACTGACCGACGAGAAAGAAAACGAGGTCTTCAATCTCATGTGCATGAAAAACGGCCAGCCCGTGCCCGTGACATCGCTATCAGCCGGCGAGTCTGTTATTGGATACACGAGCCTGATCGCGTCGTTTATTAAACTCGGGACGCCGGCGGGACGGTATCTGTTTATCGACAACATCGAACATATCAGCAACGGCGACCCCATATCAGGGGAAGGCGAGCGATACCGCGACCACTTCATTGCAGGGATCGGCCGCATCGCAGAGGGCTTCGACAATATCATTATTTGTGGCACCGCAGGGCTTGGGCAAGACACTACCGTAGAGGGCTGGAATGTGGTGAATTACTATGCGGAGGAGGTGGCGGTATGTTAATACCATTTCATCTCAGCACCAGTACGATCTCGTCAGCCTGGTTCGAATTGCTCTATAATCTCTTTGACCACTCCTATCGTCAGGACATGCAGGCGGGTAGCTTCAGCGACGATAAAACGCAGTATCGCCTGCAATACCCCGGGATATCGGTGTTTATTGAACACCCGGAACTCGATATGGTGCCGGTTATACCTCAGCATCTTGTAGCTCAGGGAATAACCCCGCCCAGCAGCGAGGAAGTCATACAGGATTACTTTGCGAACTACCTCATGGATCCCGAGATCGCCGAGAATGAGACGTACCGGTATAGCTCACGCATCCACGAGCGCATATCCACGGGTACTGTCGGAGGCGTCAGGCAATCGATAACCCAATTCGATAAGATCCTGCAGATGCTTAAGGACACACCGCTGACAAACCAGGCCGTCATTGAAATCGCCAAACCATCGGATATCGAAAAATGTATTGGCAACGACGGCAAGCTGGACCCGCCGTGCCTGAGACTGATTGATTTCAAGGTGGTGCCGGTTCAGACATGGGGATATCAGAACCCCGAGGGCTGGCAGCCACGATTCGAGGGTGATCAAGGCGTGCGAGTATTGATCCACGAGGAGCTTGCCCTGACCCTGACAGCCTACTTCCGCTCCTGGGACCTCTGGGCCGGCTTCCCCGTCAATCTCGGAGGCCTTGAACTGCTGAAGCAGTATGTGGCCTCGGAATGCG
Organism: uncultured Nitrospiraceae bacterium; assembly: GCA_964463135.1. Taxonomy (GTDB): domain Bacteria; phylum Nitrospirota; class Thermodesulfovibrionia; order Thermodesulfovibrionales; family UBA6898; genus UBA6898. Next base: position 16,353 of record CAYXBA010000015.1, read on the forward strand.
GACTCGTCAATGGTCCCATGTACGCTTACTCTGCTGGCGCCCATATATATGGCTACGCCGAAGACATGGCAAGGATCAGAACCATGCGGCCGGAGGTGAAGTGATGCCAAGAATCCGCTATGACGAGCAAGAAGTGGTAGCCCGATACCGCGTCCTTCATGATCAATAGTGGTCCAATGCCAATATCGCCAGAAGGATGCAGATTCCAGAACCTACCTTCAGCGGCATACTCAGGCGCAACGGAATAATAACCAAACCAAGGAGAAAGAAATGACAGCAGAAACGATTCGTTCACTCATGACACCGATCGAAAGCAGCAATATCAAGGGAGCGTGCTACAGCGATAACACGCTGTATCTCACTTTCAAGGAAGGTCTTATATACCAATACCAGGAGGTGCCCGACAGCGTGTATATGGCCTTTATGGCCTCAGAATCGAAGGGCAAGTTCTTCTCTGATTTCATCAGAAATACTTATACCGGAGTGGTTGTTCAGGAGGGTAAGTAGATATGGAAACATATATTCATAACGCATTGCTGGCTGTCGGTGCTGTCGCAGCGCTTCTGATTTCGTTTGGATTTGCCGCATGGGGCCTCTCTGAGCTTCAGGCGGTACTGGAGATCCGGAGACGCTTCAGTGAAGACAAAATCAGGGAATCGTACAAGCAACGTCTCGGCGCTATTATGCAGGGTGACGCATACTGGTTTGAAAACAAAGCCGTTTATGAAGCTTTACGGCTTTACGGTGAATACCTTGAGTCTGGCGTAGGTGATATCGGCGCCGTCAGAGATAAGTGGCGCGAGACACAGAAGACGTTTCCCGAGAAAGTTGTCGATGCCACCATAGCAACGATCAGGCGCAACCCGGAGTGTCTGTAATGATCAAGGAGCGCTGTAGCCGTTGCGGAGCGCCCAAGAAGAGCAGGATGTACGCGATATCTCCAACGATAACCCTCTGCCCCCGGTGCAACGGTAAGCTTATCGGAAGGCCGGCGCAGAGACGCAGGAGAGCGGCTCGATGTCCAAACCAGTAAGGTCGGAGCAGGACATCGCCAAACAGGTAATTGCCCTGCTGTCTGAATGGCACTATGATATCTACCAGGAGGTTGACGGTCCCGGCGGCCGCTGCGATATCGTGGCTGTTCAGGGCAAGATATTGTGGGCGATCGAGTGCAAGGTGCGCTTCAATCTCGCCGTCGTAGAGCAGGCACATAACTGGCTCGGCCGGGCTCACTTCGTATCGGTTGCAGCACCGGGCCGGCCGAGTCGCTTTCTTGCGCGAGTATGCCGGGATTATGGTATCGGGATACTAGAGGCTGGATATTCCGAGGCAGCAGAAATATTCAGGCCACGGTTTACTCGTCGCATCAAACCACTGCGCCTTTACGACGAACAGAAAACATTTTGCCCCGCCGGAAGCTCCGAGAGCTACTTCACGCCCTTTAAGCGTACGCGGGATGGGATTATCGCGTGTGTAACAAATAACCCCGGCATTGAATTCTCAGCGCTTCTGAAGACCGTAGAGCATCATTATCGAACCCTCAGCACCGCGAAAAGCTGCATCTCGAAGTATATCGAGCGAGGCGTTATCCCGGGTCTGAGAACAGAAATTGTAAACCGCAAGCTATGTATATTCCCAAAGCCAAAGGAGATCTCATGACCACTCTTAACCCACAGCAATATGCCGCTACTACGTCGACCGCACCGGCCATTCTCTGTATCGCTGGCGCGGGTACCGGCAAGACCGCTACACTGACGGCACGGATCAAGCATTTGATCGCAACGGGTACCCCGCCGAAGCATATAACAGCGCTGACCTTCACGAAAAAGGCGGCGGCGGAGATGCTGCATCGGGTCGGCGCCAAGGGAGTATTTATCGATACCTTCCATGCCTGGTGCTTACGCATGATGCGGGATATCGGCTATACCGCGGGCTGGAACGGCGAGCGGTTATCTATTATTGATGACGGCGACCAAAAGAAAATCATGGACGGTATCAAGAAAAACATGGGTCTGAAGCCCACCAAGAACCCGAACCTGAAAGCTGAGCAAGCGGCATTACTGCGGAATGAATACAGGGCCTTCTGCCTGACCCATGATATCATCGATTACGACATGCTGCAAATAGAAATCAGGAATATTCTTACTTTCAGGAGTCTCGGCGAAACGCCCAGGCCCAGGGGACACACCCTTATCGATGAGTTTCAGGACACAGACCCGGTTCAGTACGAGATCATACGTCTTGCGGGTGAGCATGACAACCTCTTCGTTGTCGGTGATGACTGCCAGTCCATCTACGGCTTCCGCGGTGCTGATGTCGGCAATATTCAACAGTTTATCTCCGACTTCAGCCCCGAAATAGTTGCACTGACCCAGAACTACCGCTCCGGACAGGGGATCCTTGATTACGCCAATGCAATTGAAGTCGCAGCTATCCCGAAGAGGTTGTGGTCTGAGATACCTGCCGGGACTGTAGAGATACAGCCATGTGATGCTGTGGCTGACGAGGCATTATATGTCGCAAAAACCGCGCCGGCCCTCGAAGGCACCACTGCCATTATCGGTCGCACAAACTCGTATCTCGATGAATTTGCAGTCTACCTTGAAGCCGAAAAGGTGGAATTCACCCGAAGCCGCCGCACGGTATGGACCAAAGAAGAGAAGGCAAGTATTAATCTTCTCAAGACAATAGTGACGGGTAACTTGGCTTGGGTACAGGGCTACGATGCAGTTCACGTTGCATCTGCGGTGCCACAGGCCCCGTGGAACCCTACGGGCCGGCTCAAGGAGTGCTGTGATCAGTACGACGCCATATCGGCCATGCTCGGGGAGGCGTGGACACCACAGGGCCTTCTCGACTTCATAGACACCTACGAGAACGACGAGGCCGCCACGGTACAGCCAGGTATTAATTTATTGACAATTCACGGCTCAAAGGGTCTTGAATTCGACAATGTTTTTCTGGTAGGATGTGGTGAGGGGATATTTCCACTGGCATCTGAGATGGCGGGACCTCCCCGTGACGAGGCATCGAGGCTGCTATATGTCGCAGTGACCAGGGCCAAAAGCAAGCTGTTTATTTCATGGCCTGGCGAGTATTGGAGTTGGGGGAAGCGGCTGGAGGTGACGAGATCGTCGCTATTGCCAGCCGCAAGGGAACGTAACGTATCCGAACGGAGGGGATGTCAATGAAAAAAATCGTGCTACTGGTCCTGTTAATTTTCATGCTGCTGTCGGGGGTCTCCAATGCCTATCTATTGGTGACCCAATACGTCGGTGAGTGGTCTCCGGCATACCAATATCTCCCAGGAGAGATCGTGAGTTACCAAGGCGGGGTGTTCGTGACATATGGGAATCCCCTTGTTGGCGTTTGCCCGGCATGTCGCTACGATGGCGATAACGGATGGGAGCAGCTTCCGGCACCGCCCCGGTCATGCTCTCCTGAATGGATAACAGCAGAGCCTGCCGGAGGGTGGGGGGATGCAGACGTAACAATTTACGGCTCACTGACTATTACTTCTAAACCACACCTGTATTCTGTTTATGTAAATAGTAACCAGTGAGATTTTTTATAGATGTGCGATCTCGATCAGGGCCTGGTTTGGCTTATCTATGCCGCTACTGCCTTGATTATCACAAACCTCAGAACGAGCGCCTCAGACAAGCTGCCGGCTGTGTTGTTCCGGACGTTGATGGTGAAACTCCCTGCTGCAGATCCTGACGGGTTGACCGTATAAGCGCCGAGGGTCCCTCCGCTGTCATGCTGGAGGTGTACGACGTCTCCTGCTGCCATGAGGGTGTTTGTTACCGTAAAGCTCACGATGGCGCCTGCTGCCAGCGCTGCATTGTGCATGGTGATGGTGCCGCATAACTTGCTGAGAGTCACGCCGGTTGCTTTGTTTGTTCCCTGGGTAACGGTTCCTCCGGCTCCGGCAGCGTAGCCGATTCCCTTGGTTCCGTTGTGCAGAATTGCACCGGAGAACAGGTTTATTGATGCTGGGTCAATCTGGTATACGCCATAGCTGGTCGTGATGGTTCCGGAGGCGTTGCTGGGTCCGGCGAGATATAAGCCGTATGCCGTTGTAATTGTGCCTGTTGAGTTGTTCTGCACCTGGCTGTATAGGGCGATAGCAGTGGTCACCGTCCCGGTGCTTGTATTCGCCGCTCTGGCAACCAGGCCGTATATAGCATTTTGCGTCCCGGTGGTTGAAAAGCTGGTTATTATATAGTTTTGCGGGGCGTTGTCGGCCTGCGCTGCTGTGATTGTATTGGATGCATGCAGGCCCATAGGGGAAACTCCGGCCGCTGGGGCTGTCGAGTTTGCTATCCTTGCCCTCACGGTTGTCACTATGGCATTGCCGATAGCAACATTCCCGGAGTCGTCGACAAGCACTCCGCTGTCCTGAAGTAACCTGCCTGTCGTCCCGTCGAATCTTGCGAGGGCATTGTCGGTCGCAGCTGCCGGGCCGGTCACCGCTTCCTTGCCGTCAATAGTCAGCACCTTCGTTGTGTCATCGTAAGTGAGGGATGCGCTGTCGGTCAGTCCGTCGCTCCCGGCACCGATCGGTATCCTATTAACAGAAATATCTTGGTATGCGACATCTACGGTTTTCAATGTGCCCGCCGGACTGTAAAATCTGTTACAAACTTCGAGGTAATATCTATAGGTTCCTGACGCCGGGGGCCTGTCTGCTATAGAAAAGCCTGTTATTTTGGTCGCTATTATGGTGTCCGGATCTCCCACCACAGGCCCTCGGTAGATGGTGAAGAGGTTAGTGCCTTCAATTGCCCCTGTGGCATATGCGGGATTCCCGTTTGCTCCGCCCGAATACGCCCACGAAAGGAGGACAATATTCTTGCCGTTTTTCGCTGTTATCGCAGCGCCGGCTTTCCATACGGCCGCCCCTTGGGTAAAGCCTGACCAGACAGATCCTCCTGCCATAGCTGCGGTCCATGTGCTGTTCGGGATCCCGAAAATGCTGACAGCCCGGATGTCGATCTCTAAGAATTCCAGGTCTAAGGGATCGGTTGTTGCCCATTCGAAGAAGCATTCACCCCCTTTGGTTCTCCCGATATCCGTGTAAACGTATTCCTCTGCTATGTTCTGGACTTTCCTGAATTCATAATGTGATATGAACGGAGATGTGGAAGCGGTCCAGTTGATGCGGAGTCTCTGTAATGGGGCAGAATGGTCGACCATTTCAGTCAGCTGGATATCGGTCGGGTTCTCGGGTGCGTCATCAGGCCCAGGCAAGTCCGTATCCGGAAATGTAGGCTCCGTCACAATAGCATCAGAAAACACGGCGGGGTCATATTCCCGGCCAGATATCACGGTAGATCCATCAGCTTGAGGCTCAACCGTAACGCATTCAATCAGTTTCGCCGACAACCCGATATCATCAGTTACCTTGCAGAGTCCGCCCGGCAATATTCCCTTGTCATTCACGGCCTGAAAAGTGACATCAAGATCAGCAAGCCTTGAATTTAAGAGAAACAACACGACGCGGTGACACTGCGATATCTTGGTGAATCCCGAGAGGTCGTATGACTGTTGAGCGACCGCATTCTGCATCCCGGCGACGTCGGGGGCCTCAAGCTGATACGGGACCTGCTCCCATGTCGTCGGGTTTGTCCATGTCCCTACAACCTTCTTGTACCGGTCCTGCCTCTGAGGCCTTGAAAATGAAGTATTCCATATCCGGTCCGGCTCCTGGTCTGTAAAGGTTGTGATGCCGACAAGAGACTTCGGGTAAGCGTATTCGAAATGGAACACGCCATCGTAAGACAAATGCCCAAGAAAATGTATCAGGATTCTGTCAATAACATCCTGAACGCTCATACCACCAGTGAACAGGTAGTTAAACTCGTACCGCTTCTCGGAGCCTACGAGGCTGTCACAGTAATCTGCTGCTGCCGCAACACTTACCCAGTCTATCAGCGCAGAAGATATCCCCGGGCCTACCCTCTTATTCATCAGGAAGTGAGCCAGACAAAGAGCGGGGTTGTTGCTGTATGCCCAAGTCGTGATGTCGGCCAGCCTGTGCGTGCCTGTGCCGCCATTGGTGGTGTCGAGCCGGGGATCGTAAAGCTTGTATCCCTGCATTACCGCCGTGAAATCAGGCGAACCCACCGCAGCCATATTGTGCATCTTCAGGGTTATAGCGGCATACGCTGTGCCCGGCAGCCGGTCCGTCAGTAGCGAGCTTGCGGTCTGGTCAGATGTCCCGTACTTCAGGGTAAGACCGCCTACGATATTGCTGTTGATAATGCCTGTACCGTCGACATACAAATTGCCGTTGCCGAGCTTAATGTTCTTGAATAAATTCACGGGTCCTTCTGTTGCTACGAGGATGCCGTATAAATCGTCTCCGGAATTGCTCAGTGGAATATAATGAAGCGGAACCTCGCGCTCGCCATAAAGGAACGGCATCTCGAATTCCGATACATCGATGGTCGATGATCCCCCCGAACTACTACCGCTTGACGACGACGCCGGCGGGACAACAGTTGTTGGTGCATACACAAAGGGTCCGGTTATCAGGCTCATCTCGACACCTGCATGATCTCAAGACCTACGGAGTACAGCATCTCTCCGAAGGCCCTGAATTCGGCAGCGGAAGTTTTGAACACGCAATCAGGGAAGTATCTGCGGCCCGTGAAGGACACTGTGACGGCCTGGCCTGTTGTCGGGATCTTGCCGGGATTGAATGTTATCACGGTCTGGTAGTCGGTGCCGGCGTTTTCGGTGATAATATAATCCGTTGTAAGTTCCTTTGTTGCTCCTGCCACCTTTACTACCACAGAGGATGTTTCCTTGCCCGGAAGCGTGAAATCGTCTTGGGTGCCGTTACCGGTCCCGATAGAGATATCGACCCATTTCTTATGATGGTCGAAGCTGAAGAAATTGAATTTACCGTACCGACCCCGGCGCGCCACCCAGAATTCATACAGCAGGCTTTCTTCGTCGGCAGTGATGCCGCCGGGGTCGTAGCTGATCCTGAACTGATGCAGTACCTGTGGACCGGAGAGGTCCCGGCGCTGCACGGGGTCGTTTTCGTCGGGACCGAGGAATATAGTCCGAAACGGTACAATCATTGGGAGCTCACTGAACGGAACTACTTCAGGGAATAACGCCATATTCTAGCCAATCACGATCTGGTATTTGCCCCAACCCATGACCGTGCCTTTCTTTGGAAAGTTTTTTGTTGTCGAGAAATTCGCTGTATTAGCGAGTGCGGTGCAGCTCTCATAGGTTTTCGAACATAACGTGGATGCTCCGGCATACCCGCAATCAGCATCCTTAAAGCCCCAGCCACAGGCGCGGCCAAATATCCGCCGCGGGGAGGGTGTTTTCCAGCCAAAGGTAAAAGGCGATATCGAGAGCTCGGCCCACTCCCCGGCACCCTTCATGCCGTCTATGACTCCGGCAGCGCGTAATGTCCCATCTATGACTGTCCAGTCATCATTAAAGAAGACCTCGTATAGCAGGATATTGGCATCGGTTAGATCCCCGCCCAGGATCAGAGCGGATATCGCTCTATCAACATTCCCGAGCCGTATCGTGCCCTCGGCCAGCGGGCTTGTTGTGCTAAGACTAAACCCTGAATGCTCCATTGGGCAGTAGACGTACTCGTTCCCGTCCAGGGTATAATTCTCCCCGGGAAGGTCCGTAAAAAAATAGGTGTCGTTTATTTCAAGGAAACGAAATGCACGAGCCGACGATGCTGCCATGGCAGCCAGCATTTCGGCCGACAATACTTTGTAACCATTCATTATCTCAGTACCCTGGGATCACGCCTGATGATCCTTATCCCTTCCTCGGCTGCCTCGCGTTTTAACTTCGCAAGGGCGCCTGAATTTTCTTCAAACACAATAGTTATCTCCGGCCTGCCTGAGCCACCGCCTGCCACCGCCTGCTGAATCAGGCTTATCAACTTGGCTTCCGGGATGTTATATTCCGGGCCTGCTTCTCCTATGAGCTGGTTACGAATCAGCGTCGGACGAGTGAAGTACCCGCCTGTCGCTTGCGGTGTAACCCCCTGGAAGGGCTCCTGAAGTACCGTCTGGAAATCTATCGACTCCAACCTCTCACGTAGTCTGTCTATCGCTGTGACTTCAATTTGTATCGCCGCGACGAGCTTGTCGTTGATGGTTACCCCGAGTGCTTCCAGCCCCGGGATTAGTTTGTCGGCTATCACGGTATCGATATTGGTTCCAATTTCGGTCATATCGGCATTAATGCCTTCCTGCCATGCCTCAAAATTGGCAAAGGACTTAACCTTGTCGACACCTTCAAGCCCCCACCCCTTCTCAATCCACGAGTTGACCTGCCCGCCGTATTTCGTCATATCCCCTGCGAAGCCCTGGGCCTTCACGAACGCGGCACGCTTCTGGTCCTCCGTGCTCTCGCCGGAATTGTAGGTGGATATCTGTTCGTCGTATTTGGCCTTTGCAGTCAGATATTTGTCGTGAGCCTCAGTAGCCTTCTCGTTGACGTAATTAACTCGCTGCTCAGGCGTCATCAATTCCATCCTCTTGTCCTGGAGACTGGTTGATGCGGCGTCCCCAACAGCCCTGACGGCGTCCTTCAGGGACATCAATGCGTTGTAGAGGTTGTCTATCGCCCCGGCGATCATAGATGTCAGCCGTTCCAGTTTTGTGGGGTCTGACTCCGTGATCATCTTGCTCCAGCTATCCGCTATCTCCTGCGTGTAACTGGCGATCTTGCCTGAAAGGTCCATGGCATCGGTAGCATACTTTTTGAGCTGACCCTTGATGTTCTCGGCAATCGTCTCCTGCATTGTTTTGATGTAGGTGACATATTGGACTGCAGCATTGAGGCGCTCAGTCAACTGATCAGCGATCACGCCGATCTTGTCAGCCCAGGCCGCACCGGTAAGCGCCGGCAGTTCGTCGAGGGATTTATTGACAGCATCGTCGATTTTCTTAACCGCTTCTTTGGCGGTATTGGGGTGGATATCAATACTGTCAAAGATATCCTGTATCTTGAGGGCTTTGAAGACCTGGACCTTCTGTACCGCGGTAACGATCCGGTTTATGGTGTCGATCAGTTTTTCTCCGCTGTGCTGGAACTGCGCGAAATCAATCTTGGTGGCCTGTGTCATCCACTCCCCGAACCAACCCTCGAGTGTGGCCTGCATTTCTTCCGGGGTGACCTTGCCGGCCTTCCAGTCTGCGTTACGCTGAAACTCTGTATCGAACCCCGACGTATCCAGACCGAAAGAATCAAGTACAGCCCTCATGCTGTCAGATGTAGTCTTGAATCCCTGAATAAGGGCAAGCGCCCAGGGGGCTGCGCCCATATTATCGGTTATGCCGAAAAACCCGCCCCCGGCGTTGTGATGCGTCCAACCCGCGCCTGTTGCGGTACTGCCGAGGGGATCTCCGGCGTAATAATTAGCCCCCCTGCCCGTGGGATTGAAATGGAGGCCGAGGTTGTCGTCGCCACCGCCGAGCATGCCGCCAACGGCTCCTACGACAAGACCTACTATGGCCCCAGCCAGCGGACCGATAACGGGAATCATGGAACCAATAGAGGCCCCAGTCATCATGCCTGACATCGCACCGGAGAGCGGGTCGCCACTCTTGATAGCGTTATATGTACCGTACATCCCGGCGGCGGCGCCCATAATACCTATGGGAGTAGGCTGGAAGCCTCCGCTATACCCGCTTTCTGACCAGCCCAAGCCATTGGCGTTTTCGGTATAATTCATGGTGCCGCCAAAATTGGCAAGAGGCGTATTCATCCATGAACCAACCTGGCTTCCGAATGAGCCCATCGTGCTGCCACCTCCAGCACCTCCAAGCCAGCCCTGCACCGACTGTCTCGCGCCCATCATCATCTGCTGTATAGGAATAATTATCGGATTCGCAAGGGCCTGGACGATCATACGTTTCAGCATGTTCATGAAATAATTCCCGAGGTCTTTTATCGCATCTTTGGGGTTATCGAAGGCCTTGACCAGGGCGTCTTCGATGGTCTTTGCCATCTCAAGGGCTACAGATTTGCCTTTGGCAGCGTTTTCTTCGAGGGATTTCAGGTATTCGGCGATACCTTCGGCTGCCCCCTCGGCAAAGGACTGAGGCATCTGGCGGTTTATGGCAACAATCTGATCTGAAGCGTCACGGGTTGCCTTGACTACCTGTCCTTCGTATTTTTTAACGAGTTCCGTGACCCTCGCATAGTGGGCCTTCTTTGCGTCCTCATTGTTTTTCAGGCCTTCGATGATGATCCATTCCTTCTGGATCTCGATATAAACTATTTCGGCAAGCTGGTCCTTCTCAATCTCAAGGCGCTTCCTGACCGATTCCTTCTGCCGGTTCAGGAATTCTTCGTCGGATATCCGGTAGTGCTCGTGAAGGTATTTATTGAGTTCCTCTTCCTGCTTAACCTCGTCAACCCTTGCCGAATATTGTTCCTCGAGGCCCAGACGCAGCATCTCCAGGGCATGCCTCTGTTCTTCGGCTGTGAGCTGCACACTCTTCAGTATCCCGGCGGTCTTGGCATCCTCAATCTTCTTCTCACTGTCTCTGGTGATCTGCTCAACCTGCTTGACGTAATTCTTCTCCAGTTCAAGCTTCTTCTCGAGCTCGAGTCTCTGTTTTTCGCTCAACCCCGGAACGGCATCGGGGTCCTGACTGTCCATATACTCCTTGACCTTAGAGGGAGACACCTTGAGCTTGGCGAGATGTGCATCAACAATCTTCATTTCACGGTCATACCCTGTCTTCAGGGTTTTCAATTGCCGCTCACCGAAAGATTCAGCAATCATCTGCTTCATCTCGTAATACGTTGTATCCGACATCAGATTCAGTCGGTGGACCTGCTCGAGGTCGTGCATGGCCTCTGATTCCTGGACCTTATCGATCGCCAGGAGGTCGTTTGCCATTTTCTTGGCAGTTGCAATGCGGGAGCGCGCATAGTCCTTTACCTTTTCGTCTTTTGTTTTACCTGGCAGTGGCGGCTTCTTGGCTATCTGTTCCTCGGCTTCGCGCTCAAGGACCTTTTCGTTGAGCACTTTCGCCATGTCGGCGGATAAATTCAATTTCTCAAGGAGAGCAAGCCGTACCTGACCTCTTGCTTTCGCAACGGTATTGATAACACCCTTCCAGGACTCATCAATCTTGGTGAGGTTACGCTTGGCCTTCTCGATCTCGCTGTCCAGCCCTGATGCGTTGAACCCGAAAGCGTCAGCCTCAGTATTCGATGCCCCGGCACTTTTCTGAATTTCGAGGTCCTTTATCTGGCCCGTCAGCTTACCGTACTGGTCAATAATCTTCTGGATACCCGGGGCAGCTTCCTGGGCAGCGATAATCTGCTGTAGCATTATGGTTTCTTCAAGCTTTTTATTGAGCAGGCTATGCTCATCTTTGAGGGCCTTAATAACATCGGCCATCGTCATATTACTGTCGATGACTCCCGGGGCGAGTTGCTTGAATTTTTCAAGCAGACCGTTCTTGACCGAAGCTGTTACACTTTCGCTCTTGAGCATTGCAACGTATTTGCCTATCTCGGCAACATTACTATATGCCTCCTGAGACTTTGCCATGCTCTCGTTATAGGCGTCATTCGCCTGCTTTACATCGTCGAATTTATCTTTGAGATACCCGATACCAACAGCAAGTGCGGCTACAGCTGAAATCGCCATAATAACGGGATGGACCTTCATTAAATTCAAAAGGGTCGCCATTATCCCGAGTTCGCCATTGATAGCAGCCAGCACCCCGGTTACTTTCAATAGTGCGGCGCCACCAAGAGCACCCACAAAGGTAAGAATGAGCGGTCCCATCTCCCTGAGACCCGAAATCAGCATCGAAACGACCGATATCGTGCCCTGTATTGCGGGTGTGAGCGTCGTGAAAGCTCCGATAAGGATATCCATGATCTGATGCCCGACCTGGATCAGTTCGTTTTTCATACCCTTCATGGATTTATCAAACATAACCGTCATGGCGTTTGTGCCGGTTACAGCATCGGTCATGTTCTTGAAGCCATCGGCTCCGGCAACGAGCGCCTCGGCCAGCGCACGGGCTTGTCTTTGTTCCAGTCCCTCAAAAACGGTCCCGACGTCCATGCCGGCCTTTTCGAGTTTCCGGATGATATCGACCATCGGCAAGAGGTTGCCGGTTGCATCCTTAAGATCCTTCATTGAAAGGTGGACCTTGGCCAGTGCTTCCTGCCACTTCTTTGTTGGAGCAAGCAGAGTGCCGATAAACCCGGACAGGCCTGTGCCGATCGTGGAGGCCTTAATACCCATCTGTGAGAGCTGAGCCACCATGCCAAGAGTCTGTTCGAGAGAATATCCCGCAAGTTTTGCCTGTGGGGCCAGGTAATTGAAAGCGACCCCAAGGTCTCCTATTTCCAGTTTCGAATAGTTCAAAGCTGCAGCCATGGCGTTGCCGACCTCTGCGGACCTGTCAGCGCTGATACTCCATACGTTCATGGCCGTCGTCAGCAATTTTACGGTATCCGTAGCGCTGGCACCGGTAGCGGTAGTCATTTTCGATACCGTGCCAAGGGTAGACATGGATTCGCTGGCTGTCATGCCGGCCTGTCCCATGATCTTCAAAGACTCCGCTGCTGCCTGGAAGCCCATGGTGCTGTGCGTAGCAACGTCCCTGGCCACAACATCCATCTTCTTGAGCTCGGCCGCTGTGGCCCCGGTGATAGCCCCGACATCAGTCAACCCCTGAGAATACGATAAAAATTCAGCGATAGCGTCCTTGATCTTAAAGAAAGCGCCCCATATCAGACCGGCTCCGGCATACCATTCCAGCTGCCACTGGACGAGCTCCCGGATCCTCATACCGTATTTCCGTAGCCCGCCCTCTGATTCGTTGACAACCTTTGCGGTAGTCTTTAATTCGGTCGATTTCTGGCGATATGCGGCATTGAGTTCTTCGGTCGCACCCTTGTTAAGCCTGACCTCTTCTTTAAGCAGCGCCATCTGTTTTTGAAGTATCTGCACCCTGGCGCTGGCATCAAGACCGGCCTTGCCGAACTCCTGCAATTCTTTTTCAAGGGCCTGATATTCATTCCTGACGCTGGCGAGTTGAGCTTTAATCTTTTCGGTCTGGACATCCTTGAAGACTCCGGCAAGTTTTTCCTGGAGCTGACGGGAGGCACCCTGCAGGGTTTCCATTTGTCCGTGAATGGCTTGCAGTTTAATGTTGTAGGCATCCCCTGATATCTTGCCCTCGTTGAAGGCTATATTTAACGCCTTCTCCGCAGCGGTCAACTTCGAAAACTGGCTTTCAAGTCGCTGCGATTCCATGGAGATGGAGGCTATTTCCATGCCGAGCTTGTCGGTGCCTGAAATATCATGAGTGTTCAGCTTCGCAAGAGATTTGATAGCGCGATCGATTTCAGCATCATACGCCCTGACCTTGGCTGTCATTTCGTCGAATTCGTCACCCTTGACAACCTTCATCGTGGCGATTTCCTGTAGCTGCTGGTACAGTTTATTCGCTTCAAGTCTGAGTCTCACGAGAGATGCATTGAAATTATCCCACGGCTCCGGGTTCGGGACCGTAAGGGCGCCGAGGCCGGGAGGTGGTGGAGGTCCCTGGGCGCCGCTCGAACCATCAGAGGTCCAGTCGGGCCGGTACCCTGAAAATCCGATCTGCTTAATCTCTTCCCATTGCAGCGCAAGTTTTTCGAGCTTCACTTTTGCGACATCAAGCTCGTTCTGGAGGGGTAGGTGTAGCTGTGCCTTCATGGAATCAGTAATCTGGCCCCATGTCTGATATAGATTCTTCAGGCTGCCCTCGATTTCATTGATAACCGCCGGGACGTTCTGTCCGAATGCCCCCATTTCTTTGAAGGCATTGGATCCGTACATGCCCTGCATGTTCGTGGTTACAGTAGACTGCCCCAGCAGCATTGTCCCGAGATTTTCAGCCAGAGCAACCATCTTCTCGATCATTGGAGTTGTTTCCGCGATCTGGCGCTGCCGCATCTGGTACAGCCTCAGTATCTCGTTTTCAGCCTTAACCTCGCGGTCATACGACACACCGGTCTTGTTTGTGATATCGAGGATCTGGTTTTTGACCTGCATTAACTGCATATTCGCAGAGACAATCTGCTGCTCGGTCATTAATTGGCGGGTCTTAATGGCCTTGGTGTCGGCCGCCAGGTGCATGATCCGGTCCATAGCGTCGGCTATGGACTGTACGGCATCATCATCACCGAGGTTGTATAGCTCCCGCTGCAGCCTCGCCATCTGGTCGTAAACAGACAGTGTTTTCTTGGTAGCTTCGGACCGGGCTGCCTCAAGTTTTTCGATATCGGTAAGTTCCTGGTGCTGTTTCGCCATCATGGCGGCCTGCTCAGCCTGCAGTGCAACATTTTTTGCGAGAATAGCCTCGTGGCTTTGCTCGGTCCCTACGATCTTGGCGGCAATATCGGAGGTCTCCCTGAAGGCTGCCAGTAGCCCGGCCTCAAGTTCAGGGAGACCTATTTTTACGGCACCCTTGGCGTTGACTTTCGCAATAGTTTCATAAAGCTGAGCTATCAGACCATTGATCGTCTCGGCCTCGGCGATCTGCTTTGCGAAGAGGGGCTTGTCTTCCATGAAGGCAAACTGACGCTTCAGGGCCTCCAGCATGTCCGTGAAATCGGCAAGATGAAGCCCGTCAATGAACTGGTTGGCATTGACAAAGCTGTCAGCATAGGATTTCCCCATGCCCTTGACGATCTTGCTGAGCTTTTCGGCTTCCTGCTGGGCCTGCTTGAGTTCCCGGGTCAGGCTTTCACCGGTCTTCTTGGCCTGCTGATCGACACCCTGTGATGCGGTTTGGACATTCCGCAGACCCTGAACGATCGATGTCACGAAGTCTGTTTTCTCAAGGGATTTTAGCCCTGCCTTCAGCTTCTTGTTTATGTCGGCCGCGAAGTCATCAACCTTCTTGAGAACGTCCCCGGGTTCAAACTCCGAGCGAAACCTGACGCCGATAACATCGTTATTGTCAGACATGCCGCGCACCAAATAATGACATCACCTGCTGAGCCGCCTTTTTGTTCATCTCGTTTTTATCCTCCCGCTTAACAACATCGCCTGGCTTGTCGTCCAGCTTGATACCGTGCATTGCCGCCATCATCCTAATCTGCTCTTCCTCTGCTTTTTCCTTCTGCTCCCAGAGCCGGAGTATTGCCGGCTCTGAGACACAGTTACTGAAATATCTGATCTTGAAGGGATCGAACCCCGCAAGCTGGCAGATAATGTCCTGTATGGTTATGACGCTTCCGGCGTCTGATTGTCCTGGGTCGGGGACGGAAGTTTTGCGACGTTCTTTTTCTTCGGCTTCGTTACTTCCATCCCGAATACGTTTTTTAGAACAACACCCATGTCCTCGATGACGATTTTGAAAACTTTATGAACATCTTCCGGATCCATCATCGCGCAATCTCCGGCGGCAACCTTCCGGCCGTCGTCGTCGTACTCATCCAGCGCGATATTGATTACCTGGGTGAAGGCATCGACGAGGGCTCCCGCGAAGTGGTCGTTGAGCATATCGAGTGCTTTATGGAGGATTTCAAGGCGGTCGACGTTGAATCCGCCTGATGTTACTGAGCCCTTCGTGAACATGGCCTTAACCAGTTCCCTGAACTCTCCGGATGTGCCGAGGAAGATTTTAAGGGCTGAGGATGTTTTGATATACGGAAAATGGATTATGCGCTCGACGGGTATAGCCCTCCCGTCAGCGTCTTTGCCTGTCAGTGTGACCTTGTACTTGTGCTGCCCCAGAATTTCAAAATTTTCTTCTTTCATGTTGTTCCCTCCCTTTCAAGGATTAGGTTTGCGGGGACCCCATCGCCGAGGTCCCCGCGCTGGCCTAGCCTACAAATGCAGGCTGGTTAATCAAAATAATAAAGAATGCAGTGGACGGACTCGGCAGACCCGTCCGTGAGTGTCTGGGTCGTGGTCAAGCTCTCAAGCTCGGCCTGGGCGTCGGCGAAGTTGTCGCCGCCCTTCAGGTCGGGGTTGAAGCCCTTACCGACGGACATTCTCGGGAAGAACAGGGCAATCTGCCTGTTGTAGCCCTCTTCGAGCCAGTCGAAGAATACGAGAAGCGACCGCTCCTGGATAGAATCCATGAGGTCGACCATCTCGCAAGAAAAATACTTCTTGAGCTTGTACCCGGCAGCCGGGAGCGACGGGAAGCCCGTACCAACCAGCGTCAAGGTATCAGTAGATACCGACTTCACGATTGCCCTGTTATGGGAATCGATCAGGCCGTTCTCTGCTGATGCGACAACAACCCTGTCGCCAGCAACAAACCCGGCACCCTCGCCGCCCCCAAGTGTTATAGAGAGCTTCGTGGGGCTGCCGCCAAGAGTCGCAACACTCCCGGTCAGCTTGTTCTTGGCCTGAAGACCGAAGATCAATGCCAGGGACTCAATCGGGAACTCCTTCTGTACGAAGGCAACCTTTGTGTCCCTCTTGATTTCGACTGACTTACGCTTCGTCTTGGGTCTGCCGAGCTCGGCATGCACCAGGTTCTTGTCGACGGTAACCTGAACCGCCTCGACGATACCGACATCAACCCATGCCCCGGTCGTCGGAGGGGTAGCTATCGCCAGCTGTGCCTCGCCATTGTAGGTCGGCGGGGTGCTGGAATTGTACGTTGCAGCAAAAACGCGCGGCGCCGAGATCAGGACCTTTGTGAGATCCACGCTCGGCTGATCATATGACCTTATTACAGACATAAATACACCTCCTCAGTGTCTTTCCTGGCCAAGGCCTTCAAGGGCCTCGGCCGCTGTACGGTTCGTCAAATTCTTTTGAGCTCCCCGCAGGGTTTCCATATCGTTCAGCGGTATCAGCATGCCGTCGCCGATCTGAAAGAATATCTCCATCTTACCGGTTCCCCCGACCATACCGTTTCCCGGAAAATTTAAGTTGAGGTTCCCTTTCAACCTGTTTTCCATGAGATACCGCGTCAGGTTCGCCACTTGTGTTATCTGAGATTCCTGCTCCGGTTTCAACATACTGCACCGCCTTTCTTGTGATAGTGAGCACGTACTGGCTACCCATCTTCTGTTCAGTGAACTCATACCCGGCAGCAACAAGTTCCTTCTTGACGCGAACAGCCTCATTGCGCCCGCGATGCTCCCAGTTACCGTCCATTTCGAAAGAAATGCGGTCGCCAATACTGTAAGTCTTCATCGACATCACCTCCTTAAACATAAGCTATACCCACTTTCCCGTAGGTAATCTGAACAAGCAGACTTCGGTTAAATCCCCGTACTGCATTCGCCTGGCGGGCTGTTTCTCTCGGGAACTCCCTTAGTATCTGACTTCTCAATTTCCCAACAATGTTGGTTGTCTCGACATCATATAAATCAAAAATCTTGTCCTTTAGGACCTGGACGGCAAGCCTGGTCATGACTGACATCTCGGACTGAGCACTCTCGCCCCGGGTCCTGATATGTAGTGCTGCATGATGAACCGGTGCGTTTGTAACTGTCTCACCGTTATTGCCCAGAAGCTCAAGAAAAAACCATGCCCTTAAGGTGTCAAAGTCTACTGTCGCCTCGTCTTGAACGAGTTCGTAAGCACTGCGGCATTCCCATGTCACGGTGCCGTCATCAACGGTATCACCAATCACCACGGGCCATTCCGGCTCAGTTGTGCCAGACACCCCCGCAACGGTACAGATATAGCGGAACCCGTTACCCGCTGACGGGCATACAACATCAGGTAATATATTCATGCCTCGTTCATCGCCAATTCCATACGGCGCTTCATCTACCCATGCCACCCCTGCGAACTGGTCATCGAGATACCGCGTCAGGGATGCCTCGAAATTACCGATATCGAAGTGATTAGCGAGCACGATACACCTTCGCAATTGCCCTGTTACGGGCCTGAATGCACTCAAGATAAAACGGACTGTCCTGTCCAAGAGTCAGATACCACGCAACGGCTGGCCTGAATATAGGACGTTCGGGGACGCCATGACCGAACCATGATCCGCCAAACTCCATGAGGTATATCCTGGACTCGACGGATCTAGCGTCATCACCCATGCCCGAAGACATATCAGCCGGTCTCGGCACGCCGGCATCTATTTCTATTGCGGTCCCGTTCTGGATGATCTCGCCAGGGTTTTTTGCCAGAGCCTGCAGCCACCTCTGCGTTTCACCTGTTGCGACGCCGATAGGCCTCATGTAATTGAACTGGATTTTCTTGACAAGCCAGCCCGTCGAAAGCTGCTGGTATACTCCGACATAAGGGCTCGGCAGGCTACCTCCGGCAGCCGGGACGCTCCCGAGGATATCCGCGACTCGGACAAGAAAATCCTCACGGGTCCGCACGATCGCAATCTTGGCCTGGACCTGAAGTTCGGCCTGGAAACTGTTGAAGCGCTCACGAAACTTCGAGGTATCAATACGATCGACCTTCATGTTAAGCATTTGCCACCGCCATTTCTACAACCTTCAGCGCGCCATTAAACGATATCTCATCTATGTTCTGTACCATGTAGTACCTTGTGCCGTCGAATACTCTGTCGCCCTGGTGAACTGTAGCTGAAAACGGGACATGGCAGTAATATCTGGTCCTGTCCAGCTTGGAACCCTTTACGTCCTCTGTTGATAAATAATTCTCAAGCGATATCAGCGCCCTCAAATCGGTATGATGCACCGTAGTTGTCCAGTCAATAGACGAATTTTTAAAGTCATCCTTTGTAGGGGTCGGGTGGGCGATGGTGATTTGGGCGTTACAGACATAGATCACCGCGGTATAGGCATAGTCCTTGTTCTGGAGTGCAGTGATATATCCATAAAAATTATCATGGCGGTCAAAAATCAAGTCTCCATTTTCAATGCTCCTGGCCTGTACTTCGGTTGACGAGAATATGCCGGTTCTGTTATTCATAGCCTTGAAAAACTTCTCCGCCTTCTTCTCCTCGGTGTAACCAAACAGCATGACGCTCTTCGTCTCGTTCCTGATCCTGGCGGATCCATTGAAGGTGCCGAGCCGACGCGAGAGTTCACGATGAAAATTTTCAGCTATCAAGCTCAGGCTCATAATTCCAGCACTTCCTCGTTATCGATTGCGTTTTGCTGTGGACTCCGCAGAGCCACCACGGACATTTCAATGGTATCGATCCCGGACCGTGAAATCCTCTTGCCTTCGCCCCATATCTCCTTGCGAAGCATCACGAACTCCTGATCCAGAATACCCCTCTGTGCGGTTACGTTCTTGAATATTCCGGACAGTTTTTTGTCGTCAACATCGAAGGTGCCAACCTCCCGGGCCAGGACGCGATTGCAAAGCCAAAGCTTTGCGGCATACTCAAGCAGAATATCGTGGTCTGCTACGGTTGTCGGAAATACAATACCGAGGCGTTTTTCTGCAAAGGTAATTGCCCGGTCGTACGCATCTTCCTTATAATCCGTTCTTGCTGCCGCAGCTTCAGCCCGGGTCTTTGTCTTTGCATCACTGCGCTCAACCGGGGTGATGCCGATTTCGGTCATCCAGTCCCGGAGCGTATCTCTCATAACGATTTCGTTCATACAGTCCTCACGTCCTGATAGATTTCAAGGGGAAACCTCTGCGCTGTTTTCGGATCGCTTCCGTCAGCGGCAAAGGACCTCAGTTCGGCCTGATAATTCCCGACCTTGCCGGTCTCGGCTGAGGTTAAAGTGATAGAGCAGACCCTGGCACTGATAACGGTGCAGGCCCTGCTGAATATTGCTGTATCATTATCTGAGTCGAGGTCTTCCTTGGCCGTAAAATATACGATACGGTTCGTAAGATCCCAACCAGAAGGCAGTGTGAAGGTAAACGCTGTCGCATCTCCCCGGGGTATCCGCTGAGGAGAATCATCGACCACTGTCGCATACCCCTTCAGGAAACCGGGGGTGAATTCTCCGAACGCCGACGCATAGCTCGATACGAGCGTCTCGACCGCATCCTTGACGTTCTTTAGCGTCTCCACGGTCCAGCCCTCGCCCTTGATTTCATCAAAGCGCGCCTGCAGCTCAGTGGATGTGTCGATGTTGTCGAGAAGGGTCTTGAGTGCTGCCAAACCGTATGTGACACTTCCTATTTTGGCCTGGAGGTCTGCAATAGCAGCATTATCGGGGGCCGTATAATCAGCAGCCAGTAAGGGAGTTGTCGGGATAGCATTCACGCTGGTCTGCGACGCCCTGGTAGCCACAGCAACGCCTACAGCCGTCACATTACCCTCTGTCGCAGGCGCAGCCGGCACCCTGGCGTTGAGTTCTGCAATACCGGTGTTATCCGGAGCTGCCGGCATCGCAGAGATAACAGCATTCTTGTTAGAACTCGCGTTGGCCTCGGATGCCGCAGTCTTGGCAGCGTCGTAGGCCCCAGTAAGAGTCATAGCGTCCCCGGCTCTGGCGGGAGCGTAGTCGGACTGGGTTGCCGCAAGCTTGACGCGCTCGGTGGACGCCAGAGAAAAACCGGTCTTGTCTGTTATCGTTCTCACGGCTGCAGACCAGATGTCTGACACGAGAGTGCCAAAGCCTGTAACGGTCCTCGTTGCGTATTCCCACACTCCCTGGGCCGTCAGTGTGGATCTCGTGGATATCTTCGCATCCAGATTGTCAAACCGTGCATCACCAGACTGAACAGGAGATCCCAGTGCTGAGATTGAAACTCCTATTGCCGATATCCCTGCATTGTCAGGAGCCGCGGGGATCGCCGCAACGATGGTATTCTTATTCGTCGTGGCATTTGCCTCAGACGCGATCACCGTTGCCGGGATCCGCACGTCGTCAGCCTGCAATGGTGTATCTATCGCTGCCAACACCTCCACCTTGTCACTTGTTGCCTCCGACCTTTTTAGCGCATTCCTCAATCTGCCCGTATTATCAATCATGATTTCTCCCTTAGTCCGCCCATCCGCCGAATGATCTTATAACTCTCGCGATCGTGAAGGTTCCATTCAGATTGGTGATTGTCTGTTTTCTAACAACACAGAATGCTTCAGAATCCTTGTAGTAATCCCAAGACACTCCATTTATGCTGTCCACTAAAATATTGTTGGCATTGACATCTGCAAGAGCAGTTGGAGTGGTAAGGAGGAAAGATCCAACGTCCGCGGGTCTGATCTCTATGTCCCAGTTCGGTAGACCAACGATCGAAGTAACAGGACTATTACCAGACACAAAAACTATCCCAGCCCGGCAAGGATCAGGGAGAGTAAGCACTCCATCAGTTGGGCCGACTGTAACTGCAAGATTGGATCCGGCGGCGGTGATGATCACATCGCTCTGCCCATTCACCTCAGTATAGTTCATACCCTTTCCGACATGAACAGTCTGAGAGTTTACAACATACCCATTCGACGCAAGAACTGTTACATTCTCCCCGGTCTCTCGTGTATACACACAGGTTCCGTCAACACAGCAACCTAATTCAACCTGTGATCCTGCCACAAAGTTGTTGCCGTTGGAATAATCAATGCGTACTTTTTGGCTCCCGCCCCAGATTACAGCGGTTTCGTTATAGGGTCTGATATCTATCGCCGCCACTCCAGAGCCTATAGATAGTCGGGTGCAAAAATCTCCTATTTCAATCGACAAGTGCGTGGGATCACCGGGATTATGACTAAAAACTGTATCGATCAAGTAGTTAGGATACGTCTGTCCGATCTTGATTCCGATATAATGAAGAGGATCGTAATCAAAAGGTATAATCGGGACATTAAGAGTGTCATAACCCTTTACTACATGATTGAGATAGTTTGGGCAAGAATTATCAAAGCTCATCTCGGTGTTTCCGGTGAAGCCGATAAAACCTAATGAGGTTACGCCCACCCCATAAGCTCCAGCGGGTGTATCAGCGGTAAACGTTACAAAGAGACCAATACCGTTAAGGTTCGCGTCTTTCAATTCATAGGGGACTCCGGCGGTAAGTTCCACTCCGGTTTCGATATCAGCCCCGAACCCTTGTCGATAGCTCATTAGTAGACCTTCTGCTATGTCGATATACCACGTCCCGTTTACATCGTATTCATTCCCAGATACACTGTAATTGAGAGGGAAATATGCGGTCGGGGTGAGATCAATGCTGAGATAAGCCCCTCCGCCCGATGGTCTCGAGAATAGCTGTCTCCGCTTAAATTTCATTCCTCTGAAGTCAGCACCTATGTCGATACCGTGCTTTGATACCATTCTCCTGATGATCCTGCCACGATCGAAGGACACCCCAAGATCACAGGTGTTGGTTGATACCAGCTCATAGTAGATAATATCGTCAGGATGATCAAGTGACTGGACTACAGGATTTAATTCTGATGCTGATATCGCCTCAACCACAATGGTCTCAGTTGGCCCAGTATAATATTCCGCAGGATCGGTATCGGGAATTTTATGGTAGGTTCTGAACTCAAAGGCGTACTTCTGTAGAGGGATCAGGCTAGACGCATTGCGCAATGCAAGCAAATCCACATATGTCGTTTGCTTCACTCCATTTGCTCCGTTGACACCTTTTACTAACATCTTCATGCTATCACCATCGCTTCAGTGACGAACGTCCTGTATGTGCCGGCTGTCTGCTGGAAGGTTATCTTGAGTCCGTATCGGTTTGCCAGTCCTGTCACGAGGATGGCTGGCACAGCCTGCACATCGGAAAAACTCTGAGTGTCGAATAATTTATAAGCTCCGGCTGCAACCATACGAGCATAGAATCGTATCGTCACGGAATCACCCGCTTGCAGAACTGACAAGTCCAGCTTAATGTTATCCAGAATCCAGTTGTCGGCAGGGGCATCATTAATGTACAATTCCTGCTCCGTTCCATCAGCCAGGATGGAAGCCTCGGATCGCGTGAGCGATGAAGCAACAGAATTAATGGCGTTGACCACGTGGGTTTCCATGTTGTCCTCAAGCGCCAGCCCACCAGCCAGCATCTCAGCGAGTGTCGGGTGACTCTCTGACTCTGCGAGGATCAGGGCGGTTTCGGATATGATGTCAGCGGCCCTTACCGCATCAATAGAGATGTCTTTGTATCGGTCGAAATCCTGCAATGTTGCCCCGCCGTCAATCGTCCCGGCCAGGTCATCAGCCCCGGCATAGGTGAACCCATACCAGCCGCCACCCATCTCGCTGATAGCGGGCTGAGGATCAAGGTCGCTGTTGTCAGATACCAGCTTGAGGCTGCTCCATGTCGGAGCCAACCCCGTTGCAGGAACACCCGCATTGCTGAAATATTTTTTATAGATTCCCATTAGTTCCCGCCTCCGCTGGTAGGTTTCCACCAGTCCGTGAAATTAAACTGCATGTGCGATTCGCCCTCTGACCATAACGCATCATGCCGGTTGCCGCCTTTGTAAAGCGCGTTATCGATATAAACCTTGCAGGACGCGGCGTATTTCTTCATCCATATCCGATACGTTACCTTCCCCACCTGAAGCGGGGTGAATGTCACCGGGATATCAAACCATGTTGTGTTGTCGCTGAGGACCGCCGTTGATACTGCCGTGGTGGTTGTCGCCTGAGTCGCGTGGTTGTAGTATTCGGCCTCGATGTATAGTTCTGTGTTAGTGGGGAAATTTCCGGCCCATCCCTCGCCCTTCACCTTGATGCTCCGTGTCTGCGCCGCTGCTGGTACGTTGTCCTCAGTCCATGTGCCTAACACCTCTATCGGGTTGACGGTGGAGCAGTTGGAGAGGGGGGCGACCTCGATTGACGATGCTGCGCCTCCGGTGCGGAGGGTGGTGGTATTTTTGATCACATCGCCGAACATGGCGTACTTGCGATGGTCGCCGAAGACTTGGTTATAGTGTTCAAAACGGACGTTGGATTTGTGATAGCGGAGTATAGTGTTTCTTCCACTATATATTATAGGATCTCTATGCACTGCATTGACTATCTGGCAATCGAGGCTGCTAATGTCAGCTGAGTCGTGCACAACATCAGCCGTATTAGCTAGCAACGTGCCGGCATTATAGGCCAATTTGCCACTAAACTTTCCGGACGTTTTATCTATGCCGTTGAGATTCGAGTATATATTTGCCGATACTGTCGCTTTAGTTAATAATTTTATTGCCGAGGAGTTGGAAAACAAATTACCGGAAATTGACGTGTTAGTGCCGTAGGTTGCGACATTGGCGCTAGAAAACCCGTTGGCGTTCAGGCTATTATTGGAGCCTTGATATACACCAGTCCCGCCCTGTGAAAAAATTATTCCCTGTATTGACGATGATGAGTGATTAGCGAAACCATAAAAACCGTTTCGCAGCACGGAATTTGTAAATACCGATGAATACCCGTTCGTCCACTGATACAACCCGATCAACGCCACATCCGACACAGTACAAGACCCCGCAACAGTGGCATTATCAACGACCCTCGGCCTCAACGTGTTATACTGCCCGATCCTCCGGTCAGCGTTGAGCTTCCCGATTATCACGTTTCTGCCGGGGTATACCACAATCCCGCCGCTGTTGAATGTCGCTCCCGGTGCGGCCTCGCCGATGGTGATATCTGTGTTCGCGCCGTTCAACGTCATCGAGTGGATTGAGGCACGGAGAACGTCTGTGTTGTAGTTGCTGTATGCTGCGTTTTTGTGGATCAGGATTTCGCGACCGGAGAGGACTTCTTTGACGGATACGTTGTCGATATCCCCGTCAAACGCGCTTGTCGGCGTCAGTGCCAGTGTCCCGGTTGTGCCGGCAATCATATAATGCGTGAACGTGGCATTGCCCGTATCGGCATCCATAGTCACGCCGCCGAATGACGGTGTTATGGTTCCGGTGGTGCTGTTGCTGATGGCATAGGTGAGTTTGTAGAGTTTGCCTACCACTCCGGCAAGTCCGGCCTGTGTAAGTGCTGATGTACTGCCTGCGGTATGTCTGGCGGTTGTCGCTGCGTTCCATGCCCAATTAGTACCAGTCCATCCGGTGAGGTCGGTTGCAAATGTCCCATTGGTGACTGACTCGACAGGGGTTAATACCTCATTCGCCCATTTCGCAGTATAATCGCCCACCACGCTCACAACCCTGCCGCTTGACCACGTTGCGGAGGTCACGGTATTATCGCTTGAGCCGTAGAATGCAGGATCACCGACAAGGTTGATGACTCCCCCTGCTGCCTTTGTGATCCCTTTGGCGTTGTCTGCCGTGGTGTTCCATTCAAGGATCAGCGCGTCACCATTGGCCACCATATTGCCGCCGCCGAGATTGCCTGTGCTGGATAGGGTAAGGTCGTTATGGTTGAACAGGAGCCTCCGGACGCCCCCGGCTTTGTGCGTCAAGGTTCCGTTGACGGTGCTGGCCCCGAGTTCGATCGTGCTGTATACGTCAACGCTCACGGTATGCCCTGCCGCAATCGTGAATGTATCTCCTGCTATGGAGGGATAACCGCCACCGCCCCATGTTGCCACGTTAGAGAAATCGCCTGATCCGCTAGAATTGTATGCCGTCATTATCCTATCCTCTCAGCCAGCCACAACGCCCCGTAGACGCAGAGCCAGACCATGGCCCATAGTACGGTGTAGTAGATCACCGGCTTCCACAACCCGTGCCATGATGTCAGTTCTATTGGGTGGATCATTGCAAACTCACCCCAATGTTATTTGTCGCAGTCGCCGTGCCTTCATTCGTCACCCGGATATACAATTTCTTCGGTAAGGGCTGTGTCTGGATCGTCACCGACTCCCCTGACGTTGCATGAGACATGCGGCACCAGGCTATCGGGTTCGGCCCCGTAGGCCATGACCCTACCCCTCCCCATGCGTTGTTTTTGGCATATAGGGCTATCATGGTATCGTACAGGCTGTCTATCTGCCCCGCATCAGTCGTCAGGATCATGTTGCAGTCCTGAGCCTGGTCAACACTTGCCATGACCGCCGATATGGATTTCAGTGCGGCTGATGTATCAACCTGAAAATATGCACTCTGTTTCGGCCCGAGGCTAATCTTTGCGGCCTTGCCGGGAGTCAGCACGGTATAGTTATGATTTGTCACCGGCGGCGTTACCGGAGGCACCACGGGAGGCGTGACAGGGGGTGTTACCGGAGGGGCAACGACCGCACCTGAATCCGCTATCAATACTCCATCGCTGTAGACTGTTATCCGTGGCATATTATCTCCTTCTCATTGATGGCATGCCGCGCATCTATGCGTACTCGCAAATTGATACTCAGCAATCCGCTCCACTGATATTAGTTTTCTTTCATGCATTGAATTTATAGTGATCATGGCGCCACAACTACACATACTCAGAAGAATCATGGCAGCGATAAGGGCTAGGGTTTTATTGTCGTTCATAGTTATCTCCTTATATAGGCCTTAATCATGGCCTTACCTTCCGGTCTGCTGTTGCCCTCGATGTATCCGGCTACCCTGATATCCCCCAACCGCAGAAACGTCCAGCGAGCGTCAATCTGTGCCATCTGCTGCCCGTGGGTATCTATACCGTACCCGCCGCCTATTTCCCATTCATTCGGGACATCGAAGAAGGGTAAGGGCATCTGCTTTGCAATTATCCGGCTACTGCCATCCTGAGTATTCAGGAGCGCGACCGCGTTTGTCTTGCCTTCATATGGGGGTATCTCTGCCGTTGCTATCGCCTGCTGGTTCACATCGTCCTTGACCCAATCGGGCAACTTCAGCTTTTCGACAATCTTCTCTTTTTCGATGGTTATAACTTCTTTCGGCCCTGGAACCTTGACGGTTTTGATTTTGGTCACGGTTTTGACTGGTTGCGCCTCATTCCATACCGGAAGCGCCCTAATATCTGCAGGCTTGCCATACCAGCCCAAAGCTGCACCAATGCCCAGGGCCGCCAGCACCACAACCGCCAGTATCCCCATCCCGCGCCATTTCATTGCTTCACCGCCCCTTGTTTGGTATCGGCCGGGCGATGAGCGACATACATATCGCGCCCAAAGACCAGTACAGCGGTTATCGCCGCAGCTCCAACGATAACGGCAACCTTGAAGGTCCAGCTCTTAAGAACCTTGACGGTCCGGATAGCGGGTTCCTTCCCGAGTTCGGCTGAAACTATTTTTTCGACATCTTCCTTTTTGAGCATGTTGTCGGCGATATCCTCGATCCTCTTGTCCCTGACCGCAGATTGCTCATCCCTGGCGGCTGCTTGTGCATCTCTCGCTGCAGCTCCGGTTTCAAGAGAGCGCAGGCGCCCGAACATTTCGTTGCCGTTGCTTTCGACAACCTTCTTGAGGTCTCCTATTTCCCGGCCGATACTGGACATGCTCAAGCTCAATATCTCCTTTATAGAGTCCATTCCGAGTTCGTGCTGCTTGACCAAAGCTTTCTCTATCCGGTTCGCTACACAAGCCGGAGAGCTGCAGGGGTCGCCGTCTTTACCCATCATTTCAGCATCCCCCTATATAGCCCGGCATATTTTCTGATCTTCACTGGGTACTCAAGGTTGACTCTGCATAAATCAAGAATTTTCCCGCCCCTGAGCTTAATCACATTTCTTCGGCACGCTGCCGCTACGTCATCGGGATCGCACGACCCAGCCCTTGATATCTCCCGGTTCAGATTACCCATGCCGCCGTTGTAGGCCCTAAACATATAATCAATCCTCACCGACTCGGGTTCCCTACATTTCACGGCAACATACATCTGTCGGTCGTACAGCAGCCCGGCGCGTATGCCCCACTGGGCCTGAAGCATTTGTGCGGCATCTCCAGACAGCAGCGTCGGATTCTTTTTCTTTAACTCGTCCCAGGTGACATCGAGGACCTGGAGGCCTCCGTAACTGATAACCCCGGTAGCCTCACGCCGGGTAGCGGTCATTCTCCATGCCGATTCCGCCTGAATCTGCCCCGCAAACAATTCAATATCGGGTCCTCCGGGCCATACCCGGTTATATTCACGGGCAAGAACGTCCATGTTGTCCCATGCAGTTGCCGGTATCGCGTTGTGGCAGCGTCCGCACTCAGCCCCCATCGCCTGCCCACGTAACAGCATCCCGGCGAGAAGAACGACGGCAAGTAGGATAACGGCATACAAAACAATTCTGGCCGCAAGCATGCCCACGGCAAGAAGAGCCCGGGCGGGATCGTTGAATTCCCACGCCCTGTTTATTTTTGCTCCAACATCCCAATGATATTTCCCGAGCAGCTCCTTGCCGACAAGGTGCGCCAGGATCATGGCAGCGGAAAGAACGGTCCCAAGGAAGGTCAAGGTTTTCAGGACCAACGCAAAATCCCATAACGCTGCAGATACCAGAAATATTGCAATCGGGATCTTTAACCGCCATAGTTCGTTTAGGAGCCGGGCAATCATGGTCGTTATCCCTGATCCTTGCTGTTGATCCGGGCCTTGGCCTGGCTGATAATGTCACTGGCTTTGGAGCGTCCGAGCGTCAGAACGTTTGCAATCCAGTTCGCAATCTCGGGATGCTTCCGGGCCACAAGCATGCCCACAACAAACACGATTAAATGAGATATGGCTAATTTCATGGCAGCCTCCTATTTCTTAAAAAATTTCTTCATCATCAGGTCATTCTTGGCAGCCCTCGCCGACAAGGTATCTTCCAGTTTGAGGCCGTTGGGACCACCGATATCGGCAAGAGTTGTAGTCTGACTGGGTATCTGCTGTGTCTGTTCTTCATCTATGAATTCGCAAACCTGGCGTGCCCGCTGCGACCCGTCAGGTGTCCATTTCGCTTTTGTAGTTGCCATATCGAAGAGGGATTGGTAATCAATGCTCTCGGGGCCAACCTCGGCACCCTCGATGTACCCCATAAAATTAACCAGCATTCTGATTCTCATACAAATCTCCTTGTAAGGATTAATTTCGGCGGGAGGGCGAACCCTCCCGCCATACAAATGCAGGCCGGTTCTTTAAGCCTTGACTTTGAGAGTCAGGTAGTTACCGGGCTCCCTGTTGATGATGCCACCCTTGAAGTAGTTGCCGATATGTCTTTCATAATTCGGCTCCTTATCGAGGGGCTTGGACCACAGATGAATCTTGGCCTCCATGGGATCCCCGTTCCTGATGTTGTCAGGAAGGATCATCCAGCCGGCCGCCCTCTGCTTCGATGTCCTGAAAGCCACCATGTTCGCGGGGCAGTAAGGAACGCCGATATCGATAACCGCCTGGCCCTTGACAAGCGCGAAGCCCGGCGTAGCAGCCAGTGTTACGAACTTGTTCAGGCCACTGGTAGATGTCGAGTTCACCTTGCATCTCGCCTGATCCTTGCCCTGTTTCACGAGGACGTAATCGTTGGCGGAGAAGTTTGAGATATCGTCGACCTGGATAACGGTTGCATCGTTGGCAGCGTTTGCCATGACGATTGCACGCTCGGTATGAACGCGGTCGTCGATGGTGACGGATACATCTTTCAGCTTGGCGATCTGCTCGATAGCATACTTCGCCGTAACTGCCGTCAATGCCATCTGCTGATTTGCCTTGAGCCACGCCATAACCTCGGCGCTGTTTTCGATGAGCGCCGCCACAGCAGAGCTCATGATCATCTCTTCGATCTTAAGCCCCAGCGTACCGGCATACTTCGACATCCTGACGATATCGAGCAGCGGCTTGCAATTTGTGGCGTCCGACCAGAGCACGGGAGTCCAGTACGCAGCCGTAAACGGTGAGGTATCGGTCATGTCGAGCCGATAAAACGCCGGCACGCCGTCACTGTAGGTATAGGTGACACCATTGGCGTTAATTGAAAAACCACCGGTAAACAAGGTCTGAGCAGATGTCCACTCGAAAAGCTTGTTGTTGCGGTACGCCATGCCCTGAAGGAACTGGTTCACAATTCCCTGCATGGTCAGCGCCTCAGTCTTGGACTGTTCAGCCCTCTGGATCGTCGCCTTGTCGATAACCGCACCCTCGCCCCAGTACCCGAACTCATAGTCCTTCACGAAGAGTGAAGGCAATGAGAACTTGGGAACGTCTGCCGCGGCCGATACCGCCGGGGTCCTGCCGGTGTAGCCCTGGCTATGCAGGGTTACGATGTTGCTTTCCTGAACGTACTGCAGAGGAAAGAACTTGTCCCGTAACAGGGTATCGTCGGCCTGCTCAGGCGCGATACCGTTGAAAAACTCTTCCAGGTACGGGACCTGAAAGACGTCATCTACTGTAAAATCAAATTTCGCAGCCATCTATATCACCTCCTATTCGTTTCTGATGTAGAACTCGCGCCCGGCGAGATCTGCTTTGTTGATGTTGTCAGCCCTGTTGATCAGCGACTTCTTGAGGGTCGCTGTATAACTGGCTGAGACCACCTGGTCTACGGAATCGGTAAGGTCTACCTCTTCGTCGACAAGGACGATATCGGAATCAAGTTCTGACCCGTCGGCAAGCACGAGCAGGTCGCCGGTGGAAACAGGGGTTGCTGAGAAAACCTGACCGGTACAGGTAATCTTCGTGAAGCCGGTGCCGCCGGTGCCGCCATCTGCAGCTGAGATAGCGTCGACCGTAATGGAGTCGGTGCTGAGAGCTCCCGCGCTGGCATCATAGAACTTAACGAGGTCGTTGACGGCCAGATACGGTCTCATGGCGTTGGGAACATCGCACTCCATGTTGGTGCTGTTCGTGATTGAAGTCATTGCCCCGCTGACGAACCGCGGAGCATATTTGCCGTCCGTCAGCATATTGTAAAGCGTGAACTCAGGAATCACTGAGCCTGCAAAGCCCTGGGCGTCACCATCAATAGTGATGGAGCGCTTATCGGGGACCTCGCTTCCGATATAGGGGTCAAACCCCACTTTGCCGACCGCGACGTTTCCGGGTCCGGCATTCTGTCTGTGAATCTTTATGGCAGACATCTATATCACCTCCTCTGGTGAATGGTTAGTTTTTGTTCATCTGAGCAACGGCCTCTTTAGCCATTGCCCTTAACGCTGTCTCTCTTGCTGCCTGATCGGGCTCTTCTCCAACAGCAGGTGCCTGACCGGTTGTGGTCTGTCCGGGCTTAACCGGCTCTCCGGCTGCAAGGGTGGTAATCATCTTCCTGCAGTATTCCAGTGCAGGAGCAACCCCGAAGGCCTTTGCTTTCAGAAGTACCTCTTCCTTGAGCACTTCAGCCTTGACTTCATCGCCTTTGGCCGCAACGGCTGCAGCGATGTAATCGGTGCATGCGGTATCAAGTTCGAGCTGAACAGCCTGGATATAGCTTGCGACCTGTTCCCATGAGAGCGTAGCCGCTTCGATCTGTCCGCGCACAGCCTCCGGAATAGCGCCGTACTTCTTGGCGTCAGCCTCGAATGACTTCATGCCTGCAAGGAACGCAGGGAGGTCCTTACCGTCGTAACCAGCCGCCATGAGCGCCGAATTCGTCACCTTGAGGGCCTCGGTGTCATGCGCTGATGCCACAACAAC
Organism: uncultured Nitrospiraceae bacterium; assembly: GCA_964463135.1. Classification (GTDB taxonomy): domain Bacteria; phylum Nitrospirota; class Thermodesulfovibrionia; order Thermodesulfovibrionales; family UBA6898; genus UBA6898. The sequence continues at coordinate 47,660 of CAYXBA010000015.1, forward strand.
TGTCTGCGTCACCGCCTCCGTGGGATCGTCGAGTTCGGCCTGGATACTGCCGAAAAATTTCTTCAATTCATCTTTAAGTTTCACTTTCTTCTCACCTCCGTTTGTTGTTGATTTCTTACCTTGTTCGCCGCCAGGCAAATCTATGTCATCCAACCCTGTCGAGTTGGCTGTCTTCGCATACGGTATTGATATCTCCATCGCAGTACCATGGATAAGTGCCTTGATATCTGCGGGAGTAGCACCCTTGTCTGATGTTGCAAGCTGAAACGCAGGATGGTCCCGGGCAGCTGAGAATTTTACCGGTATCTCGTCCTCGCGGACCGGTCTGGACTCTGAAGCACCACGGTCAACAAGGCTGAGCTCTGACAGCATATTCTCGGTATCCATCATCCACATCCTTGCCTCAATCTGCTCCCCCACTCTGGGAGATGGACGGCCGGGGTAGCTGTCCATGTCTTCCGTCTTCAGCTTGGCTATGAAATCAACCATGGCTTCCGTTGCGGGATATTCGTACCCGGGTTCGTGACCGCACCAGTCGCCATCGGCGCCACCCATGTACTTCCGGAACCAAAGAGGATTCCCGCCGCAGAGAGAGCACTTCAGGCTCTTTTCCTTGATGGGCCAGGCCCCGAAGCCGAATGAGGTCTCAGCGTAAATCCCGGCATCGATCCCGCGGACCAGATCGTCGACGCTATACCCGTTCTCTGTATGACCTTTCGGAAAATAAAACTTTACGTACGCACTTGACGTTGCTTCATCGAAGGCCCCGGCAAATGATTTACCAAGCGCCACAACAGCCTCGCGTGAGTGCATTACCTTGAAGTTAAGTCCGTTATTGTCGGCAGCGCCTGCCTGGGCCGCGGTCTGTTTGACAGCCTTGGGATGCAGAAACATGGAATACTTCGGGATAAACTGAGAGTTGATCAGCAGAAAGGGCTCGACGTATACGGCGTCTGCTGCCATAGGATTTTTGGCCCGGTATTTATTGATAAACTCTATTTCTTTTTCTGTAGCTGTTCTCATGTCAGTCACCCACCTGTCTTGTTTTTATTGTTCGTCTCTTTGCGCTTCTCTTCTTTGGCAGGCTGCTTTGACGGGTCCGTGCCTGAGCCTGACTCGGAAGTCTTTTTCTTGATTTCCAGAAACGCTTCCCGGATCATCTCGGCGTCGTCGGGACGATCACCGTCAAAGCTGAGACATTCACGTACGGCCCTGGTCATTTCATCTTCATTGATTGACCCCGATATGAAGGCCATTTTGATATTATTGAGCTCGTTCAGCTTGAAGCCGGCCATTTCCTCGGACTGCCGCAGCTTCGGCTGCTTGAAGTTGCAGGTAACGTAACCGGTCATCCCGTGCTCTTTGTGGAGGATCTGGGTCAAAGCACGCGCCATCATGTCGCAGATGATGTTCTGGTTGCCGATAACCCATATGAGATACAGCAGGGATTCGATCGAACTGTAACCCTCGGTATTCCCGGCGAAGGATTTACCAAGAATGGTCGGGAATGTCTGAAGCGAAGATGTGATCTGGGTATCGATCTGTTCGATGAGCTTCTCCGGATTGAACATGCCGGCGCCGGTATGCTGCATCTCAAGATATGTCCACTTCTGAGACGCCAGTGTTGCGATGCAGCTATCGGGTTCGAGTTCCGATGCATACTGAGCTACGGTCTCAAGCATTGATTTTACGAATGCTGCCTGGGCCTCAGCTGTGCGTACGCTGTCGGGATCGAGTGCCTGAGCGGCCGCAATAATGGCCTGGTCGTCTATCTCAACCTTAATCCGGGGATGCCCCTGATTATGCACCGCACGCTTGATGTCATCCATGAGTTCCATCTTGAAGAGGGCAGGGCGGATAACCGACACCAGCTGGTTGCGGCCATAGGGATACCCAGGAAAAAACGTGTTCTGCTCGTAGAAGAAGTTCGGAATATCAAGTTTATTGTCTGTCCCGTACGTCGAGGTCGTCTGCCATGGTATGCCGTCGTAATCAAAGTTTATAGTCATGGGATTGACGCTTTCGAAATACTCATGCCGCAGTTTCGTGACCGTACGAGGCTTGAGTGTTCCCCTCTCGAGACTTTCTTCGGCAAATACTGACTCACAGCATGCGGCTCCCAGGAGGACATTGAAAAGCTGCTCTCTCAGGAAAGGCCTGAAACCCTTGAATTTGTTATACCCGGGGAGTGTGACTCCGCGTGTATTAATTCGTTGGATGTTGCTCTTCAGCGCCTCCTGGCCCGCTTGAGAGGGACTGTGATTCGGCTTGAAAACCTTGAGCACGAAGTCTGTGTCCCCTACCTTTAAATAGGTATCGATTGTTTTTGCCATCTCCGGGAAGTATTCGATGAGGAAATAAAGCAGTTTGGTGGTGTTCCAGGTTCGAAGATTCTTGAGGTCGTACTTGTGGTAGTCATCTTTCCGGCGAGAGATATACCGGACCGCACCATTGGCAATCAAGGTGCCCATAACACCCAGACCAGATTCTGTCCGGCCATAGTTTTTTGTTTTCTGGCCTATTCCGGGAAGGAACTGTTCCGCTACCTGAAGAACAAGAGAGGAATGAGATATCGAGGGAGCGTGATCAGAGACAACGAGACCGCCCGACTGCTGAGCGGCTTCGAATCGTGAGTCCCTGTCGAACAAACTCCCTGTTTTCCTCACATATCTCCTCGCAAAGAGTTGGGTCCGGAATTTCACCGGACCCTAATATCTAACCGACCGCAGAAATACCGCTCAGGCTATAGAATACGTGGAGGAAAGTGATCAAGCAAGGCGAGATAGAACGTCAAAACAAAGTCAATTCGTAGTAATTTCCCTGTTAAATAATGGTCATAGCGTGGTATTTTCCACTCTATTTTTTCTCTTCATCCAAACCTGCAATTCAGTCTTAACGGCGCTGACCCTGCCATCGAAAATCAAAGGCATGGGATCTTTGGTTTTCTTGGATGCCGCATATTTGCGTTGCAGGGTGCTGACGGACATATTCATGTATTCGGCTATTGACGCCCAGGTGTGCAGGACCCACGTATCGCTCTTCATTCGGGCCTCCAGATCACATTAATTGCATCGATGTGATGATACCGGTCAAGATTTACCCTGACCTTGGCGGCATCAAAGAACATTGCGGCCTCGATCTCGGTAAGATTCCCAAAGTGAAGGTTGCGCCCGAACTTGGGTTTTGCAATATACAGCACGACCTGTCCGGTCTTCCCAAGATTCGGGACGTACTTCTCGAGGGGATGTGGCAGCTCGATAACCCGGGACACGGTATATTTCTTCGGCAACTGTCCAAACGTGATAATGGTTCCGACCGGTAAACTCATAGCTTCACCTCTGATAGTAGTTTTTTGACGTCTTCAATGTTTCTCACGACCCCGGCGATGCCGCCGGCCTGGCAAACCCTAGCCACAAAATTAAGCTGTTCGCTTGAGGCTCTCCCTTTGGGAGCCTTAACTTCGAGCCCGGTAAATATAGCTACTTTGCGGCCAACCATGTCCGGTGTAATCTCGACCGTTTTCCAGCCTATTAAATCCGAGCTCCCAACGCATAGCCCGGCATGGAGCGGCCTCGGATTCGAAATCAAGATTCTGCGCGCATCAATCCTGGTTACATCTCCAATCCAGCCCTGACCGGTATTGTTCCGGAAGAGTCGGACCGAACGTATCTCAGACCCAATGTCGAGAAGCAGCTGGTTCGTGGTATTGTGTTCGTTCATACCGCGGCCCTCTTGGCGCCAGGGTTTCTTCTGTGATACATCGAATACGCCCAACCCTTCTTGTAGCCTCGCTCCTTCTGGATAATAGCCAATTCCTCGAGGGTGCGGGCCTGCTGAACTTCGCGCTTCTTTTTGATCTTCAGCGCGGCAATCGCTTCAGTCGACATTGCCTTGAGCTCTCCTTCAACTTCCTTAAGCTGTTGAGATTCGGGACCGTATTCGTGACCGCAGGCAGGACACGTGGCAACTGGAGTATGACAGCAATAACATGACGGGCATTGTCTAACATTTACCGGCTTCTCTGCCTCCTTTTTCCGCTTCCTGGGCTCACCTTCAAGAGTCCACGAGCGCTCTTCGTCCGGCATGCCATGCCGCATGACATTCCCGACGTGATCCAGGATAACTGCATGCTTCTTTCCGTCTGATGGCCGCAGGGCTCTTCCGACCTGCTGCAGGTAAAGACCCGTAGATTGTGTGGGTCTTAAAAGTATTGCTGCGCCTATCACCGGAATATCCGTACCTTCCGATATCAGGTCGCAGCTGGTTACAACCTGGATGGTTCCGTCGGCGAGACCATCAAGTATTCTGGCGCGCTCATGGTCATCCATTTTGCCATCTATCGATACCGAGTTGTATCCGGCCATGCGGAATCTCTCGGCAACATTTTGAGCATGCTGAACCGATACGCAAAATGCGACAGCAGGAACACCATCACAAAGTCTCTTGTAGTGCTGAATCAGATCACCGGTTATATGGGGTTTATCTATTTTTTCCTCGAGCTGCTGGGTGTCGTAATCCCCCATGCGAGTTTTGACCCCAGAAAAATCAAGGCGATCGATCGGAGCGTACACTATCGGTCTTGCGAGATATCCATTAGAGATAAGATCAGAGATTGAAGGACCGGAGATTAAATCATCGAATATCCCCCCGACATGGACTCCAAGGCCGGTCCCGTCGGTTCTACTAGGGGTAGCCGTTACGCCCAAAACCGGAACTCCCCTGAAATGATCAAGGATCTTCCGCCAGGTGCCAGCTACAGCGTGATGTGCCTCATCAATAACGATGAGGTCCGGCCTCTTGATAGCAGAGAGGCGTCTAATGCCGGTCTGCACGCTGGCCGTCTGTATCGGAAGCTCGTAGTCCGGAGCGAACTGGGGATTAATCAGGCCCGATTCAATGCCAAAGCTCAGGAGCTTATCTCGGGTCTGCTTTAAAAGTTCGACGCGGTGAACAAGGGTTAAGACCCGGTTGCCTTTTCGGGAAGCTGCAGCCGCAATGTAACTGAAAACCACAGTCTTGCCTGTCGCTGTAGGTAGAACCAGGAGTGGTGCGCGTTTTCCGGATCTGTACGACGCCCGGATCTGGTCTACGGCAGCACCCTGATATGAGCGGAGAGTTATGCTCATCTCTATCTCTCCCTCAGCACAAACTGACTCGGGACCACCGGAGGCAGGATTATCACACTCTGCCCGAACAACTGCTTAATCTCCATGGCAATCCGCATCATTTTCATGGCATGCAGGAGATGGTTCTGTTTATCGCCGATGGCGATGTAGTGGCCTACCGACCTGACGTTCTTGAGTGCCTGGGCGGCTTGCTCAGCGCTATGACCCTCCAGCAAACCCGATATCTTCGTCTCTTTACGTAGATGATCAAACAGCAGGTCGATCATGTCCCACATCTTCTTTTTATAGAACGTGGTATCGATTTCCTGGTAAACCTTCCCGCGGTCTCCAAACAGGATCTCCTGATTCGAGATATCCGCGAATAATTCGTCAAGTGATTTCGTTCTGCTTTCCGTGACAGTCTTCTCTGTCTCTTCGAAAAGCAGTCGCTTGTCCTGGTTGTTTTTTGAACTGGTAAGTCTCCAGAACTGCGTACCGAGATGCCGCAGGGAGCCGCTATTAAACTTCGAAGCGAGCCGGCGCGACATCGCGGTATTCGGCTGATCGTCCATTACCACAACGCTGGCGCCGAATTCCCTGATACGCTGGGACAGTAAGCCCTCATGTGCTTCGTCTCGACCCAGCACGGTATCGAAAGCGATATCCTCGTGGATGTGCTCGATATGGATAACACCGTAGCGGCCCTGTGGAAACGATGCCGATTCGGATCCATATATCTTCTCGCCAACAACAAGCCATACGCCCTGGTCACACCCGATGACGGTATTGAAATTGGCAGCCTTCTTCCAGATCACGATATTGGAGGCGATGTTCTTGTCCAGAGCTTCAAGGGATACGGTTTGGTTGCTGCCGATATCCGGCAGTCCCAATTCCTGATTTTTGAACTTGGCGGGATACTTCTTGTATTTCTCGCTGTCCCTGTTCATGATCAGCTCTTTAGGGCTTATCCACTGGAACGCGACCTCCGGCTTTCCCATGTGATACCCATGCCAACCCTCACTGCCCTGAGAATTCTCGGGCTTCAGGGCGATCCACCGGCAGTTCACAACCTCGAGGGGGCGTGCCGGGTCCCACCCACCAACAACGGACAAATCGAGGGCTCTTCTGCAGCTCGGGCAGCGCCAGTACATATCACCCTTGTACGGCTTCTCGCCCTGTTCGTAAAACCCATTAACGCAAGCCTCAGTCAATTCGTTGACATATTCATGACCGCAGCGGGTACAGGTTATGTGAAAATATCTCTGGTCGGAATCGCTAAATATTTTGTCGATACCGAAGCCCGGCATCGACGGCGTGCTATATTCTTCGATAAGCCCTTTTGTATGCTCAGTGCAGAATACAAAGTCATGACCGACGCGACCCTGGAGCATGGCGATATTAGTGTCGTCTTTGTCGAAGTCGCGCTCGTCGATAAACACAACATTGGTGTCGATCGAGATAACCTGCTTCTCTCCCTGCCTGCCCTGAAAATACACAACGCATCCGTTCAGCATCTTCATTCTTGCCTGGAATACCTGCTTCTGTGTCTTGGTCTGATCCGTAACCATAACCATGCGTGCAATGTCCGGCGAAGTGCTAACTATCTCTGCAAATCTAGCTTGACTGAACTTCTCAGCATCGGACGCGGTAGGAAAGGATACCTGTAGTGCTATCCGAGAACCGTATCTGGCAGCAAGCGTAATAGCCTTCCATGCATGCATTGTAGTAACACCAAGCTGAGCACTCTTCTCTATGCATTGCCTGGGATGCAGATCATTCATGGGAGCAATTAAGTAGCCATGATTCTTGAAGCTTGCGGGTGCGCGATCTTTATGAACGATATATTTGACGGCGAGCTCGGACAGCGGCATCCGGCGCTCGGAGCTGTCCAGTCCCTTCATGAAGAGATATACTTCTTCGTCGAGGTCGATCTTAACGGCCACGGAGCAACCCCGCATAGAATTCTTCCCAGCGCCATGCGTTCGCCTGCATGTCGTAACCAGCCCGCACGTATTGGCTGGCATTTTCTGCCAAGGTTTTCCGCAATTCCGTGTTATCGATTAATCTCCGGATTTGCCGCACCCATTCCGAATGCCGGTTCTTTTTGACGATCAGTCCGTTGACGCCATCCAGGATATCTTCGACATACGGAAAAACCGGTGAAGCTATTGACGCCATCCCCAGCGCAGAGTAATCAAGGAATTTCAGATTACTTTTTGACCTGTTAAATGCATTATCAACCAGGGGCAGTAAACCGATATCCAGTCTGAGTTCCTGTAGGCTTGCCATGAACTGCTGATACGGGACATGAGGGTAGTGCTCAGCTACACCAATGAGCTCTTTCGGGAAGCAGGACCCCATCATAAAAGCAAGCTGCACGCGCTCACCGTATTCTTTTTTGATCTGCAGGAGCGCACCCACAACAAGATCGAGATCTGCGGGGTGTTCGTACCCGCCTGACCACCCAATCCTAACCGGCCCGTCCTGACCCTCATTATCGGGCAGCATCCAGTCTTCAAATGCTACACAGTTCGGAAGCACTGCGATTCTGTCATGCCACTGCCGGAGAACGTCTCCTAAGGGAGCAGTTGAGACGGTAACTGCATCGCAATTCGTAATGATTGACTGCATGGTCTTTAGAAGTTCGAAGTCATAGCTCGGCCCCTTCGTCCTCATCTCGCCCTTACCGGAGTGCTGGTTGTAATACGGAAGGTGCCAGAGGTCGTCGTCGATTTCGTAGACAACCTTTTTGCCAAGCCCATGCAGCTTCCTGATGATGTCGATCATGGCCTTATTTGTTGCCCGCTGGAAGACCACAATATCGGCCTGGTCGTACATAAACGGAGTTTCCCGGTCCGATATCTCAACGTGATGGCCCATTTCTCGCAGGCACAGGGCCGGCTGAATCATCCGAAGCGTTCCGCAGGCGCCAGTATCTGCGATACCAAAGAATATGTTCATTGCTCGTCCCGGCATTTCCGGTGATATGTTGCCAACGCCTTGTCCTGCATGATCTTGATTTGCTCTCTGGCAAACATAGACCGAAACGTCGTGCGGTGGTGATGGGGAATAACTACGTTCAGTGCAACGTATATTTTAAATCCCTTCCTCCGGGCTAATTCGCAGTACCAGTCGTCATCTCCGAATCCCAAGCCAAACTCTTCACACAGATACCCGACTTTCCGGATAACCTCACGCCGAATCATTGTGCAGAAAAAGGCTACCATGTGTGGAACAACCGCAAACCCTGGAATAGGAAGATCAAGTTTCCACATCTCCCTGCAGCGGTCTATGTTCTGCCATGAATCCGCGATCGAGCACAGCGGACCCACGAGCCCGGCATCCGGCGCATTCTCCATAACGTAAAGCATCTGGTCCAGCCAGCCCTCGACTGCTTCTGTGTCGTTATTCATGAGCACGACATAAGGTGCTGTGGATATAGCAAGACCGGCATTGGTAGCCTTGACAAAGCCAAGGTTTTCGGGAAGCATTAAATGCACAAACGGTATTTCACCCTGCATAAGATATTCAATGACCGGCATAGGACGAGTGCTGCCGTTGTCTACCCAAATCACGCGATAGTTCTGATGATTCGAATATTTCTTGATAGACTCCAGGCAGCGCAGGGTAAAGTCTTCGTTGTTGAATGTCGGAATTATGATATCGATATCGGCCATTTACAAATACCTTTCGTGAACAATTTTTAGTGCTTCATCATACGGGATAACCCCGGGACCGTAGGTGATGCCATCCCGAACAGCAGTAGAAAAAAGCAGACGCCGACAATACACACCGGTTCTGCCCTGCTTCAGCATCTTCAGCCAGAGCGCGTAATCCTGAAGCCTGCGAAGGTCCTCGTCGAACCATGGAAACGCCTCCGGCCTGATCAGTGACATCGTAGAGATATAGTTCTGTCTGCGGAGTGCCTCAGCGTCGAATTCCTTGTTACAATATATCTTGGCCCCCATTTCGTAACTGCCGTAACAGTACGAGGCCTCGGGAGTCGCTACGAGCCATTTATACATGACCTCCAGGGCATTCGAATACCAATAGATATCGGCGTCCGAAAACAACATAAAATCTCCCACGGCTTGCTCGGCGCCTCGGTTGCGTGCCCAGTTAGCGCCCCGGCCGTCGACGTCTTCGACGGGAATGAGCTCGAAGTCCTGGAAAGTCTGCATGGCAAGTGTTTTCTCGGTAATGCCGTAAGATTCACCTTTGCGATGCGGGATGATAATTGAGATCATATTTCGTAATCTCCCGGCACCAGAGGCGTGAAGTCGTGTATTTCTTTGACGAGAGGATGCGGGAATTGAGCGTGGAGGATGCGAGAATTGGGGCCAACGCAATGGCCTAAAATTGGGCCTTCAGGACGATACAGAATGTACCGCTGAAACTCCTGAAGACCAAGGCTGTGGTAGAGCTCGTTATAGTCTGTGTTAAATCTACATATATATTCGTACGGCGTACCCAGTATGTCTGCAACGCCAGCACCATAACGCATGAATTGGATTGTAACTCCGTACAAAGAGGTGGACAGTAATTTCAAAAACTCGGTATCCTCGGGTTTGGGCGTTGCCCGAACGAACATCCCTGCTTCCCCAAAATAATCCTGGACTGCAATACTGAGGCATCCACCGCCCAGCCACCTTGGAAACAATGCAATACTTTCCGCAAGCCGAGGATGCTTTCCTTCGACCGGTGAATGTATCGCCCCCAGTTTCGAGCAGGTCCCGATGGGGACAGTAGAAACAACAACAGTGTGGCGTGGCCGGTAGGCGTTTTGGTACTGCTGAACCGCATCGATGAAGCTATCACTCCAGGGGAAGCAAACAAGCACCATGTCGTATTGCTCGATATCGAGTTCTGCTTCGTGCTTATCCTTAAGCGTAACCTCATGGTGTGGCGACAACACCTCCGCCATGGCGCGGCCGATCTCACCGGCGCCAATAATTATTGTCTTCATTCGCAGACTCCGATCAGCGTCAAATAACCGCCCTCCTGTAGAAATTCATGTTTGATCCTGAAATGCCGGGAATAAAACTCCCTGAAGCTCACAGGGGTGAAATAGTGAAGGTGGTATGGGTTCGCTCCCAGGAGCTCGGCAACCGGGGCTGACATAATCACGGTCCCGTGATAAGCGAGGCATTTCGTTCTCAGGTTGAGACAGAAGGCGTCAGGATCAGCGAGGTGCTCTATGGTCTCAAGGCAAACGACTGTCCCAAATTTGCACCCCAGGTCTACTGTATGAGCATCAGGGATCAGGTAAAACCGGTGATCTCCGCCGAACCGGGCCAGCGCAGCTTCAATTGCATCAGCTGAGTTGTCGGCCCCTATAACCATGCTCTCGGGATAGCCACGCTTCAATATCTGGGTCCCGTACCCGGTGCCGCAGGCGATATCAAGGATGGGAGCGCCTACCTGACAGAACAGACTCGCCACCTGATATCTCTTGACGTGCAGGTTAATCTGCATCGCACTGCATTCACCGTCTGCGAGATCGATGCGCTCCTTGATCATTGCGGCATCCTCATGATGAAAATATATCCCTTGCCGTCCTGTTGAAAGCAATACTCGGAGGCTGGCACACCATGGCGTTGCAGGAACGATTCAAACCCCGACCGATTACCATCCAAAAACACATAAGTAAGCCCATGTTTTTTGTAGTGCTCAAATGGGTCAAGGTCCTCAATCTCAATTTCGACATCCAGCATCTTCACTAAATCCTCGATTTTTTCAGGCATTGCTTGCCCCCTTGTTGGCTTTCTTCTGTTTCAAAGTTTTCTTGCCGCTACCTGGCTTTCCCATGCTTGCCTCCCTTGGTTGCTATCCGATAAACACGGTAATCCCTGGGCCTGCCATCCCAGTCTTTTGGAACGTGCCGCGTGCCAGCGACAATTTTGCCCTGCTTGAGCCCTTCCTTGAGAAACTCACGTGTCTTTATCGTGCCAAGGCCAAGCTTTGCCACGAGCTCAGGGGTTGTGTACCCGGGGTCGTCTTTCTTTGGAGTGAAGCGCTCAAGTTCTTTCAAATACTCTTCGATGTTGATTGTCTCGGCCATTACACCACCGCCGATCTTTCAATGAAGAAGGTTTTGTGTCGAACATAAATTGCATCCTCATCGCCTGAACGTAGAAGCAAACCCCCGAACTGTGGTAAACTGAGTCTCCCACCGGCAATCTTGTATGAGAATGGCGTCTTCCCCTGCCAGCCCGGACTGACCACGGATATAGCTTCGCCCTGAGCTCCGCTACAAGAAGTCCTGAAGTAGCGGTGACGATGCGACCTTACGATAATATCAGGCGGTTCATCCCTGTGTCGTGCCGCCTCAGTGTAGCTCTCCACGAGTTCTTTATGAACCGCGGTAGATTCATAACTCGCAGAACTCGTTGTGCCGATATGGTGCATAATGTGAGCAAGGGCAGGGCCAACCCTCATCCAGAGTTCGTGGCGTGCATACTGCCCCTGCTCGTTCGGAACTGCTCCAAGTCTCTGTGCAAGTTTCTCTTCTTCCTGGCCGGACTGTCCTACGTGCGCTTCGGTGCCGCGAATCATGAAAAATCTCCTGGCTCCGGCCACAATGGGCTCCAAAATCTCCATGGCGATCCGGGCCTGGTCCTCAAGGTTGTGAGAGATCTGCGTGGTGGAGCCGTGATGTACTCCGTCTACAACATCTCCGTTTATAACGACATCGTAGGGCTCGCCGCGGGTTGCCATCGGCACCCATATATCCCAGAACTCCTTCCACATCGACCACAGTTTCCGCTGGAACCGGCTCGGCATGTACCGGCCGTCGTTGTCCAGCCTTACGCCTCCGGGAGGACATAGCGCAAGCTGACACCCTGCATGGATATCAGATACGACGATAACGTTGTTTGTCTCTGACCTCTTTTTCTTTTTCATAACCCCTCTCTGAGTTTGTAAATTGTTGTATGTAACATCTCGGTTTCGATGACAATACAGCCGCGGTCCCGCAGCACCTCGAAGGTCCGATACATCCTGAAATCATGCCGGCGCTCACCTTTACGAAGAAACACATATTCGTTGATGCAGTGCTCGTGAACCAGTTCCCATCCCGCCGCCATCAAATCAATTACCTCGCGCTGAGTTGGCGTCAGTGTTCCACGTGGAACCGGCAACTGATTGGTGGTTTTGGTGGACATTAAAAAACCTTTTTCCTGGCTTCTTCTGCCCGGGCCTCTTCGCGTGCCTTTTGTTTGTACTGAGCACCCCCGACTTTTGTATCCTCAAGCTTACCTACACCGCCGCCCACCAGCCTCAACTGCCCAGTTCTCTCCATGTACCGGTCGATAGAATCCTTGATGGTCTGGTTCTTCTCCCATGTATCATGAAAGACGTCGGCGATATCAAAATCCTTGCTTTGTTGTTCTGCAATAGCCATAGCTTTCTTGGTGACCTCATCTTTAATGCGGTCGAAGTCTTCACGCGGCAGGATATTTCTGCCCTCGACTTCTTCAAAGATAGCGGTGACGGTACCGTACGCTATCTCGCTCTTGAGGTTCTTGAAGACAACACCGAAGGCTGTCCTGATAGCTGGAATGGCCGTATTTCGAAAGAACTCTATGAGCTTGAGGGCTACGTTGTTACCCTCTGAGATTTCGGCGGCCCGGTCCTTGGTGAGGTCGGCCCGGCGCTCTTTCATTGCCTTCTTTTTGTCGGCATCGAGTGGCTCCGTCCCGACAATATCCATATCGAGCTTGCGATCGATATAATCAATCTTCTCTTCGATGGATTTACCGAGAAAATCCTCTTCCTCGATATAGTTCTTGCTGATAACGAGCACGCCATCGTCCCGGCGCACCAAAATACCGCGGTCCTGGGCAATTTTGCGCTTCCTCTTTATTTCGTCTGTTGAGGCCCCTAAAATTGTAGCCATATCGGGGTTGTTGAGGTCGAGATATTCCTGTAGCATCTCGAGAAACTCGGGGACCACCTTGGCGGCTGATATCCTTGTTGGCTTATTGCAGGCAAGGAATTCAAGGACTTCGACGCGGGTTACAGCCATAACCACTCCCAAAGTGCTGCAAAATAATTACCTTCATACGTAAAAAACCAGCCATTGAACGGTATGATCGTCAGCAAAGGAGAGAAAAACCCCCATACCAGATAACACTCTCCGATATCGTTGGTGCATATCTTGACCGGTATCCCGGCGTATAACGCTTTCGTGCCCTTACTCTTACAGCTGGGGCATATCATGACACTCCGGGAGTCCCATTTGCGTTGAAGATCTGATATCATACATACCAACCAGAATTGTTTCTTTTAGTGCTATTATGCCCCGATATAAATTTTCGAACTCTCCCGGTATTATCATAGCGATTAAGCTCTACCCCACACCCGCATGCGCATTGTATCATCTCTATCATATGTTTTTTGCCTTTGCCTTTTCTGAAACTATGATGAGCATGATATTTGCGTGGCCGCCCGTAACCATCGTACAGAGCAATCTCTATCCCACAGCCACACGCACATAAAACCATGGAGTTAGCTTCTCCTGGCAACCTTCTTCCTTTATCTCGAATACGATGAAGATGTTTATGGTGAGCTATGTTTGTACATATTTCGAGATTATCCGGATCGTTATTGAGCCTATTCCCATCTTTATGGTGAACAATTTCACCTTCCCGAAGAATGCGACCCAACATCTGCTCTGCTATAATTCGATGTTCATAGGCATACCCATTTGGGCTTGACAGTCGGTGTTGTCTCCCGAGCTTTATGAGTCGATACCCATGGGATGATATCATTGTGCGAGCATCTTCAGCTGAAACTGGGATAGTCTGCATTATTTTCGAAGGTGCTCGCGGAGGTCATTGACCCCGAAAATGATCATCTTGCTGTTCTTTGCTGCAAACTTCAATTCCATCTGTGACCCCTTCGATGTCTCCCATCCCGGGAGCATCAAAATTACATGACACTTCGCCAGGAGAGGTAGGCAGAACTTGTTGAGCCAGTCCTGGTGCGGCCAGTTCAGGAATCGCTCATCTGCGTCCCAGTGACCGGTTATTCTGTGTGGTATAACTGGAACGTGCCCGAGCAGCAAAACTTCCTTGCCAGCTTCTTCTGCGGCATCAATATTGGCCTGAACATCAGCCCTGGTGTCAGCTGTATATCGGCCGGCGATGTAGATGAGGGAAGGGCTACTCATAGATAGTGGTGATCATAAATAGATATGATCTCCCGGAGGTGCCCAGCAAACGACCCTCGATATCTCCGCGTTTTTGATCATGCGACGACACAGCAAGCAGGGGCGGGAATCAACGATCTCTCCGGATACGGCATTGCGACCAGCAACATAAATCGTAGCGCCCTGCATATCAGCCCTGTTGGCCCTGATAATGGCGTTCATTTCAGCGTGAACGGACACGCAGAGCTCGTAGCGCTCTCCGGGAGGGACATTAAGCTCCTGCCTCTTACAGGTCCCTTTATCGCAGCAATTTACCTCTCCTACGGGAGCGCCACAGTATCCTGTCGACACGATGGCGTGGTCCTTGACTATGACAGCACCGTACTTGCGGCGCAGACAGGTTGCCCTGTCCGCCACCGCAAGGGCGATATTAAAGTAATAGCTATCCCAGTTAGGTCGTGACATCCTACTTCTTGGTCATGATATCGGCCAGCTTCATGTAGACCGACACATCCTGGAACCGGCCATGTAGGCCCTCGACTTTGTGGTCGATATTCTGCGCGAGACCCCAGAGCACGGCGTCGACCTGCTTGAGGGCGTAGACGATAGCTATGCCATGAGGTGTAGCGAACGGAAACCCGGGGTACATTGCCAGAATAGCGGATACCCTGTCGAAATTGCCGAGGGGATCGCCACAGCTGGCATAGTCATGGTTCTTCTCGCTGTGCAGCCTCATCTCTTCGATGACAGCCGGCAGGAAGTCGGGGTGACCATGCGGGAAAAGGTCCTTCAGGGAATCGATGATGGTCTGCTGTCCCATGCGCTGTGGTAGGCCTGCATCAGCCATACTCGGGAAATTGGGTGTGAATTTTTTCTCGGGAATTGCCTCGGGCTCGGGCTTGAGCTTGCCTGTGGCCTTGAGTGCTACCTGCTGCGGTTTCTTTGACATTATTTGCCTCCCTTTGATTTATTGAATCCAAGCTCGACGTCGAAGGTTATTACGGTCTGGCCAGCCGCGTTCTGCTGCAGAAAGAACCGGCCAACGGTCTTCGCCTTGCCTGACGCCATGGCGTAGACGAGATCGCGCTCGAAGCTATCCCGGATCTTCTGTTCGTAGGTCGGCATGTAATACCATGTCCATGCCACCATTACCAGAAACATGAGGGCTTGCACAACAACCACTGACCAGCCAGGGCCTGCCTTCCTGGCCTCAAGCGTACCGGTAGCGAACGGTGTGCCCTGTCCTTGTATATCTTCTACTGGCATCGTTATACCCCCGCTATAGCGCAAGTATCCAGCGCTTCGAGCTGGTCTTCGTCGAACCACTGGCCGGCACCGCCCTTGAGCTGGACATAATAACGCTTCGTCCCGTTGTCGAAGCCCATCATTGAGATTATGCCTTCATCTCCGACAACGGTACGGACCCTCATCTTATTTGCGAACTTAAAATCTACGGTAAACATTTTCTACCTCCAACCAGCCAGTGATTGCTGGTAATTAAAATTATTCTTCGACAGGCTCAAGCTTAGGCTTCCGGCGTGCCTTGTTCCAGTACGGAGACTTACAGCTCGGGCAGATCGTTATCTCTTGTTTCCTGGGGATCCATACGTGCTTGCAGCGCTTACAGTGCAGTTTCTGGATACTCTCAAGTTTCATGTCGATAAGTATACCGTAACCAGCCAGTAATTGCAAGTATTATTTTTAAAGAGGGTGTCTCGGGTGTTCCTGTATGCAGTGTTTGCCGTGCTACCCGATAGTTTCGTGATAATACACGGCAGACACTGCTGATTGCTACATTCCCGGCGGTCGCTTATCTAAGCCCTTTTCGGCCAGGATTGCCCCGAGGTCGTCAAGATGTAAACAATCGCACATGCACGCTCCGATGACCGGCCCGCCGATAATCGACGCAATGCTGCCGTTACAGAAGTCATTGCCGGGAACAGCGTCAAACAGGATGCCGATGCTGTTGATGTTTACCGGCCCGCTGCCGTATCCAGCCAGAGATACAACCTTGTCTCCGTTCTTGGCTTCTCTTCCGTTTCTGTAATGCACTTTGTTACCTCCAGTAAAGAATAAATTTAAAGGCGATCTAAGACCGCCCAACAACGCCTTGTTCGGAAATTAAAGAAAATTAACAGCCATGCAGAACAAACATATCAAGCTGACAGGGGATAGAACTGTCTGATGTTTCTTGTTAATTTTATCCTGCCGCTTATGTCCTGCATTATAATATCTTCGAGATTTCCCAACCATCGTCTATTCTCCTTGCAATGCCTGTTGTGTCTCTCAGCCCTAATTTCTCAATCCCAATCGGGCAATGCCTGAATGGGTGCTTATGATTCTTGCATTGTTCCGGCCTATGTTCGTAATCTCCACAAAAATAAAAACCGTTCTTCTCAATCAGAATCGGGCATGGGTCTGGATGTGATAACGGAGACATCCGCAGGCAGCAATCACCGCAATGAAAACAATTCATGGTAATAGCTACCCTATAACCAATCACTCACTCAATGCCACGAACAATTTCCCGTGCCTGCTGGAATTTCTCTTCGCTGAGCAGGCCGGCGGCAATAATCACTTTTTCAACAAGGTAATATTCATGCAATTCTTTTTCGAGCCGAGCTATTCTTGCTTCAAGAATTCCTTTTGGAGTTCCCAATTCAGTCTTTGCCATAACTTTACCTCAACACCCAGAACGCCCTCAACTCAGCATGCTCAGGCAACACCTTCTCGGCGGTAAATCCCATAGTCTGAAAAAACAATCTCAAGCTGTCCTCTGTATGCCAGAATGAGGTGCTGTTACCCCAACTGGATGTAAGAGACGGCACT
Organism: uncultured Nitrospiraceae bacterium; assembly: GCA_964463135.1. GTDB lineage: Bacteria > Nitrospirota > Thermodesulfovibrionia > Thermodesulfovibrionales > UBA6898 > UBA6898. The sequence continues at coordinate 64,745 of CAYXBA010000015.1, forward strand.
TCCTGGAAGTGGCTACCCTCGAATACCTTCTTGTCAAACCCTTCTACTGTTGCACGGTCAGAGCAATTATCAGTGCAGTGGGTATCGATGATTACGATCTTGCCCTGGCACTTCCGTAGCAGCGCTATCTGGTCGTCAAGGGTCAGATGATAAAACAGCCCCAGGATACAGACTATATCGTATAGTGATAGATCTGCATCTCTCACGTCCTGCTGTAGGAAGGGCCATGTCACCCAACCCGGCACTCTATCTGACCGCGCATCGATCGAGGTCACCGGAAACCCTATGTCATGGGCTATCTTAGAAAACTTGCAGTGGCCGGCTCCAAGGTCTACAAGCGGGAGCCGCGGCAGTTGGTTTATGATTTTATTGAATATGTCCAGCCGCATCATCTGAAGATTCCCCCGAAGAAATCCATAATACTGGGAGCGTTTCTTCGCTGAGGAGTGCTATTGATCTCGGCCGCCCAGGCTGCGAACGTCTCAGGGTTCGGGCATATCTCTCTATTCAACATTTTCCGGACCTGTCCGGGGGTCACCTTGCGGTATTGGCTGAGCCGCGCCGCTGCTGTGTTGGAGTCGTGGTCCCATCGTTCGAACCAGGCCGCGAGAAGGTGTAGGTGTCGCTGCTGTGTAGGTGTCATTGGACTGCCTCCTTATGTTGATAAAACCACTGCATGATTCTCCTGCGATCGAAATCGTTCCAGCCCAGGTGTTTCTGTTTCTCGGTAACAACGTTTTCTTTTAGTGCATCAAGCCTGTGATACCACATCGGAAGAACTTTAATCCCATGCTCTTCAATCCAGTTACACCGCTTCCATGCTTCATCTACCGTATGTGTCGCATCGTCTTCAAATCCGATCAGAGCATATGATCTTATGCAGCTCAAAGGGAAACCTGCCGAGCGCAACCGGTCAAACGCGATACCCCATTGCCCAGAATAGTTCATACTATCCAGGGCCAGCCTTATCATTGGCCGGCCTATCTCTAATAGTCTTTTGGCATGATAATCAGTCAGCAAGCGAGAATCGATACCTTGGTTGAAATCAGCCCAGCCCCAGCCCTTTAGTCGGTCTATAACTTTATCAAAATGCTCCATTGATGCCCCCATGATATTGTTATCGCAAATAACCGGCAGATCAGGCCAGTCCTCGAGTTCAGTCAATGCGCCCTCGTTTTTTGGGACAGCGCAAAACCCACATCTCCGGATACATCCCGTGGTGGTCTTTGTCGCAAGAGGGTTTACTTTTTGCATTATCCCAGTGTAATGAGTTCCCACGGTTACATGCGGCAGGTCATCAAAAAACGTTGGCATCAACTGTGTCGCCGGGCCTCCCACGACAACCTTGTCATATCCGAAATCCACATTCTCAACTTGTGCGTGAACGTGCGGAAGCTTCCACGTAAAAGGTATCGAGATGTATAGGGTCCGATCGACGATCCATGACGTAATGCCTCTGGGCCATCTTATTTCAGGAGTTTTAACCGCCAAAACCGCCACCTCGATTTCCCAACGCCAGCATCACCCCGCACAAAATAACAAATAAAATTAACGGTATTGTGAAGTGCGGATTATTTAAAATATCCATCTATCCCTCCTTATCTCCATTTCTGTTCATACGCCTCTTCCTGTTTTTTGAGCTGGTCTTTCAGCCTGGCAAATAATAGGGGATGAATGATCAGGCATTTCTCGTCGCTTGTACTACTCCAACTCATCGCGCTTCGGGGTAGCATGAAGGCTCCCGGGACACCCTTGAAATTCTTATCGCGCTTCGCCCACTTCTTGCGGATCCGCTTCCCCTTGCTTATCGGGAAACGGTATTGCTGTCTGGTCATTGCCATTGCGCTTTCATACACCGGCATGCCGGACACAAAGTGAGGCAGGACTGACTCAATATTAGATCCGACGCTCTTCATTTGACAGGCGGGAACTTGCAATCTGTCATCACTGGAACCCATGCGGAATAAACAGGGACCCCACCTTTTTCCATACAGCGACTGACTGCTTCGTTAATCATCTGCGTGTTGGAGTCTTGCCTTTTATCTGTCTCGGTGACACAACTAGTAGCTGACAGTGCAAATAATATCAGGAAAATATACAGCTTCATTCTATCCCTCCTTTGTTTCATGTCAAAACCCTTTCGCTATACGGTCGTATAGCACCACATGAACTGTTGCCGCCAAATTCATGCACCCGTTCGTTGGGATATAGATCACGTCTTTACAGAAAGATAGAATCCGTGTTCCTAGCGTCGCGTCTTCAGCCCCGAAGATATAGAAGGCACGCTCTCTGTGCTTGTACTCAGGCAAGGGGATCGCGCCATCAATAAGGTCCACGGCCACTGGGATGCAGTCATACGGTATTACTGTCCGCAAGTCGTCGACCTGAAGAAACGGGAAGTGTCTGTATGCCTTCATCGTGTCAGTGCCTGCCCTTTGGTATCGTTTTCCTGACAGTGCCAGCATTGCGACATCAAAGTTTCCACAGGCACGAAGGACACTCCCCACGTTCGCCGGGGTCTTTGGATTGTCCAATCCAATGCAAGCGTATTTATCCCGCACTCTGCGCCTCCGCTATCCCTCTCATTATCACCTCAGCGACAGCCGGCACTATGCTGTTACCGAGTCGTCTGATTGACTCCACCCTTCCGGGTATCCCATCATCCACTCGCAGAACCGGGGGTTGAGCTTGCCACCGGCGATAACATTCATCGGGAACGTGTTGCGGGCATATTGCCCGGGACCGGCGTTGTTCTTCGCATCCTGCGCTGTCAGGGTAGGCAACAAGGCCCCAATCTTCTTCGACCAGTCCATATCCTTCATCGTCTGCTGAATGTGGCCCAAGGCAAGCGCACTCTGAATAATCCGCCCCGCAATTAATACAGACGAGGACCTCGCGGTCTCCGTAGAGGTCGATACAATCAGCGGCGAGGACAACGGGCTCCCATTCTCTCCAAGCAACAATCCACATTCGCTTCCGTTCGTGAGGAGCGCCGACATCATTGGCGCCGACGATCTGCCAACTCGCATTGTACCCCCCCCTGGCAAGGTCATCGAGAACAATGCCGAGGCCACGCTTTCGGAGGTTGGCGACGTTTTCAATGACAACGTATCGGGGCTTGAACTCGTAGATGATTCGGGCATACTCTGACCAGAGGCCTGATCTGGCACCATCAAGCCCGGGACCTGCCCAGGCTGAGGACACGTCCTGACAGGGAAATCCCCCGCAAATAAGGTCAACTGCTCCGGTGATACCATCTCTTCTCAACCTTTCCGCGGAGATCTCCGCTATGTCTTGGTATATCGGGACCGAAGGCCAGTGTTTTGCTAGTATCTTCCGAGCGTGGGGATCTATTTCGCAAAACGCCAGCGTCTCGAGGTCACTACCCCAGACCTTCTCGGCCGCAACAGTGAACCCGCCAATGCCTGAGAATATATCGAGGGTGCGCCATGGGCTTGGGCTGGCCTGCCGTTGGGGGCTGGTATTGGTGGTCATAATAAAATACCCTGTTCCTGTACTGCTTCGATGCGCTTACACGCTATATCGAAGGACTCCCGGTCCTTCTCGATCCCGATAAATCCGAACCCCTCGAGTATAGCTCCCCTGCCTGTTGATCCAGAGCCCATGAATGGATCCAGGACAATCCCCCTGGCTGGTGTGATGAGCCTACAGAGATACCGCATCAAATCCGTAGGTTTTACTGTGGGGTGATTATTCCCCTTGGTCTGGGTATTCTCCACATCTCTTAAAACCGTTCCATGCTTAAACTGGGGACCGGGGTCGTCCATGCCGTGGTTGCGGTCGGAACGAGATGCTTTGGCACAATAAAAAAATCTTGCCGCTGATCCGGTACCATCGTACCCCCGCGCCGGTCTCATACCCCGCATATTCTCAAACGACGTAGAGCCTTCGACGCTGCAGTCACTCGGTTTTTCACATCGGGATGTTTTCGAATCAGGAAATATCGACAGCACATCCTCGCTGCCGTCGTGGATGATATTTGCGGGCCAACGGCCTGGCGGGTCATAGTTTTCACGGTCTTTGCCGTATTTACCAAACACAGAATTCGTCTTGGGTCCATTCCCGAAATCTCCATGCTGATTCTTGCTCTTGCTCTTGCTCTCATCCTCCGTGGAAGCGAAAGGACACGGCACGCATCAATATTCAGGCCCCCGCAGCCATGCCCTAAAATATTTTTGACCATTGTCCCGATGATAGGTTTTCTTGCGAGTGTCAAGGGCTCAAATGCCGGCTTAAGTCCGGTTCCCCAACCCATCCACTCCCTGGCAGATTGTGTGGCTGGAATATCAAATGTCTTGGTGAACAGGCGCTCGCCATCCTTAATCCATGAACCCGATGAATTTTGGTCTGCCCCGGGGATCATTCTTTTGACTGGCGCAGCTGTCCCAACCACTTCCCGCTCCGCACCCGCCGCTTTATCGATCGCTTTGCTGATATCCAGAGATTTCGGAAACCCGCTTGCGTACAACCAGCCAATCATGTCCCGAATCTCAAACCCAGCATCCTCGATCCTGACCGCCATACGATGCTGCGTCCTGGTTCCAGCAAATGACAATAAGTGCCCACCTGGAAGTAGGACCCTCAACACTTCCAGCCACTGTTCCGTTGTCGGCACATCGTAATCCCACTTCTTGCCCATGAATTTCAGGCCATATGGGGGGTCGGTAACAACCGAGCTCACCTGAATATCCAGGTCCGGCAATACTTCTTCGCATTTCCCGCAATATAAAACCGCGTTCCCGATCTCGACTTTTTCGTTCACCCCGGTCATCTTGGCAGCGTTCCTTCCAGGGGCTTACTGTAACTGTTGCCGTGTGTTCTCTCTTTTCCATATCTAATTTCAAGGCACTTCCGGCAATAGTATTTATCGGCGTATATCATGTGCAACGCCCCGCTTCCGGGGAGGTTATCGCCAGTTCTCCATACCGTGCCCTGAAATTGAAATTCATGTTCACATTCTTCTGTCATCTACCCCAGCTCCTTCGCCAGGTCCTTGATGTCGGTGATGGCCTCGGCTACACAGCCCTCGTTGATTTTATCGATCATGCCGCGGAGGCGGTTATCAAGCACCGGTCCCAGGGTAGCGAAGAATTGCGCTATCATCTCCGGAATAGGAAGGTGTTGATTGCCTACGCCTGAGCTTGAGCCCAGGCCTGCGTCGTGCTGTTCTATCGCTGCAGGCTCAGCCTTCTTCGCCTTCCTTCCTTCCTGCTGTAGGCGCAGATCGTTGCCGGCCTTCCTCTTCTTGGCACATTCAGGGCACCTCGGGCTATTATTCGACTTGGCTTCGTACTCGTTACCACAACCACATATCTTTTTTCTTGCAGGCATTGGATCCTCCATGTCTCTGGTTTTAAGGGTATCACTACCCAGTTTCGATATCATGTCTTCGTACTCAATCTTTGCATCGAGCCGGCAGGGGCTGCAGATACCAAGCGGATGGTTTGTATCCCGGCCGCAGTTGTTGAGGCAGAGACCGGACATCTATCGGCCTGAAAACAGTGATGCCGTTCTACCCTTTGGCTGTAGCGGTATCATGCCGGTCTTTATGGCGATTTGTTCGTCTGTTAGTACCTTCTTGGGCTTCGGCGCCAGAAGAATTACCCTTGGTTTTGCTGGCTCCCGCTTCTTCATTGAGCTTGGTTTCCCGGTCCTTGTGAGGGGCCAGTAGGTTCTGTCTCTGCGGTCCAGGGCTCTGACGTGCCTGAACTCTTCTTTTATTCTGGTGGCAAAGTTTAGGGCGAGCTTCAGGTCGCTCCCGGGAAGGTTATCGTTGAGACATTTTTTGGTGGCGTACTCGAGCATCGCATTCATGAGGACCCGGCGCACGGAATGGTCCCGGAGTTTACACAGCTTCTTGAATTTATCGTAGATGGGTTTAGGGATCCCGGTGAGGTGGATGGATTCGTGTTGTAATAGTGCTTCCTTTTCTGATGCAGACAGCGCGTAAACATCAATAATCTCTATCATAGCTCTAGCTCTCCCTGAGAACTTACCGCTGTACTCGGCAAGGGAGGCAGCCCTGTCTTGCGACTCAGGATAAGCTGACGCGAGTACAGCGGTAAGTTCTGAAGGTGTGGGATCACTCTGCCTAGTGTCATGTCGGTTATATTACCGGAACCGGCTGGAAATGTCAAGCCAGTAATTGCTGGCTGGCCGGGGAAGGTTCTAAATTTGGGGTGATCTTGGGGTGATCTTGGGGTGATAAACCCTGAAATGCAGTAAAATAGGCATTCTAGCTAAATTTGGGGTGTAGTTGCAATATAATGCAATAATCTTCAAGTTATTGATAATACGCTGTAATTACGATTTATTTGGGGTGAAGAAAGGCATTTACTACCTATAAGTAAGTTTCGACTCTCTATCTTTGTTTTTTTATAACTAACTGTAAACAATAAAAAATATTCAAAATATTCAAAAAAAAAAAATTACTTTGCTAGCCGCACCTGGAATATTGGCTATAGGGAGTTATACTAATAAAAATACTTATACGATCGCACGAGTTTTTTTTTGTAATTACAAAGGGAGAGTCCCCCCTATACTCAATATCCTGGTGACTTGGCCTGAAATCACTTTTTTTTAAGCGTATTTTTCGGAATTGTTAAATAAAATCATTTAGTTACAAAAAAACAACGATAGAGTTTTTTAGTGCAAATTTGCCTTAGATGGCTAGTTTAAGCCATCCGTGAGGGGTTGAAAGGGTGTTTTTGATGTATTTTTCTCTATTTTAGGGCAAAAATAGGTCATTTTTCGGTACATTTTCGAGGACGACGATTTTGCTGTGTACTTTTTATTGGAGGGCAGGGCGAGGGCAGTGATCTGGATCAGGCGAGGTCATTTTTGGTCGGTTTTAGGTATCAGCGATATTTTGACAGCTACTGGTCCTGGCCGTGATAGGCCCCCCGGCAAAAGGTCAATACCCCGGTATGCATCAGGCATGCTGCAGGCATAAAAGACAGTACAGCAACATAACTAATTGAAATGATTGAATATTATAGGCCTGATAATATACATTATCAGGGAGAGGCCAACTGGAGCCCATCCAGACCCGGAAACGTGCCGACCTTGCGGGCGCAGCTGGCAACGATCCGGCACTGTTTGGTTGTTGTTGCATGTTTTTGAATGTATGCAAAATATTGCACACTATGCAAAAATTTGCATAGTCATCAGGTACAGTGCCGAACCATGACGACCACCACAAGATGTAGTGTTATAGAATCAGCACCACCACAAGATGTAGTGCTGCCACCACAGCAACCACAACATATAGTATACAACCCCATGCCAACCACAATATATAGTATCACCACCCCCAGCGCAAACCCCATGCCACCCCCGCCACAACTCCCAAGACAGCTGACAAAACATGGCAAACCACCATAAAACGCCATCCCATAACCTATTGATATTAAACAATAAAAATCACTACTGCCAAACAATGGCAGGCTATGACACCTTTTGTCATTTCAGGGCTCCAACGCCACCATAAACCCCATGCCAGCCCCTATTAATAATTCTTATGCCGCTATAACACGTTGATAATAAAGCATTATTTATTTTATTTATACCCTAAAAAAACAACCAAACACTGGCACGCTGGCAGGCACATTGCATATATAACAATAGAAATACAGCAGCACCGCCGGAGAGCACCCCGGCAGCAGCACCGCTCAAGCTCTTTGACAACATATAGGACACCACCCACCCGGCAGCATGTAGGGCAGGCACACACCACGCGAGACCACCCCCGCAGATAAAGGGGAGCAGCAGGCAGCGGGGAGCCAACGACCGAGCAGGCACCGCCGGCAGTGCTCAGGCACATAACACAGGGGAGGCAGCAGCCGCCACGCCCAGCAACCGCGACGGCAGCACGACAACACAACAAGACACCACTGAATTATATAGACTCATTCAGGGCTTGACGTTATGAGCGCGAGCCCTGAAATGTATCTATACCATTCAGGGCACCCGGCCCCCGTCATAGGCAGGGAGAAAGAGAGCACAGACCATGAAAAAAATGTCAATAACCAAGATGTTAAAAGAAGTAAACAGCATTCACGGCAAGAAGGACAGTTTTGAAGTAACCGTTAATTTTTGCCCCGCATGCGGGAAGCGCAGCATTAAAAGCTACGACGCCGACACCTTGACATATGTTTTTGCATGTTGTGACGGCAGATATACCGGAGAGATTACCGAGCGGAAAGGATAACACCATGACCGAACCCGCCGCAGGCATCACACTATTGATCATAATCGCCGCCCTTATCCCTTTATACGCGATCCCTGTAATCGGGACAATAAACATAATCAGAGATTATCTTAAAACCCGGAAGGAGCCCACGAAATGACAACCACAGACCGCCACCCCATACCCGAGCACACGCCTGACACCACTTATATTATTTTCCGGGCAAACGGCAGAGAATACACCGCCCACGGCACAGAGATTGACCGCCTCATATCTCAGGTAATGACCGGAAAAATACCGCCTCTTGATATCACAGAGCAGTATATTTGCAGATAGAAACCAGCCCCCAACGGCAGGCACGCAGCAAGCCAGGCCCACAAAATAAAACCACAAGGAGACCCACAGACCATGACGACAGCAACGCCAACCCTTGACCGTACATCAAAAATAACCACACCAGCCGAGTTTAAGGCATGGGCCGAGACCGTAAACACCCCACAGGCCAACAACTTTATGTGCGACCTGCAGGACATTTACGCCAGATCAAACCCGGAAACGATCCGCCAGATATTCACCGCACCCGAGCACCGCGCCGACCGCAGGCTCTTAACCTTTGCAGTTTATAAAGCCATGGGAGAGCAGACGCAGACCGCGAACACGCCGCCCGCAGCGCAGAGATCACCCGCAAGGAAAACACATACCAGAACAGCCGCCGCGCAATAATAGGAAGATCCGCGAGCTTGAGCAGAGAGCAGAGACAGCAGAGCGCAACGCCGCCGCCGACCGCGCCCGGATGCAGGAATACCACGCCGACAAATGCACCGCGCAACGCCGCGCAGCTACAGCAGAAGCCGACGCCGAGAAATACCGGCAGCTCAGAAACCTACTCAGGGAGGCATAGCATGATACAAATATCTTTAGGCCTTGCTCTCATGTTGGCAATTGCCGCCGCCATGGGAGCAATGACAGCATTGGAGGCAATAGCAGACCACGACCACGCAACACAGGAGCAGGCCCGGCAGAGAGCCAGAGCCCGCAGAGACAGAGCAGCAGAAAATAAAACCCACAGGAGATAAACAAAATGAAAATAATATTTAATTTTGAGGCCCGCCCCATTTGCATTTATGACGTTGACGGCACAACACGCGACGAGATACAGGCAACCCGTGAATTATTAGCATATGAGCGAGGCACCACCCCCGACATGATCACCGTGGAGGTTAAAGGATGACCCCCGCCGAACTCGCAGCCCTAGCACCCGGCGACCGCATAACCTACAACGACGGCAGGCCAGGACATACAGCAGCCCGCGCCGTCGTGCTGGAGGCAGCCACGGATTTTATAACCGTACAATTTAAAGACAGAGCCGACACCACCGTTATTTCCTGCCATAACCCGGCATGGACAAACCACTTAACCAAGGAGACCCCCGACATGATGACCAACAAAGAACGCATAGAGGCAACAATAAAACAGCAGACCACAGGCGACGACGTACAGGCCATAGTAATATCATTTTTAACTGCAATCGGCAGGCTTGACCTTGCAGATACAAGCTTTGATGAGGCAGCCGCCTACATAAGAGAGAGCAACCCCGAGGCAGCCGACATAATGGACGCCGCCGCCGACCGCTGGACAGAACTGGAGGGCAATTAAATGGCAAAGACATGGACAATTAAAACAGGCAGGAAGACACCAACCGGAGACCCCGAAACCTTGACAGTTAAGGCCTTGAAAGCTGACGTTGAACAGTTAACCCGCGCCATAAAAGATATGATAGCCACAGCGCAGCATAAACGCGAATTAAGGGGAACTATCGGAGACCAGCACAGCGAAAGCACAGGAGGATACCATATATACACGCCCTTCAGTTTTAACACCATAGCCGACCCCGCCGGATATCAGCGCGATGTCGACTTATTCTTTCACAGCCTGCAGGCATGGACACCCGAGCCCGGCACGGCTCCGCAGTATCGCACGATCACCGCCGAGCAGATACCCGGCATAATCGCCCAGGCAGCCGCAATATTTAATAAGCACATGCCCGTTGAAGATCTCCGCACGACCCCGGAACAGCAGGCACAGGAGCAGGCCGAGCGCGCAGCCACGAGAGCCCGCAACGAAGCCGCAGCCGCCGAACGCACCCGGCAGCAGGAAGCCGAAGCCGCCGCGATCCGACACGCCGAGGAATTCAAATTTTTAACACCTATGACCGCGACCCCCGGCAAATCAGCACACGCCGCAGGAGCCGCAAACCTTAAGACCGAGTTAACCCGCACGTTTCCGGGAGTAGCTTTTAAAGTCGTTTCCAGTTCTTTTTCTATGGGCGATGATATCCGCGCCAGCTGGACAGACGGCCCCACAGGCGAAGCAGTACGCCCTATTATTAACCGGTATCAGGAAGGCTCATTCGACGGCATGACCGACAGCTACACATATACCCACAGCGCATTTATTGACCGTTTTGGAGGTGCTAAGTATACATTCGGCGAGCGCAGCGAGAGCAAGGCCCTGATTATTAAAGCAGCTGCAGAACTCGGGCACGATATCTCAGACGCCCCAGAGACAGCAACCCCCGGCGATGGACTATATACTTTTATTTCCGGGAGATACGACCGCGACACCACACAGGAGATATACCGCCACGCCCGCAGCATGGACGCAACACCGAGCCCGGAGGCACCGAGCCCGCAGCAGGCCCAGGACGACGCAGGCACACCCGCGCCCGGCAGATACGGCGCGACGATGACCCGCAACGCCGAGAAAAACGGAATAGAAATAAAATTCACCTCCAAGCCCGACACCGCCACCCTTGACACATTGAAAGCGAGCGGCTACCGCTGGAGTAAGTTCCAAAAATTATGGTATGCAAAGGAGAGCAGCCGCACCACAGAGACAGCGCGGAAGATATGCGGGCACACTCAGACGCCGGCAACCGAGCAGGAGCCCGGAGCAGCACCGACAGCACCAGCACGCCGCCAGCCCTTGACCATGACCGGAAAAAGCCATTTTAACAGCTTTACTGCTATTCAGATAGCAGGCATAACCGCCGAGTTATCCCGCAACCAATACGACGAGAACGGCTATATCATCATGATTGACACAATAGCGAAATCCGAACGCATGCAGAAATGGAACCGTTGCAGTATCAGCACCGGAGCGGCCGCCGACGACGTATATTTAAACGCATACGCAGCAGACGGAAGAATTAGTTATTTTACCCTTGACGCACCCGCGCAGCTACTAACCGCGCCCCGGAAATCAAAGACCGATATGCTAGACGTATTCACACCGGAGCAGGCCCGGCAGCTGATAGAGAACAAGTTAAAAAAGCAGCTCCGCATAATTACCGAGCAGGAGCACGACGCAGAACGCGACCGCATACACACAGAGGCAGGATATACACCGCCAGTACAACAGGAAGGCACCGCACAGGCCCAGGCCCCAGAGACCGACCCGGAGACCATACAGGCAACCGCCGCAGCCCTACGCGCAGAACTGGACAGCACCCCGGAGGAAGCCGACGACCCCGACGCCTACAGGCCCGAGCATTGCACAGCTACAACGTGCAAGGACTGCAGCATCATAGAGGCAGAATGCCCAGGCAGGCCCGCCCGGAAGGACGACGAGCCCACACCCGCGCAGGAGACAGCCCCGGAACCCTGTATATCTTGCGGGACAGAGACGACAGAGACAGACGAGAACGCCCGCGCCATATGCCCGGCATGCTACCGCGAGAACGAACAGAAGAAGGCAGACTTTGAAGCCGACCACGCCCCGGAGCCCGAAGCCGCACCAGAGACCACGACCGAAGCCGAGCAGGACGCCGCCCACCTCGCGGCATATATCGCAACACTACAGCAGCGCGACACCTATAGACCCGGCCCCACAGACACGCGCGGCCCCATACCGGAGACCACAGCAGCGACCCTGTTTTATATCTCAGGGAGATACGAGCCCGGCGAGGTTTTAGGATGGACTTACAGCACGACTTTTAATAAATGGCGTGCACTTGTTATTTTTTCAGACGGCAGCCGCACCATTACAGACCCGCAGGAGACCCGGAAGTCATGCGCCCCGACGTGCAAGGAGTGCAGCGCAGACAGGCAGGCGCATTGTATGCCATGGAAAACACCAGCCCCGGCAATCAAGAGATTTATAGATTGTGACGCATGCGGCAAGCCGATTGACGACGACAACGCCACAGATCAAATATTGTGCTATACCTGCAGGCCCGTTAAAATCGCAGGCGCAGCAACCACACCCGAGCCCCGGCAGCCCGCCGCCGCCAGAGCCAGGCAGCAGACACCCGCGCAGATATCCCTATTCTAGGGACACAGACCGCGCCGAGCTCCCCGGTCCCAGATCACCGGCGACCGGGAGCGCACCAATTAACAGACCTGTTTACAGGTTTTACGAATTCACAGGAGGAATAATGCATATAATCCATATCGACGGAAAACGCCATAGCGCATGGACGACCAGGAAAGAAGCACGCCAGCACGCCGCGACGATCAAAGGCCCGCACAAGATAACGATATGCCGAGACCGCACTGTTGCTGTTGCCAACGGCACGATATTTTAAGGACCTGAAAGGAGATAACAGAAATGACAACAGACAAACGCACCGCCATAATTGAGAAGATCAAAAAATTACTTGCCCTCAGTACCAGCAGCAACGAGCACGAAGCCGCAGCCGCCGCCGAGAAAGCCCGTCAGTTACTGGAGGCCTACGACCTTGAAGCAGTGGACCTGCAGGAGCAGCCCGAGAGCGTACACGAACACTGCCACGATCAGAGATACTGCACATTACCGACTTGGTTGTCGGACCTTGCCTATGTTGCTGCAGAACATTTCAGCTGTAAATATTTGATCCATAAAAACCACTCAGGCCCAGGCAGCATCATTGCATTTATCGGCACGCCGACGGATACCGCAATAGCTGATTATGTTTTTATGTTCCTGCAGCGCACCATTGACCGGATAGCAGCCAACACGCCGACACCGCCAGGCATGAACACCCGCCGCTTCAGGGACAGCTTTAAAATCGGCGCAGTGCACGGGATACGTGAAAAACTGCAGAGCATCAGAGCCGCCAGCCAGCACCGGACCGAGAACAGAGTTCAGACCCATGCCGCAACAGGCCGCGACCTTGTATTAATCAAACGCGATGCAGTGGAGATATACACGCGCAATAAATACCCCAGAATCCGCAAACAGAGCGGCAGCCAGGCAAGGCCGGACAGCTCCAGCTACCACGCCGGAGCAGCAGCAGGCCGCGATATCTCAATAAACCCGGCAGTCAACCAGCACGCAGGCGCGAAGGCGATAGCATGAAAAAATATACCCTATCATTTGCCGACTCAACAAAACACACGCCCGAGCACCCAGAACGCACAGCACGCCGCAGCGCAGGCGGAGACGGAAGCCTTAATTTTGACGTTATATATCAGGTATGGCCCAACAGAGCCGCCATGCTAAAAACTATCATGATTCAGGGAGAGGCACACGCCCCCCGCTCAACAGACTGGAGGCAATGCCAATGATAAACCGCGACGACTACGCAGGCAGGTCCTGCAGTATTATCATTGACGGCAAGAAATACCCGGCCCGGATTATCGGCAGCAGATGCCGGTTTATGAATGTTGCAGCGACCGTTGCACCATTCACCGCCGCCGAGTACAGCGACGCCGCCATAAAAAGAGTTATGGACACCGACCAGACTTTTAAATATTGACCTGAAAGGAGATTTTTGAAATGGCAAACAAGCAGGAGAAAGCCGAAGCGTTAGGATTTAATACAGTGCAGGAAATGGCAGAGCACCAGAAATGGATTGCAGGCAGAGCAAAAATAAATGCTCAGATCAGAACGCGAGCGCAGCAGGCCCGCGCCAGAGGCAGCAAGGTTTTTGACTTCAGAAACATTGACCTGAAAGGAGATAATTGAAAATGACAGACCACCCCGAGACAGACGACGAGATAACAGATTCTGACATATGGTTACAGGAAGGCGAGGAAGAGGCCCGCGCCGCTTGCGGATGCCGGTTACTTGACGATTTAACGGGCTATGGCGCGAGGCTGATTTATTGCAAATTGCACGCCGCCGCCCCTCAGTTACTGGAGACCTTGCAACAGGTTTTAGAAATGATACCGCAGACACCCGGCGCAGAAGAGACCCGAGCCCAGGCCCGGCAGCTTATCGAGAGCATTGAAACAATCACCCTTGCGGAATTGATCACGGGGAAAACTGATTATATCCGGGACCCCTCAAAATGTCCTTTTTGCGGGCACTGGCAGATAGAAGGCGAGGAAGTAGAGATCGAGGAAGGGAAAGCCCTGCAGGTTATGAGTTGCGCAGCTTGCGAGAAATCATGGCGGGATATCTATACCCTTGCAGATTTTCGGGAGGTATGACATGACAAAAAAAGATGAAATCGAGAAGATCCTGAAAGAACAATATTTCACCGAGCCCGACCAGAGGCTTATTTACGATGCAGGCACCGACGACTGGATAAAAAACAGTATGTCATCTGCCAGCTGGGGAGGGAATTTGGTATTAAAGGATTTGCATGTTACCGTTTACTGCATGCAGTATTCTCCGCAGAGGAAAGGCGATAATCGTATAGTGATATGGACATTCCGGGAGGACCCCAGACCATGACCGCGCCCGACCTCTCAAAAATCCAATACGCAGGTTTTACCGCATACTCAGACGCCATACTTTTTGACCCCTACGGCCACAACATAGTTTTTTTATCGATGTTCGGCAATAAATCACACATCAAGGCGATATCCGGCGCGATATTCAGCAAGGCGGAATTACTGATCACAGCCCCGAGCACCAGCAACGCCCAGCATTACGGTATGGCCGCAGATTTAACATTTAACTCTATGATTATCAGAGCCGACGCCGCCAGGCAGCTGGACCATGTTATTTTTTACCCAACAGCAGCGAGCTATGGTTATATCGATCAATCAACCAGAGACATAATTTTTCTATTCAGGCCCGAGAGCGACCCCGCCGACCGCGCCCGCAGCCTATACCTGTATCTTGATAAAGCGTTAAGCCTACCGATCCATCAGGCATGGACACAGGACCTGATAGCCGCCATGACAGAGGAAGGGCTAATCACGGACCTGCCAGGATACGGAGATATCCAAGGCCAAAAAATAACGCTATGGGCGGAGAAGATCACGGCCCTGATAACGGAAGGGATACAGAGCCGGAGATTTAAAGAGGCATAGCCGCCGAGCGGTCCTTATTTTTACTCACATAAACCAGCCACCAATAACAGGCACAAAGGAGACCCATGAAAGCAGAAAACGAAGCCCGCGCCGACAGAGCCGCCGCAGTCATAAACGCATACCGGGAGATGCACCCGGACTATAGGGACCACCCCGAGGAACCGAATTATCAGGCAGTAACCGATTTACTGGCAGATATCCGGCACTACTGCCAGAAAAAAGATATCGAGTTTCAGAGCTGTATCAGGATATCAGAAATGCACTACCAGGAGGAAAAATAAATGAGCTCACATACACCGGGACCATGGTATACAGCAAAAACAGGCAACCACCAAGGCCTAATTATCAGCGAACAAACAGGGGAAAATATAGCGGTTACATACGCAGCCGAAAACGCCCAGATCGTAGCAGCCGCCCCCGCCATGCTGGAGGCCCTGCAGGAGATTTTCGAGCATGCCTACGACGACGACACCGACACCGTAACGATCCTTGACGACTTCGACGGCATGCGAGAAATTGCACGGCAGGCAATCGAGAAGGCCACCGGCCAGGAGATACCGCTATGACCCACGCCCTGAAATTTATCTCCGAGGAAGAGGCAGAGTGCAGCTGCGGAAAATGGCATATGCTGACCGTAGCATATACAGACATCAACGGCAAGGGACCCGCCCACAGGATAAAACAGGAGCACCGCAAACACCTGAAATATACGAAGCAGGAGGCCACCCCATGAGACCCGCAGGCCAAGCAAAGGCAGGATTTTACCCGACACCCGCAACAGTCATGCAACGTATCGCCGCGCATATCGCGCCCACAGACCCCGCAGGGATCACCCGCGCCATAGACCCGTGTGCAGGGGAAGGCGCAGCAATGAGGCAGCTGCAGGACATGATCCGAGGTATGACGACCTACGGCATAGAACTTGACAGCGACCGCGCAGCGGAAGCCCGGCAGCAGCTCGATAACGTAATCACCGGCGACTATTTCACCGCCAGGACCAAGGCCGACGCCTACAGCCTGTTATTTTTAAACCCGCCTTATGATTTCTCGGGCGACGACGACCGCAGACTTGAGCATAAATTTTTGATCACCAAGACCCCGGACCTCTTGACTACGGGAGGCCTACTCGTTCTGGTTATCCCACAGGTCCGGCTGATCAAACAGACCTGCAGGCACCTTGCAGCATATTATGAAAACATCAGGGTTTATAAATTTCAGGAGCCGGAATACCAGGCCTTTAATCAGATCGTGATTTTCGGGACCCGGAAGCTGGACAACACACCGAACCCCCGCGCTCAAGAGGAACTGGAGCACGTTTCAACAGCCTTTAATATGCTGGACCCCGCGCAGCCCTCATTATTGCCCGAACTACCGCGCCCGGACGCCCCAGTCTATGTCCTGCCAAGTACACCGCAGGACCAGCCATTTTATTTTATCGGCGAGCACGTCGACCCCGAGGAAGCATATAGAATTATTCAGGTCAAAGGCATATGGGCAGATACCCGGAAACTTGATGAGATATTCGCACCGAAAGAGGCCCCGACGATCCGGCCCCTGATGCCACTGAAAAAAGGGCACCTTGCCCTGCTAATCGCATCAGGTTTTATTAATAATCAGATATTAGACGACAACCAGGGCACGAGGTTGATCATTAAAGGCCGGTCATTCAAAGCCAGCCACACCGAACGCAACACGAAGACCGAGCAGACCGACGACGGCAAGGAAAAAGAGGTTACAGAGATAACCGAGAAAGAGAAATTCAATACCGTGATTTCAGCGTTTAACCTGAATACAGGGCAGTTTATGGCGATCAAGTGACAGCCCCACCCAGGGCAGAAAGGCAGGATAATACTATGGCAAAATTTCACACCATCACCAACCCCATAATAACCGCGATCCTTGACGAGATGATAAAGAACGACGAAGACGCCCGGAAGATTAACGCATACCCCGAGGACGAACGCCCCATTTTTATGCCGTTTCACATCGACACCCAGGGATACAGCAAGAGACATTACGCCTATAGATTCGCATTTTCGCACTACTACAAACAAAACGGCGATATGGTCCCGGACCCGGATATGGTGGTTTTTTATTGGCCAGCAACTGGAGGATTAGCAGCAACCACATTCCAGGATTATCGGAGCTATCAGGACGTATTAGACCACAGCATCACCGGAGGCATTGCCGACCCCGAGACACAGCGGGAGCTTACTGAATTCCTTGAAATATGGCTTAACAACGTAGTAGAGCAGCAGAATTTGAGGAAAGGAGGATCACCCGAGCCCATGCCGACCACCACACTTGACGATACCACGACAACCCGGCACATTACCGAGGGCACGCGCACAGCTACCACGCTTTCCCTTGCTGACTTCATAGAGAAATTCAAGGACCCAATAGCCGAGAACATACACCGCCGCTTTACGCCTGTTTATGATATAACCAGCGACATGAGCGCCGAGGATGCCGCAATTGCACAGCTGCAGACCCGCAGCCAGGAGTTAGGGAAGCCCCTCTTTACCGCTCAGGAGCATATAGCGAAGGCCGCAAAAACGCTTCTGGCAGACAAGGGAGGTAAATGCCTTTTTGTTATCGGCGAGATGGGCTCAGGCAAAAGCTCGATCAGCAACGCCATAGCCCATATCATGGGCGCGACAGCAACCACAAACCTGATAGTATGCCCGCCGCATCTTACGCAGAAATGGGAACGGGAGATCCGCGAGACCTTCCCAAAGAGTACCCGGCTACAGGTTTTTCAAATTAGATCGATCCGGGACTTTGAAGCCGCGAAGACTGAGGCCACGCTTTACGATAAAACATTTTTTATCCTATCCCGTGAGAAATCAAAACTGTCTTATTACTGGAAACCTGATTATATCACGAAGACGAAACCCGTAACAGTGGAGGCCACAAGGGAAGACGGCGACGGCAATATTGTGAAATATAAAACCGTAGAATATCATAAACTCGCACATTGCCCGGTATGTCATACCATGATTATTGACCCCAGGACCGGGACCGTGCAGGAGGCAAAGCAGCTTGCAGCCCGGCGCCAGTTCTGCCAGCATGAATATACAGAAACCGTGCAGGCCCCTGATAATTCATTCGAGGAAGTGACCCGGAAATGTGGGACCCCATTTTTTACAGCGGACCGGGAAGGACCGCGCCGGTACGCACTGGCTGATTATATCGCAAAGCGGAACAAGAACTATTTTGATTTACTGATCATCGACGAGGTGCATGAAGGGAAGGCGAAAGGAAGCGCAAATGGTCAAGCATATGGCACCCTTGCGGGAGCATGCAGGAAAACCATATCCCTGACCGGTACTATATTCGGAGGCAAATCATCATCGCTGTTTTATCTGCTATACCGTTTCAGTGCAGGCTTTAAAAAACAGTACAAATACACAGAAGAGCATGAATTTGTAAAGAAATACGGGATACAGTGGACCATCAACAAGGAAACTGAGATACAGAGCGACGGCAGGAGCAGCCGCAGGAAAACCAGCCCCGCCCGTATCGAAGAGAAGCCCGGCATATCGCCTGAAATTATTTTACATCTGATCGATAAAGCCGTTTTTATTAATCTGCAGGATATCGACAACGCTTTACCAAGCTACACCGAGACCCCGATTGAATGCCGGATGCTGCCGGCACAGGGCATGCAGTATGCACTACTTGAAAAGCAGATGAAAGCCGACCTTGCAAAGGCACTTGCCAAGAACGACAAGCGCATGCTGTCAAAGTATCTGCAGGTAACATTGACCTACCCGGACCTACCCGAGGACCCCGAAACAACGTACCCTAAGGAGCAGAGCCTTATAGATACAGTGAAGGCCGAACGCAGCCAGGGCCGCAGGGTCCTTGTTTATGCTACACATACGGATCAGCGCGATATCACCCCCAGACTCCGGCAGGTTTTGGAAAGGGAAGGGCTTACCGTTGCAGTTATGAAGGCCACAGTAAAGGCAGAGAAACGCGAGGCATGGATTCGCGCAGCCGTTGCCGAGGGTATCGATTGCCTGATATGCAACCCCGCGCTTGTCAAGACCGGTCTGGACCTAATTGATTTTCCGACCATCTATTACTATGAAATCGACTTCAATATCTACACCATGAGGCAGAGCAGCCGCAGGAGCTGGAGGATAGGGCAGACTCAGCCGGTACGGGTTTATTTTGCCTGCTATGCCAAGACCATGCAGCAGAGAGCCCTAACCCTTGTAGCGAAGAAGCTAAAGGCAGCGGAGATGATTGACGGAGAGCTTACAGACGACGGGCTCAGTGGATATAAAGATGAGGGCTCATTACTGGTAGACCTTGCCAAGAGCATGCTTGACGATATCAAGACCGATAACAACACCCTTGAGGGCTTATTCCAGGGCAAGGCAGCGCAGGCCCAGGACATGACCGGATTTATTGGATACGACGCCCCCCGGAAGGTGATACCATCACCACAGACCCCAAGCCCAAGGCCACAGCCAGCAAATGATTTATGGATGACCATGTACGCCGAGAAGATCGCAGCGAAGGCACCGAAACGCGCAGTAAGGGCAGCAGCCCCAGCAGAACCAACGCTCAGTTTGTTTTAATATATAAACCAGCAAGCACTAATAGGCAGGGGAACGGGAGACCGAACCCCTGCCAGAAGGAGACAGACCATGAAAGATGTACTTGACGCATTAAGCACGATAACCCGCAAAGAATTATATCACCGCCAGGAGTGCCCAGTTAATAGCTGGATTTTCGGGCAGTATCAGGAATTTATGAAATCAGGGAAATATCCCTACCTTAAAGACGTTGCCGACTTTATCAAGGCCCAGCTACCGCCACTCGATGCCACGCAGACACAGAACCTTGACAGCCAGGTTTATTATGCATCCCGCAGATACCGCGACGAGCAGGAGCAGACCCGGATTGCTGCCATGATAGCCCAGGGCTGGAGACGGTTTAACGCCGACACCGTACCGGAAGCGCTCAGATTCGGAGTGAAGAAAATCATTCTATCCCGGAAGCAGGACGGAGCTTTCGGCGAGAGTATCAAGGAATCTACCTATAAACCGTTCAGGACCGAAGACGGCAGGTTATTCCTGCTACCCCCGCACGCCAAGACCAGAGGATGCCCGGCAGAACAATTTTGCGGCAGCTACCAGGGCGTAACCCTGTTTAAGTATATCGACGAGCCCAAGCCCACACCGAAGCGCAGGAAGGCGGTAAGCACGGAGCCTGCATTATTTGCGGAGGCCGCCGCATGACCCGGCCAGGATACCGCACATACTACCGCGCCAGACTCGCATATGTCAGGAATATTTTACTGACCCAGCACCATGAGAAGATTTACCATAACCCGGCACTGGCAGACGCATTAACCGGATTCGATTCTGAATGCATAGTTATGGATTTACTGGGGCGCGCAAAAGCGAACGATCCCCCCGGATTCCTTGAGGCGCTCAAGAACACCGGGCTCCTGCAGCACTGGGAACAATACATAAACACAAAGACCTGTTAGGAGGTAATTGAAAATGAAATAAGCACCATCAAGGATATTTTCGACAAGATCCCCCCGGATCGCGTCGACATCTGCCTGAAAGAACTGTCGCTATTGATTCAGCAGGCTCAGATGCTGAGGGATACCCTGTCTGTCGTGGAAGCGGAGACGACGGGACTGCCACCGCAGATTCAGACGCTGTTTCCAGATATCGTGGTATGGCACGACGATGATGAGGGCAGTATTACCACCAACATTTCATTTAACGGCGAACCCCTGATGTCCGTTAAATCCATCATACCAGGAGGGAACCCATGAAAGCAGAACACCGGCATATATCGACAATGAGAATACCTGTTAGCGGGATTTTAAAAAATTACAAAAGGAGCTATACATGAAAATAACAAGCACGTGGTTAAAGGAAAAGAAGGCATGCACGGAAGGCAGGAAATGGTTTAAAGATAATTTTGGAGACGAGGGAGAATATCAGGCGATTCTCGATGCACTGGCAGAGGAAAACAAAGCTGAATGGGCGCAATGGCTACTAGATAATGCAGGCCGTACCGATACAGTTCTTGAAATTTCCGGCAATGCCGAATACTCAAAAAGTTTATTTTTTGCTGGCTTTATCAGGGTTGTCGGTTCGCTCAAGGTTGCATTCCATTTAAAGGCAGGCTCAGGCATCGAGGCAGGCTCAGGCATCAAGGCAGGCTCAGGCATCAAGGCAGGCTCAGGCATCAAGGCAGGCTCAGGCATCGAGGCAGGCTGGGGCATCAAGGCAGGCTCAGGCATCAAGGCAGGCTCAGGCATCAAGGCAGGCTCAGGCATCAAGGCAGGCTCAG
>CAYXBA010000015.1:86627-91607 GCA_964463135.1 uncultured Nitrospiraceae bacterium
TCAGGCATCAAGGCAGGCTCAGGCATCAAGGCAGGCTCAGGCATCAAGGCAGGCTGGGGCATCGAGGCAGGCGAAGGCATCAAGGCAGGCTCAGGCATCAAGGCAGGCTCAGGCATCAAGGCAGGCTGGGGCATCGAGGCAGGCGAAGGCATCAAGGCAGGCTCAGGCATCAAGGCAGGCTGGGGCATCGAGGCAGGCTGGGGCATCGAGGCAGGCTCAGATTATGGCATTTACGCCGGATTGTCACTAAGGATATCGGTCAAACATCAATATGCAGTTATCATTGCAAAAACACCGCCAGCCAATGTTTTTTGTGGGACATACCAGAAGCCAAGGGAGAAATGACATGAAAGAATTTCTCATAACACTTATCAATCATCGCCGTATTATCCGGGACCAGGAAAAGACCATTAACACTCTGACCACCGCAGAATTACTGGAGACACATATCACCGAGACAGCTGCAGAATTCAGCTTGAGCCATCCGTTGTTTCGGTTATATACGGACGGACTTGTCAAGATTTTCAAAGACAACGGCGGAGATAATTATCTATCAATTCTGATGACCGAAAAGTCTATAGGTGAACAGTTCGAGATGGTGATCCAGAGAACAAAAGGAAAGACTCCGGCCCAGAGAGTCGATGAACTTAAAGCGGAACTGGAGGCTTGCCGGGCCGCGCTTAGAATGGCTGAAAAACTATTGGAGGTGTCTCGTGAACCTTAAAGCAAAAATGGCTGAGGCCCGGGAGCTCGTCCGGGACCTCTTGGGGCCACGCTATTTAACCGAAACAGCACCGTACCGGGACCTGATCGAGAAGATGCAGCATGACCGGCCCCCCACGGAGGCAGCCCTTGATATTGTAGAAGTTGCATGCACTCTCGGGGAAAGCAATAGCTTGATAGGCAGCCTTGGGGTATCCATGGTCCTGGCCGCATGCCTGGACCTGATCGAAGAAAAACAGGGCACGGTATGTCAGGCATAAACAGACCTATCAACAGGTATTTGAATTTTATAAACCATCTATAGGAGGTCAACCATGACAACAGCACACAGAGACGAAGCCAGATATCGCAAACTCAGCACACCGCAGACCCGCGATGATGCCAACAAGAATATTAACGGGTTTTTCGCAGAACTCGGCAAGATCAGGGAGCAGTTCGGTATCCCCGAGGTTGCCGTTATCGTAGGCGTCAATGTCGATTACGGAAACGGCAAAGAAGGCATGGCTATGGCGCACGCAGCGTTTGGTGACAACATGAGAACGGAAGGGCTTATGGCTTACGGTCTCGGAGAGGCCAGGGCAGAGCACCGGGAGTTTATCAATAGACTCGCCGCGGGGAGGAAGAGAGATGCTTAGGGTGGCGTTATGGGCACTATGCGGGATGACCGTCATACCGCCCCGTACTCAGATCACAGGGGAAGCCCACACCAGCGACGAATGCGACGGCTGCGAATACAAAGCCATGGAACACCACGGCGGGTACTGCTATATGTTTCGGGAGAAGCCTACTGAGACCTGCATGTGCGGACAATACAAAAAATAGACCTGTTAACAGGTTTTTGAAATTTCAAAGGAGAAACTATGACAAAAAACGAACTGGCAGCAAAACTGCATGGTAGATCATACGGCAAAGAAATAACAACACAGGAAGAAACCGAGGCCAAAGCTGCAGGCCTTGTCGTAATTTTTGGCTACAGCGACGATAACGCGGAACTCAGGGGCGCTGTCGACGATGAGATCCCCTGTTTTGAGGGTGGAGATATCTATATCACACCCGACGGCGTATTATCGGACCATGATGATGATTGCTCCTGCAATTTCTGCGGATACGACAAGGCAAAAGCCGCAGCCCTGAAAATTGAGGCGGTCTGGGATGAAGAGGGTTATTCCTGGATATACCGTACCGATGCAGAACATGCAGTTTTTGACATCATCGTGGAGGATGGACAGAAGTATTGCAGGGGCATTGTACTGGAGATGCCGCGATGAGCAAGATATGCACCATCATAATTTTACTGGCAGCGCTTGCAGCATGTAAACCCGCACCCTCAGCGGTAACCGGCGACAACAATATAAATATTGTCGTGATTGACGGCTGCGAATACCTCAAGGTCACGGGCATGTCAGGCAACCCCACGCTGACACACAAAGGAAACTGCATAAACCCCATTCACGGAAGGAGGCTGTATGAGCAAGAAAATCAAGGATCACTATGACATTACAGATATCGACCTCGACATTCTCGCTGGACGGGTTGATATCGAGGACGACCCCGACGGCTACTGGCACCGGTCCCAGAAATTCGTGCTCAGGATGATGGACCGGCAGCACGGAAGCATGACTGAGGCCCAGGTGGCTTGGATGGAGAATATCTTGGAGGTGATACAGTCATGACACCCACAGAATTCATTACCCAGTTCACACAGGACCGGCACCCATCACCCCACACCTCCAGGGCCTATACTGATGCGCTGGAGGCCTTCCAGACCTTCTATGGCTCCGAGGATATATCAATAGCCAGCGAGAGCGATGTCAGGGCATTTATCGCAACCCTGGAGGCCAAAGCCTGCAAGCGGATATCGGTATACACGAAGCTGATACCGATCCGGTTATATTTCAAGGCCCTGCATGACTCAGGGGAGATTCCGGCAACCCCCTTTGCCAGGATAAACTATGGCAGAGGCAAAGAAGACAAGCAGCGCCAGAAATCGGATCAGAAACAACGGGTCCTGACCACCAAGGATGTTGAGGCCCTACGTAAGTATGAATGGCCAGTTGGTGACCACGACGCCCTACGCATGAAAATGGCGGTCCGGATCCTGACCGAGACCGGCCGGCGCGTGCATGACCTTTGCGGGGCCATGAAATCAGACCTGAACCTTGCCCAGAAAGAGATAGGCTTTCGCCGCACCAAGTCCGGCTTCGGACAGGGCATCTCCGTGATCAGCAAGGGCACTGCGGAGTTAATACGCGAAGTTATTGAGCTTCCTGAAGATGGTAAAAATCCGGCACATGGGGACCTCGTTGGTCTGACGCCGGATACGGTACGGCACTGGATATCGAGGGCGCTTGACGATCTATTTATCAAGCAGCCGGGTATGAATGCTCACGCGATAAAGCACTGGTACGTCACGCATTTACTTGAAAAGGGCGTGCCGATCGATATCATCGCCGAGCAGACCGGCACCAGCCCCCAGACCCTGCTAACCGTTTACAGCCATCCCAGCAAGGAGAGAATGCATAGTTTATTGGAGGGGGTGTGGAGATGAAGGAAGATAAACGACCGACCCTAATCGAAGCCGACGCCTTAACGATAACACCAAAAACCAGAAGAGCGGTCTGGATACACGACACTGAGAAATTCGAGGCCGCAATGAAAGCCCTACAGTGTTCTGTGGAAGAATTCATTAAGCATCTGGCAAAATTTACCGTTGAGTGGATTATCCAGGCACACAAAACATATAGACTTCACCACTCCAGACTTCCCGGCAGCACCAGAACCGCAAGGCTGCGGAAGAAACGGCTGAACAGGGTGCTGGAGTGGTACGGCAAACAAAATAATCAGTTAAGTGCTTCACCAAGCACGGATGGGAGGTAGTATGGATCATTTTGGAATTGGCCAGGCGCTCAGGGGCGCGGCACGAATTTACTTTCAGGCTTCACGGCAAACAGGCCGCACAGCCTCACTCGTGGAAAGCCTACGGGACGGCGACAGGGTAGTTTTCATGGACGCCCGCGAAGCAGAGCATGTGAAGAATATGTGTCTTGAGCACGGCGTAAAGATTGAAACGATGGTAGTGGACCCGAGGGATCCACAGCGCATTTTTGAGCGGGGCACACCACAGGGAAGATCGCTTTTTGATCATTCGTGGGTAGAACAATATTACATGAATGCCCTTGAGCGCTGCGAACAGGATATTGACAATCTACAGCGGGAATCATCTGGTTTTGGTGAAGCACATCTTGAGACGCGACGAAGGGCCGCCGAGATGGCGAGATGGCAGCGGCTGTAGTATCAGACCTGACCGCCGCTTTTTGAATTTCGACCCCATAACCCAGACCACCGGGTTATGGGGGTTTTTGCGTTCTGGAGCCGCCGATAGGAATCGAACCTACGACCTGTCGATTACGAATCGACTGCTCTACCATCTGAGCTACGGCGGCAACGGATATATATTACATTTTCTGTAAAAAATAAGCTACAATACCATTGCCAGCCGCTACTGGCAGGTAGACCATGAAAACTGAAACTTTCTACACACAGCACCTGCGAGATTGCAGTAAACGCGCAAAACAAAAAGGTCTTGCTTTTGAGTTAGACCTGCCCTATGTTATCACTTTGCTTGAGAAGCAGGGATACTGTTGCTGCTTGACGGGACTGCAATTCCAATACCAAAATATCAGCGGTTATCATCGCAACCCGTATGCCCCCAGTATAGACCGGATAGATTCCAGGCAAGGCTACACCAAGGGGAATGTCAGAATAGTGTGCGTATCCGTGAATATCGCATTGAATGAATGGGGCCTGGAGGTTTTCGATACTATTGTCAGGAGTAGATACAAAAACAGCACGGCGTCCAGGAAGCCCGACCACGCCGTCGGCTTGTTTGGCAACGCCTTCATGTCTATGTTTTGGGATTCATGGCATGAACGACCTTTTTTTGACGAATGCATCGGTAAGGGCCAACGAAGAACCATTGCACAGGACTGGTGGATCGGCTGCCCCTGTAGCCATCCAAAAAGACTTTACAAGGTTTCTTCCGTTGTTAAGTGGTGTCGCAAAAACGATGTAAGATTTGATTTCTTCAGGGCCAGCCAGATCTATTTTCAAGAAATAATCTCGCGGCAGTCAACCTTTAGTCAACCTTCTACTGCAGTCAACACATAACCATTGAAAACAAAACATTTTATCTATCACTGCCTACTGATTCGTAATCAGTAGGTCGAGGGTTCGACTCCCTTTCCTGGCTCCAGCAAA
>CAYXBA010000016.1:0-82909 GCA_964463135.1 uncultured Nitrospiraceae bacterium
CCTCCGTCTTGGTATTTTACCCGACTTTGGTGTACACTTTTTTCAGCTTAGCTCACAGACCTCTCCTATTAGAGATTTTGCCAACTCCAGTCGCACGATTTGACGAGGAGGGACCATTTGGAGGTTCAACAATACTATTTCCTGTTGCTCCAATAAAAGTGAAAGGCAATATTCAAGGTATGCACAGCGATGAAAGCCGTTTTTATGACGTTTTGCAAAACACAGTGGCAGAAGCGTCACGGAGAAATGCGGATATACTTTTCATCGGCGGGTGGGGCTGGTACTACGAAATGGAAATTCCGGATGAACAGCAGAGATTATTTAAGAGAATGGGACTACCATTTATTACAAGACATATATAAGAGACCCCCAACAAAAAAATCGAGGCGACAAGGATTAACCTTGTCGGGTTTTCAAGGGCTGGTTGCCCTTGCGCCTCATTTAAGTCGTTCAATATAAATTAAATAGAAGACAATAAAATATGAAAAAAGAGAATAACTCGCCAGTGAGATCGCCCAAGACAATAATTCTTGCAGGTATTGTACTCATTCTTTTTGCCTTCAATATGATTACGCAGGTGGCTGGTTTGTATAAAATACCGTTATAATGTTCGGAGCGGTAGAATTAATGGAGAAGGTCGAAGCCAATAGTCTGTCAGACGCTGCAAAAAGCGAACTCGTTATATCCCTCGCTGCAAGGGGGATATCGTGAATAAAGATAGCAAGGATCGTAAGGGGCAGGGCGCTGATGCGCAGACCGAAGCAGGTACTACAGAAGTAAGGACAAAAAATCTTTACAATCGGATGGAATGGGCAGGTGCATTCGGGGATGTCGGCACCCTTATCCCTTTTGTCGTTGCCTATATAACCATAGTGAAAATGCCTCCGCTCGGGCTTCTTTTCATGTTCGGGATCACGCTGCTGGTGTCGGGGTTTTATTACAGGACGCCTATCCCGGTACAACCTATGAAGGCTATCGGCGCAGCGGCCATCGCAGGCGGCATAAGCCCTGCTGCCCTTTACGGATCAGGCCTCACCACAGGGCTTTTCTGGCTTCTTGCCGGTGTTACAGGACTTATCAGGCCGATAGCAAAGCTTGCAACCAAACCGGTGGTACGCGGCATCATGCTCGGGCTGGGGCTGACCTTCATGGTCGATGGTGTCAACCGGATGAGGACGTCACCGGTCCTGGCTATTATCGCCCTGGTTGTCACATACCTTCTTCTCGCAAATCCCAAAATACCGGCAATGTTCATTCTGCTGATAATCGGGGTTGTGTCTGCTGTTATCATGGACCCTCAAATAATGACGGAATTGGCCAAGATCCATATCGGCTTCAGTCTGCCGGTCTTCAGCCTCCCTATGATCACATGGAACGATCTTGTTACAGGAACATTGCTCTTTACGATTCCTCAGATCCCATTAACCCTGGGCAACGCGGTCATTGCGATCACTGCCGAGAACAATGAGCTCTTCCCGGACAGGCAGGTGACGGAGAAGAAGGTTGCCATTTCACAGGGCATCATGAATCTGACCGCACCTCTCTTCGGCGGCATTCCGATGTGTCACGGCGCCGGCGGCATGGCAGGTCATGTCCGTTTCGGAGCAAAGACCGGCGGTGCGCTGGTTATCCTCGGGAGCATACTTATTTTCATGGCACTTTTTTTCAGCGATTCGATCTCGATCATCTTCAGGATATTCCCTAATGCCATACTGGGAGTGATCCTCTTTTTCGCGGGTTCGGAACTGGCAATAGTGGTGAGGGATATCGGAAACAAGAAGTCCGAGTTCTATGTGATGATCGTAGTGGCTGCTGTTGCCATGTGGAACATGGGGGCAGCTTTTCTTGCTGGGGTAATCCTGGATAATTCACTCAGAAGAGGGTGGATAAAGAATTGATGCGCGGCTTTTTTTGCTGACGCCGGTGTTTTAAAGGATCTTTATTGCAGTAAACGTCAGAAGGGGAAGCCGATTGCTGCTTCCCCTTCTGTTGTAATGGTTATCTCTCGAAGTCCTAAGCGCTGAAGGTATACTTGGTGCCGGTAGTATTCATCACGAATTCGTTGGGCATCTCCTTGCTGAACGCTACAATTGCCTCGAACCCGGTACAATGGGTCGGCACGATATAGTCCGGTTTCATCGCCTTGATATCGGCAACCGTATTCTGGATAAGCTCAGGCTTCGCATTGATCAGATGGAACCCTCCCATGACCGCATGGATCTTGTCTGTGCCGGCAATCTTTTGTGCCTGTTTGACAGAATTGACGATGCCGCAATGCGCACATCCGGAAAGAACGACCAGGCCTTTTCCCTTTACGTTAAAGAAGACAGCCTGTTCGCCGGGAAAAGTGTCCTGTTCTATCTTATCGCCGCGCTTAATCTGCAGACTCGCCGGCACTTTCTCATAGCTGGTAGTCCTCTCTATGTTTCCGGTAAAGTACGCACCGGGAACAATTTCAACCGCGGTTCTGGTTTCTACAACCTTCAGCCCCAGGGCCTCGATATCTTCTTTCTTGAGCTGTCCAAGGTCGGTTGGTTCAGTTGCCCCGGGCCGCAGCGCGTATCTCCTGGCAAAGGCCTCCTCGCCGACATAAAATGGGGTTCCCGCAGCGATCCGTGCCTGATTCTGCTTAATGATGCTCACTGCACTCATGTAGTGATCGTAATGGCCGTGACTCAAGCTGAAGGCAGTTGTCTTCCCCACATCAAGACCCAGCAGGGAGATGTTATTCATCACCCCCACCGGGTCAAGGCCGTAATCAAACATACAGGTACTGGTCTTGCCGCCTATGACGGTCTCGATATAATAAGCAAGACCGTGCTCGGCATGCATTGATTTCCCGGGCTTAGCGCGATATCGCTTGGTGATTTTGTTGTCCTTTACATTCGAGTCAAAGTAGTTGTCCGCCAACACCCAAAGCGTTAATTTATCAACTTCGGTGACCCCCGTGGCAGCTTCAGCCTTTGCGCCTGGGTTCAAGGCCTCTCCGGCTGCGACCAGAACGCCGGTCGCTGCTGCGTACTTCAGAAAATCCCTTCTATTTAATCCACTGTCTACATCCATAGTGCACCTCCTTAGTTTTTTTACAGCTTCGCTTAAGAACTATTTCTTTTCAACGATCAGGAGCTGGCAATCGGCGGTCCCGACATTCTCCAGCGAATGAGAAGTGATGTTTGGATTATGGCCGACCGAACCTTTCTTTGCCATTGGCCTGTCTACAACTTTTCCATCCGGGGTATGAGCTCGCATATTGCAATCGGTAAGGCGGTAAATTGTCGATGGACCAGCGTGTGAATGCCATTTATCACGCTGTCCTGGCTTCCATGTTGCCATGATGACACGGAAGTGCTCGTTTTCCGAGATCATCTTGTATACGTCCGGTGATTCTGTGTAGGATGGTGCAACATCTGCCGCCATTGCCATGTTCGTGCTCATGCCTAATGTTAATGCGGCCAGCAAAACACTCATAATAAGATACGTTGCCTTTTTCATGATTCATTCTCCTTTTCGTTGTTTGTCACATCTGCATCTGCCGCATACGCAGCGCCCCAACTATTTTCAATCCTTTCCCTCCCTCCTTTCTAGTTACGTAACAGATTGATCCCCAGGATACAGAGTCCACAGACAGTCAGGAGGATGCCGATCACAAGCACGATGTAATCGAAGGTGCTGTGAGTCATTCTTT
Organism: uncultured Nitrospiraceae bacterium; assembly: GCA_964463135.1. Taxonomy (GTDB): domain Bacteria; phylum Nitrospirota; class Thermodesulfovibrionia; order Thermodesulfovibrionales; family UBA6898; genus UBA6898. The sequence goes on from CAYXBA010000016.1 coordinate 3,686, forward strand.
TGATACTGCACCTCCTCAACCATTCTTGCCGATCCTTTAACAATCCATATTCAACTATGATGCCAGTCGGCTAAAAAGAGAAATAACCTTTCATTTACAACAAGATAGAGTATCTCAAGGCAAATATGGTAATCAGGGGCGCTGCCAGCAAAGTGTAAACGTAATTGTCTATATAAATGCGGGCTCGATGGTAACGCTTTGAAATTGTTGCTTAATACAATATGCAAACCAGGTTTGCACTCAGCACGGATTGGTTACATGTTTTATTGCGGGGCAAGGGAGAGGCGATTTTACCAAGTCAGTTCTCTATGCAGGAGATAAGTGAGAGATCAAGTTCACATAACCCAACCACTGCTTGAAGCGCCTACTGCTGGCCCTTAGCTTAAGAGGGGGAAATTATTCCTCCCCTTGGGGTAAGGGGAGGTGAGGAGGGGTTATGATTCTTCCTCGTTCCACTGAAGGGTTACCTTAATTGCTTGCTGATCAACGTCATCTATCCCCGCTTATCTTATAGCGTTTGAGCTTCTTATCGAGTCCCTGTCGTGTGATACCGAGGAGTTTCGATGCCTGCAGTTTATTCCCCCTGGTCCTGGTCAGCGCATCCCTGATGCAGGAGATCTCGATCTCTTCCACTCTTTGGGGAAGGGCGATGCAGGACAGGCCTTGCACGAGAGTTGAAGGAGCTGTGGTTCTCCATTTTTGGAGTTCCAGCGAGCTATGCTTCAACGAAATCCGCTCCCCTTCAGGGGTCAATGCAACCATATGCTCCACTTCATGAAGAAGCTGGCGTACATTTCCTGGCCAGGGATACTCCTCAAAGAAGTTAAGCAGCTCAGGAGATAATCCTTTTACCTTTTTATTGAAACGTCTGGAAACCCTGTTCATAAAAAACAGTGTAAGGGGCACAATATCCTCCCGGCGCTCCCGTAAAGGCGGGATATGAATCTCAACGGAAAAGATGCGGTAAAAAAGGTCTTCCCTGAATCTGCCTTTTTCGACTTCACTCCGCAAGTCCTTGTTCGAAGCGCTGATGATCCGCAGGTCATAGCGAACGAGTTTATTGCTGCCGAGCCTGCTGCCTTCACCCTCCTGAATAACGCGCAGGAACTTAGGCTGCATTGCAAGCGGCATGTCTCCGATCTCATCCAGGAATAGGGTGCCCCCATCGGCCTCCTCAAAGCGGCCGCCCCTGCTTGTGATCGCCCCGGTGAATGCACCCTTTTCATATCCGAAGAATTCGCTCTCCATGAGATTCTCAGGGACAGAGGCGCAGTTGACCGCTACAAATGTCTTGTCCTTCCGGTCACTGCCCTGGTGGATCATGCGGGCGACCACTTCCTTGCCTGTGCCGGTCTCTCCATGGATCAGGACATTCACAGGGCTTCTGCAGACGGCATGCATTGTGCCCAGAACCTGCTGCATTGCACGGCTTTCGGCGATGAGCTGCACCTCTTCTTTGAGGTTTCTGAGTTCAAGTGCCTCGCTGATTTCCCTGAGCCGCTTGTTCTCGAGACACATTCTTATTCTGGCTTTCAGCAGCACCGGATTGAACGGCTTGAGCAGGTAGTCGTCAGCACCCATCTGGATGCAGCCTATAACACTGTCCATCTCATCGAGGGCTGAGATCACGATAACAGGGAAGTCCCTGTGGAGATCACTGCTTTTCAGACGCTGCAGCATCTGGTAACCGCTCATCTCCGGCATCATGATATCAAGGAGGACCATATCGAAGGCCCGGGTCTGCATGATCTCCATGGCCTCTCGTCCGTTTCCCGCAGCAGTGACCGTATGACCCTGCCGCTCAAGCTGACGGCAGATCAGGTCACGGTTAATCTCATTGTCGTCAACCACAAGCAGATTCCCGCGAATGACCGTATCAGGATAATGCCGGCCCCCTTCGATCGGAGGGATGTCACTCATTACAGTCCGGACCATGGTCGAGGTATCAGAAGTCCCGGAAGCCGTGGACTTTCCCTTATTCCCGGTCCTTGTGAAGCTTGCGATATCCTCGATGAAGGACAGGAAGAGTCTGCCGGCAGCGCGGATCTTTTCAAGATCAGAGATGAATTCTTTCGGTCCATGCCCGATGGCATCTTCAAGCAGCATTTCGCTGTATCCGATGATTGCATTGAGGGGCGTACGCAGTTCATGGCGCAGGTCACTGCTAAAGTCTTCCAGCTCATTCTCTGTCCAGGCAGCACCTATTTTTGTATCATCCAGACTGTCATCAACAAGCAGAAGAAGTTGCTTGCCCAGGGCATGGATCTTCCTCAGATCGGGCATGAAGTTTTCCTGGCCTTGCCCCTTTGCATCTTCCAGCAGCATTCCACTGTATTCAATGACTGCATTTATAGGCATCTGCAGGTCATTGCGCAGGTTGGCGAGGGAGGCCCGATAAGAACGATCAGATTCGTGTTTCGGATCAATCATGCTTTCTCCAGTCTCTTCAGGATCGCCTCTATTTTTGTAAGCAGCCGCTCAAAATCAACAGGCTTGGTATCATAGTCGTCACAGCCTGCCCCCATCGCCTTTTCACGGTCCCCTGCCATTGCATGTGACGTCAGGGCGATGACCGGTATCGCTGTTGTCTCCGGCATCCCTTTGAGCCTTTGTGTCGCATCCCATCCATCAAGCACAGGAAGGCTCATGTCCATCAAAATAAGGTCCGGCTGTTCTGACGCAGCCATCCGTATTCCCGCCTCACCATCCCGGGCGATCACCACCTCATACCCCTTGCGCTGGAGCCGCCGGGACAGCATATCCAGATTCATCTCATTGTCTTCCACCAAAAGTATCCTGGGCATGTAGCTCCTTTCCTGTTATTACTAATAAGTTCATAAGTAAGCTGATACATTCAAAAATCTCCCCTCACCCCTCTTTGCCAAAGAGGGGCATGATACCTCCCTTTGCCAAATCCCAAACGTTTTCGGGACTCTTTAGAATAACGCCCCCGCCTTCGGCATCCCCTCTTAAGATAAGAGGGGGAAGGGGGAGTTATGATCCCGGCACATCACCCTCGGTCGGTGCTGCTCCCATAGGAAGCCTTACCGTAAAAGTCGTGCCTCTGCCGAATTCGCTGTTGACCTTGATCTCCCCACCCATCATCTCGCAGAATTGTCTGGTTATTGCCAATCCCAGACCGGTCCCCCCGTATTTTCTTGCGGTCTGAATATCCGCCTGAGAAAATGGCTGGAAAAGCTTTTCCATCTGTTCCATGGTCATGCCGATACCCGTATCAATTACTCTCACTGAAAGCCAGCCGGTTCCTTCTGAACAATCCTGGACTGCATCCAGAGTGATCGTTCCGAGTTCGGTGAACTTGCAGGCATTGCTGAGCAGATTAAGGAGTATCTGCCGGACTTTCGTAATATCAGCGTACATGGCGTACGAATTGTCAGCGGAGTTAATGGTGAGAATATTTGAATTCTTTTCGATCATAGGCTGGACGGTGCTGGCCACTTCTACTATCAGGGCCTTCACATTAAAAGTCTCAGGAAAGAGTTCGACCTTTCCTGCTTCGATCTTGGACAGATCAAGGATGTCGTTTATGAGCGCCAGCAGGTGCTTGCCCGATGCCCTGATCTTCTGCAGGTCAGGGATAAAGTCACTCTGATCGCGGTCCTCGGCCTCTTCTGCCAACATTTCGCTGTACCCGATGATGGCATTGAGCGGCGTTCGGAGCTCGTGGCTCATGCTGGCCAGGAAGTCCGACTTATGCCGGCTCGCTATCTCGATCTGTTGATAAAGGCTTCTTAATTCTATATTCATGCGGTTCAGGTTATTTGCCAGGGTTCCGAGTTCATCCTGATTTGGAACTTCGATACTTCTGGAAAAATCACCCAATGCGATCTGCCTGAGCCGCTCATCCATAAGCTTGACCGGCCCCATCAGCGATGAAGAAACCGCATACCCAAGCAGAACTGCGAGGCCGATACTCGCGACAGCAAATCCGATGACCACCCACCGTGATGCCATATACGCCCGGTTACTCTCGTCCACCTTTGCCTCCATGGCAGCCTCGGCCCTGTTCACCATCTCATTGGTAAGCCTTTCGAGAGTGTCTGCCAGGAGGGCCGTTTTCGTGAGACGAAGCTCGTTTGCTTTTTTTAATTCATGTCCCCGTGTCAGTTCCACAACTTTTGTAATCATCTGGATCAATTGCTCATGTTCTTTTTTGATTCTTTCAAAAAGATCCACCTCATCCTGCGTTACAAACTGAAGCCTGTCAAGGTCGTATCTGAACTCGTTTAGCTGACGGAGAGCGCTTTCAAGCATTCCGTCCTCAGGCGAAAGGAGAGCTGAAGTGGCGCTATAGATCTGGGTAGTTGTGTCATGCTGAAGCTGGCGGAATGCTGCAACTTTGCGCCGGAGTTGGCTGAGCTCGTCCGAGCGGCGGTTGATACCGCTCAGTACCTGGATAACAACGAAACCGAATATGATAAGCAGTGTTACGATTGCAAAGAAGGCGCTGATCAGCTTGGCATGGACCGTGAAGGGAGCCCTCGCCACAATCCGGGGCAGCCAGTCCTTCATCTCCACGCTGCATCCCCTACCGGAACTGTCACGGGTGAACAGCCCCTACCGCAGGGCATTCATTATTTGAATGAATATTATTTCCTGTCATTGTCTCGAAAACAGCGTCAGGGGTATTTGTCCTCCCTTTCAAAAAAGGGAGGTTGGGAGGGAGTTGAACCCATTGTTCTTACCACGTTAGTCCGAATTCTTTTTTCAGCCCTTTCAAAAATCGCCAGTCAGTAAACTGGTCCATGAACTGTTGAGGATTGGATTTAATCATGCCTATGTCTCTCATGCGCAGTGAGTAAAATCGGATTGTATCTTCAGGGTTGTAATCCCGCCACTTTGTGTACGGGATATGCTGCAGCTCCGGGAGAGTCTGCATGTATTCTGACTCCTTGATGACCCCCTTCTCGACAAGAACAGCTGTTGCCATCGCCGGGTTGCGGGCAACGATATCGTTTGCCTTGAGGATTGCGCGAACTGCCCGTTTGGCAGCAATAGGGTTTTTCTTTATGAAATCGTTGTGCCCTGCAACCATGCAGCAGTAATACTGGGACCAGGGCTTGTCAACATTGGTGTCGACCAGGAGATGGCCTATACCCATATGCATAAGTTCATGCGAACCAGGAGGAAAAGACATGAAGGCATCAATCTCACCGCTGCGAAACAGACGAATTGCCTCATCTTTGTTTACCCAAACGTAGTTGACATCTGTGCGTGGGTCAAGGCCGACATAAGACGCTATAGTCGAAAAAAAGATGTGTGGCCCGTCATTCTTGACAGCTCCTGCCCAGACAGTCCTTCCTTTAAGGTCACGGACCGAACGGGTACGTGTGCTGCCGATCAGCGCATAGCAACCCACATGCAGTCCTGTCAGGTATTTGAGCGGATGCTGCTGATGTTCCAAATTGTATATTGATGCGCCTGTAAAGCCGGGGGTCAGGTCTATCGCGCCTTCCTTTGTCAGCTTGGCAACTTCCGGCCCATGTCCAAATATATACTGGATATCGGTGAACCCTTCTTTGCGCAGCAAGGGCTCAGCAACATACAGGGGCACCCAGCATGCCGGCTTTCCCTTATGGATTCTCAGAGTCGTTGTTTCGGGAGGAGGTTCGACTGAAGCAACTACTGGTTCGTGATGCAAGCCCAACGCTGCAGCAGCCCCAGCCACTGCGAGCCCTCCAATAAACTCCCTCCGGCTCCAGCAACTACCTTTTTGATTGCTCATAGTATCGCCCCCCCCCTGCGTAAACCTAACAAAAAAGCCGAATATGACAACGAAGATTAATCCATCGGCATTCCGGCATGCTCTCATTAAGTCCCGCTGCTTTACTTCCCCCCTGAATTGAGGACTCAGTTGCATCGAAATCTATTCTTGATACTAACTTATATCAATTATCCCGACCCGTCAACTTCAAGTTCCCTTGACATGGCAGGCCCATAACCACATCTTGATACCCGGAATTGATGACTGCGTTCGATCGCGTGTCGTTTGTACCATTGAGCACGAGGACAGTCCTTGTAAGCGCAACTCCTGAACTGCTATGATTAGCACTTCACACGAAAGGAACAGAATGAATGTATTAGCCCTGCCGTTCAACACGATCCTGATGTTAAAGCCGTCGGACCTGCCTGACACGATCCTGATGCTTGAAGACCGCGAAAAATATCAGAACCATCTCGGCACGGTCCACGCCTCTGCCCAATATGCGCTGGCCGAGGCCTCAAGCGGCGAGATACTGGAAAGAAACTTCGGCGACTGGAACGGGGCATATTTCCCTGTGGTCAGGAGGGTGGATGTCAAATATAAGAACCCGGCAAAGGGTGCACTCTATTCAGCGGGCTTTATTGAAGTGGACAGCGCTCTGAAGGCAAAGAAGGAACTGGCGGAAAGGGGCCGCACCCTTGTGGACGTCAGGGTAAAGATCCTGGACGAAGCGAAGAACATTACCTTTGAAAGCACCTTCACCTGGTTTATTGCCAAGGCCTGAAGAAAGAAAAGGGGAGAGCTGAGAAACCGGGATTTACTGCAATCATGAAAAGGCATATAGCACTATCAATATGTAATGATAACAAGAGCAAGACAGTTTAACTGGAATGACAAAAAAGGGGGGTAAGTTATGATGAGCAGGAATATGTTTAAAGGCGCAATGGTTTCATTTGCAGTACTATTTCTGACGGTATTTATTGCAGGTATCAGCCCTGCATGGGCTATCCCGCCTGTAGGAACTACTCTGACCGTAACTACGCTCAATGACGAGCAGAATGCCAACGGCCTCTGCTCTCTCAGGGAGGCGATAATCAATGCCAATAATAACGATCAGTCAGGCTCTATTGACTGTTCGGCAGGCACCGGTGCAGACACGATTAATTTTAGTGTTACCGGTACCATTACGCTCAGCAGTCAATTGCCGGCGATCAATCAGGCCTTGACGATCGACGGCCCCGGCGCAGGCAGTCTGACCATAAGCGGCGCCGGCACATACAGGGTGATATACACTGGTGCAGCTCTCAATGTTGAGGGTCTCACCATTGCTAACGGCTTTGCTGCTGCCGGTGATTTGGGCGGCGGCATCTATAACTCCTTCAGTTCATTGTCAGTAAGCAACAGCACCTTTTCAGGCAACTATGGAGGTTATGGCGGCGGCGGAATCATGAACGACAGAGGCACGGCAACCATAAGCAACTGCACCTTTACAGGCAACAGCGGAGGTAATCATGGCGGCGGCATTTTTAACTACGTCGGTCCGCTAACGATCACCAACAGCACCTTTTCAGGTAATAGTACCGTTAATTATCATGGCGCAGGTATCTATAATGAATACGGCACAGCGAACATCAGCAACAGCACCTTTTCAGGCAACAGTGCCGCTGGTTATGGCGGCGCTATTGATAACTACAATGAAGCCACAGCGAACATCAGCAACAGCACCTTTTCAAGCAACAGTGCATTTTATTCCGGCGGCGCCATCGAAAACTACTCTGATGCCACAGTGAACATTACCAACTGCACCTTTTCAGGCAACAGTGCAATGAATGAGTCTGGCGGCGGTATCTTTAATTACAGCAGCTCCACAGCGAACATCAGCAACAGCACCTTTTCAGGCAACAGTGCCGTAGCTGGCTATGGCGGCGGCATTTTTACCCACAATAACACCTCATTGACACTCCAAAACAGCATAGTTGCTTCAAATATAGGCGGGGACTGCTATAACCCGACTGCATTGATCTCAAATGGCTATAATCTGGACACAGACAATACCTGCAACCTGACCCAGCCGACAGATTTGCCCAATACCAATCCTCAGCTCGGCATACTTGCTGATAACGGCGGCCCGAACGATACCATGGCTCTTGGTCCAACCAGCCCTGCAATTGACAGGATACCCTATGGCGTCAATGGCTGCGGAACAACCATAACGACAGACCAGAGGGGCTTCTTACGGCCGAGTCCTGCTGGTGGTGCATGCGATATGGGCGCGTATGAAGTTGATCAGCAAATCATTGACCTCAGCGGCAGCTGGTCAGTCCTCTATTCACTGAGCAAAGGGAAGAATTTGTCAGGCATACTCAAGACCCAGAACACAGGCGGCAGCAATGCAGGCAGCTTTAAAGTGGCTGTATATCTTTCCTCTAACGGCATAACCCTGGGGAATCTCCTTGCTACCTATACGGTAACCGGCTTAAATGCCGGCGCATCAAAGAACATCTCTTTTGCATACAAGTCGAACATCTCACTTTCAAAGAAATACCTTATCGCTGTAATTGATTCGGGCAACCAGATTTCTGAAACGAACGAGACCAATAACAGGGCGGTGGTCAAAATTCAGTAAAAAGATAGCTGTGGAGAAGGGGGGTGCTTTTGCATCCCCCTTTTTTTATCAATCGTCCTGACCCTGTCAGGGCCAAAGGTCTCTATTTAGTGTCTGTGTAATAACTCTGCTTTCTGTCATTCCCGAGGGTCATAATCGGGAATCCAGTGCTTCAAAGTCACCTACTTCTGGCTGCACGGTAATGACAAAGAGAAACAAGATAACAACGACAGGCCATTCCTCTCGCAGAATTAACGCTAACCTCTTGGAATAATTGAAAAAAACAAAATCATTGACAAGCATGAATAAGGCATATAGTCTGTAATTGTATGCGATGAAAATGACGAGAGTAGAGCAGTTCAGATTGCAATAAACAATTAAGGGGGTAATTTATGATGAGCATGAATATGGTTAAAGGAGCACTGGTCTCATTTGCAGCATTTGTTATGATGGTATTTCCCGTCGGTATCAGTCCTGCATGGGCCATCATGCCTGTGGGAAGTACTCTGACCGTAACTACGCTCAATGATGAGCAGAATGTCAACGGCCTCTGCTCACTCAGGGAGGCGATCATCAATGCCAATAATAACAATCAGTCAGGCTCTGTTGACTGTGCAGCAGGCACCGGTGCAGACACGATCAACTTCAGCGTCACGGGCACGATTATTCTCGGCGATCAATTGCCAGGGATTACTGAGGCCTTAACTATCGATGGCCCCGGCGCCGGCAGTCTGACCATTAGCGGCAATAATTTGTATAGAATAATTGGAATAGCCCCTGCCATAGCAGTTAATATGCAGAACTTGACCATTGCTGACGGCGCTGCTCCCGATAACTCTGGTGCCGGTATTTTTAGCTATGGCATACTGACTATCTCCAACTGCGCTTTTTCAAACAATACTGCAAGTATTTATGGCGGCGCCATCTATAACTGCGACTTCGCCACACTGAATATCTTGAACAGCACCTTTTCGGTTAATAGTGCTGGATATTATGGCGGCGCCATCTACAACGCCCTAAATGCTACAGCAAACATCAGCAACAGCACATTTTCAGGCAACAGCGTACCAGCGTCAGGCGGCGCCATCTTTAACTACCAGGACGCCATAGCAAACATCAGCAACAGCACCTTTTCAGGCAACACTGCAGCGTATGGCGGCGGTCTCTATAACCGCAGCCTCGCGACAGCAAACATCAGCAGCAGCACTTTTTCGGGCAACAGTGCAGCAGTGTCTGGCGGCGCCATCATGAACTTCGCCGCAGTGATACTTCAAAACAGCATAGTAGCAAACAGCCCATCCGGTGGAAACTGCTATAACGAAGCTTCATTGAACTCAATCGGCTATAATCTTGACACTGACAATACCTGCAGCCTGACAGAGCCTACAGATCTGCCCAATACCAGTCCGCAGCTCGGCGTCCTTGCTGATAATGGCGGCCCGACAGATACGATGGCGCTTGATCCCGGCAGTCCTGCTGTTGACAGGATCCCCTTTGGCGTCAATGGCTGCGGTACAACCATGACAACAGACCAGCGGGGCTTCTTACGGCCAAGCGCAGGCGGTGGTCCCTGCGATATAGGCGCATATGAAGCTGATCAGCAAACATTTGACCTGAGCGGCAGCTGGTCAGTCCTTTATTCACTAAGCAGAGGGACGAACTTATCGGGTATTCTCCGGGCCCGGAACACAGGCACAGGCAACGCAGGCAGCTTTAAAGTGGCAGTATATCTTTCCTCTAACGGCGTAACCCTGGGGAGTCTCCTTAAGACGTATACGGTATCGGCCTTAAATGCGGGCACCTCGAAGAACATTTCGTTCTCCTATATATCTAATATCTCGCTTTCAGGGAAGTTCCTTATTGCTGTGATCGATTCAGGCAATCAGATTACTGAGACAAATGAGAGCAATAACAGGGCGGTTGTAAAGATCCAGTAAGAAGATAGTTGCGGAGAGGGGGGTGCTTTTGCATCCCCCTTTTTTTGTCAACGGTCCTGACCCTGTCCGCGCCAAAGACCTCTATATTAGTGTCTGTGTATAAAATCTGCTTTTTTTGTCCGTCATTCCCGAGGGTCATAATCGGGAATCCAGTGTTTCAAAGGCGCCTCCTTCTGGCGGCACAGGAATCACAAAGAGAAACAAGATAGCAACGATCAGGCAATTCCTCTCGTAAATACAACGCTAACCTCTTGGAATAACTGGAAAAAACAAAATCATTGACAAGCATGAATAAGGCTTATAGTCTGTAATCATATGCGATGAGAACGACGAGAGCAAAGCTGTTCAGATTGCAATAGACAAAAAGGGGGTAAGTATGATGAACAGGAATATGGTCAAAGGAGCAATGGCTGCACTTACAGCATGCGTTATGGTGGTATTTATTGCTGGTATCGGCCCTGCATGGGCCAGTGTGTGTTCAGGAACTATGTTGACAGTAACAACACTCAATGATGAACAGAATGTCAACGGCCTCTGCTCGCTCAGGGAGGCGATCATCAATGCAAATAACGATGACCAGTCTGGTTCTATAGACTGTCCTGCAGGCTGCGGCTCAGACACGATCGATTTCAGCGTCACGGGCACGATCACGCTCAGCAGTCAATTACCAAAGATTACCCAGACCTTGACGATCGACGGCCCCGGCGCAGGCAGTCTGACCATAAGCGGCAATGATCTGCACAGGGTAATATTCGTGGATACGGCAATCGTTACTATTCAGGACGTGACCATTGCTCATGGATATTATGTTGGCGATGACGATGGCGGTGGCGGCATTTATAATAGCGGCGGAACACTGACTGTCGATAACTGTACATTCTCAAACAATAATGCATCCCGCAGCGGCGGCGCTATTTATAACAACACCGGCGTCGCACTGAATGTGACCAACAGTACATTTTCAGGCAATAGTGCGCTTGATTATGCCGGCGGTGGCATCTATAATTTCAACAGCACGCTGACTATCGCCAACAGTACGTTTTCAGGCAATAGTGCTTTTCATGGCGGCGGTATCTATAATTTCAATAACGCCACAGCGAACATCACCAACTGCACATTTTCAGGCAACAGTGTATTGGGCGATGGCGGCGGCGTCGCGATATTCGTCAACTCCACAGCGAACATCACCAATAGCACATTTTCAGACAACATTGCGGCTTATGGCGGCGGCATTAGTAACTATATTAGCGCCACAGCGAGCGTCACCAACTGCACATTGTCAGGCAATCAATCAGCGCATGGCAGCGGTATCTTTAACGACGACAATTCCACGCTGACACTGCAAAACAGCATAATAGCAAACAGTCTTGAAGATGGAGACTGCTATAACACAGCTACATTGATCTCAAACGGCTATAACCTGGACACAGACAATACCTGCAATTTGACCCAGCCGACAGACCTGCCCAATACCAGTCCGCAGCTCGGCGTTCTTGCTGATAATGGCGGCCCGACAGATACTATGGCCCTTGGTTCCGGCAGCCCTGCAATTGACACGATCCCCTTTGGAGTAAATGGCTGCGGCACAACCATGACAACAGACCAAAGGGGCTTCTTACGGCCAATCCCATCAGGCGGTTCATGCGATATAGGCGCATATGAAGCTGACCTGCAAACAGTTGACCTGAGCGGCAGTTGGTCAGTCCTCTATTCACTGAGCAGAGGGACGAACTTATCGGGTATACTCCGGACGCGGAACACAGGCACAGGCAACGCAGGCAGCTTTAAAGTGGCGATATATCTTTCTTCTAACGGCGTAACCCCGGGGAGTCTCCTTAAAACGTTTACGGTGGCTGGCCTCAATGCCGGCGCATCAAAGAATATCTCGTTCTCCTATATCTCGAACATCTCGCTTTCAGGGAAGTACCTGATCGCTGTAATCGATTCAGGCAATCAGATTACTGAGACAAATGAGAGCAATAACAGGGCGGTTGTCAAGATCCAGTAAGAAGATAGCGGTGGAGAGGGGGATGCGCAGGCATCCCCCTTTTTTTTGTCAATGGTCCTGACCCTGTCCGGGCCAAAGGCCTCTATCTTTCAACCTTCCAGCCGTCCAGATCCCCCGGAAGATGCAAGTCCCATTTCAGGTAATACCTCGCTGCTGCTTTCGGTGAGATAAAAAGTTTGGTGGCCTTTTCGACGAAAACGGTCGGGTCGAGCGGATGATGCCGCTGTGTCCGATAGATATAGAGCCATCTGGCCTTGCGCTCGATCACCCCGCCTTCCCAGACTGCTTCACCGGGGACTGCTGGCTTCCATTCACGCGGAAACCATGTTTCGGACTGGAGGACGCGGGCAAGGTGACGGAGAACCTCAGAGTATTTGAGCGGCGGATGTGACCATAACCCCCGCTCAATCCTTTCTGTCATGTCGATATGCCCACCCCTCAGCAAGAATGTGAGTGTTTCTGAATCCATGTTGTTATTCGCCCGGTCGCCCAACTAAAAGGCTATGCCGACTTGTCTTTCTTAACTTTCAGTCTGGTTCTGACTATCCTAAAAATAATAACTGCAATGATCGGGAGGACAATAAAGGGCCAAATATTTGCCAGGAAGATAATAAAGAGTGCGAAGTTTTTCCAGCCACTTTTTAGGCCGTCAATAAATTTTGAGCTGAAGCCGATTGAGGAGGTCATTTTTTCATAATAAACAACTGTCAGCGTACTGAAGGCGATCCTGTCATTAAAGTATTTGAGTTTCCCCTCTGCAGATTCAATTTGCTCCCGCACCTCGCCAATCTGCTTTTCAATGTTCAATACATCGTCAACTTTCTTTGCCTGGCCGAGCAACTGACGATATCTGTTTTCAATATCTTTTCTGGTCTTCAGTCTTATCTCCAGATCGACGTATTCCTCTGTGACATCGAGTGCCTTTATGTTCTTCCTGTCAATTGCATCAGCACTTGATGAAAGTGTTTCGACAAATTTATCGAAGTTTTCAGCCGGCACCCTGACTACTGCTCTCGTTTCTATCCTGTCGTTATATTTATTCTGGCTTTCTTCTGCAAGATAGCCCTGAACCTCATTCATGGATGTATTTATTAATACCTTTGTCTTGTTAAAATCGTGTGTTTCAAAGACGAGTTCGCCTTCTTTGATTATTTTCCTCTTGTTCGCGTCTATTTTGATATCCCTTGTCTGTTCATACGATTGAGCAGCCTTCGGGCTCTCAGCCGGTGCTGATGCCGGCGCCGGCGCGGAAGCAGATCTCGGAGCTACCGCTTTTTTCTGCTGGCAGGCAATAAAAATAAATACACAAAGAAAAAGAATCAAGAGCTTGAGGAAAGATTTCATATTATCTCCTTATTAATATTCATGTGTCCCGCTGCGTCCTGCTGTCTTTGTTATAAATTCGTTCCACGCTGTCCAGATCTCTGATCCTGCATCCTTATAACCTGGGTTGTCTTTATTCCCCGCTGTGTCGGCACCGAACCAGAGAATGAACTCCTCGTAAAGAATATCATGTGCGTCGCTTTCTGACTGTGCCTTTTTCAGTCTGGGCAAGATTGTGCTGACCTCAGGATTGTATTCGTCGCTGTTATCTCCAGAAATGATACCTACCGGATCATGCCGGAAAAGAATTTCCCCGACCTTTGAATAAAGCTCTTGGTATGACTTTGTTAATTCGTTTGATGTCATTTTGCAAAAAAACAGAGTTCAATAGGAGCCGCTTTATCGGCAATCCAGTGTAACGACTTATGCGGTTGTTCGCAGTTCATTTCGCTGATTGAGATATCTCTCGCAGTAATCTATCAGCTTCTTGGTATCCCTGGTCGGAAGATTTCCTTAACCATAGAATTGCAGTCTCTCTATCTTGTGCGCCACCACGCCCTTGAATAAGAAATACCGCACAGTTGAATTGAGCTACTGAGCTGCCTCCTTTCGCGGCAAGGCAGTACCATTTTCTTGCTTTTACATCATCACGGCTTGCGCCTCTCTCTTTGTCGTAAATAACACCCAGGTATTGTTGAGCCTCATTATAATCCTGGTCCGCAGATAATTCATAAAGTTGTATTGCCTTGGTAATGTTTTGTTCTACTCCTTTGCCGTCCATATACATATTGGCAAGTTGATACTGGGCCTTCGCATCACCTTTTTCTGCCAACGGCGTGAGCCGGGCAACCTCGCTTGCATCTTTGGCTGGATCACCGCGGTATGCTTCGAGTACTTTCTTAATGAAATCAAGTTCATTCCCAGAGAAGTTACCGACTAATGCCTGCAGGCGTTTCGCAAGAGGCTTGCCATCAATAAAATTATCCTCCATGAGATATGCTGCTGCAAGTTCTGCCATTCGTCTTCCCGTTCGTTCGCTTGATGGACCGGAGAGACTTTCCTCTAACAACATTGACTCTTTCAAATACTCAATTGCGTAGGGAAGCCGCTCTTGCATACGATAGAATGAGCCTAAATTATATAAGCTGTCCGATACTTCTTTTTGTCCCAGATGGTTCTTGGCCCTTTGCAGTGCAAGTCTATATTCCGTTTCTGCTTTTTCATAATTACCTTTTCTCGCTTCTGAGCTTGCCACTCCAGTATTTGCAGCCCAATATGCTCTTTGCGTATCTGTTGCACAACTGGTCAACAGGAAAATAGAAACCGTTAGTATGACAAACTGAAAGCCAGACTTCATCGATGTTCTCCTTATGTTTTTGCTAGCCGAACAGATACTATACGATTATTCGGTTTATTAGATGGAATGGGAAAAATATAGCATAAATGACAGGTGAGGTGAACTTAAAAAATAATAAAATCAGTGGGCAGATCGTAATCTGGAAAAAGTTTTACTCTTCCTTCAGTATCTTCCAGAGGCTGGTTCTTGATATGCCTAACAGTTCTGCGGCTTTTGACCGGTTGCCGCCGAGCATCTTCGTCACCTTCTCGGCATATTCCCTGGTAATATCGTCGATGGTCCTGATCCTGTCCGGTTCAAAGGTCTCTATCTGCATCAACCGGATGCCGTGCGGCAGGCTCTCCGGCGTGATGACCGGGCTTTTTTCGAGGATGATCGCCCGCTCGATGATATTTTCGAGCTCGCGCACATTGCCCGGAAAGCTGTAATGCAAAAGGATCTCCATCGCCTCGTCAGAGATGGCAGTGATCTTCTTACCCGCCTTGGGCATATGCTTCTGCAGGAAATACCTGCTGAGCGGTTTGATGTCGTCCTGACGCTCGCGTAAAGGCTGAATGAAAAGTTCCATCACATTGATCCGGTAGTAGAGGTCTTCCCTGAACTTGCCCTCGGTGATCAGGTTCTTCACGTTCTGGTTCGTTGCTGCAATGAACCGCACATCTACCTTCTGCGGCTTTGTGCCGCCAACCCGGTAGAACTCGCCTTCCTCCACCACCTTCAGCAGCTTGGCCTGCAGGTTCGGCGAAAGCTCCGCGATCTCATCGAGGAAGAGGGTGCCTGAGTCTGCGATCTCGACCAGTCCCTGCTTGGCGGTGATCGCACCGGTGAAGGCCCCGCGCTCATGGCCGAAGAGTTCGCTCGCAAGCAGGTCCTCGGTCAGGGTTGCACAGTTGATCGCAAGGAACGGCCTGTCCTGCCGCCTGCTGGTGAAATGGATGATCTTTGCGATCAGGCTCTTGCCTACGCCTGTCTCGCCGGTAAGGAACATGTTGATGTCTGATTCCTTTATCCCCTCGATCGTCTCGAGGACCTGCTTCATGCTTGAGCTCTTTGCGATGATCGAGACCTTCTTGTCCATGCCGAAATAGGTCCTGAGCGCGAGGTTATCCTTCTTCAGCGTCTTCTGATCGAGGATCTTTTTGACACGGAGCACCAGTTCATCGAGGTCGAACGGCTTTGTGATGTAATCGTACGCGCCGTTGCGCATTGCCTCGACCGCAGAGCTGATGCTCCCGAAGCCGGTGACGAGGATGACGTCTGTTGCCTGACGGTTCTTCTTGATGTTCTCCAGCAGTTCAAGCCCGCTCAGGCCCGGCATCTTGATGTCCGTGATCAGGATGTCGAAATGCTCCTGCGCCAGCTTCTCAACCGCCGCACTGCCGTCCTTTGCGCCGGTCACATCGTATCCTTCTTCATGCAGGGTATCGACGATGTTGTTCAGCGTGATCTCTTCATCTTCTGCCACCAGTATTCTGAATGCCATGGACTATTCTGCCTTTAGAGAGGATTTTTCGGCAATGCGATCACAAAGGTCGTGCCTTTTCCTTCTTCGCTCTCGACCGTCACCTCGCCGTGATGTTTCTGGATGATATTGAAGACAATGGCAAGGCCGAGGCCTGTGCCTTTCCCTTTTGTCGTAAAGAAAGGCTCAAAGATCTTGTCGAGCGTCTCACGTGTCATGCCGCTGCCTGTGTCTGCTATCCGTATGATTACCCTGCTGTCGTCTTCTTTCGCTGCCACCATGAGGCTTCCCTTGCCTGACATCGCGTCGATCGCATTGGCAAAGAGATTGATCATCACCTGTTCAAGCTGCTCGGTATCAGCGTACAGCACGATCTCCTCAGGGTCCATGGTGACCGAAAGGGTTATCTCTTTCAGGTCCCGGGTATTTTCGAGATGGCGGTATGCGCCGGTCATGAGCCCGTGCAGTTCTACCGCCATGATATGCGGTTCCCTGCCGCGTGCGAATTCAAGCAGGTCGCCGACAATGCTCTTGACCCGCATGGTCTGGCCGAAGATGTCGCTCAGCCCGTTCTTAATGTAGTCCGGACTGTCGTCACCTGACTTCTTCATCAGCCGCTGTGCGGTCGTATAGATGTTATTGAGCGGGTTGTTCAGCTCATGCGCAACACCTGAGGCGAGCGTGCCGATGGCAGCGAGCTTCTTTGACTGCAGGAGTTCCTTCTCCCGCAGATTGAGCTGGTCCTCCATCACCGTAAATTTTCTGATGAGCTGTCCCACCTCATCAGTTCCCCATTCAGGCGCAGGCGTTGCGGTATGGTCGAAATTGCCTTTGCCGGTCATCTCGATCAGGTCTGTCAGGAGCTGCAGCCTTTTCACGATATTGCTGATAATAATGAGGGTGGTGCCGAACCCGACAATAAGGAAGAGGGGGAAGAAAATAAGTATGGCGACCCGCGACATGGTGATAAAGTCATCCACCTTTTCCCGCGCAGCCGCGTCCAGCTCCTTTGATCCGGCAAGGATATTCTCGCCGGTCTTTCTGAGTGCGCTGATCTCGGTATTAAGCTCTTTCAGGTTCATCAGGAGCGTATGGTCAGGAGGCAGGGAGAAGACCTCATTCAGATACTGGACGTCCTCAAGGGGTTTGTCGAGGAAGTTTGCCTCGATAAGACGGGAGACCCTGGAATATGCAGGCAACGAGGTTTTCAGACCGTTCGATTCATCAGCAATGACTCCGACAAGGGACTCTATCCTCGTAAACTGGCTGCGGTATTCCTGCACAAGGCCCTGCATGGAGGACATGCGCTCTGCTGCCGGCGTCTTTGCGCTATTAAGCAGGTCGTCCAGTTCGGTCAGATACCCGTAGATCGCTTTGGATTCGTCTTCGGCATGCTCCGGCGCGTACAGAAAATAGTTTTTCTCATGCCTCCTGAGCTGCAGTGACTTGGACCGGATGGTATCGGTCATCTCGAGGAAGAGGGTCTCTTTCTTGATCTCGATGAAGTTCAGGTATAGGAAGGCAGACAGTATCGCAATGATGCCTGCGCTGACCAGGAAGCTGAGCACGATCTTCTTTTTGAGCGACATAATGGCTTATATTAGCACCCGAAGCTTATCAAAATAAATCAGCCAGTTATTCTGTTTATAAAGCGGCCCCAATCTTATACAATAGTTGCATGAAATTCTTCGGCAAGACGGATGAACCGCAGCAGGACCCTGTCCTCGAAAAGCTGAGAGAGAAGATCTCTGCCAATGACCCCGGAAACCATGTAAAAGAGGTCATTGACCGGGAACTTGAACTGCTCTGCAGGATAGGGCCTTCGACCTCTGAATATACCATCGGCCTGACGTACATCGAATACCTCCTCTCCCTGCCGTGGAAGGTGCGGACCGAGGACATCCTTGACCTTGAGCTTGCAGAACGGATACTCAATGAAGAGCACTACGGCCTTGCTCAGATCAAGGAGCGGGTGCTTGAACATCTCGCGGTGAAGAAGCTGAAGATGAGTCGCAAGCCGCAGATCCTGATCGTGGATGACGAGGAGATCGTACGCAGGAACATGTCGCATGTCCTGCTTAAGGAGAACTACGGGGTCCAGACCGCAAAGGACGGGTATGAGGCCCTTGCTGCGATCGAAAAGACAGAGTTCGATGTGGTGCTGACCGATTTCAAGATGGACAGGATGGACGGGCTTGAGGTGCTCGCAAAGATCAAGGTACATTCGCCCAATACACAGGTGATCATGATCACCGGGTACGCGACCATCAACACCGCTGTCGAGGCCATGAAGAAAGGGGCCTTCCATTATATTGCGAAGCCGCTCAAGCTCGATGACGTGCGGAATGTCGTACAGCAGGCACTCGAAAAGAGGGCGATCACCCAGGACACCCGGGGGTCGGTCCTCTGTTTCTCAGGTCCTCCCGGCACAGGCAAGACCTCGCTTGGAAGGTCCATTGCCCGTGCAGTCGGCAGGAAATTTGCGAAGATATCGCTCGGCGGCATAAAGGATGAGGCAGAGATACGCGGACACCGGCGGACGTACGCAGGCGCAATGCCCGGCAGGATCATCGACGAGATCAGGCGGGTCGGGGTCAGCAACCCGGTCATTATCCTGGATGAGCTCGACAAGATCGGCCACGACTTCAAGGGGGACCCGGCCTCTGCGCTGCTGGAGGTCCTGGACCCTGAGCAGAATTCGGAATACCTCGACCATTATCTGGACATGCCGTTTGACCTATCGGGCGTGATGTTCATAATCACCGCGAATGTGGCGGAGAATATCCCGGGGCCGCTCAGGGACCGCATGGAGGTGATCCACTTTTCCGGGTACACCGAAGACGAGAAGGTGAACATTGCGGCGAATTTTCTGGTGCCGAGGCAGATCAGGGAGAACGGTCTGCTCGACAGCCCGCCGGAGTTTAGCAGAGAGGCCCTCTTCAGGATCGTGCAGGAATATACGCATGAGGCAGGCATACGAGGGCTCAGCAGAGAGATCGCCTCGGTCTGCAGGAAGATCGCAAAGGACCTTGTCCGGCATGCAGATCCCGGCGTACTGATTACGGTGAGCCCGGCCATGGTCGAGAAACTCCTCGGGCCGAGGAAGTTTTATTTCGAGGTGGCTGAGGAAGAGGACCGGATCGGCGTTACGACCGGGTTGGTCTGGACAGAGATCGGCGGTGAGATCATCTTTATCGAGGCAGCGAGGATGGCAGGCAAACAGGAGCTTATCCTGACCGGATCACTGGGGGATGTGATGAAAGAGTCTGCCCAGGCTGCCCTGAGCTATATCAGAAGCAATGCAGCGCAATACGGTATTGAGGAGCATTTTTTCGAGAACCATGATATCCATATCCATGTGCCTGCAGGCGCGATCCCGAAGGATGGGCCTTCTGCAGGCAGCACCATAGCGGTTTCCCTGCTTTCCCTGCTGATGGGCAGACCTGCCAGGCGGGACATTGCCCTGTCCGGCGAGATCACCCTGAGCGGCAGGGTCCTTCCGGTAGGAGGGATCAAGGAGAAGCTCCTTGCAGCGAAGAGGGCAGGGGTGAAGCAGGTGGTCCTTCCGCTCAAGAACCGGGCGGATATCGAAGGCCTCGCGCCTGAGGTGCTGCGGGACCTCACGGTCAGGTACATAGACCGGATAAACGAGGCGGTCGAACTGGTTTTGGGAAAGTAATAAGCCCGAATTTACTAATGAGTTCAAAAGTTAGTGGAGATTATTAATAAATCTCCCCTCACCCCTCTTTGCCAAAGAGGGGAATAGTCCCTCCCTTTAGCAAAGGGAGGGAAGGAGGGATTTTATAATTGAATGTCTTCATCCTAATGAACTCCCTTATCTGTTGCTACGATCTCTGCTATCTCCTCGGGGCTGATGCCCGGTATTCCTTCTGCGGTCTTTTCGTTATGGTCGGCCTGTCTATTCCCTTGCGGTCAACCTCTCTCATGAATTCCCTTGCGGTTTCATGCTCTCCGGACTCTGCGAATGTGATCGCCATCATGATCTTTTCGAACTTCTCACTCAGAGCTTTCATGGTATCCTCCTGATAACGGATTGTTAATGTTCGTATGCCTTGACCACAAGCACCGGACAGGGTGCGTGGCCTATCACCTTTTCTGTGACGCTGCCCATAAAGAGCCGTTTGACGCCGGTCCTTCCGTGACTGCCCATAATGATCATGTCAGCGGCCTGCTTCCTCGCCATATTCGTGATCACCTTATAGGATTCGCCTTCTCTCACAAAGCCTTCAGCCTGCACGCCGCTTTCGGATGCTGTTCTGCTGACCGCATCGACCTGCTGTCTTGCCTGGTTCACGAGGCTTTCGACCGCGTCAGGCGCCTGCGCCTGAAATTCATCCGTGACATCAACGATCGAGATGATCTTCATCTGCGCGCCATACACCTTTGCAAGGCCGATCGCCTTTGCGGTCGAACCTGCGCTGAACCGGGAGCCGTCGGTCGGCACCAGCAGGGTGCCCCATGCAACGGTTGTGTCCCTGGGGACAACAAGGACATCGCAGGTGCTGTGGCCGATAATGCGGCCGGTGACGGTCCCCATGAGCGCGTCAGCAGTGCGGCTCAGGCCCCTTCTTCCGGTCACGACAAGGTCAAAGTAGTTCTCCTCGGCAACGTCAAGGATAGAGTCGACCGGGCTGCCTTCTTCGAGCCTGAACTTTACATACACATCTTCTTCTTTGGCTATGTTCTCAATGTCGGCAAGGATCCTGTCGCCTTCATCCTTCAGAGCCCTGCTCACTTTTTCACGGATACTGAGCGTCTGGAACTGGTCCTGATAGGGCGGAATGACCGTTATTGCCGTTATCCAGCTCTTGTCATGATGGACGATCCTGCAGGCCTGCCTGAAGGCATTCCTGGCCGATTCAGAACCGTCAACCGCAACAAGTATTTTTCTGTACCGTTCCATGGTCATTCCACCCTTCAGGGAAGTCTGCTAAGCCTCTTTCTTTACCTTTGCTTTTTTCATGCTGAGGCCGAACGCATCGAAGAGATAGAAGATCGAATAGCCCCACCACATGGTGTAAGCGACATAAAAGACGAGAAGGCCTGACAGCATGCCTGCATGGTCAGCCACTTTTTCGCCTTCGATCTTATAGAAGTTGTACGCAGGCTCGACAGCCTTCTTGTTGACCTCGGCAAGCACCTTTGCTTCTTCGATCTGCTTTTCCTTCTTCATGTTCTTCTCGATCCTGCCGAGCGCCATCCACCAGCCCTTCATGGCCTTCTTCTCATCCATGCCGTATTTGTCGGCAACAACCTTGCCGTCATTCTTGAACATGGCATCTGCATCGGCGACCGTGCTTTTCAGTATCGCTGTCAGATCCCCTGACACAGAAAGTTTTGTTTCCTGCACGTCAGCCTTTGCACCGGCAGTTGAGAAGAGCTTTGCAGCGGTCTCAGCCTCGTCTGCCTTGTCGAACGTGATCACCTGTGACAACTGTTTACCTGCGACCTTTTCAACTGACTTGGATACCTTGGGTATGAAATAGGATGATCCCTTGGAGAGTCTGTTGAAGCTGTCGTCAGCGAACTGAAGCCCGTTCTTGCCGTTGAAGACCGGAGAGAAGATCAGCAGCAGCACGCCGAGGAATGTCGTTGCGAGAAAAGAACCTATGCTGAACATCTTTTTGTTGCGTATTAACATGTTATGCCTCCTCCTTTACCAGCACGGGTGCGACGCTTTCGTCCTCACCGCGCAGATTGCCGATATTTTTCACAAACATGCCTATTACCCAGAGAGCAAAGAAACTGACAACTACCCAGAACACTACATTACCGACCGATTCGATCATGTTGACAACGGGCCTGGACATGTTCAGATATTCGAGTTCTACCAGTTTTTTCGGCAGTGTTGCTGCCCTGTTGATAAAGCCTGCGAGGATGGACACTGCATAGAAGCCCCTGATATGGATGCCTTTCACGACCTTGGTGGTAAGAGCGCCGACCTGAATGCCGATGAGTGAGCCAAGGAGCATGCCCATGGCAAGGGTATAGAAGACATACCCGTAGATGGCATACTGCGGGATCGCTGCAAGTCCTGCGGTGAAGATGATCTGAAGGATGTCAGTGCCGACCGTGGTCATGGAAGAGACGCCGAAGGCATAGACGAACATCGGGAAGGTGATGAAGCCGCCGCCGACGCCCATGATCGCTGCCATAAGTCCCACGACAATGCCGCCCAGCGCTACGATGACGCCTGAGATCTTCCTGCCGCCCGGAACAAAGTCCTCATCAAAGGTGATCATCGGGGCGATCTTCACCTTCTGGACCGTTACGGCAAGGCCGGTCAGGCCTGCAGAACTGTTGCCATGCGCATCGCCGGTATCTTTGGATTTCCTGGCCTTAAGAAAGTCGATAAGGGCATAGAAGCCGAGGAAGCCCAGAAGCACTGCGTACACAAGACTGATGAAGAGCTCGCTCAGGAGGGGATCATAATCATACAGTGACTTGTTGATGTACCCGCCTATGAACGTGCCTGCGCCTGAGCCTACGAGGAATGCAACAGCCAGCTTCACCGAGACATTGCCCAGCTTCTTGTGTACGGCGGTTCCCATGATCGCCTTGGCGAAGATATGGAAGAGGTCTGTGCCGACCGCCAGGATGCCCTTGACGCCTGCTGCCATGAGCGCGGGCGTGATCACGAAGCCGCCGCCTGCACCGATACAGCCGGTGATCAGTCCTGCACAGAGGCCGATCGCAATGGATACGAGGAAAATGTTGGTTGAATAGAATGCCGGTGCGTACGCGGTCTTGCTGCCGATCATGTCCCCTGCTTCAAGGAACGATACGACACAGATGGGGAGCATCAGCGCCAAAAGGATCAACATCTTTTTCTTGTTCTTGAGGATGCTCATGGATACCTCAAGGTCCCACTGAGCATGGGCCTGCGAGCCCACTTTGAGAAATTCGTACACTCTTCTTGCTACGTTCATGCTGCTTCCTCCTTTGTGTTGAATGGTTTTTTATTAAGCAAATGAAGGCATATCGCCCTTTGATACCAGAACCAGCGGACACCGCAATTTCTTCCATGCGTCGGTAAGTGACTTCTCTCCGGATTTGCACTCGATATCCAGCTCAGGTGTTGTTCCAACGACCACGAACATGATCGATTTGTTCTTTTTCGTAAAATCCAGGATCGCCTGTTTCATGCAGCCGTCCGTCCTGAAGACGCTGCAGGCAATGCCCTCGCCTGCTGCCTTTGCCGTGAATTCCCGGATCGCCTCGCGGTGCACCTCTGTCCTGGTGAGGTAGAGTACGGCGAGGACGGCCTGGGTCCTCCGGCAGATATTGAGTGCATAGGAGAAGACGCTTCTGTCGAAGTACACATCGGATACGGCAAGCAGGACACTGTCCCTGCCCCGCATCATCTTCTGCGCCTCTGCATGCTCTCCTGCCTCGGCGAAGGTTGCTGCTGACATCAGTTCATCGAAGCGCTCGCTGTTCATGATCCTGCTCTCCTGATATTGAACATCGCTGTCATACTCCTTTTTTATGAGATCTCTGCTTCAGAAACAGCTGCACTCTCTTTATCACGATCCGTGCCAACCGTGACGGATGATGAAAGTGGCTGATTTATCAGGATTCAGGGAGACGGAAAGAACGAAAGAAAGAAGAAGTTATTCGTTGCTAATTGCAACGCAACTCGATAACTAACATGAATTATTGCGTAATATCAGCAAGTTAAGATGTTTGTTGCAGTAACGTATCGCATATTGCAAAATGCAATATGATAGTGCTACAATCGGCCATGTTCAGCGGTCGCGCCAGCATCCAGAACAAGGTGCGGTACGGGTATTTCATCTGTATCGCAATGATCGTCTTCATTGCAATCCTGAATTATTTCAACCTTCGCGCGATCGACAAGAAACTTACCTTCAGTTTTATCATCTCTGACTTTTTTGAGGCCACGCTTGAAATGCGCCGCTTCGAAAAGAACTACTTTTTGTACAAGGACGAGCGTGATTATCTGGAGAACCTGAAATATACGGAAAAGGCAGAGGACCTTATCCATTCCAACAAGGCAGCGATAATCAAGCTTTCACCCGACACGGATGTCAGTGCCATAGAAGATCTGATACATACGTATAAGACCATGCTCGCCGAGTATCACGGCAGGCGTTCGGATGCTTCTACGGAGGTCCTGGAAAATGCCATTCGGACTACAGGAAAGAAGGTCGTCGAAGCAACGGAAGGCATTTCGATCGCAGAACGCAGTTACGTTGTCTCGATGATAGCCTTCTCCAAGAAGGTGATCTTCATATCGGTCGTCCTGGTGATCTCTGCCGGTGTGCTGATCGGCCAGTATTTTTCGAAGATGGTGGTGCGGCCGCTCAAGGAGCTGGAGAACAACATGCAGCGTATTGCCGACGGCAAGTTCGACAAGATGGATGTTGCCTCTCCCGACCGGGAGATCATCTCGCTGAGCAGCGCCTGCAGCAGGATGATCCAGGAGATCGAGCTGCGCCAGAAGAAGTTCATGATGCAGTCGGAAAAGCTGGTCACGCTCGGCACCATGGTCTCGGGCGTTGCCCACGAACTGAACAATCCGCTCTCGAACATCTACAGCTCCTGCCAGATCCTGCATGAGGAGATCGAAGAGGGCGATATAGAATACAAGAAGGAGATGCTCTCCCAGATAGAGGACGAGATCGAACGGGCAAAGGCCATGGTCCAGTCTCTCCTCGAATTCTCCCGCAAGAGCGATTTCAAGAAAAAGCCCTATTCCCTGAACTATCTGATCACCGACACCATCCGGCTCATTCACGGCGACCTGCCGACCAAGGTGGAGATCGTATCGGACATCTCTGACGATGCCTGGGTATTTGTGGACAAGCAGAAGATCCAGCAGGCGTTCCTGAATATCATCAAGAACGCCGCTGATGCGATACCGGACGAGGGCACGATCTCGATCCACGCGCAGAAGCAGGAGGACCAGGATACGATGAACATCATTATCGCAGATACCGGCATCGGCATAGAGCCGGAGAAGCTCGAACATATCTTTGATCCATTTTTTACGACAAAAGAGGACGGCAAGGGGTCAGGCCTCGGACTTTTCATTACGCGCGAGATCATTGAGGAGCATCACGGTACGCTTGACGTCAAGAGCAGTCCGGGCACAGGAACGCTATTTACCATTACCCTGCCGATCAAGGAGGTCTGACGAGTGCAGCAGAATAAAAAGATATTGATCGTGGACGACGAGCAGATCGCCCTGCGCAATCTTGAGCATATCATGAAGAAGGAGGGTTACGAGATCACCTCAACGCAGAGCGGGCAGAACGCCCTGAAACTTCTTGAGGAGCAGCAGTTCGACCTGGTGCTGACAGACCTGAAGATGGAGAAGGTGGACGGTCATCAGATCCTGAAGCGCTGCAAGGAGCTTGCGCCAGACACGGAAGTGATCATGATAACCGGATACGCGAGCCTGCAGTCTGCGATCCAGGTGATGAAAAAGGGCGCGTACGATTACATCACCAAGCCTTTTAAGCTCGATGAAGTGCGCAAGGTCGTTAAGGAAGCCATGGAAAAGGTGATGCTCAAGAAGGAGAACCACCAGCTCAGGGAGCAGATCGATAAATTCGCCGGCAAGGTGAAGTTCATCACCCAGAACCCCAATGTGCAGAGACTGCTCGAGACCGCCCGCCAGATCGCGCCGACCGACTGCAGTGTGATCATCACGGGAGAGAGCGGCACCGGCAAGGAACTGCTCGCCCGGTACCTGCATTTCATGAGTCAGCGGTCTGAGGGGCCGTTCATGGCGATCAACTGCGGCGCCTTTACCGAGGAACTTCTGACCAATGAGCTTTTCGGCCATGAGAAGGAGGCCTTTACCGGCGCGGCGAACATGAAAAAAGGGCTTATTGAGACCGCAAAAGGGGGCACGCTCTTCCTTGACGAGATCACCGAGATGCCTCCTTCCATGCAGGTCAAACTGCTGCGCGTGATCCAGGAGCGTGAGGTGATGAGGCTCGGCAGCACTGAACCGATAAAGGTCGATGTGCGGTTCCTCGCTGCCACGAACCGTGACCTGCATGAGATGATCAAGGAAGGACTGTTCAGGCAGGACCTCTATTTCCGCCTCAATGTCGTATCGTTCAGGATACCGCCTCTTTCGGAGCGGAAGGACGATATTCCGCTGCTCAGCTACTATTTCCTGAAGAAGCACAGCGTGATGCAGAGAAAGGATGTCTCTGAGATCTCCCAGGAGGTGATCGCGCTCCTGATGAATTATGATTTCCCGGGCAATGTTCGGGAACTCGAAAATATCATCGAGCGCGGCATAGCGCTCAGCCACGGCAATGTTGTTGAAACCGCACATCTGCCTGAGGACCTGAAGGAGCTGAGCATCAGGACCTTCAGAAAGAAAGAAGGCAAGTATCCGTCTCTGGATGACCAGGAGATGACGTACATCAAGTGGGTGCTGCAGGAGGTCGGGGGCAATAAGACCCTGGCCGCACAGATACTCGGCATTGACCGTGTCTCGCTCTGGAGAAAGCTGAAAAAATACGGTTTGGAGGAAGAGTAGGTTCTGGATCTGCTGCTGCGCACTCCTTCAGTCCTCATAAAAAAATGTTGCGCATCAGGCTGTTCAGGAGTAACATGAGCTATATTTTTGTTATGGAGGGGTTATGAACCGTTATATCGCAGTCTTTCTGATCATTGTTGCAACAGCAGGCTTCGCGCTGGCCCAGGGCGGCGTAAAGAAGAAGAGACCCCAGCCGCCGGAATACGGCAGGGTGGTCATTGCCAACTATTCCGAGCGGGCGGGCCTGGCACCCGTTGTCTTTGATCACTGGATCCATCGCGCGCAATTTACCTGCAGGCTCTGTCATGTGGACATTGGATTTGCGATGAAGGCCGGGGGCACCAGCATCAAGGCTGCGGACAATATGCGGGGCTTCTACTGCGGCACCTGTCATAACGGTAAGATGACGGTAAACGGCAGGCCGGTCTTTGAATCCTGCGCCAAGGTGATCCTGGATCAGGGAAAGAGCTGCGAGCGCTGCCATTCGCAGGGCAAAAGCCCAAAGAAGGAGCACGAATTTTATGCGGACACTGAAAAGCTTCCCAGGGAGCGGTTCGGCAACGGCGTTAACTGGGAAAAGGCAGAGGCCGACGGCCTGATCCATCCAAAGGACTTTATCGAGGGTGTCTCGATAAAACGCAAGGACCTCAAGATGCCGAAGGACTTTGAGCTTAATCCCAAGGTCCAGCAGATGCCGGAGATCATCTTCTCGCATAAGAAACATACGGTCTGGAACGGCTGCGAGGTCTGCCACCCCGAGATCTTTGTCGGGGTCAAGAAGGGAGAGACCAAGTATTCCATGGTCGAGATATTCAATGGGAAGTACTGCGGTGTCTGTCACGGCACGGTTGCCTTCCCGCTTCTGGACTGTCAGCGATGCCATACAAAACAGGTCCAGTGAGATACGCGATACTATTCACTGTCCTGATCGTAATTGTCCTTACGGCAGGATTGGTGGCTGCTGCCGGTTCATGGTGGGATTTTCCGGAGGCACTGCCTCCTGACCAATATGGCAACATCCTGATCAGCCGCACATCCGAGAAGGCGGGTGTGAAGCCTGCGACATTTTCCCACTGGATACACCGGAGAAAGCATACCTGCAGGGTCTGTCACTTTGAACTTGAATTCAACATGAAGGTGAATACCACAGAGATTACCGAGGCTGCCAACAAAGCCGGCAGGTACTGCGGGGCAGCCGGCTGCCATGACGGCAAGGTTGCCTTTGGGCATCGGGACAAGGCTGACTGCGAAAAGTGCCATAATAACAACAGGGGATACGGCAAGGAAAGGTTCAAGGAACTTACGAAGGATCTGCCCAAGACCGATCTGGGCAATGGCGTGAACTGGAGGCGTGCGATCGCGAAGGACATGATTAATCCTAAGCACTTTCTCTCGATAAAACCGTCTGATGTTTCATACAGCAAGAGACTCGAACTGCCGGCAGACTGGATGAACATACCGCCGGCATTTTTCCCGCATAAGGCCCATATCAAATGGCTCGACTGCAACAACTGTCATCCTGACATCTTTAATATCAAGAAGAAGGGCACAGAGCGTTTCACGATGGCCAGAAATCTGAAAGGAGAGTTCTGCGGGGTCTGCCACCTGACGGTTGCCTTCCCCATGAACGACTGCAAGGCATGTCATCCAGGAATAAAAGAGTAGCGGACACGTATTACATGTTCAGGAAGGTGATGGCAGCCTTACTGCTTTTTGCTGTCCTTGGTTCCGGGACAGCCGTCTTTGGCCAGAACGACTGGAAGGCAGAGTTCGATGACATCTGTTCACAGACCGATCAGGCTCTGACGCTTTCGCAGGCAGAGATAAGCGCTCTGATAGAGCGGTGCGACAAACTCAAGCCGAGCATTGAACAGCTTGAGGAAAGCCAGAAAAAGGTCTATCTCAGAAGGCTGCAGCTCTGCAGGAACCTGTTTGCCTTTGCCCTCGATTCGCTCAAGAACAAGTAGCAGACGACGAAACAGAGTCTCTGTCAGCGTGCCTTTACCACAAGGGTAGCGCAGGCTGCAGTCCCGATGACGCGTTCGGCAACGCTGCCGAGGAGCATCCGGTCGATACCGGTCCTGCCGTGGCTGCCGACAACGATGAGATCCGCCTTTTTCTCCTCTGCGGCGTGGATGATCACCTCTGCCGGATTGCCGGCGTACGTAAGGGCCGAGATCTTTACCTGTTCCTTTTCTGCAAGCTCCCTGACGAACTTGATGCTTTTTTCTGCCGTTGCCATCTCCACTCCAGCGATCAGCTCTTTCTGCATATGAGAACTGACGACATCAAGCGGGGCCAGGGATTCGGCATGCACAGCGGTCGCAACAATGAGCTCAGACCCGCAGCTCTTTGCCATGCCAACGGCTTCTGCTGCCGCAGCTTCGCTGTATTTCGAACCGTCCGTTGCCACCAGTATCGTCTTGCAGGCGAGGGTGGCATTGCGCGGTACGACAAGCACGTTGCAGGGCGCATGGCCGATCGTCCTTTTTGCCACGCTGCCCATGAGCAGCCGCTTCAGGCCGGTCCTGCCGCGTCTTCCCATGACAATGAGGTCTGCCTTGAGCTTCGCCGCTTCCTCGGCTATCGCAAGGTAGGCGTTCTCGCTCCGCAGGACAAAGGCATTACAGGTGATGCCTTCTTTTTCTGCGCGGGTCTTTACGCTGCGTACATGGCCGGCAGCCTGCTCCTCCATCTTTTCAAGCAGATCAGGCGCGAGCGCATCGAACTCCGCATTGAAATCAATGACTGAAATTGCGGTTATACCCGCGTTGTTCTTCTTTGCCAGGCCGATGCTTTCGCGGACAGCGCCTTCGCTGTATTCAGAACCGTCAGTGCAGATGAGTATATGGGAAATCATGGTGAACCCTCCTTTATATCTACGGGATTATAACAAAAAAAAGCCCCGAAGAACGGGGCTCTCGAAAAAATTGTTGCGTCGTATTTTTAGACTAGCTCGGGACGACCATCACCTTGCAGTGCGCATGAGAGATGACCTTTGCGGTGACGCTGCCGACGAAAAGCTTTCTGAGCGCCTTTGTCCTGCCGTGTTTGCCCATCACGATCATATCAGCCTTCAGTTTCTCCGCCTCTTCAACAATGAAATGTGCAGGATCCTGTCCCCGGTGAACGATGGTGCTGCAGGAGACCTTCTCGCGCTCGGCGCATTTTTGGGCTGCGTCAAGGAACGTCCTTGCCTCTTCGTCAGCCTTTTCTACGACCAGGGGCGCAAGCGCCTCATATTCTTCGTTCACCTCGACCACATACAGGACATGGAGTTTGGTGCCGCAGGACTTTGCCAGATTGATGGCTTCATGCAATGCCTTTTCGCTGTACAGGGACCCGTCTGTTGCTACCAGAATATTTTTGAGACCGGTTATCGGACATGTTTCTGTCATATTAGTGACCTCCAGCTTTAAGCACGCCTGATGCGGCAAGGACCAGCACCAGGACCTCGATGATCGCAAGCACGGCATAGACTGTATCTTTCTTTCTGAAGAGGATCGGGATGATCCTGAGGTAGCATAGGATCGTGACGCCAGAAAGAAAGGCGATGCCGATAAAATTGAGAAAATCACCCTTGCCGAGCAGGTAGACCCAGGACCAGCCGGTATGAATGTCTGTTGCCTTGAGGTAATCCTTGACCGGCATGGACCAGTATTTCGGCAGATCGCCGACCGGTACGTGAGGGGTGAATATGCCGAGTACGTAGATCGCGAATGAGATCACCAGCATGAGCAGTCCGATCTTCATGCCGATATCGAGAAGTTTTGCATAAGCGAGCTGTTCTTCTGTTGCCTGTAATTTGTCAGCCATTGTTTCCTCCTTAATTCCAGATCTCAAGACCCTTGAGCAACGCCCTGAGTCCTGCGAATGACAATAGTCCGATGACCATATACCGGATCGCTGCCGGTTTTGTCTTTGCCAGTATCTTTACGCCGACGATCGAGCCGAGCATGATCCCGATGATCGAGGGGACGACCATCATCGGCAGCACTGCGCCGTTGTTCACATAGATCCAGGCAGCAGAGGTGTCGGTGATCGAGAGCAGGAACTTGCTCGTTGCGACCGAGACCTTTAGAGGTGCGCCCATCATCAGGTTCAGGACCGGCACATTTGCCCAGCCTGCGCCAAGGCCGAACATGCCTGCCATGACGCCGATGATGATGAAGGTTGCGAGGCCCTGGGGCGTCCGGTGTATCTGCCAGTTGATGTTCTCGCCCAGGGAAGGTTCGTAATATACGCCGCTGATCCGAAGGGCAGTCGAGAGATTGTCGGGCTTCTGCACATCAGGATACTCTGACTTTTTTGCCATGAGCATGATTGCCACGATGCCGAGGATCGTGCCGCCGAGTGCGATATTGACCACCTTTGCAGGCAGCGCAAGACCGATCATGGCGCCGACTATGGCGCAGGACGATGCAATGAGTGCTACGGGCAGGGCCAGTCTGAGATCTGCCATTCCCTTCTTGAGCAGACCCGGGCCTGCCGCAAGAGCGCCGGCAAGTGCGACCAGAAGTCCGGCGCCTCTTACAAAGTCAATATGAAAGGGAAAGAACCCTCCGATGATAGGGACAAAGAGAACTCCTCCCCCTACGCCGCCTAATACTGCTACGATACCGAGAACAAACGTTACGACAAAAAGAAGCAGAGGCCACCCCCACCACGGCATGGATGACGCTGTTGCGGCCGGCGCTGCTGCAACCGGCTCAGTTGATGCCATGACAGATCCTGCCATTGCAAGAAAACCTGCAATAACAAGAAGTAATAGCATTACCTTAATGTTGTGCTTTACCATTGATCCTTCCTCCTTTTTCATGATTATTATCTGATCCTTTCAAATTCCGTCTGGAATTTGTATCTGTCGCTGCGACCGATAAAGCGGGTGTATCCAACCGGTGTGCTGTCTGAACTGAGCAATAGCCTGTGAACGGCCAGGGCAGGTACGCCGGGCTGAATGTCGAGATATTTTGCCGAGCTCTCGTCAACGTTCAGGATCTCGACGGTCTGGATCATCTTGAATATCTTCATGATCCCCTTCTCCTGCAATAGGGAGTAGAGCGATGCGTTAATAATGTCGATCTCCTCCATGTCAGGGAGCATATGAAAGGGAACGTAGGACTCATCCAGATAAGCAGGGTTGCTGTTCACCATGCGCCTGCAGAGGAACTGATAGATCAGGTCATCGGTCCTGAGGTAAGCCTTTACATCTGAGGGAGGGGTGATGGTGCCTTTGAAGAGCAGTTCTTTGGTGACCTTGACCTCTTTGCCGAACATCTCTTCAGTAAAGCGGGTCTTCATGGCAAGACCGACAACAGGCATTACGCTCGTGACGAAAGTTCCTTTGCCCTGGACCTTCATGAGGTATCCATCGGACGAAAGGTTGTTGATAGCCTGCCTGACCGTGATCTTGCTCACCTGATACTGCCTGCAGAGCTCATCCTCTGAGGGGATCTTCTTGTCAAGCCCCCATTTGCCGGAGCTTATTTCTTCGAGGAATATGCGGGTAAGCTGAATATAGAGCTTTTCCTGGTTATACCTGTCTACTGTTTTATTTTGTAACGCATGTGTTGCATCGTGTAACATGATGACATATTATTATAATGTTATGATGATGTCAAGAGATATTTTTTCTATATAAAAAAAAGATCATAAGGTATGATATTAGCTATATGTATTTGGGCGATAACCTGCCTGAATAAAAGGACTTTTTGGCACAAAGTGATAAATGGGAGATAACGTGATCCGCAATAAAAAGAAATTATTCTGGCTCATTCTGCTGGTCTGCATTATCCTGGCCTTTGTCATTTACAGGGCTACTGTACGAGGCGTTCAGGTGAACGGGTATCTGGTGAAGAAGAAAGACCTGGTAATAAGCGTTACCGGCACCTCAACAGGAACGATCAAGGCTGACAACGAAGTGAAGTTGTCTGCCCAGAGGATCGGCAGGATATCGCGGCTTGCGGTGGAAGAGGGTTCAGAGGTCGCTGCAGGCGGCAGCATAGCAGAACTGGAATCCGATGAGGTGCAGCAGAGGCTTCTGCTTGCATCTGCATCGATGCAGCGGATGGCTGCCCAGCTCGATGCCCTGAAACTCGGCCTGGCTTCCTTCAAGGCAGATGTTGAGGCGAATATCAACAAGGCCAGGGCTGTTCTTGATGAGGCGGAAGCGCGGCTGAAACGCTATCAGGAACTCAAGGACAAGGGATTTGTATCGCAGAGCGATCTTGAGGTCGTGAAGAGGGAGCATGACGTTGCAAAGGCCTCCTCAATGGCAGCCATCGCAGCGCGTGAGCAGATCAGGGCGCGTGAGGAAGAGATAAAGGCCCAGGCAGCGGCAGTGGAGCAGTCACGGCGGGAATACAACCTGGCAAAGATCATGTTCGATTATTCCTTTATAAAGTCGCCTATTGCCGGTGTTGTGACAGCCAGGCCGGTGAAAGTTGCCGAGACAGTACCCGTAGGCGCTCTCATAGCTTCTGTTGTTGCAACAGATTCTCTGTATATCGAGGCCTTCATTGATGAGGCAGATGCGGCGAAGATCGCGATCGGGCAGCAGGTGCATGTGACCATGGATGCGTATTCTGGAACAGTGATGAAGGGTGAGGTCTATATGCTGTCACCTGTTGTGCTCGGAAATAAGCAGGAGGCCCGGACGTTCGAGGCGAGGGTCCGGCTCCTTGACAAGAATATAAAGACGAAGCCGGGCATGTCGGCCGATGTCGAGGTGATCGTATCCAGAAAGGAGCATGTGCTGATCATCCCGTCCCAGGCAATCATAGAGAGGAATGAAGCCAAATATGTATATGTGGCAAACAGGAACAGGGCGGTCCTCAGGCAGATAAGGACAGGGCAGTTCAACTGGAGCTATACCGAGGTGACCGAAGGGCTGCAGGAGGGGGATACGATCATCACCAACCCTGACGTTCCGGGTCTGAAGGACCGGTCCCGGATCACGGTCCTTGTCACGGATAAATGATCGAACTGAAGGACATATACCGGTCCTATCAGCTCCCCACGATCACGGTTGATGTCTTAAAGGGGATCAATCTTGAGGCGGTGCAGGGGGATTTTATCGCGATCATGGGACCTTCAGGATCAGGCAAATCGACCCTCCTCAATATTCTCGGCTGTCTGGACAGACCGACCTCAGGCCGTTATCTCCTCGACAACATTGATGTCTCCACCAAGAACGACAATGAGTTGGCAGAGATCAGGAACCGGTCACTTGGTTTTGTGTTCCAGAGCTTCAATCTCCTGCCCCGTCTTCCGGCCTGGAAGAATGTGGAACTGCCTCTCCTGTACAGCGGCGTTGAACCGAAGATCAGGAAGCAGAAGGCGGTCGAGATGCTGGGACGCATGGGGCTTGGCGGCCGGGCGGACCACAGGCCGAACGAGCTTTCAGGCGGCGAGCAGCAGCGTGTGGCCATAGCGCGTGCGCTGATCAACAGCCCGGTCATCATCCTTGCGGACGAACCGACCGGCAACCTGGACAGCAGGGTCGGCAGGGAGATCATGGAGATCTTCGCAGAACTGAACCATGGCGGCGTAACCATCATCCTGGTCACCCATGAGACCGAGATAGCCGGGTACGCAAAGAGGGTCATCACCATGCGCGACGGAGTGTGCTACAGTGGAAGCGCGTGAGGTCCTGAGCCTCTCGAAGGACGCATTGATGGGCAACAAGATGCGTTCGCTGCTCACCATGCTCGGCGTGATCATCGGTGTTGCCTCTGTCATCATGCTGGTTGCCATAGGCGCAGGTGCCAAGACGTACATCAGCCGCGAACTCGGCAATCTCGGGACAAATATCCTCATCGTCGTACCGGGCAAGACCTCCACGAAAGGGGGGTTTCATCCTCCTACGGCAAGCACGGTACGCAAGCTTGTGTATGATGATGCCATAATTCTCAAGAAACGGGCGCGCCATATTGCGGACGCAGTGCCGCTGATCCTTGGCTCCTCAAAGATCAAATATCTCAATCAGAGCAGGGACAACAATGTGGTCGGGTGTACAGAGACCTATTTCGACCTGAGGAACCTCTCGGTCGAATCAGGCAGATTTCTCGATAAAGCCGACGTTGATGCCAAGAGAAAGGTCTGCATACTTGGCAGGACCGTTAAGCGGGACCTTTTTAGCGATAAGAACGCGCTCGGCGCTGTGGTGAGCATCGGCGACGGCAAATACCGGGTGATCGGCGTCATGGCAAAGAAAGGGGTCACCCTCGGTATCGATTTTGACGATATCGTTTTTATACCGACCAGGACCGCGCAGGAGCTTTTTGATACGGACAGTCTTTTTAACATAACGATTAAGGTGAAGTCCGCTGCAGAGATAGAGCCTGCCATAGAAGAGGTGCGCCAGATCCTGATCAAACGCCATGCGAACAGGGAGGACTTTACGGTCATGAGCCAGGATGAGATGCTGGGCGTCATGAACAAGGTGCTGGGCGTGATGACTGCCGTGCTTGCAGGGATCGCAGCGATATCGCTGCTCGTGGGCGGCATCGGCATCATGAACATCATGCTGGTGTCGGTGCGCGAACGGACCCGCGAGATCGGCATCAGAAAGGCGCTCGGTGCAAAGAACAGGGACATCCTCATCCAGTTCCTTGCGGAGTCGGTTACCCTCAGCCTTATCGGCGGTCTTGGCGGCGTACTCTTTGGCGGCATGGTGTCGCTCGGATTTCAGTTCTTTATCCCCGCCCTGCCGATGGAGATATCGTGGTGGTCGGTACTGCTTGCCTTTTTCTTCTCTGCATCGGTAGGCGTATTCTTCGGCGTTTATCCTGCACGCAAGGCATCTCTGTACGATCCGATCGTGGCGCTCAGATATGAATGATACAGTCCTGACAGAGATCGAAGCCTGGATGCAGCAGGGCCTTTGGGGAAGGCAGCTGGCTGAAAAATATACATCCTCTGTGGATGCGAAGATCGTTGATATATTCAATGCAGCTGCGGATGACCCTGACCTGCTTCTGGTGGCTGTCGGCGGGTATGGCAGAAGGGAACTTGCACCGTTCTCGGACATTGATATCATGTTCCTCACAGCGAGCGGCAGGAATTCCGGTGCGGCGGAGAAGGTCCTGTACAGGCTCTGGGACGAAGGGCTCGATATCAGCCACTCCTTCAGAACACTGAAGGACTGCGTTGAGGAGGCCTTCCGGGACATCCGGACCAGGACCACGCTGCTTGAGGCGCGTTATCTCGCAGGGAACAGGCGGCTCTACGAGGCATTTCATAACGAGGTCTATCCTGCTGTTGCATACCGGAAGCAGAAACAGTTCGTCGCTGAAAAGCTTAAGGAACGGGAAAAACGACATATCAGCACCGGTGACTCGGTCTATCTTCTTGAGCCGCAGGTCAAGGAAGGCGACGGCGGTCTGCGGGACATCCATGCCGTGCTCTGGCTGTCGAGGGTCGTCTTCAGGATCGGGGACCTTGCCGGTCTGTCCGCAGTGCTGTCCGGCCATGACCTTAAGCGCTTTCTTGATGCCTATGATTTCATGATCCAGACCCGGTACTGCCTCCATTGTGAAAGTAAGCGGCTGAACGATATCCTCTCCTTTGAATATCAGCGGGCAGTTGCGGTGCGTCTGGGGTTTCACGATTCGGACAAGTTCAGCGGTGCCGAGCGCATGATGCGCTACTATTACCTGAAGGGCAGGGTCATCCGCGACATATCGCATGCGGTCATTGTCCGCTGCAGCAGGCAGTATGCACCGCTCTTCAGGGATTTTACGAAGAAGAAGATCACGGAGGACTTTTCCCTGTCTGGCGGGAAGCTGATCGCCAGGAATGAGACCGTCTTTGCCGGGCATGCGGAAAAGATCATGGAGGCCTTTTATCATGCGTCGAGAACGGACAGGAAGTTCAGCAACAGGCTGCGTGAGCTGATACGGGAGAGTCTGCCGCGCATCAACAGGCGTACGAGGAGTATTCCTGCGGCGGTCCATTATTTCCGCGAGATCATGAAGGGTGGTCGTGTGTATGAAACGCTTAGAGAGATGCATGAGAGCGGCGTGCTCGGCAGGTTCATCCCGGAGTTCGGCGCACTGCGCTCACTGGTCGTGCATGAAGCCTATCATCTATACACTGTGGACGAACATACGCTTCTGGCGATCAGGAATCTGGAGCGGCTCAGGACCACGACCGTGAAAAGCCTTGAAGCACTGAAAGAGATCATGCAGAGCATGGAGCGGGTCGATGTGCTTTTTCTCTCTATCCTTTTTCATGATATCGGCAAGGCAGTGGGACGGCATCACGAAGAGGAGGGATATAAAAGGCTCAAGTCCATCATGGAGCGGCTGCATATGCCGCTGGACAAAAGGCTCAGGATCGAGTTCCTGGTGAGAAACCACGTCCTGATGTCGCGGATAGCCATGACGCGGGAGATCGATGATCCTGAGGTGATCGCCTCATTTGCCGACGCGGTCGGCGACCGGGAGAACCTCAAGGCTATCTATCTTATTACCTATGCCGACATGTCTGCGGTGAACCCAAAATTCTGGAATGCATGGAAGTCGTCCCTCCTGGGCGAACTGTATGAGAGGACCTCCCGCCATCTCTCAGGAGTTGCAGGAGAGGCAAAGAGCCATGATGCTGCAGTCCTTTTCCCGAACAGCGCAGAAAAGCAGCATCAGCTCTCCCTGTTCCTTGATGCCATGCCTGACCGGTATCTGCTCTCGACGACCGATGCACGGCTGAAAGAGGATTTTCTGCTCCATCAGGCGGCTTCAGCCCGGGGCGCGGCAGTGCGCATCGATGTCACGCCCGAAGGCATTGCCGAGATCGTCATCTGCGCATCGGATGCTCCTGGTCTCTTCGCACGGATCGTCGGTTTTCTTTCCATGAAAAGATTAAATATTGTTCACGGAAGGATATATACTGGAAAGAACGGAATTGTTATTGATAAAATTGCAGTCTCGAACTGGAAGGACGTCTGGTGGGAAGGACTTGAGCAGGACATAACCGGCGGCCTTGAAGATGCCGTGATGAAACGGAAGCAGATACAGCTGGCCAGCCAGAACCAGCAGGAAGCGCACGGGCTGTTCAGCGCCTTTGTCGAGATCGACAATGAATCATCAGACCTCTTCACGCTGGTGGAGATCTTTTCCCCGGACAGGACAGGATTGCTGTTCGAAATATCCGAGATGTTTTACCAGAAAGGAGTGGGCGTTGTTTCTGCCCGCATCAATACAGAGGCCGGCGTTGCGCAGGACATTTTCTCTGTCTGTTCCGGCGGACGTAAGCTCGATTATGAGAAGGCGCTGGAGCTCCTGAGAAATCTATGGCATATACTCAAACACTGAAAAAATATCCGCGTCTTATCGCCTTTGCCCTGGCGGTCATAGTTCTGGCCGTTGTGCTCAGGGGGCCTCATATTTCGAATGCGCTTAAAAAGGTGATCCTTCCCGAGCTGGAAAACGCGACCGGGAAAAGGGTGATCGCGCAGAAGATCTATATCAATATCTTCCCCCTCTTCATGGAAGCGAAGGAACTCAAGGTCTTTGACGAGGACGGCAACAGGGTCCTCCGTGCCAAAAGGGTCAAGGCCTATCTCGATATTTCAGGGCTCTTCAGCAGGTCATTAATCATCCGGAGGCTCGTGATCAGGGAGCCGGTCATTGCTGCAGATCAGGAGCAGGCCGAGTCGCTGGTAAGGCATGTCCAGGACTATCTTGCAAAAACACGCAAGGACAGCCTGAAAGTAAAGGTCATTGCACTGGAAGTACAGCAGGGAACCGCAAACCTCAGTTCCCCCAAGCTCAAGACGGAACTGGGTGTCACCGGACTCAGCGGGGAAGTCATACTGAACGAGACGCAGCGGGTCCGCGTTGACGCCAACAGCGTTGCGGTGCGCAGAGAGGGTCTGCCGGAACTTACCGGGGCCATTTCCGCCCTGATGCTGATCAAAGGTGAAGCGGTCTCGGTCCGGAAGCTGTCGGTAACAACACATGGCTCGCAGGTCACGGCAGAGGGCGATGCAGCACCGGGACAGGCCAGCCTGAAGACCACTGCTACGGTCCTTGTCTCTTCCCTCAAAGAACTTTTCGGCCTCGAAAAGTCTGGAGAAGGGAAGATCAGCATGAGCGGCATGGTGCAGTACGCAAAGGAAAATACGACGCTGGACCTTTCTCTTGCCGGGAACTTTTATCTTGAGACCCTGATGGAACTCCTGAAGGTCCATGAGAAGCTTGAGGGCCTGATAGAGTTCAAGGGCCAGGTTAAGGGACCGCTCAGTGATCTCACTGCCAAAGGCACGGCCACGATGACGAACGGCAATTTGTATCACGTTGCGATCGACCGGCTTGCCTGCA
Organism: uncultured Nitrospiraceae bacterium; assembly: GCA_964463135.1. Lineage (GTDB taxonomy): Bacteria > Nitrospirota > Thermodesulfovibrionia > Thermodesulfovibrionales > UBA6898 > UBA6898. The sequence continues at coordinate 42,969 of CAYXBA010000016.1, forward strand.
GGGTTGACTATGCAAAGGGGACCATGAGTTTTCTTGACGGTAACGGGCTGCTGTACCGCGGCCGCGCAACAGCATCTGCATCCATAGCCCTGCCGACCGTAAACCATTTTACCCTTGCCGTCGATTTCCATGATGCTGACAGCAAGCCTCTCTTTGCGCTGATCGGCTGGGACCCGGGTGTGCCTGCCGGAAAAGTGACCGGCACGCTCCATCATGCCGGTCACACGTTCGCTCCCAAGGGTGTGTTTGACTATGCCGCCGTTGAGACCGGGAAAGACATACTCGGCAGGGTGAAGAAAATGACCGGTTCCTATGATCTTGAAGGCGATATATTGTCACTTTCAGACCTCAGGGTAAAGACCGAAAAGTCTGAAGCTGTTGCCGGGGGCAGGATCGATCTCAAGAATAAGACGCTGGATATGCCGGTCACTATGAAGACGCTTGACCTGCACGAAGTAACTACGCCGTACTATGAGCCTTTAACGGGTGAGGGCGAGTTTACCGGAAAGGTGACCGGGGTCTTCCATGATCCGGTGATAAGCGGAAAAGCCAGGATCGTGCATGCCACTCTTGAAGGCTATCCGGCAGAAACGATCACTGCTGATCTGGTCTATCGCAGGCACCTGCTTCAGCTGAAGGACCTTGTCGCGGGTGACAAGGAGGGGAGCGCGCAGGTTTCCGGGAACATTGCCTTCAAGGATGCAAAGACCCTGTTCGATGTTGCGCGCCCTACCTGGGGACTTCGGGCAGTGCTGAAGAATATCGCGAGCGAGAGGTTCGTAAAGATTTTTTTCCCCCGCTATGCCGGCAGCGGACGATTTTCTGCAACAGCGAAGCTGGAAGGTTTCGGCAAGCTGCCAGAGGTAACTGCAGAAGTATCGCTTGGGACGGGAACTGTTTACGATATCCCTGTCAGTTCTGCTGCATTTGATTTCCGGTATGCTGCATCAAAGATCGATTTCAGGCGCATGACAGTGAAACAGGGCGAGTCTGCTGTCCATGGCGATATGACGATCTACCCGGATGAAACATTCTCCTTCAAGGCATCGTCTGAACGGATCAGGCTGAGCGATATCATTCAGCGGCCGCTCCAGGGAGAGGTGATCGCAAGTCTGACGTCTGAGGGCCGGGGCACCTTTGATAATCCTACCCTGTCTGTTGATGCCCGGATGATCGAGGGCACGCTCAAGGGGAAACCGGTCGGCAAAGGACTGATCACTGTCTCGCTGAAAGACAGGGAGTTCGCGGCCAAGGCAAAGCTCCTGAATGACCGCATCACCATCTCGGCAAAGGGCAGGACAGACGGCATCATGCCCTGGGAGGCTTCTGCTGATTTTCAGTCAGGCAGATATGATTTTCTCATAACGTCCGTAATGAAGGACGTCCCTGAGGATCTTATCCTGAATCTCAATGGTTCGGTTTCCCTTCAGGGCACGCGCAACCATGTTGCAGGATCAGCGTTGATCAAACATGTCGTGCTTTCGATGTACGGGTACAGTTTTTCGAATGAGGAAGAGATCGCTCTTGACCTGAAAGACAGGGAGCTGTCTCTGGGGAGGATCGCGTTGCGGAGCGGCAACACGGTCCTTCGGGCAGGTGGCAGCATTGCGTTCGGCAAGAGCTACAATCTGTCTCTTGAAGGCAGTTCTGCTCTTTCCCCCTTCAAGAGCTTTTCTGCAAGGCTCGGAACGCTTAAGGGCGATGCGGTCTTTGTGATCGGTATCAGCGGCGATTGGGAAGCTCCGAAGGTGAACGGCGGCATCAGTCTTGAGAACGGCGCCATCGGACTGAAGGACTACCCGTCGTACCGTATCAGTGACCTCAGGGGATATCTGTATCTGGACAACGACCGGGTCGTACTGCAGGATTTGAAAGGCAAGCTGGGCGGCGGCGATATCGATCTGTCCGGCATCTTGTATCTGAAGAAGTTCGTCTTTTCGCGTTTTTACGTGGAAGCGAAGATGAACAACATTACGAGCATCATTTCCCCTGATTTTTCTGTCAATTTCGGCGGCAGCATTCTTTATAAGGGCACCCTTGCGTCGCAGACGCTCTCCGGCAATATTGATATTAACCGTGCGCGGTACAGAGAGCGCCTCGAATGGAAGAGCTGGCTGCTTCAGGCCAAGAAGAAGGAGACCTACCGCCCGGATGCGGCGAGCTATGAGAAGGCGGGCCTGAATATCCGGATCAGCAGCAAGGATAATATCTCGATCGACAATAACGTTGCGCGGGCTGTGGTCAGCTCTGATATGGTGCTGCGGGGAACGCTTGCCCGGCCGGTGCTGTTCGGACGGCTGGAGGCCAGGGAGGGGACGGTCTATTTCAGGAATAATGAGTTCACGATACGCCATGCCAGCGCGGACTTCGCTGACCCCAACCGGTTGAACCCGATGATCACCATTGCGGCAGAGACAACGGTCAAGGGGTACCGGATCAAGATGAACCTTGAAGGCCAGCTTGATCATTTCAATATGTCGCTCTCGTCAGACCCTCCGCTCAAGGAGATGGATGTTCTTGCGCTCCTCACCGTGGGGCAGACCGAGGGAGGCATCAAGGGACTGGAAGCCGGCATCGGCGCCAGCGAGGCAACGTCCTTTGTGACCGGCAAGATGCAGGATGTGATCGAAGAGCGCATGCGTACGATCACCGGTCTTGACCGGTTCCAGATAGACCCGTATGTATCGAAGACTACCGGTACGGTCGAACCGCGTGTTACGGTTTCGAAGCGCATGCTCGGCGACAAGGTCTTTGTTACCTATGCCAGTGCGGTCGGGAGCAAGGAAGAGCAGATCGTCAAACTGGAATATTTCATGAACAAGAATGTATCCCTGATCGGCATCCGCGATGAACGCGGCATCACCGGTGCTGACATCCGCTTCAGGTTCGAGTTCAGGTAGGGGAAGACAGGTTGAAACAGAGGTCAAGGTTAAGGTTAAGGAGAAGAGGGGACAACGGCAATGAACCGGGGCAGGTGAAGGTGCTCCGGCAGTGCAATCTTTTTTCATTGTTGTCCCGCGCTGTTTTTCTCTTTCTCATGAGCCTCAGCCTCAACCTCAGCCTTGTTTCTTTTTCACCTGCTCATGCCGCCACGGTGGGCAGGATCGAGATCACCGGGCTGAATTCGATCGAGCGGGAAGAGATGCTCGATCTGCTCGGCTTTCGGGAAGGCGCTCCCATTGATACCGGGATCATCAGGGATGCCATAAAGCGGACCTTCAGAAAAGGTATCTTTGATGATATTCGTATCATCGCCTCTGATAGTGATCCCAGTGCAGTGACGGTCAAGGTGGAGGAGAAGGATATGATCCGGAAGGTCTCGGTCCTGGGGAACTATCCTTTTTCTGCACGTAAGGTGCGGGAACTCTTGCAGATGAAGGAGGGCGAGGTGATGCGGTATGACCTGATCGATCAGACCGCTGCGGCACTGAAGGCCTCCTTTGCAGATCGTGGTTTTCCTGACGCGAAGGTCGATATCACCTCTTCCCGCGATGAAAAACGTCATCACCATATTACGGTAACAGTCGCGATAGAGGCAGGTCCTGCCCTGGTTATAAAAGACGTAAAGATCATCGGCACGGATATTATCACAGCCCTTGATATCAGGCTGTCCATTGATGATGTTTATGATCAGAACACGCTCAGAAACGAGCTTAAGCGGATACGGGACCGGCTGAAGAAAGAAGGCTATTTCAGGCCGATAATAGGCTCCTATGCTTTTCAGGATGGCGTACTGAGCATCCCAATAGACCCTGGCAAGAGGCTTGTTATCGTGCTGGACGGCAATAGTGTAATATCCTCCAAGCGTCTCAATAAAGAAATACCCTTTTTTGATGCAGAGGTTTTTACTGACGAGGCTGTGGACGAGGCCGTCGACAGGATGCTGGCGCTTTATTATGCCGAGGGTTATGCCCTGGCCCAGATAGCGCCGGTGGTGCGGTCGGAGCAGCAGGAGATCGAGGTGACCTTTTTTGTGTACGAAGGCAGACAGGTCAAGCTTAGGACGATCCAGTTCAGCGGGGCTGCGCTCCCTCCTGGAATTCTGCAGAGCGTGCTTGAACTGAAAGAGGGCGGACCGTACAATCCGGGCCTCCGGCAGCGCGACAGGGATACGCTCAGCGAATATTATGCTGCACTTGGATATCTGGAAGCAGTGGTCGGTGATTTCGAGGTCAGGACAGACGCGGACGCGGGCACGGTGGACCTTATCATTCCTGTTGAGGAAGGCAAGCTCACGACCATAGGATCTCTCGATATCAAAGGGGTTGAGCAGGAGAAGAAGGAACAACTCCTTGCCCTCATAAAGCTTCGCAAGGGGCAGACCTATAACGAGGTCGAGATCTCCGATGCCCGCTTCCGGATAATCGACCACTATGCGCAGGACGGATTTGCCGCTGTCGATGTTGTTGTGCAGCGCACCATAGATAACCATAGTGCTGCCGTACTTTTTACGATCGCCGAGGGAAAAAGAATGACGATCGGCAAGACGATCGTCGCAGGCAACGAGAGGACCCGGTACCGCGTGATCAAGAGAGAGATCGCACGTGATGAGAACTCACCGTACAGTTTCGCTATTGTGGGCCAGGAGCGGCAGAAGCTGTACAAACTCGGTCTGTTCGAGGAAGTGGAGATAGAACCCCTTGATGCCGGAGGCGACCGGAAAGACCTCCTGGTAAAGGTGAAGGAGGGCAATGCCGGCTCATTCGAGTTCGGTTTCGGTTTTGCTGACTATGAGCAGTTCAGAAGCTTTTTCGAAATAGGATACAGAAACCTTTTCGGGCTTAACCGCCAGGGACTGTTCAGGACCGAGCTCAGCTCGCTGCAGCGAAGGTTTATTGTCCAGTATTACGAACCCTGGTTTCTCGGGACACCCTTGCCGCTCAGGGTGCTGCTGCTGCATGAGAATAAGAAGGAGCTTACGATCCCTGACAAAATGGTACGCTATAAGCTTGAACGGAGCACGGTTAATGTCGGCATCGAAAAGAAACTGTCCGATCTGATCAAGGGTGAACTCTATTATGAATACTCGATCGTCAAGACGACGGATATTCAGTCTGACGTGGTCCTGAGCAGGGAGGATGTCGGAACCCTGTCGATCAGTTCCATCGGTACCAGTCTTGTTCTTGATACGCGCGACAATCCGCTTGAGCCGAAAAAAGGCGTGCTGGCAGGGATAACGCTCAAGATCGCCTCGCCGCTGCTGTTATCCGAAACACATTTCGCCAAGGCAACGGTTTATGCCAGTTATTTTCAGCAGATACACAGGCGCGTGGTGCTGGGACTCTCGGGCCGCGGAGGTATTGCCTATGGTTTTGGCACGACGACCGAACTCCCTATTGTTGAGCGCTATTTTCTGGGCGGCAGGTCATCTGTCAGGGGATATGAGCAGGATATGCTCGGTCCGAAAGGGGGCGATGGGAACCCGACAGGCGGAAATGCTTTTGTCACCGGCAATATTGAGCTGAGGGCTGATGTAGGCAGGGGTATCAGCATCGTGCCGTTCTTTGACTTAGGCAATGTTTGGGTCAATGCGAACGACTTTACCCTGGGCGACCTGAAATATACGACAGGCATCGGTCTGCGCTATTCCACGCCGGTCGGACCGCTGCGGGTTGACTATGGCTATAAGCTGAACCGGGAGGACATCTGCATTGACCGGAAAGCTCCGAAACCCCAGCGATGCGAGCCCGAAAGCCCGGGTGCGATCCATTTCAGCATAGGCCATGCGTTCTAGAAACCGTGAAGCGTGAGGAGTAAAGCGTGAGGAGTATAGATAAAAGAAGCAGGTCAGGAAAGGTCAAAATGCTCTTGAATGCAATAAGGGGCTTTGTATTATTTTGTCTCGTTTTTACGCTTTACGCTTTACACTTCACGAGCGACAGCCATGCTGCGCTCAGCGATCGTGTCATTGCCTTTGTTGATGATCAGGCCATTACGCTGAGCGAGCTTGAAGTGAATTATACGGCAGCGGGTGCCCTTACGCCTGACATAACGCGCAGAGAAGTCCTGAATACCATGATCAACCGCGTGATCCTGCTGAAGGAGGCAAAGAAATACCGCATTGAGGCTCCGACCATCGAAGAGGTAATGAAGGAATATATTGACCTCAAGATACGGGCCTTCATCAGGGTGAATGACGCTGACATCGAGAAATTCTATAAGGCAAATATGCAGAATTTTCAGGGCAGGGAGTATGAGGATGTGCGGGATGAGATCGATATGTACCTTACGGAAAAGACAGTGAACGAACGGCTTAAAGAGACCCTGAACGATCTGAGGGAAAAAGCCTATATCAGGATTTACCTTGATCCTCAGTGACCGTACGGCAGACCCTGCTGCCGCGTGACCATGCATAACCGCAGACAGATCGTCAGCTGGTGTCTTTTTGATTTTGCGAATTCGAGCTATTCTGCGGTGATCGCTGCAGTCATATTCCCGGTATTCTATGTGACTTCCATCGTCGGCAATGCATCCGGCCAGGGTGATGTCTGGTGGGGCAGGGCAATATCGCTCAGCATGGCCTTTGTCGCGCTCACTTCTCCCCTGCTCGGCGGCATTGCTGATTACAGCGGACGGCGCAAACGCCTTCTTCTCCTGTACACGGCAGCCTGCATTATGGCCGTATCCCTCTTTTCTCTTCTGGAGCAGGGCATGGTCCTCGGCGGTTTTCTGCTGGTGCTTATTGCCAATATCGGCATGGAAGGCGGCCTGGTCTTCTATAATTCCTTTTTGCCGGAGATAGCAGACCGGGAATACCAGGGCCGTATTTCAGCCTGGGGCTTTGGCGTCGGTTATGCCGGTTCCATCCTCTCCCTGCTCATTGCGCTCCCGCTGGTAAAAGCGGGCAAGTTTGCTGAAATATGGATCATGGTGGCTGTCTTTTTTGCCTTCTTTTCTCTGCCTGCCTTTATCGTTCTTCCGAAAGACAGGGAAACGGGACTTTCGTTGGCCGGTTCTGCTGCCAGAGGATGGACCTATTTCCTTGCGGTCATGAAGGAGATATTCGCTAACCGCGAACTGAGAAGATTCATGATCGCATATCTGGTATATGAGGACGGCGTCAACACGGTGATCGTTTTTTCGAGCATCTTCGCCGCCACAACGCTCGGTTTTTCGCCCCAGGAACTGGTGGGTCTCTATCTCATCGTCCAGATCACCGCCCTTGCCGGGGCCTTTGTCATGGCAAAGGCTATTGATGTCCGTGGCCCGAAGACCGTGGTTATCTTTTCTCTCATGCTCTGGTCTACGGTTGCCGTGGCCGCCTATTTCATTGCAGTAAAGACACAGTTCCTTATGCTTGCCTCAATTGCGGGTCTCGGGCTCGGTACGGTCCAGGCGGCAAGCAGGGCCTTCTTCACCCAGTTCATACCGCCCGGCAGAGAAAGCGAATACTTCGGCACCTATTCCCTTGTCGGGAAATCATCTGCGGTAATTGGTCCCCTGGTATTTGGCTTTATCTCTTCGACATTCGGCAGCCAGCGGCCGGCAATACTCGCGGTGTCATTGTTTTTTGTAGCAGGATTTTTTCTGGTGAGAACGGTTAACGGCGGCGGTCCGAATATCGTGAAGCAGAAAGGCTAATACCAAGTCGCATTCAAACGCTAACTGCGTTGACTTCGTCTTCAGCTCCTCAACATACCAAACAGTATGCCTGCGTCGCTTCCTCCTTGCCGCCTTGTTATCATTTTGAATGCGGCTTGGTATAAGAAAAACGAATCAGGCTGTTGCGCAGAGCTTGCCTGTCAGTTCCTGCATCAGGCTCTGGACGCTGACGATCTTATCGATCCGTGAAGCATTGGTGCCTACGGTATAGAGAGGTTCTTCCTTGTTTGCGTTATAATTTGCTGAGCTCAAAAGACCATTGCATATGCAGAAGTGATGTTCGTTGCTTACCTTGGCAGGACAGAGGCTGAATTTGCCTTCAGCGTCTTTCTGCAGCACATATCCCTTGTCGCATTTCGGCTTCCGCAGCTTTGAAAGCGCAGAGACAAACATGGGGGACTGTTTGATGATCCTGAAGGGAAGACCGCATGGTGAACCCGGATCAAAGGCAACGATGATGTCCTCATCCTGTGCCGCAACAACAGAACTTTTATAGTCCGGCGATGCGCTGCTCTCTTCGGTAGCCAGGAAGCGGGTGCCCATCTGGACCCCGTCAGCTCCGGCTTTCATAAAGCGTGCAATATCCTCATGCGTGTAGATACCGCCCGCGACAATGATGGGGAAATCGCCATATTTCCTGGCCGCGTCCTTTACCGGAGGCAGCAGGTTTTCAAGTCTGTTCGCCTCAATATCGATCTGGTCCATCTTGAAGCCGAGGTGGCCGCCTGCAAGGGGGCCTTCGAGCACTATGGCATCAGGCCGGTATCCCAGTTTCTCCCATTTCTTGCAGATGATCTCGAGCGCCCGTGTCGATGAAACGATCGGTATGAGGGCAGTATCTTTCGGATTCTGTATTGCCGGCAGGGAAACAGGAAGGCCTGCGCCGGAAATGATCACATCGGCTCCTGCGTCAAGGGCACCCTTTACGGAGTCATTATAGTCACGAGCAAGGGCGCACATGATGTTGATGCCGGCAAAACCGCCTTTTGCCTTTGCCTCTGAAACCTCTTCATATGCAGCCTCGTAGGAATTCCGTTTCTTGCCGGTGCGCTCTGATACCAGGCGGTCAAGGCAGGCGCTTGAAACAATGCCAACGCCGCCTTCCCTGGCAACGGCGCTCGCAAGAGGAAACAGAGAAACCCCGACCCCCATGCCACCCTGGATGATGGGAACGGGGATTGTCTTGCCTTTTATGGTTAATGGTGCCAGCGTGTCGATCATAATTCTCTTTATAATCGCGTATTACGGAAATTTTATCAAGTGATATTTTTTTAAGGAAGGCAGAAGTGCGAAAAATCGGGCAAAGGCTTTTCATAGCGGCAGCAAATGTTCTACAATAGCATGAAAACCACGCAGCAGAAAGGACACCGGCATGCTTTCTCCACGCGCACAGAAGATAAAACCATCTCCGACCCTAGCCATTGATTCGAGGGCAAAGGCCATGAAGGCTTCGGGCATCGACGTTATCAACTTCGGCGTCGGCGAGCCTGACTTCGATACGCCCGACAATATCAAAGAGGCTGCCTGCAAGGCGCTCAGGGACGGCTTTACGAAATATACCGCAGTTGGCGGCATCGACCCGCTGAAGGATGCGGTCATCGAAAAGTTTCAGAAGGACAACGACCTTGCCTATAAACGGGAAGAGATCGTTGTCTCCTGCGGAGCAAAGCACAGTCTCTATAATATCGCACAGGCATTGTATGGACCCGGCGATGAGGTGATCATCCCTGTCCCGTATTGGGTATCCTATCCTGACCAGGTCCTCCTGAACGATGCAAAGCCCGTTTTTGTGAAGACGCATGAGTCCGACTCCTTTATGGTGCGGCCCGAGGCGCTTGAAGCATGCATCACCAAAAATACGAAAGCACTGATTCTGAACTCGCCGTCAAACCCCACGGGTATGCTTTATGACAGGAAGGCACTGGAGGGGATCGCCGAACTTGCGGTCAAACATAACTTCTATGTCATTTCCGATGAGATCTATGAAAAGCTGGTGTATGACGGCGCTGTGCATGTCAGCATAGCCTCTCTGGGCGACGAGGTGAAGGCAAAGACCATTGTGGTGAACGGGCTTTCGAAATCGCATGCCATGACCGGATGGAGACTCGGCTATGCTGCGGGGCCGGCTGATGTGATAAAGGCGATGACGAATATCCAGAGCCAGTCAACATCCAATCCCAACTCCATAACGCAGAAGGCAGCTGTAGAAGCCCTGCAAGGTCCTCAGGATTTTATCGCGACCATGCGGGCCGAGTTCGACAGACGGAGGAAGTTCATTGTCAGTGAACTGAATGCGATCCCCGGTATGAGCTGTGCCTTGCCGAACGGAGCGTTTTACGCCTTCCCGAACACAGCAAAGATCTACGGGGCGAAGTTCGGCGACAGGACGATCAGTTCATCGACGGACCTTGCGCTCTATTTCCTGGAAGAGGCGAAGGTCGCCCTGGTCCATGGCGAGGCCTTTGGCGACGACAACTACATAAGGATCTCCTATGCAACGTCCATGGATGCCATCACGAAGGGACTTGAAAGGATCAGGCAGGCGCTGCAGAACCTTGAAATAAGGAAGTAGATGACGGATACGTTCAGATCAGGTTTTATCGCGCTCATCGGCAGGCCGAATGTCGGCAAATCGACGCTGCTGAACGCGATCCTCGACCAGAAGATTGCGATCGTGGCAGACCGGCAGCAGACGACGAGGAACAAGCTTCTGGGTATAAGGACCTTTGAGTCAGCCCAGATGGTATTTGTCGATACTCCCGGCATCCACAGCCCGCGGCACGCACTGGGAGAGTCCATGGTCAGGACCGCAGAAGAGGCGATGCAGGATATTGATATTGTTGCCTTCGTGACCGATGCCGATAAACGCGAAGAAGACCTTGCGATCATTGCCCTGTTCAGGAACCTGAAGACGCCGGTCCTGTTCGTGCTGAACAAGGCCGAGACCAAAAGTCCCTCCGAGATCTCCGACATCATCCATGCGTATGGTGATCTTTTTCCCTTCAATTCTTTTCTCTCCCTCTCTGCGCTCAAGGTAAAAGGCATCGAGTTCCTGCTCGAAAAGATAAAGGGTCTCCTTGCCGAGGGGCCGAAATATTTTGACGATGATACGGTCACAGACCAGTATGAGCGGTTTATGGCAGCCGAGATCATCCGGGAGAAGATCATCAAGAACACCTCCGAGGAAGTTCCCCATGCGGTTGCCGTCGAGGTCCAGGAATGGAAGGAAAAGAAGAACGGTCTCGTCAGTATCACGGCGGTCATCTACGTTGAACGGGAAGGTCAGAAGGCCATTATCATCGGGAAGAAGGGCGCCCTGCTGAAGATGATCGGCAGCCAGGCACGCAGGGATATCGAGAGGCTGATCGATGCAAAGGTCTTTCTGGAGCTTTGGGTAAAGGTGAAGAAGGGCTGGCGCGATGACAAAAAAATACTGCAGACATTGGGGTATCGGTAAATGTTCGTAGAGATGAAAGTTGAAGGTCTCCTTTTTGACCCCCGGAGCAATATGTACATCCTTTTGCTGAAGCAGTCTGATGGTCCCGGGACCCTTCCCATATGGATCGGCAAGCCCGAGGCAGATTCGATAGCGCTTGCCCTCGGCAAGGTTTCGACGCCCAGGCCGCTTACCCATGATCTCGTCAAGAATGTGATCGAGGGTCTTAACGCAAAGGCAACCAAGGTCGTTATTACGGAGATCATCGACAATACGTTCTATGCGCTGATCCATATTGCTGACGGACAGCGGGAAGCGCTGATCGATTCGCGGCCGAGTGATGCGGTGGCTATCGCATTGCGGGTGAATGTCCCGATCCTTGTGGAAGAATCGATCCTTGGCACAAAGACCGCAGATGATCTTGACGAGTGGCTGAAGAACCTTAAACCGGAAGACTTCGGCAACATCATGTAATGCTGCAAAGGACCGAGGGCATTGTGCTGCGGACGATCCCGTACGGCGAAGCAGACCTCATAGCAACGTACCTTACCAAAGACCTGGGCATTATCAAGGTCTTCGCGAAGAGCCCCCGGAAGACAAAAAGCAGGTTCGGCAGCAGTCTTGAGCCCCTGACCTTTTCCCGTATTGCCTTCTGGGGAAAAGAGGATGCTGCACTGCCCCGGCTGACCCAGGCTGATATTGTCCACTCCTTCAGCTCGCTGAGGGAATCGCTGCACTGCTTTATACGAGTGTCGGAGCTTATTGAACAGACCCTGCACCTTGTTCCTGAAAGAGACACCGGCAGAAATGTCTTCCCTCTCCTTATGCAAACACTGGCGATCATGGAAACGGGCTGCCAGAATCCCCTCATTGGTCTGTTTTACAAGCTGAAACTTCTGGAGGCTACCGGGTTTCTTCCCGGACTTCATATCTGCGGCCGGTGCGGCGGCAGAAGCAATGCCTTTCATCTGGCACACGGGACCGTGCTCTGCGAGCAGTGCTCGGCAGAGGAAGAGGTCAGCAGCAGACTTTCCCCGGGGGTTACGGCATTCTATGCGAGTCTGATGAAATGGGAGATATCAAAACTGGAACGGTTGAAGCCTGACGAAAGAATAATGAAAGACCTGTCGCTGCTTATTGACGAACACAGCAGGTATGTTACGGAAAAGAACCTCCGGTCACGGGAATTCAGGAGGACTTAGTAGTTATTCCATGTCGCATTCGAAATGATAACAAGGCGGCAAGCCAGAGGTAGGTGCTTTAGGCAGAGAAAGCGACGCAGGCATACTGTTTGATATGTTGAGGAGCTGACCCAGAAGTAGGTGCCTTAAGCAGACGAAGCCAACGCAGTTAGCGTTTGAATGCGGCATGGAATCAGACTTCTCTGCGCTTTTCGTCCTCTTCCTGGTGCATCTTGCATTCAATGCACATGGTGGTAACCGGTCTTGCCTCAAGCCTCTTGACATCGATCTCAAGCCCGCACTCATCGCATATGCCGAAGGTATTGTTATCAATGCGTTCAAGAGCCTCTTCGATCTTCTTCAGGAGGCGCTGCTCTCTGCCGCGGAGACGGAGCATGAAGTTCGTGTCTGTTTCGGCTGATGCCTGATCACCCATATCGGGGAACATGGCCTGTCCGGGAAGTTCATTGAGCGCCACTTCTGCCTCGGTCAGAAGAGCTGCCTTCTGCTGGAGGAGTATGTCCCTGATCTTATGGAACCGTGAACCGTTGCCGCTTTTCATTGCAGTCTTTTTGGGGGACGTCTTGACCGGCTCAGGAGCCTTTTTTGATGGCTTTGCTGCCGGCCTGGCAGCTTTCACGGCGACGGTCTTTTTCGTGGTATGTGATGACTGCGCCGTCTTCTTCGATGCAGTCTTCCTGGTGATCTTTTTCGTTGGCATAATTGCTCCCCTACTGAAATTTTAATACACTAACAGAACATTTTCTTCTCCGTCAAGACCGTTATGAAAAGAAGAAAAAGAACTGGTGCTGAAGAATGTACCGGTTATTCGCAGTTTTCCCGGGACTTGATGAATGAGATAAGCGCTTCCCTGCTCCGGTCATCAATATCGATGAATTTAACGCCGACACCGCAGTCCTCTTCACGCGCTGCATTGAGTTCTACATGGACGATCTCTCCCCTGATCCTGACCGGCTCAGAGAGTTCCGGCACATGAAGCAGGAGTTCTGCGATCTCGTTGATGGCATGAGGCCTTTTTGTTCTGATGAACATGCCGCGCCTGCTTACGTTCTTGGTGTATTCATCAATAAACTCATTGAAGGTCCTGTAGGAGACCCGCAGGGCAACCGGGCAGCGTTTTTCAGTCCGCTGTTCCTGAGCCGGAGGTGCAGCATTGCGGGCCGGCTTTATCGTTACCAGAGATCCGCAGGACGAGCAGGGGACCTCGGGAAAGGGGGTCTGCTCCAGATACGCATCGCTCAGGATCTCCTTGCAGTGCGGGCACTGGTGGACTTTTTTTGGCTCGGATTTTTCCACGCTGCCGGCGCCAACCTGCTGTGCAAATTTCTCGAAATCGTTCGGCATGCACTATTATAGGTGAACGCAAAAATATTATTCAATCATATTCATTTTTTCTTCAAAAAGGGGTAGTATGATAATTGCAAATACGGCACACAGCGTGTGCACTACCAAGGAGGAAGTGATGAAACGTCTCGTAATTGCATTACTGTTGGTTGCTCTTACCGCCGGATTTGCTCTGGCAAAGGATTTCGAGGTCAAAAAGAAAGCGGGATCTTATGATGTTGAGGTGCGTATGGACAAAAACCCGCCTGTCGTGGGCGACAATAACATCACGATCGACGTGAAGGAAGCAGGCAAGGCCGTTACTGATGCGGTGGTCGTGGTTGATTACTCCATGCCTGCAATGCCTGGCATGCCTGCCATGAACTCCAAGACCGAGACCGAGCTTAAGGGCTCTGTGTATAAAGGTACCATGAACATCTCCATGGCCGGTGCCTGGAACGTTGCGGTTAAGATCAGGAAAAACGGGAAGACATCTACTGTAAAGTTCAATGTGGATGCTCACTGAACGAGTGATCAGTATGCGTTCAAGACAGGCACGCACAGGAGTGCGTGCCTGCCGCGTTTCAATCCTGTATCTTCTTATGGCCATGCTGATTGCATACTTCAGTTCCGCGCAGACTTCCTATGCGGAGGAGCCGCCTTTGGTCTTGCAGGATCTGATCCGGGAAGCCCTGGCGAAAAGTCCGGAAATACTTGCTGCGCAATCACGATATGACGCTTCACGGTTCAGGATACCCCAGGCAGGCAGCCTGCCTGACCCCATGTTCATGTTCGGATATCAAAATGAGGGGTGGGACCGCTACACGTACGGAGAGATGCCGATGGCCGAATGGATGTTTTCGGCTTCGCAGACATTTCCGTTTCCCGGCAAACGGTCCCTGAAGAAAGAGATGGCAACCCGTGATTCCGAGGGGATTTCGTCATCGTATGAATTGGTCAAGCTCAGGACCATCGAAAGAATCAAACAGCTGTATTATGATCTGTTCCTTGCGTACAAGGATATTGACCTGATAGAAGAAAAATCAGCGCTCTTTTCAAAGATCGAGGACGCTGCGCTTGCCCGTTACAATGCCGGCATGGGCATGCAGCAGGAAGTGCTTATGGCGCAGACTGAAAAATACATGCTCATCGAAAAAGAAGAGATGTTGAAGCAGAGGATTCAGAGCATCGAGGCAATGATGAACGCAGCCGTTGGCAGGGAGGTGAACTCGCCGCTTGGACGGCCGATCGAACCAGAAGGCACTGCCTCATACCCCTTCAATCTTGAGTCACTTATTGCCATGGCATATGACCATTCCCCGGAGATAAAAGCACAGCAGAAAATGGTCGCCGGAGCAGAAGCAAAGGTGCGTCTGAGCCAAAAGGAATATTACCCGGACTTCACGATTACAGCAGGCTATGGGAACCGTGGCGGAGGCGTAATTCTGGACAAGTGGAGCCTTACGACTACCATGAATATACCACTCTATTATCGGACCAAACAGCAGCAGGGCGTGCTTGAGGCTGAGGCATCTCTTGCCGAGGCAAGGCGAAACCTGGAGGCAACAAAGCTTGTGATCGCATCAAATATACGTGACAGTTACGCCATGTATAACTCGGCTCAAAGGCTTATGGAGATCTACAAACAGGGGCTGATTCCCAAAACGTATCAGGATTTTGATTCTGCACTTGCCGGATATGCCTCCGGCAAGACCGAGGCAATTACAGTGATCAACCGGCTGAAGTCCGTGCTGGATTTCGAAATTCTGTATTGGGCGCAGGTAGCGGTAAAGGAGACTGCGGTAGCCAAATTCGAATCAATGGCGGGGATTATGAAAGACGAGGTGGGGGCAAGATGAAGAAGATATATCTCGTGGTCATTGCCGTAATCATGATCATAGCTGCTGCTGTTTTTTATGGCCCCAGGCTCTTGCATAGAAACAATGTTCATGTCCAGAAGACCGCCACGCAGACCTCGGCAGAACAGGACCTTCAGAACAGCGGAAGCACCGGCACCCCGGGGGCAGCCGCACAACAAGATGCGGGCGATACGGAGGACAAGGAGACCCCTACGGTGGAGATCCCTGTGGAGAGGCAGCAGATGCTTGGGGTAAAAACCGTGGAAGTCGCGGTAAAGCCACTGCAAAAGGTGATCAGAACAGTTGGCAGGATAGCGTATGACGAGCGGAGGCTCGCGACGATTAATGTGAAATTTGAAGGATGGCTCGAAAAACTCTTTATTGATTACACCGGGAAGTATGTAAGGAAGGGTGAAGCTCTTGCGGAGATTTACAGTCCGGAGCTGGTGGCTACCCAGCAGGAATTTCTGAATGTCCTGAAATGGGCAAAACAGGGCAGCGGCGTCAAAGATGGGGCCATAAGCACGATGCTTTCCCGTGATGCAGCCGTTCTTGTTGATGGCGCAAAACAGCGTCTGAAGCTGTGGGATATTTCCGATGAGCAGATCAGGCGGATCGAGGAATCGGGAAAGCCCTTGCGCACGCTCACCGTGTACAGTCCGGTGAACGGGTATGTTGTTCAAAAGACGGCGCTTCAGGGAATGCGGGTGATGCCCGGCGAAAAGCTTTTTGATATTGCGGACCTTTCATCTGTATGGGTACTTTCCGATATTTATGAGTATGAGCTTCCGCTGATCAAACTAGGACAGGCTGCAGAGATAACGCTAAGCTATTTTCCCGGCAAGGTCTTTTCATCGCGAATAGACTATATCTACCCCACGCTGTCCGCAAATACCAGGACTGCCACCGTAAGATTCACTATCCCCAATACGGGCGGTCAGCTCAAGCCTGACATGTTTACCAATGTTGAGGTGAAGATAGATCTTGGTAAAAAATTGTCCATTCCGGATGATGCAGCGATTGATACCGGGGCGCGGCAGGTCGTGTATGTCGATCAGGGGGATGGCTACTTCGAGCCCAGAGAGGTTATGCTGGGCCTCCGGGCAGACGGCTGGCGGGAGGTTATCAAAGGTCTGAAGCCCGGAGAGCGTGTCGCCTCGTCAGCGGTGTTTCTCATAGACTCGGAGGCCCAGTTGAAGAACGTGACCCCGCTGAGCAGCGGGCATAAACACTAAGACCGTAAATCGTGAATGGTGAATCGTGAATAGTAACTACAATTCAGTCGCAGAGATTGCTGTCGTTTTCTTTCCACTGTTTACGAATCACGAATTACAAATTACGCATTACTCATCACGCATTACGACCAGATGATCGCCAGAATAATAGAATATAGTGCGCGTAACAAGTTCATCGTATTCCTGATGGTCGGAGCTCTCTGTGTATGGGGATACTGGGCACTGAAGCATACCCCGCTTGATGCGATCCCTGATCTCAGCGATACACAGGTGATCATTTATACCGAGTGGTCAGGACGCAGTCCCGACCTTGTTGAGGACCAGATCACCTATCCGATAACTTCGACCCTGTTGGCCGCACCAAAGGTACAGGCTGTCCGCGGTTTTTCCTTTCTCGGCAGTTCATTTATTTATGTCATTTTTGAAGAAGGAACCGATATTTATTGGGCGCGCAGCAGGATTCTGGAGTATATCCAGTCTGTAAAAGGAAAGATCCCGGCTGACGTCAATCCCGTACTGGGGCCTGACGCTACGAGTGTCGGCTGGGGGTTCAGCTATGCCCTTGTTGATGATTCCAAAACACATAATCTTGCTGAACTCAGGTCTCTTCAGGACTGGAACATCAAGCTTGCACTTGAGAGTGTCCCGGGGGTTTCGCAGGTTGCAAGTGTTGGGGGGTTTGTAAAGCAGTATCAGGTAACAATTGATCCCAACCGGCTGGCTGCATACGATATTCCGCTTATGAAGGTCATCGAATCGGTAAGAAAGAGCAACAAGGATGTTGAAGGCCGAGTGATGGAATTTTCAGGGGCGGAATACATGGTCCGCGGACGCGGCTATATAAAAACTCCGGCAGATATCGAAGATATCTCAGTTGGCACGAATGCTGCCGGAACACCGGTATATATACGTGATATCGGGTCGGTCCAGATAGGGCCTGATATCAGAAGGGGCATTGCCGAACTTGATGGAAGAGGAGAGGTTGCCGGTGGTATTGTGATCGTGCGGTTCGGTGAAAACGTCCTGACGGTCATTGACCGGGTCAAGAAAGTGATTGCCCATGATATCCAGCCGTCGCTGCCCAAAGGGGTGCGGATAGTCCCCACGTATGATCGGACAGACCTCATTCAGCGCTCCATGAATACCCTGAAGGAAGAGATTTTCAAGCTTGCTATAGCGGTCAGCGTGGTCTGCATTGTTTTTCTTCTGCATCTTCCGAGTGCTTTGGTTGTGATAATCACGCTGCCGATCGCTATCCTGATATCGTTCACCTGCATGCATTATCTCGGCGTAACGTCGAACATCATGAGTCTGAGCGGCATTGCGATCGCTATAGGTGCCATGGTAGATGCTTCTATCATTATGGTCGAGAACGCCCATAAGAAGCTGGAAGAATGGGATCATGAAGGCAGACCGGGCAGCAGGACGGACGTGATCATTGAAGCTGCCAAAGAGGTGGGCCCGTCACTCTTCTTTTCGCTTCTTGTCATTACCGTCGGATTTCTCCCGGTCTTCACGCTTGAGGCACAGTCAGGAAGGCTCTTTAAGCCGCTTGCCTATACCAAGACCTTTGCAATGTTCTTTGCGTCTTTCCTTGCCATCACGCTGACCCCTGTGCTTATGACGATCTTCATCCGGGGAAAAGTGAGACCGGAGAGCGAGAACCCGATCGTGAATTTTCTTGAAAAACTGTATAAACCTCGCGTCGGATTTTCGCTGAAATATCCCAGGACAGTGATAGTATTTGCGGTTGTCATCCTGCTCATTACCATTTATCCGTATATGAAACTGGGCAGTGAATTCATGCCCGCGCTGGACGAAGGAACGTATTTCTATATGCCGGTAATGGCTCCGGGCGCTTCGGTCAGTGAGGCCTCAAAGATGCTTCAGATCACAGACCGGGCATTGAAAACAGTCCCTGAGGTTGCGCAGGTCTTCGGTAAAGCGGGCAGGGCCGACACAGCCACTGACCCCGCACCGCTCGAGATGTTCGAGACCGTGGTCAATCTTAAACCGGAAGATCAATGGCGGGCCGGCATGACAGCCGATAAGATTATACGGGCATTGAACGAGTCTATTATTGATATCCCGGGTCTGCAGGGCGGTATTACCATGCCGATAAAGGCAAGAATCGACATGCTTGCCACCGGTATCAGGTCACCCCTTGGCGTCAAGGTCCTCGGTCCCGATCTGAAGGTTATCGAAAAGATCGCTCTTGAGGTGGAAAATGCCGTACGGGGAATACAGGGAACGAACAGTGCTGTTGCGGACAGGGTTACCACCGGTTACTTCCTCGATATTCGCCCTAATCGTGACGCGATCGCGCGCTACGGCCTTTCGATCGACGACGTCCAGGAAGTGATTCAGAGCATCATCGGAGGCATGAACCTCACGATTACCGTTGAAGGGCGGGAGCGCTATCCTGTGAATATCCGCTATGCGCGAGAGCTCAGGAATGATATTGAGAAGCTCAAGAGGGCCTTTGTTCCTGCGGTCATCGAAACAGCGGCATCTCCTATGGGCGGGCCTTCAAAACGGGCAATTGCCCATCTTCCGCTCGGAGAACTCGCTGATATAAAGATCGTCAAAGGTCCAACCTCGATCAAGAGCGAGGAAGGACTGCTGACCGCCTATGTATCAGTTTTTTTCAGTGACCGTGATGTGGGCGGGTATGTCAGTGAAGTGAAAGATAAGGTCATCAAGACCGTCAAACTGCCTGACGGGTACCGGCTTGAGTGGAGCGGCGAATACGAATATCTCATGAAAACCCATGAGCGGCTGAAATTTGTCATACCCATGACCCTGTTGATCATTTTTGTGCTCATTTACTTCAATACGAAATCAACGACAAAGACCATCATCATCCTTCTTGCGGTGCCGTTCTCTCTTGTCGGATCGTTCTGGCTGCTTTTTATTCTCGGCTACAACATGAGCACTGCGGTCTGGGTCGGCATGATCGCACTCGCAGGTCTTGATGCAGAGACCGGGGTTATCATGCTGTTGTATCTTGACATTTCTTACGAGCAATGGAAGAAAGAGGGAAGAATGAACAGCATCGCTGACCTGAAGGATTCTATTATGCATGGTGCGGTGAAGAGGATCAGGCCCAAGCTTATGACCGTCGGTGTCATCCTTGCGGGACTGATCCCGATCATGTTCAGTCACGGCACAGGCTCCGACATCATGAAGCGCATTGCCGCACCCATGGTCGGCGGCGTAGTCACTTCAGAGATACTGGAACTCACGATCTATCCTGCCATCTATCTGCTCTGGAAGGGAAGGAAGCTGAAAGCTGCAGACAGTAAGAAGTAGGCAGTAAGCAATAGGCATTTTTCTGCTCTGTCCCTTCTTATTTGCCTTTTCTTTCAGTTACAATGAGCCATGAGTGATGAACTTATTATTATCGGTGGGGGGCTCGCAGGCTCAGAGGCTGCCTGGCAGGCGGCCAGGAGAGGTGTGAAAGTCCGCCTGTATGAGATGCGGCCTCAGAAAATGACCGAGGCGCATTCCACATCCAGTCTCGGAGAGCTTGTCTGCTCCAACTCCCTCCGATCGAATGACCCTTACAGCGGCCCCGGTCTTTTGAAGAAGGAGCTTGCCATGGCAGGCTCGCTGATCATGGAGGCAGCGCAAGCAACTACCGTGCCTGCAGGTTCAGCCCTGGCAGTAGACCGGGCCCTGTTTGCAGACTATATCACCAGAAAACTTTCGAAAGATCCGCATATCACGATCATCAGGGAAGAGGTAACTGTTCTTCCGGATGCGACTGCGGTTATCGCAACAGGCCCTTTGACGTCCCCTGGCATGACCGATGCCTTATCAGGAGTGACCGGCGAAGAATATCTCTACTTTTATGACGCTATTGCGCCGATCATTGATGCAGATTCCATAGACAGAAACAAGGTCTATGCCCTGTCGAGATACAACAGGGGCGGTGACGATTACCTCAACTGCCCCATGACTAAAGATGAGTATGAACAGTTCTATCAGGCGGTCCTTGATGCAGAAAAGGTGAATCCAAAAGGTTTTGAAGAAAAGAAGGTATTCGAGGGATGTATGCCGATCGAAGTGATGGCATCGCGCGGAGTCGATACCATGCGGTATGGCCCGATGAAGCCGGTCGGCCTGCCTGACCCCAGGACCGGAAAAGACCCCTATGCCGTGGTCCAGCTCAGGACCGAGAACAGGGAGATGACAGCCTTTAATATGGTCGGTTTCCAGACACGTCTGACGTGGCCTGAGCAGAAGAGGGTATTCAGCATGATCCCCGGGCTTGAGCATGCTGATTTCCTGAGATACGGCAGCATCCACAGGAATACGTTCATCAATGCGCCGGCGCTGCTCAATAAAGATCTTTCATTCAAACAGCGACCTGATCTGTTTCTTGCGGGCCAGATCACCGGCGTTGAAGGGTATATCGAATCGACTGCAATGGGTCTTATTGCAGGGATCAACGCAGCGCTCAGAATCCAGGGGAAGACAGTGCAGGAGGTGCCGGTCTTTTCTGCGCATGGCGCCCTGATCAGACATATCACGGAATCAGAGAGCAAGCATTTTCAGCCGAGCAATATCAATTTCGGCCTTTTCCCTGCATCGGAGGGTCTGCAGCGCATGAGGGACAAAAAGCTCAAGAAGGCAAGAATTGCCGAGCAGGCGATAGAAGCCTGGCAGAAATATCTTGCACAGGTGTGTGCTGCATGAAGAAACTGATCGAACAGTTCCTCAGGCATCTTGAGCTTGAGAGGGGAGCTTCCCTGCATACGCTCAGGGCCTATAAAAAGGACCTCGAAGAGTTTCAGATATACGCAGATAAGAAAGCCGGCGATATTGAGATGATCGACGTGAGAGGATATGTGGCCCTGCAGATCCGGAACGGCCTATCGAAGAAGACTGCAGGCAGGAGACTTGCCGCTGTCCGCTCGTTTCTCAAATTCCTGACCAGGGAAGGGTATCTGAAATCCAATCCGGCAAAACTGGTCACAACGCCAAAAGCAGAGCAGCATCTTCCGCGGTTCCTTTCGGTGGATGATGTCTTTGCTCTCGTCGAAAAGCCTGATACCGTTGGTTTTATCAATGCCCGTGACAGGGCCATCCTTGAACTGCTCTATTCGAGCGGGCTGCGTGTGGCCGAGGCAGCCGGTCTTAATCTGGAAGATGTGAATACAAAAGAGGGACTGGTAAAGGTGAGAGGCAAGGGGAAGAAAGAGCGCATCGTTCCTCTCGGTGCAAAGGCGGTAGAGGCCATTAAGACCTATATGGTCGAAAAAATATTATTGAAGAAGAAGAACAAGGCCCTGTTCCTGAACAAGAGCGGCACTCCGCTCTCAGACCGCGGTATTCGGCGGATCGTCGTGAAATATGCCCGCCTCATCGGCGTCAGCGGACAGGTTGGCCCGCACACCATGCGTCATACCTTTGCGTCGCATCTTCTTCAGGCCGGTGCCGATCTCAGGGTCATACAGGAGCTCCTCGGCCACTCATCTCTCTCAACAACGCAGAAATATACCCATGTTGACATCGCGCATCTCATGGATATTTATGACAAGGCGCATCCGCTGTCTAATGAAGAAAACAATAAGTAGAAGATGAGTTTTGTTATATACTAATCCCGTTATTCATGTTTTTATAGAGGGAATGTCTTTATGCTGTCATTCCGGCTTGACCGGAATCCTTCAGAAAGACTCCCGACAAGCGGGAGTGACAGTCATTTTAATCAACAATAAGGAGTAATCATGTTCCACGCAACAACCATACTCTGTGTGAGAAAAAATGGGAAAGTTGCCATAGGCGGCGACGGACAGGTAACCCTCGGCAACACAGTCCTGAAACAGAACGCAAAAAAGATACGCAGGATGTACAGCGATAATGTCGTTGCAGGTTTTGCAGGTGCCACTGCAGATGCCTTCACGCTCTTTGAGAAGTTTGAAGGCAAGCTTGAGTCCTATCGCGGCAACCTCACGCGTGCTGCGGTCGAACTTGCAAAAGACTGGAGAACAGACCGCATGCTGCGGCGGCTTGAGGCCTTGCTGGTAATCGCTGACCGGGAGCATACGTTCATCATTTCCGGCACCGGGGATGTCATCGAGCCCGAAGACGGCATTGCCGCGATCGGCTCGGGCGGTGCCTTTGCACAGGCCGCGGCCCGTGCTTTGTATGACAACACGGAATTGAATGCCGGGGAGATCATCGAAAAGGCGATGAAGATCGCATCAAGTATCTGCATCTATACGAATGACAATATATCAATCGAGGAGCTTGCCTGATATGGACAGCCTTACACCCAGAAATATTGTTTCAGAACTCGACAAATACATCATAGGACAGAACAAGGCAAAGAAGGCGGTCGCTATAGCATTGAGGAACCGTTGGAGAAGGCAGAGGCTTTCGCCTGAGCTCAAGGATGAGGTGCTTCCGAAGAATATTCT
Organism: uncultured Nitrospiraceae bacterium; assembly: GCA_964463135.1. Lineage (GTDB taxonomy): Bacteria > Nitrospirota > Thermodesulfovibrionia > Thermodesulfovibrionales > UBA6898 > UBA6898. Next base: position 66,051 of record CAYXBA010000016.1, read on the forward strand.
GATGATCGGCCCGACAGGAGTCGGAAAGACCGAGATAGCGCGCCGCATATCGCGTCTTGCTGCTGCCCCTTTCATCAAGGTTGAGGCGTCCAAGTTCACCGAGGTCGGGTATGTGGGCCGGGATGTCGAGTCCATGATCAGGGACCTGACCGAGATATCGGTCAGCATGGTCAAGAACGAACACCTTGAGAAGATCCGTGAAAAGGCCCGCCATTTTGCCGAGGAAAGGCTCCTTGACCTGCTGCTGCCAGCCCCCCGTTCTCTCCGTCTGCCTGAACAGGAAGAAGAGGAGCGGGAAAAACAGAGTGAGACACGTGAGCGGCTCAGGGAGCAACTGCGGAGCGGCAAGCTCGATTCCCGGTCTGTCGAAGTGGAGGTAAAGGAACGGTCCCTGCCCTTTGGCGTGATCTCGAATGTGGGTCTTGAAGACCTTGAGATGAACCTCAAGTCCATGCTCGGCAATCTCATGCCCGAAAAGGCAAAGCGTAAGAAGGTGAAGGTGCCTGAAGCCCTGGTACTGCTGGAGCAGGAAGAGTCCGGCCGGCTGATCGATATGGACAAGATCACGCAGGAGGCTGTCGAGCGCGTGGAGCAGTCAGGCATTGTTTTTGTCGACGAGATCGACAAGATCGCAAGCAAGGGCAGCGGTCAGGGCCCTGATGTGTCCCGTGAGGGTGTGCAGCGTGACCTGCTTCCGATCGTGGAAGGATCGACCGTGACGACCAAGCACGGGCCGGTAAAGACAGAGCACATTCTTTTTGTGGCAGCAGGAGCTTTTCATATTGCAAAGCCTTCTGATCTGATCCCTGAACTTCAGGGGAGGTTCCCCATCCGGGTTGAACTTGAGGCCCTCGGCAAAGGCGATTTCGTGCGGATATTGACCGAGCCGAATAACGCACTGGTGAAGCAGTATATTGCACTCCTTGCAACAGAGGATGTGACGATCGACTTTGCAAAGGATTCGATCGAAGAGATAGCGGAGATCGCGGCTCTGGTGAATGACAAGACAGAGAATATCGGTGCGCGAAGGCTCCATACCATACTTGAAAAACTCCTTGAAGATGTCTCCTTTGATGCCCCTGAGCAGAAGGGTTCAACGATCCTGATCGACCGGGCGTATGTGCAGGACAAACTCGGCGATATCGTCAAAGATGAGGACCTCAGTAGGTATATATTGTAAAACGTGTACAGTGATTAGTGTCAGTGTCAGAAATACATTGCAGATCGTAATGACAAGCCGCTTTGTTCTGCTCTCTGCTCTTTGCTCTTTGCTCCCTGCTATTCTCTCTTCCTGCGCACCCGCAAAATATGATGTCCAGCAGGGCAAGACAAATAAATTCTTCCTGGTAGCATCCTGGTACGGCCCGGATTTTCAGGGCAAGCCGACCTCTTCAGGCGAGACCTTTGATATGAATGCCATGACCTGCGCCCATAAGGAATATCCGTTCGGCACGAAACTCAAAGTCACCAACACATCAAATAGCAAGTCTGTGGTATGCACGGTCAATGACCGCGGTCCGTTCATAAAGGGACGTGACATAGATCTGTCCTATGCGGCAGCAAAAGAGATAGGTCTTGTCAGCAGCGGTCTTGCTCAGGTACAGATCGAGGTCGAAGGCAGGGATATGTCCTATGTCCGGATGGTGAAGGTGCAGTCTGCTGATAAAAAAGGTCCGTTTGCGATCCAGGTTGGGGCCTTTTCTGACAGCGCAAATGCAGCCAGGCTCAAGACCAGCCTCAGGCTCAAATACGCGAATGCATATATCCAGGAGGCTGAGGTCAAAGGTGCTGTATGGTACCGTGTGAGGGTAGGTAACTTTGATCAGTTCAGCCCGGCCATGACAACTGCCGAGCAATTGGGACAGGAAGGTTACCCCGCGCAGATCGTCAAGGCTGACCTGAAGATGTAAGGACTGCCATATAGTAATGATTATACTGGGAGATGCCAGATGAGACTGCTGAGCACGGTCATGTTAGTTTTATTGGCATCACTGCTGTTCATCTCCTCGTGTGTTTCAGAACCGGAGTTCGATAAGTCCAAATTCACGGAAATAAACCGGACCGTCCAGAACCTGAAGGCCGCTCTTTCATCGGACAATCCCTGTAATCTGCCGGATAGCTTGCTCGAAAGGTTCTCTTCAGGGATTGCAGCCGTCAAAGGAAAAGTTAAGTCAAAAAAAGAGCATGATCTGATCATTGCCTACTCGTACCTCTTGACCACCTGCAAGGATGGCTTGCTGCTCTGCCGGTCCCGGAACCAGTTTGCCAACCTGGATATGTTCCCGAAGGGACGCATTTATCTGTCCCAGGAGCTCGATCCCCTGGTGGAAAGATATGATCTGCCAACGGAGAAACATCTATACAAAAAAACGGGGCAGTACATGCGGAGTGTTGACGGCAACTCGATAGGAGTGATATGGGAAAGTGCACGGACCCAGATAAAGAACATTGAGAATATACTGAATTACAATTGAACGAGTGACCCTAAGAAGATGCTATGAGGACTTCTGGATGAATGATGCAATGTTTGGCATGAAGATGAAAAAACTCTTGTTCTTCCTGTTATCAGCGCCTCGGCACATTGTCACTTTGGAGTGGATTACAACTAATAATCAATGCTCGCAATCGCTATATCATTGAATAATATGATCTATCTTAAAGAGAATAAATTTGATCGGCAATTAGACTTATTGGGTTATTTCCTTGCTATAGGAGATTTCGATCTGATTATATGGTTTTTTACAGAATCAAAAAGTAAAGGTATCTGTAATCTCGGATTAGCCCCGAAAGATTTAATTGAGGGGGAACAAGTGACTTCATATGGAGATGGGTTCAAACCCCAAAGAACGATAAGAACTAAATTAACCACGGACTTGTTAGCCAAAATTCGAAACGCCGCAAGAGACATTCAAGCAAACTGTGACAGCTTGGCATTATATCCCGCTGACAAAAAGAATTGGATTGCATGCACTATTAAACATGAGGGCATGTGCTTGGTAAGTGATGACAGCCTAATTGATGTACTGCGCTCCAAGGGTTTTAATCCTTCATTAGAGAAACCAGAAACATGGTGAAGGATCTTAGCTTCTTACGCATAAAAGTGAAAATCAGTCGCTGATATCCTCGAAAGCCGAGAGGCTGGCCTCCACTGCCTTGATGGCATCCGCCGCTGAACTCGTTATCCCGCCTGCGTATCCTGAACCTTCACCGATCGGGTACAGGTTCCTGATATTGATCGATTCAAAGTTGTCGCCGCGTGTGATCTTCACCGGGGACGAGGTCCGGGTTTCTGCTCCAAGCAATATCGCCCGGTCCGAAACAAACAATGGGTAATCTTTTTTCCAGGTATGCAATGCTTCCAGGAGTGTCTCGCCTGCAAATTGTGGAAGAATTTCGCGCATAGCAGCCGGAGTTGCCCCCATCTTAAAGGAATGGTCATTGAGACTTTCAGATACCCTGCTGCTGAGAAAATCAATCACATTCTGTGCCGGGACTGCCCATCTGCCGCCTCCGGCTGCAAAGGCCTTCTGCTCTATCTTCTTTTGAAAATCTAACCCTGCCAAAGGATGGGCTGATCCATAGTCCTCTGTGTGGCAGGTCACTACAAGTGCTGAATTCGAGAAGGGTGAGGATCTTTGCGAGTAGCTCATCCCGTTCACAACCAACAAGCCATGTTCAGAGGAGGCATTGATCACCTCTCCTCCCGGGCACATGCAGAAGGTGTACACCCCCCGTTTTATCTTTCGGTCAGTGTATGTAAAAGAATAGGTGGCATTTCCGATCGCCGGGCAGTCCTTATATTTCTCACCGTATCGTATCAGATTGATAATTTCTGCCGGATGCTCTATCCTCACGCCCACAGCAATGGGCTTCTGTTCGAGGGCAATGCCTTTATCGAAGATCATGCCGAAGGTATCGCGCGCAGAATGTCCGAGGGCAAGATAGATCAGAGAAGCATGATATTCATGAGTCCCATTTATCACGACGCCGAGAATCCTGCCTTTGGAAATAAGCATATCGGTCATTTTTGATCCGTAATGTATCTCGCCTCCTCGTTCGAGAATATGGTTTCTGATGTTGCGGACTATCCTGCAGAGTATATCCGTGCCCAAGTGGGGCTTGCTGATATAGCGTATCTCTTCAGGTGCGCCGAACTTTATGAAAGTATCCAGCACCTTGTTTGCGTAACGAGAGTTATTTGTCCTGGCAAAGAGCTTCCCGTCAGAGTATGAGCCTGCACCGCCTTCGCCGAACTGAATATTTGATTCAGGGTCAAGCGTCCTCTCCCTGATGAACCGTTGAATATCAATTGAACGTTCCTCTATCTTCTTGCCCCGTTCGAATATGAGGGGTTTAAGCCCGTATTCCATAAGTTCAAGGGCAGCGAACATACCTGCAGGACCAAAACCTACGATGATCGGCCGCTGCGGAATGTTTTTTTGTTTTATAGGAGGCGGAACGTTTTCAACGTAGAGAGGGAGATTTTCGCTGTTGTCAAAGCTGTCAGGGACAGTTGCAACAAGAGAGATGATGTAATAGAACTGGTCCTTCTTGGAAGCATCAAGTGACTTGCCGAGTATTTTCGAAAGTTGAATATTTTCCTCTGAAATGCTCAGCTTTTGGGCCGCAGCCCTGACATATTCATCCGGACCGTCTTTTTCGGCAGGTATGCGTAAATTGTTTATGATTAAATGCAAATAACCTCCATAATACTGCAGCTGTCCGGTGCATGCCGTCTCAGCGCTGATCTGTCTCCCCGATCCCTTGTGTGACAGGAGATTGACATTGTTATAGGATGCATCTTATCATTGAGGATAAGCAATTGGTCGTACCCGGATGCATAAAATATTGTGGTGAAAGTGAGGATACAAGCATGACCCCAAAGAAAGTCTTTTTTACGAAAGGCGTGGGTGTACATAAAGACAAATTGTCATCGTTCGAGGTTGCCTTAAGGAATGCCGGCATTGAGAAGTGCAATCTCGTGTACGTATCAAGCATATTCCCTCCGGCCTGTAAGATCCTCACTAAGTCTGCAGGCCTGAAGCAGCTCGACCCCGGCCAGATCACCTACTGCGTAATGTCCCGCAATGAGACCAATGAACCGAACCGCCTTATCTCTGCTGCCATCGGTTTTGCCATGCCGACGGATTTTGCCAACTACGGGTACCTTTCCGAGCATCATGCCTGCGGTGAAAAGGCAATCGTTTCAGGCGAATACGCCGAAGATCTTGCCGCTACCATGCTTGCAACAACCCTCGACATTCCCTTTGATCCGAACCAGGCCTGGGATGAGCGCAAACAGTTCTACAGGGCGAGCGGTCATATCTTCAAGACCAAACATTATTGCCAGTCTGCAGAGGGAAATAAGGACGGTCTCTGGACCACGGTTTTAGCTTCAGCAGTTTTCATTATCGACTGAAGTGTCAATAAAGTCTCCCTACGGATTTTGCGGTCTGCCTGACCGCTATACGGATTATAAACAAGCTGCTACAGTGATCCTGCCGATCCCCTTTGACAAGACCAGCACCTGGCTTAAGGGTGCTGACAAGGGCCCTGCTGCGATCATTGAGGCATCGAAATATCTTGAACTCTACGATATAGAGACCAACAGCGAGGTCTTTAAAAAGGGTATTTATACTGCCCGTCCGATCAATGCCGCTTCCTCCTCTCAACTGATCAAAAAAACTGAGACTGCTGTATCCCGCTATCTTAAGGACAATAAGCTTGTCGTGTCGCTTGGCGGCGACCACTCGGTCTCGATCGGCGTGATCAAGGCTTTTGCCGGTCATTGTAAAGACCTGAGCATACTGCATCTCGATGCGCACGGCGACTCACGCGACACGTACGAGGGGAGCCGCTACAATCACGCCTGTGTTATCGCACGGGCCAGGGAATATACCAAAAACGTAGTTTCTGCAGGTATTCGCAGCATAGATGGCTCTGAGTTGCCCGGCATGGACAGGAAGAAGGTCTTCTTTGCCCATGAGATTTATAATTCCGAGAAGTGGATGGATAAGGCGGTGAGGCAACTGGGCGGCACTGTCTATATCACGATAGATATGGATGTATTCGATCCTGGTATCATGCCCTCAACCGGTACGCCGGAGCCTGGCGGGTTAGGGTGGTATCAGGTTATGCGGCTTCTCTCTGCTGTAGCGAAGTCAAAACGGATAGTAGGTTTTGATGTTGTCGAGCTCTGCCCCTCCAAGAACAAGGCCCCTGATTTTCTTGCTGCCAAGCTGATCTACACGCTCCTGAGCTATATCTACTCAGACAAGTAACCAGCCCTAAGCTTTATTTAGTCCTGTCTATGAATTGCATCCTTAATTAATAAAAGTTGTCATTCTCGCGAAGGCGGGAATCCATTCAATAGTTTCTGGATCCCCGTTTTCACGGGGATGACAAACAAGGGAGATGTATACAAAGACACTCATTACGACTGCCTGTCCCGATAATCTCTATACCCGAACTTTTTTACCACCTCTATTTTTCCTCCCTTCCTGAGCACTGCAATATCCGGGAGATTGATGCCGTTAAAGGTGGTATTCTTCACGATGCTGTACAGGGCCATGTCAGTAAAGACCAGCTTCTCTCCCCGCTCGAGCGGTCGATCAAAGGAGTAATCGCCGATGACATCCCCGGCAAGGCAGCTCGGCCCGGCGATCCTGTATGAGTATTTCTTTTCATGCATCTGGCCTGAGGTCAGGATGTCCGGCCGGTAAGGCATCAGCAGCACATCCGGCATATGTGTCTCTGCCGAGGTATCCATGATCGCGATCTCCATTCTGTTCTTCACAATATCGAGAACAGACGACACCAGGACCCCTGTATTGTGCACGCTGGCCTCTCCGGGTTCGAGATATACCTGGACCCCATACTTCTTCTTAAAACCATTGATAAGTCTGATGAGACGCTCCAGGTCATAATCGTGCCGTGTTATGTGATGACCGCCGCCGAAATTTACCCATTTTAGTCCCTTAATATACGGGCTGTACAGACTTTCGAATGACTTCAGGACTCGTTCGAGCACATCTGAATTCTGCTGGCACATGGCATGAAAATGCAGGCTGTCCACCATATTCCTATGCTTTGAGAATTTTTTTGCAAATTCGTCATGGACTATGCCGAGCCGCGAATAGGGAGCACACGGGTTGTACATCTCTGTACCAACCTCGGCATGTCCCGGATTCACCCGCAGGCCGATCTCAAGACCGTTCTTCTTAACGGTCTTTCCATAGCGTTCGAGCTGATGGAATGAATTGAATATTATGGTGTCAGAATACTTCAGTATGGGTTTGAACTCTTTTTCGCTGTACGCGGCGCTGAAGGTATGCACTTCCCTGTTGAATTCTTCACGACCGAGCCTCGATTCATGCAGGCCGCTTGCACAGATGCCGTCTATATACCTGCCCATCATCGGAAACGTAGCGAAGGAAGCATATGATTTCAGGGCGTGCAGGACCTTACAGCCTGTGCGGTCTTTTACATAGCGCATGATCCGCATATTGTCTTCGATAAGGGTCTCGTCCAGAAGGTACACAGGTGTGTCTATACTGCCGGCTGCGATGTCGAGGAATCTCCTGTTTGCATCCTCAAAATGCCTTTTCGTATGGTCTTTGATCAGGCGCGTCAGAGATCTGAGCCCGCTCCTGTCAAGCGACAGAAGGACCTTCTGTCTTGCCGGGGAGGATAAGGAGAAATATCTGCCCGCAGCGTCTGTATCTTTTGCCGCGATAAGCCGCGCGACGTCTTCAATCTTCTTATGAGAAACCATGCAGCCGCCCTATAACTTTTCGGGAAGCGCTGTGTGTTCAACAACCTGCCAGGGAAGGCCATATTTATTCAGGGCGTCCATGAACTTATCCGGGTCCAATTGCTCCATATTATATACACCTGCTCCCTGCCATACCCCGGTCAGCATCATCATAGCGCCGATCATGGCAGGGACACCGGTTGTGTATGCAATGGCCTGTGTTCCGGTCTCTTTGAATGCCTCTTCATGATCGCAGACATTGTAGATATAGCGGGTGAGGGTCTTCCCATCCTTTATCCCGGTCATGATATTGCCGATTACGGTCTTGCCGGTATATTTCGTGCCGAGAGAGGAGGGCTCGGGCAGCAGGGCCTTAAGAAATTTTATCGGTATGATCTTCTTTCCGTCATACTCCACCTCATCGATTCTTGTCATGCCGACGTTCTGGAGCACCCTGAGGTGGTTGAGATAATTCTCCGAGAAGGTCATCCAGAATCTGGCCCTTTTCAGCCCCTTTATGTTCTGTGCAAGCGATTCAAGTTCTTCGTGATACAGCAGATAACTATCCTGCGGACCGGCTATCGGATAATCAAAGCTGAAATGTACGCTCTTTTTTTCGATGATCGCAGGCGTCTCGACCCATTTCCCGTTTTCCCAGTGCCTGACGATCTGGGTCACTTCCCGGATATTGATCTCAGGATTAAAATTCGTGGCAAACGCATGGCCATGGCTGCCGGCATTGCAGTCCAGTATGTCCAGATAATGGATCTCGTCAAAGAGATGCTTCTGGGCATATGCGGTAAAGACATTCGTGACGCCCGGGTCGAAACCTGAACCGAGGACCGCCATGAGCCCGCGCTGCCTGAACTTTTCCTGATACGCCCATTGCCAGCTGTACTCAAAGTGGGCCACATCGAGCGGCTCATAGTTGGCGGTGTCTATGTAGTTGACGCCGGTCTCAAGGCAGGCATCCATGATATGGAGGTCCTGATAGGGCAGTGCAAGATTCAGGACGAGATCAGGCTGAAAGCTCTTTATCAGTCCGGCCAGTTCCGGTACGTTGTCCGCATCCACCTGTGCAGTCTGAATGTCCCTGTTGTATCTTTGCTTGATATCTTTTCTGATCGCCTCGCACTTGGAGATGGTCCTGCTTGCGACCATTATTTCCTTGAATACGTCAGGGATCTGCGCGCATTTATGCGCTGCAACGGTGGCCACGCCTCCGGCCCCGATGATCATTATCCTGCCACGGCTTTTGGTATTATTCATGAGTATTCTCCTGTTTATTGCGGTATGCGGTATTATACCCAAGAATTTAGAGATTATCGACGCAATCAATGCCTGAACCTGCAACGCTTATCTTCAGCATCTCTTTAAAACCTGTTCAAACAATCCCTTTTTTGTGTAAAATCCTCCTATGAAACGTTTTGACGATGTTGTTGATTTCCATGGACACTCCTGCCCCGGTCTTGCCCTTGGTTACCGGGTATCCCAGCGGGCGCTCAGAGAGCTTAAGAAACGCGCAGAGGATGAGGAGATCGTTGCTATTGTGGAGAATAATTCCTGTGCTGTCGATGCGGTCCAGATGATGACAGGCTGCACGTTCGGCAAGGGCAATCTCATATTCAGGGACCATGGCAAGCAGGTGTACACCTTTGTCCGGCGGCCTTCAGGCAAGAGCATCAGGATATCGGTCATAGGGGAAAAGCCTGCCGAGACGAAAGAGGAAAAAGCTTTTTGGGAACGTTATGCAAAAGGCGACCGCTCAAAGAAGGTCCTTGATTTCGTGCATTCACGAAAGGCTGCCCGGACCAGACAGGTCCTTGAGGCCGATGATGATGAGCTTTTTGCAATAACCCAGGGCAAGACTGTGCTGCCGCCTGAGGCGGAGATCTTTGAGAGCATCCGGTGTGCGGTCTGCAATGAGAAGGTGGCTGAACCAAAGGCCCGGTCCCTGAACGGGCTCAAACTTTGTGTCCCCTGCGCTGAACAGAAAGGAAAGAAGAGATGAAAGAGATCATAAGGAAGGCGGAAGTGCTGATCGATGCGCTGCCCTATATCAGGAATTTTTACGGCAAGACCTTTGTCATAAAATACGGCGGTGCGGCGCAGACAAAAGATGAGCTGAAGGAGTCCTTTGCCAAGGACGTTGCCATGCTCAACTTCATCGGCATCCGGATCGTGATCGTGCACGGCGGAGGGCCGAAGATATCTGCGACCATGGAGAAGATGGGGAAGAAACCTGCGTTCGTTCAGGGTCAGCGGGTCACTGATCAGGAGACCATGGATATCGTAGAAATGGTGCTTGGCGGTCTGGTGAACAAGGAGATCGTTTCCCTGATCAACAGGCATGGCGGCAGGGCTGTCGGTCTGAGCGGCAAGGACGGAGGCCTGATCACGGCGCAGAAGAAGGTCATCAAGAAAGCGACTCCCGAGACCGGTGTGAGCGAGATCGTGGACCTCGGCCTTGTGGGCGAAGTTACCCGGATCGATCCCCTGATCCTCGACAATCTTGAGAGGAACGGCTTTATTCCTGTGATCGCTCCCATTGGAGTAGGTCCGGAGGGCGAGACGCTGAATATCAATGCCGATTATGTTGCCTCTGCTGTTGCTGCAGCGCTTAAGGCAGAGAAACTGATACTGCTTACCGATGTGGCGGGGCTGCTCGACAAGAAAGGAAAGGTCATCTCTACACTGAATAAGAGTAAGATCCCGGGCCTTATAAAAGACGGAACCATAACCGGCGGTATGCTGCCGAAGGTGCAGGCCTGCACCCATGCACTGCAGGGAGGCGCGGGCAAGACCCATATAGTTGATGGCAGGATCCCGCACTGTCTCCTGCTCGAGATATTTACCAAAGAGGGCATTGGCACAGAGATCCTCGGTGCGTAATGATGAAGGCTGAAGCAGGGGTGATGAAGACAAAGAAGAATATCGTGATCGTCGGAGACCGGGTTTTGATCGATCTCGATGACAAGACGGACAGGACATCGTCCGGGCTCTATCTCCCTGCAACGGTGAAGGAAAAAGAGAAGGTGCATGGCGGGTACGTGGTCAAGGTTGGGCCCGGATATCCGGTCCATGATCCCAATACCTCTGACGAACCCTGGATAGCAAAAAAACGTCAGGACCTGAAATATATCCCGCTCCAGGCGACCGAAGGTGATTATGCGATCTTCCTCAGGGAGTCTGCCGTGGATATCGAGTTCGAAGGCAAGAAATACGTTATCGTCCCGCACTCCTCGATCCTTGCCCTGGTCCGCACGGAACTGGTCAGCGAATGACGATCTCTTTGCTTTCTGCTGCTGTCGGCATCCTCATCGGAACTATCCTGGGGTGGCTTTTTGCGTCTGCCCGCTCGAAATCTGCCCATGCTATTGCAGAGGAGCGCGGCCGTCAGGTGCAGCAGCACGAGGCAGAGGTTGTCCGTCTTAGAAGTGAACTCGACGGTGTACGGCAAGGCCGGACTGAAGCGCTTACCAGGCTTGAGGAATCTCAGAAGAACCTGCAGGAGCAGAAAGATATGATCGAGGCCATGGAGGGCAAGCTGTCCGAGACCTTCAAGGCCCTGTCCCTTGAGGCGCTTTCCAGAAACTCTACTGAGTTTATCAAACTTGCTGAAGGGAAGTTAAAGGAACAGGCTGTTGAAGGGAAAAAGGAGCTCGACGGCAAAAAAGAACTGATCGACCAGAGCATTGTCGCGATCTCAAAGACCCTGACGGATGTTCAAAAGAAAATCGATGAGGTCGGCGAGAAGAGCGGAGAAAGATTGACTGAAGTATCTACCCTGCTCAAAAAGCATGAAGATGTTACCTTCAAGCTTAAGGATACGACTGAGCATTTACGGCAGGCGCTGGCGAGTTCCAAAAAGCGGGGGGAGTGGGGAGAAAGGATGGCAGAGGACATCATCAGGCTGGTCGGCCTGGCTGAGGGCATTAACTACATCAAGCAGAAGACCCTTGACAGTTCCTCCGGCAGACCCGATTTTACCTTTCTCATGCCCAATAGTCTCAAGATCAATATGGATGTCAAATTTCCGCTCGATAACTATCAGCATTACCTTGAGGCCCATACAGACCATGATAAGCGCAGATTTAAAGATGAGTTGATCAGGAACACCAAGGTAATGATAAAGCAGGTTACGAGCCGCGATTACATCAATCCGGCAGAAAATACTGTGGATTATGTGATCATGTTCGTACCGAATGAGCAGGTGTACGGATTTATCAATGAGGCTGACCCAACGATCATGGACGAGGCGCTGAAGCAGAAGGTCATACTCTGTTCTCCGTTCACCCTTTATGCCGTGCTGTCAGTCGTCAGGCAGGCCATCGAAAACTTCAACCTGGAGCGAACCGCATCTGAAATATTGAAGCTTCTTGCCGATTTTTCGAAACAGTGGGCTGCGTACAAGGACAAGACGAAATCTGTGGGAGAGAAGATAGATGCGGCCAGAAAAGAGTTCGATGTGCTTGTTACGACAAGGACCAATATGCTTGAAAGACCATTGCGGAAGATCGAGGATCTCAGAAAACAGAACGCGGTAGGCGTAGAGACAGGTATTACCTTCGATGATCCTTCGCTGCTGTAACTCATAAGATGGCAAAAAAGAAGTCACTCCTCAGGAAACTCATCTGCTTCTTTATTATCTTCACGGTTCTCTTCGTCACCTTCAATTTTGTCTATCCTGATGTCTCGAAACTCATTAAGGAGAATCCGAAGAAGACCGCTTTCATGGAATACCGCGAAGACGAATGGGCCAGGGAAGGCAAGAAGTATAAGATACAGCAGGTATGGGTCCCTTACGGCGCCATATCGCCCTTTCTGATCAAGGCAGTGTTGATCGGCGAGGATGACAAGTTCTGGCAGCACGAGGGCTTTGACTATGAGGCGATGCAGAAGGCGATCGAGAAAGATATCAGGGCAAAGAAGTTCAAACTCGGCGGAAGCACCATAAGCCAGCAGCTTGTCAAAAACCTCTTCCTGTCCCCCTCCAAGAATCCGATACGAAAGATCAGGGAAGCGATCATAACCTGGCGCATGGAGCGGGCCCTTTCCAAAAAGCGTATTCTTGAGCTCTATCTTAACGTTGCAGAGTGGGGCGACCGCGGTATCTTCGGCATTGAAGCTGCCTCGCGCCGCTACTATGGCAAGTCAGCTTCTGCTCTGGGGCCTGAAGAGGCGAGCAGACTTGCTGCTGTGCTGCCGAATCCGAGGAAGTTCAACCCCCTGGGGACCTCACGCTATGTCGTGAACCGTTCCGGCCTGATCTACAATATCATGGTCAGACGCGGTATTGTTGTCCCTGAACTGGACGAGGTGGAGCTGAATAGTCCTGCAGTTCCGGAGGGAAAAGAGGTTCCGTCGGCAGTGCCTGTTGAGGAGACCAGGTCTTCCTCCCAGTAGATTTATATAAAATATTCTGTAAAAACCTTTGTTTTTCTAGTAGAATACTAGAGTGAAGATCAAAGTTCAGCAGACGGTGGTTCTTGTGTCCGTTATCGCTGCAATCGTGCTCTGGATTGCGGATTCTGTCCTCGATTATATCTTTTCAACTGGTCAGTCGTTTCAGCACATTTTTTTCGAAGATATCTCTGCCCATGAGCTGTATACCAGGATCTTTTTCTTTATTTCGTTCATTGTTCTCGGTCTTTTTGCATCCCGGCTGATAACCAGACTCAAGAGAGTTGAAGACGAAAAAGCGAACTTCATTATGGCAGTGGCCAATTCGAACAACGGCATTGCTCTTACTGATGAGGATGATAAATATGTATTTGTGAATGACGCGTACGCAGAGCTCCATGGGTATTCTCCGGAGGAACTTATCGGCAAGACCTGTCTTGATCTCCTCCCGTCTGATAAAGTGCAGCAGTCACGCCATGTCTTGGACAACGTCCTGCGCAACCCTGATTTCGGGGTCTTTAACAGCGAAATCGTTGCGATGCGCAAGGACGGCAGCACGCTTCCCATCGAGATCCGTGCAAAGTCATTCTGGGATGACACCGGCAGCTATCAGGGGCATACCTGTATCGTGCATGACATAACAGAGGAGAAGAAGACAAAAGAGAGGATCGAACAGACCGCGCGGTTCCTGAATACCATATTTGAGAGCGTCAGGGACCCCTTCATCATCCTGGACAGCGATTACAGGATCATCAAGGCGAATCAGGCATATTCTGAGCTCAAAGGCATCACGCTGGATGATCTCATTGATAACAAGTGCTATGCCGTGACAAGGGCTCGTGACTCTGTATGTACGGACTGTATTGTTGCCAAGACCTTCAGGTCTGGTGATCCGGCTGCAAAAGAGAAGAAGGTTGTGACGCACTCTGGCCTGGAGGAATGGCTCGAAATATATACCTATCCCATCCAGGACCAGACAGGTGCGGTCACACACGTGATCGAATATGTGAGAAACATTACTGACCGGAAGAGAGCGGAGGAAGAGAGCCAGCGCTTTATAAAGGAGCTCGAAACGCTCTCCTCGGAGGACGGTCTTACCGGCCTGCAGAACCGGCGGATGATCTTCGAGCGGATCCGTCATGAGATCGAGCGTGTGAGGAGATACAATGTTGAACTGTCGCTCATATTCTGCGATCTCGACAATTTTAAGGAGATCAATGACAACTACGGCCACAAGGCAGGGGATGAGGTGCTCAAAACTATTGCCGATATCCTGCTTTGCTCGGTAAGGACGTCTGACGTTGTCGGTCGATATGGGGGAGATGAGTTTCTTTTAGTCCTTCCCCAGACATCGCTGAAGGGCGCGCAGGAACTTGCGGAACGGATCCGGTTCTCAGTGCAGGAGACGAAGTTCGAAATGCCGGTTGGCAGGAGTGTGGGAACTACCATGAGCATCGGCGTTGCTTTTTATGACGGGAAAGAGACCGATGTTGACGCGCTGCTCAACCGCATTGATACAGCACTCTACGTTTCTAAGCGATCCGGGAAGAACCAGGTCTATTCGCTCGTCTGATCCTGCCTGCATGTTGCTTTGTCTCTGCCAAATGGTGAGAGTTCGCGCAGTTCCCGGATGATGTTCGGCATGACCTCAAGGACCGTATCTATTTCCTTCTCTGCATTGTAACGGCTTAACGAGAACCTGATCGAGCCATGCACCGCAGTATAAGGAACGGCCATGGCCCTCAGCACGTGAGAGGGTTCAAGGGAGCCGGAAGTGCAGGCTGATCCGGAAGAGGCACAGATGCCAAATTCATTCAGCCTGAGCAGGATCGCCTCGCCCTCGATGTATTCAAAGCTGATGTTCGCTGTGTTCGGAAGCCTGTTTGCAATATCGCCGTTCACCCTTGCATGAGGGCAGGATTTCAGGAGTCCCTGCTCAAGACGGTCCCTGAGCCTGGTGAGATATGTTATTTCTTCTGCAAGATTTGTCCGGGCAAGCTCGGCCGCCCTTCCCAAACCGATGATGGACGCGACATTCTCAGTACCTGCCCGCCTGCCGCGTTCCTGGTGTCCGCCGATGATATAGGGATGAAAGGGTGTGCCTTTTCTCACATAAAGCGCTCCGATCCCCTTGGGTGCGTGGAGCTTATGACCTGAGATGGTCAGCATAGTCAGGGGGGTCTTTTTTACATCAAGGGGTATCTTGCCTGCTGCCTGCACAGCGTCAGTATGAAAAAGCACGCCTTGCTCATGCAGGCGGGGTGCTATCGTTTCAAGAGGAAAGATAACTCCGGTCTCATTGTTGGCGAACATGACGGACACTATTGCCGTATCTTCGTCAACAGCCGCATCAACTGCAGCAGGGTCGAGCTGTCCCAGGGTATCGACCGGCAGATAGGTGGTCCTGTATCCTTTTCTCCCGAGATGATGGCAGAGATTAAGCACAGCAGGATGTTCAACGCGCGTGGTTATCAGATGTTTTTTTTCAGGGAATGCCTCGACAGCGCTCATAAGGGCTGTATTGTCGCTCTCCGTGCCGCAGCTCGTGAATATGATCTCTTCAGGCTCTGCATTGATCAGTGCTGCAACCTGCGCCCGGGCTTCTTCGATCTTCTTGTAGACCTGTCCTCCAAAGGTATGCATGCTTGACGGATTGCCATAGAACTCTGTCAGATAGGGGGTCATGGCATCGAGGACCTCAGGGGCAGGCCTGGTCGTTGCGTTGTTGTCGAGATATATCGTGGTCATCTGCTTTCCTGAACAATAATATCGCTGCTCACTCGTTCTCTCAGCCTTTCCTGAATGTCCTTCAGGGTCACCATTGACATCGAGCAGCTGATGCAGGTCCCCCTGAGTGCGACCAGGACCGTATTTCCGTCAATATCAATGATCTCGACATCACCGTTGTCAGCCTGAAGCCTCGGCCTGATCTCACGCTCGACAATTTCCTGGATGAGGGAGATCTTCTGAAGATTAGTCATTGTTTTCGGTTTGGGAGGTGCTGATGGCTGCTGAACTGACCAGATATCGTGAAGGATCTTCTCTATTTCAGGCTTGCATTCGCCGCATCCGCCGCCTGCCTTGGTGAAATTCGTGACCTCCTCTACCGTAGTAAGATGGTTCGCTATGGCTTCGCGCCGGATCTTCTCTTCTGTCACATCGAAGCATTTGCAGATCAGCTTTTCAGCAGCGGGCTTCTGTACGGGCGAGCCGCGATAGTTTGCGATTGCAGCCTCAAGCGCTTCCCGTCCCATGACCGAGCAGTGCATCTTCTGGGCAGGCAGACCGCCGAGAAAGTCCGCAATATCCCTGTTGGTGACGGACAGCGCCTCATCGAGGGTCTTTCCCCTGATCAGTTCGGTAAGGGCTGATGAGCTTGCTATGGCACTTGCACAGCCAAAGGTCTGGAACCGTGCATCAAGGATCTTTCCCGTTTCCTTGTCTATCCTGAGGTAGAGCTTGAGCGCATCACCGCATACGATGCTGCCCACTTCACCGACTGCATCGGCGTTCTCGATCTCGCCGGCATTCTTCGGCCTGAGAAAGGCCTCCTTGACCTTGTCTGTATAGTCCCACATAGATACATGTTTGCACAGCAATCCGGCTATGTCAATGCGATTGACACGGTAATCAGACACGGTAATCATCTGTAACGCCAAAATGATAATGTCCTAAATGGCCAAAGTAGAAATGTCCTGAAATA
>CAYXBA010000017.1:0-47894 GCA_964463135.1 uncultured Nitrospiraceae bacterium
CGTATTGGATGGGCTAAAAGCCCTCCAAACAGAGGCATCCGACAGATAGTAAACTTGTATTAATTTTTAATACAACAAAATAACACAAGTGTTTAGTCTGTCTTCATGTAACTAAAAAGGAAGAGTGATACAATGTCAAAATCAACGATAGGATACGCAAGGCGGGCTCGGATAGCCCCTTCGACACGGTTCCGTCCGCAGACTTGGATGGTGGCTCAATCTATTATCCCCTGGGCAACAGGAGGGATAGTTTTAGTGACGACTTTATTTAGTCCGATCGTAGATTGATTTGATGCTGGCATCGGGCTTGTCGAGATCAGTCATGAAATTTCCATAGGTATCAGGATCCTGGTCGGCAAGATCTTTGATTATTCCTATTCTCCTGAGACTTTCACGGCTCAGGCCGACGATGTTGGCAATTTTATCCTGGGTTTTTGAGGTTTTTTCTTCCTCTTCTTCAATTTCAGAGTTTGCCGAAAATGTCTCTTCGTAACTATCTGAAATATTTGAAGAATTTTCTTTTTCTCCGGACTTTACAACCGTTGTAAAGTCCGGAGAAGGAAGCTGTTTGCCCCTTTTGAGATTTACTGCTGCCGCCTTTCCTCTTGCAGATGCCTCTGCCCTCATCTGCTCCTCAAAAAAGCTTTTCACCTCTTCTGCGATGGCACGTGCATTTCAGTTCAGGCTGAAGCCAGGTGTCTGGTCAGCGGATTTTGCATCCTCGATCTTGCGGTAACGCTTTTCATACTGAGCGATATTGTCCTCAATGGCGCCGCTTATGCTCCTGATCTGCTGGGGGCTTATCAGGAGCCGGGATACAACTTTGGCATTCGGCGGGAACTTCGTCATAAAGTCAAGGATGAACACATCACGGGTATATCTGCTGGTCATGGCGTTCGAATACGTCCCTCCCAGCAGTTCGTCGGGTACCTGGAGTTGGGCATAGAGATCGCCGGCATTGGTGTTCTTTGACGATGCGTTCGCCGGTGTTACCGGAAGAACGCCAAAGGCCTCCTCATAAAGCCTGATATTTTCCCGGAGAACGCGGAGTATCCGCTTCAGCTGCTGCGAGGTCACGACGATCCTGCCAGCGACCTGGGGAGGCGCGGCAATGCCGTTGATAAAGTCCAGCATGAACTCTTCCTGCGAGTGGATGACCGCAAGGCCTGTTGCATATGCCCCGGGCTTTATCAGCGGATCGATATGCAACTCAGGCTGCTGGGGCCCGTCCTGGTTACTCATCTGAATATTCCATGATCCGTAATAATACCAGAAGATCCTCCGCCCATCAACGTTACTCTGCCGAAAAACGCTTTTACATCCGCATGGTGATCGTCAGGCCTCTGCAGTCTTTTTTTTGACGCCATAACAGCACGCATAGTAAAATATGTCCATTGCCGTTATGGCAATGCTGATGCAGGAGGGCAGAAAGTCTGCAGATGACGGCATCCGGCGATCATACATCCAAGGAGACTACATGAGAAGAAACTACTCTTTACTGTTGCTTATGGTGTTCACGCTTTTGTTCGCTGCATCGACTGTGCAGGCCGCGGAAACGCTGAAGGTCGGCATATTTGACCTGCAGAAGGTGATCGCGTCATCAAAGACCATAGACAGCTACCGCCAAAAATTGAAAAAGGATACCGAGACCAAGAACAGCATTTTTTCCGATAAGCAGAATGCTGCACGCCAGATCGATGAAAGGCTGCAAAAAGAGGGGTCAAGGCTTTCAGATGCCGAGAGAAGATCTCTTCAGGAGAAACTGCAGAAGGAGATGACAGAGCTTCAGAGGATGAAGGAGGACATGGAGATCGATCTAAAAAAAGCTGATCGTGAACTGACCGAAAAGTCCCTGAAAAGGATAAACGAGATCATCGATCAGATCTACGAAAAAGAGAGCTATTCGATCATCTTCGAAAAGAGCGCTGCCGGGGTGATCAAATTCAGGAACACCATGGATATCACCGACAAGGTCATAAAAGCATACGACGCAAAGTAACAGAGGGCTGGACAGGGACACCCCGGGCCGCGGGCATCATGTTCGTTTGACCAGTTTTCTGACCGCCTTCCCCAGGACGGTCTCCTGGGCTGAAAGGGCGCCATAGGGGCAGACCTCAACACAGCAGTAGCACCGGATGCATTTATCGTAGTCGAACTTCAGGCCTTTTATTTCAGGCTCAATGGCCTTGGCAGGGCAGTAGCGCCAGCACTCTCCGCAATGCCTGCAGAGCGAGGCATTGCAGACCGGACGCTGAACGAGATGCTTTCGCATGAAGCCGTGAAGGTTCTTTGGTCCGAACACGAGGGGTGACATTTCAGGGAACTGCATATCCGCAACTGCAGGCAGTTCCCCTTCGAGGACGATCTCTTCCGGCATGAGACCCAGGCGCACTGCCGCCCGGTTGGTAAGAAGCTTATCTGCCCCCAGACCAAACATCCTGCAGACAACTGCATCCAGCGCTGCGGCATCATCACTTGCCATGACAATATCCAGCTCCCGGGGCCTGCCGCCCTTGCCCGGCCCCTGTCCTTCCATGGCAAGAATGCCGTCAAGAAGCGTGATCGTCGGCCTGACCGCTGCACAGATCCTGACAAGCAGCTCCGCAAAGCCATCCCGGTCAATGCCGGTCCTGAAGTGCCACTCGGGTTTTCTCATGCCCACAATGCAGCCGAACATGTTTTTCACGCCGAGGGTCAGGAGCATCTGCGTATGGGTCTTAAGCTTGGGAAGGTTGATAACGATATCGGTATTGATCGCCTCAGCAGCGACCTCGATCTTATGAAACGGCGGACCGACAGCCACCAGGACAGATTCCGTAAAAGGCCGGCAGTCCACCGGCAGCCCCTGCAGGGCCTCGGCAATGCCGCTGTCCCTCATCACCCTGTCGAACGAACCCATGGCAGGGCTGTCCGACACCTGCGGCAGGCCGCCCTGCTCAAGCACATATTCGACCGCTCCGCGGACTATCAGGGGGTGCGTGGTCATGGCCCTGTCCGGTGCTGCAGGCGCAAGAAGGTTCGGCTTTATGAGAACACGGCTGTTCTTTGAGATGGCCCCCTGATCCAGCGCGCTGAAGAGCTCGAAAAGAAGGGGTTTTAACGTGTTATAGGTATAGGCTGCCGTTCTGACAAGGACCCTGGCCAAAATGGCTGCCTACGCGGTCTCTACCGGCAGCCGTTGCGGCAGGCGCACAATGAATGTGGTGCCTTTTCCCTCTTCACTCTCCACATCGATCCTGCCGCCATGGTCCTGTATGATACGGTAGCTGATCGAAAGACCAAGGCCGGTCCCCTTATCCTTCTTGGTCGAGAAGAAAGGCTCGAAGATTCGATGCCTGACCTCGTCCGATATGCCGTGGCCGGTATCAGCGAAGCTCACCAGGATATACTCTCCCATCGTGAAGGTGCGGATGATAATACTGCCCCCTTCAGGCATGGCATGGATCGCATTCGTAATGATATTGAGAAAAACCTGCTTCAACTGGTCAATATCCCCTGTAGTCCTCGGAATGTCGTTATACTCCTCCATGACCTTGACCTTGCCCATGCGTGACTGCGAAGAAGAAAAGACGACAACTTCCCTGACCACGGCATTGATATCCACTTCGGTCAGATGCAGCGCCTTCTTTCGTGCAAAACCGAGCAGCTGTTTTACAATGTCCCTGGCGCGCAGCGATTCCTTCTCGATGATCTCAAGGCTCATCCGTATGGATGCGATATCCTCGTCTTCCCGCGACAGTTCGGCAAATCCGATAATGCTGGTCAGAGGATTGTTGATCTCATGGGCAACGTTCGAAGCAAGTTCTCCGATCGCTGCCAGCTTTGCCGACTGAATAAGCTGTTCCTGTGTCTCGCCCAGTTCTGCCATCTTATTCTGGAGGTTGCGGTACAGATCGGCATTCTCCATGGCAACGGCCATGTGGTTTGCAAGGATGAGGAGGATCTTGGCGTCCTCATCCGTGAATGGACCATTCTTATCAGAGACACGCAGCGCACCAAGGATCTTCTCTTTGGTCAGGAGCCAGGCAAGCATCATATTCCGCTCCTGCGCCTCCTCAGGGACCAGTTCGCTGAACAGCTCGACATGGCCCGTATCATTAATAATAATGGGCTTGCCCTCTGATCTCTGATACAGGCCAACGACTTTTTCAAGAGACATCTGCATGGCTGACCGCAAACCGCCGGATATCTGCGCTTTGGCAGCGAACGGCTCGAAGATCTTCCTCTTCTCGTCAAAGAGCAGCAGGATCGTCTGATCCACCTTCAGGATCTCCGCAATATCAGCACAGATCTCCTGGTACGCCTGTTCCAGTTCCAGGATATCGTAAAATGACAGAGTAACCTTGTACAGGCCGGACAGCTGCTCGATATAGCGCTCGGTCTTTTCATGCTCTGCCTGAAGCGCCGTACTCATGGCATTAAAGCTGTTTGCCACCTCGCCGAATTCCGTTCTGTCCCGATATTCGGTCTTGTACCCCAGCTTTCCTGAAGCGATCATCCTGGCGGCATTCACCAGTTCATACACCGGTCTTGTTATCTGACGGGTAAGCGTCACCGCAATAGCCAGGGCAAGAACGAATGATACAAAAAGAGTGACCATAAGGATGACCCTGGACTTCTTGATAGCCTTGACCGCTTCTATGGTGCGACTCCTGAGCGTCTTGTCGGCGATCGAGGCCATCTCCTGCGTCTTTTCAAGAAGAGACTCTCCGATACCAACAGCCACCATTTTGAGGCGCGCTATCCTCTCCTCGTTCGCCGTGCTCGTGACCAGATAGCTGATGGCATCCTTGTACTGCTCCACCACGTCATGCACCTTGTTCAGCCGTTCGGTCATCTCGGGGTTATGATGACACTTCAGGCAGTTCTGGATCGATTCATCCATGGCAGTGACATTGTCCACGATCGTGTCCAGCTCCTTGCCGAAGACCGTTCCCGTGGCATAGAGATTCGACTGCACATTCTGGATATTGATCACAAAGCCCTGCCTGATGATCTCTATCCGGTGAAGGGTTATGACCGACTCGAGGTCATGGGATATCCGGTAGGTATAGAGCATGGAGAAGACGGCGCCCACGGTAAAGAGCAGAAAAAGCACTGCCAGGGAGTATATAAGCCGTTTTTTCATCGGTATTTGTAGGTCTTCACGACAATGCCGGCCTTCTGGGCAATTTCGAAACAGGGAATGAAATCGCTCTTTTTTGCGCCGACAAACATCTTCGCTTCGAGTTTCCTCAGAACCTCCAGGCCCTCAGCATCCTGTTCCATGCCCAGCAGAATATCCCGGATCTGTATGCGTTTGATCTGGGGGAGGTCCTTCCGGAGGAAAAGTGTCGTATCAGGGAATTCCCGGGATTTGGCGATGACCAGCAACTCCTCCTTGATGCCGGGGTCTTTTTTGACCAGCTGGTTGAATATCTTGCTCTTTGCAGTCCCGATGTCTGACCTGCCGTCAAGCACTGCATAAATGGTTGAACCGTGGCTTCCGGTGAATGATATGTCCCTGAAGTATGACTTGAGGTCCTGAACGCCGCGCTCCCTGAAAAACGCAAGAGCATAGAGATAACCGGTGACCGTTGCCCTGTCCACAAAGGCGATCCTCTTCCCCTTCATGTCCGCAACGCTCGCAATATTGCTGTCCTTCCTCACAAAGATATAGCTCTGCACTCCCGATGATCCATCCGGATTCACCGGGTGAACGATAGGTTCCGCATCAAGCTGCTCCATGGCAAGCGCACTGGTGAAAACGCCGAAAAAAGCACCGTCCATCTTGCGGGACATGAACCGGTCGAGCACATCACCATACCGGCTCAAAATGGTAAATCTCACTTTGGTACCCATCTTCCGGGTCAGATATGCTGCGAGAGGGCGATGTCGGTCCATCTGCGTGAAAATATTCTCTTCCGGGATGAGACCGATCAGGATCTCCTCCTCCCCGCGGACCGGTGAGGAAACCGCAAGAAAGAGCAGCAGGGCAATGAGAAAGCTGACAATTGATCGTTGCATCATTTTATCAGCCGTGTTGCTTCAGTCACCAGTTCCATGGGCAATTTCCATCCCATTGCGGTGGCCTCCTTGAAATTGAATATCAGTTCCACGTCATGTGCGGTCTCTATTCTGATCTTTTCCGGGGAAGCACCATCAAGGAGCTTAATGACCTTTTCAGCGGCCTTTTCCCCCTGCTCAGCCGGATTTGTCGCCAGTGTCACGACCGCATGGGAATCCCGGCAGAGCATAAACGAACCGAGGGGTATTTTCCGCTCCCGGGCAAACTCAGTTATTGCAGGCAATGCAAGGTGACCTACGGAACTGCCTGTGACCAGGACTGCATCCACCTTGAGGCCGCTGACCCTGGCCTTTGCCTCCTTATGCGTCTTGAGATTAATGCCTTCGATCCTGATACCGTACTGCCGGCCCAGGGTCGTTATCTCCCTGAACTGGTGCAGGGAATCCTCTTCGTTCCCGCTGTACACAACGCCAAGGGTCGCTATCTGCGTCAGCCCCCTCAGGTACCGCAGCAGGCTTGACAGAGAAAGTTTTATATTGATCCCGGTGCTGTTGCGGGCCCTGATCGTAGCCATGTACGGCTCATACGCAGCAGCGTAGACCATCGGTATCCTTGTCTGTTCATTCACAACGGAAAGGGCTGCCGGCGCACCATATGCGATAATGACATTAACATCGGTTGCGATGAGCTTCCGTGCAGCATTACTCAGGGAAATGGCGTCAGGATAGGGCTTCTGGACGACGACGGCGGTCTTTGCCGAGATCCCTTCCCTTGCCAGACGGGCCATGAAGGCCTTATGAACCTCCTGATAGTACGGGAGGTCTCCGGGCATAATGACGCCGATCGTATTCTCGGCCGAAAAACAGGGCGTAGAGAAGACCAGGCAGAGAACGAGACCTATCCCCAGGAATACGGAAAGCGTCCTTTTGCTGATCACCGGCATTGACATCTCATTAAATAAAAATCTCCCTCTTCTCTTTATAGCAATTTCCGAGATACCTGTAAATGCGTCTGTTGCCTGCAAAGATCCTGCACGGGCCGGACCAAAAGCGACTCCGTCACACAGCCTCCTGCCCGCCTGAGACGCTCTTTGGCGTTACATTATCAGTGCCGACGCAATCATAGTATATACAGCCAAAAGAAAAAAGCCCATGTATGAGACCACGGCTATTAACGAAAGCCTCTTTTGTGTGCCCGGGACAAAACTGCGCATGCTGCTGACCTTTGCAAAAGGCTGGAGAAGACCGACCCCCAGGCCTGCGATAACACCGGTAAAGAGCGCCACATAGAAAAGGTATCCGATATAGGCATATTCCTTCTTGAATATACAGAAGGGACAATGGTGGGTCGGAAGTTCATAAATGTACAGCACTATGACATGGATAAGGAACCATGCAGATGCCAGGAAGGCCATAAAACTGAACGCTGAAAAAACATAGGCACCCTTGCCTTGCCGATAAAAGAGGAGGCCGGACAGAACGGTGCCGGCCATGGCACCGTAGAACAGTAGTTTCATCGGCACTAGCGGGAGCGTATAGAGCAGGGGAAGGGCATCCCTTCCTTCTTTGCTGAACAGGCTGCCGCAGCAGGACGTTATCACCTCGGCCTGAAGACCGAGAAAATACCGCGTCTGGAGATATGTCTCTGCAAGCACGAACGGGGTGATACAGAGCAGCAGCAGATACTTCTTCCGTATGAGCGGATAATCGTAGGCCCTGTTATCTGCATGGTTCAGGACCAGCCAAAGGCCTGCAAAGATAAAGTTGGCAAGCTTCAGGATAAAAGCCGGATATCCAAAGGCGTTCACGTTAAGCGTTCCTGCAGCACACATGGCGCCGACAAAAAGCGTACAGAGGCTGTCCGCGGTGTAGATAAAGAGAAACAGTGAGACAAGCTGGAAGACAAACGCATAGGACATGATCGTCGAGATGAGGTACGTGCGCTTCTCAAGGCCCAGCTGGGCTTCGCTGCCGGACCTGAGGTCCCACCTGCTGATGATCCGGATGCCGAACCAGGAGGAATAAAGAAGCATTGCCGAAACCATGAAGGACCCCGCAAGCAGCGCGAGTATTGCAGGATGAAGGATCATAGGGAGCAGCAGTCAGAAAGAACAGAGGCAGAGATAGGGGCGATAAGGGAACATCGGGGGAAAAAGCCGGAAGATTGTATCTCACCGCGGACCGTCTGCTTTCTATTTTTCCCTCTTCGCATGTATCTTCCCCTTCTCCTGACTTACCTGCATCACCTGTTCTCTCTGCCTCATCTTAACCTTTACCGCTACCTGCCTTCTCTACTGCTGACTCCCGTTCTATCTTGCCGTCGCGCATTTCGACGATCCTGTCGATCAGAGCGGAGTCATACACAATGGGGTCGTGGCTGGCTATGATGATCGTCCGTCCTTCCCGGTGCAGGCCTGCCATGATCTCCATGAACTCTCCCGAGAGCTTGGTATCCAGATGGGCTGTCGGCTCGTCAGCAATGAGGATGGACGGGTTGTTGATCAAGGCGCGTGCGATGGCTACCCGCTGCGCTTCACCGCCTGAAAGCCACTCCGCCTTTGCTGCTGCTTTGGCTGCGAGATTGAACATGGCAAGCAGGCTCATCGCCCTGCCCTTCAGCGCACTGTACCGCTCCCCCTTCGGATAAGCCGGTATCATCACATTCTCGAGCGCTGTCATGCCGCGGATAAGGTTGAACTGCTGGAAGATAAAGCCAAAGGTTTCCCCGCGGACAGCCGTCAGAAAGCGTTCGGGAAGGCTCGTTATCTCGCGGGCATTGAGATGGATCCTGCCGGCAGTCGGCCGCGTCATACAGCCGACAATACTGAGCAGCGTGGTCTTGCCTGAGCCGCTCGGCCCTTTCAGGACCGTCACCTTCGATGCATCGATCGACAGACTCGCATCAGCTACCGCAACCTGTTCATTCGGCCTGCCCTGATTGAAAACCTTTCTTACCTTTTCAAGAACGATCATTGTTGGAATTCCGTTATCCGTGATTCGTAATTCGAAATCAGTCTAGCCGTCACCTCAAAAACAAACTTATTGTTATCTTGTTTCTTTTTGTCATTCCCGTGCAGACGGGAATCCAGAGTTTGCAGGCTTTTCTGGATGCCGCTGCCTAAGGCACCTACTTCTGGCTTCGCGGGCATGACAGCCTTTTCAGAGAAATCATTTTTGAGATAGCTTCTCGTATGATTACGCATATTGTTCCTTTAACGCCTTACGGCCCTTCACGTTCTCATCACCGAATCAGGGTCCACAATGGCAGCCCGCCATGTAGGAATGATCGTAGCCGTGGTATAGGGGACCACCGTGAGGAAAAAAAGCGTGGCCACCTGGTATGCATTAATATGCGGCACAAGCCTGAACTGGGGATACAGCACTGCCCAGCCCTTGAGCACAGGCTCGAACAGGGCAGCAGAGCTGAGAAAGACGTGCAGATAGGCGAATATGATGCCTGCCAGGAACGAGGAGAGCGAGATGACCGTGCCTTCCCAGAACTTCATGAGAATAACGTCGGCCGTCTCCCATCCCGTTGCCTTGAGAATGCCGATCTCTTTTCTCTCTTCTGCGCTCAGACCGGACGCCTTGTCCCACGCAAAAATGATAAAGGCAAGCAGAGCGCCGGAGAAGATCACAAGCAGGATGCCGCCCCTCCAGTCAAAGATCGTGTCATAGGTCCTGATGATCTCTTCGCGTATGATGGGCCGCGTGTCCGGAAGCTGCTTCTTTATCTTATTTGCTATGGTAAGCACTTCCTGGGGATTGCCCACGGAAACGGCAAGATCGGTCACTCTGTCCTTCGGAATGCCGAACAGATCCCTGAAGTCCTGCTCTGACATAAGCACCAGATCAGACGTTATCAGTTCCGATTCGGACGGCAATAACTCCCTGATCCTGAAACTGACAAGCTTGCCGTCCATGCCGAAGAAGGGCATGATATTCCCCTCCTCAGTGACCGCAGCCCGTGAGACTCCCTGACCGATCGCTATCTCTCCCTGCTGATGGCTGAACCCGGGAGGCACCATCAGCGTGTAGTTTGCCCTGAAGAGCGGGTCATAGTAATATCCCCAGAGCCGTCCTTCCACCCCGTTCACCCCCGTGATCCTCTTTATCTTATCGACATATTTCAGGTCCATGAGATCATGCCTGCCGGCTACCATACGCTGCACAATGACCTCCGGAGCATTCTTAAGGATAATCATCGCCTCCTGCTTAATGGCATGGGTAAAGAACATGATCGAAGCAAGCACAAAGACCACGACCGTGTACACACAGACAAGGGCGGCATTCTTACCCTTTCTCCTCAGCAGGGAAGAAAGGGTAAAGTCCAGTATGTTCTTCTGTTTGTCTATCCACATATCAAAAAAAGATATCCCTTTGCCTGTTCCATGCTTTGATCATTGGTCTTTTCATCATTTCCTCACGATTTCCGGAACCGGCACAAGCGAACCTGAAGGGAAATGCTCAAAGGAAAACGGGTAATCCTGAAAAGCGGTGTTGCGGTCCGCCATGGAAGGATGGCGCGTATAACGGGCTTCCGTAAAGAGACAGAGGTCCGTAAGCTTGAGTGCAGAAACAAGCCGGCCCTCCTGTTCGAGGCGAGGGGCGGCTGCATTCCTTCCGGATGCAGCATGCACCATAAGCAACATGGCTATTGCCGCCTGCGCGGCAATAGCCATAATAAACACCGTAGATCTTCTCATTCCCTCTGCACGGCGCTGCACGCGCCGCTCGTCTTGTTCAGAACATCAAGCCGGTTGAGCGGCAAGGCCCGCCTTAAGGACTCGTAAAGTTTACGTTCTTCACACTCTTATTGAAAAGGGTCACCGCCCTGCTGTCCGGGGTAAACGTATGTCCCGTTGTTGCTGTCTTATCAGGAACGACCGTATAGTTGCAGTTAGGAAGATCATCGACATGGTACCTTCCCTTAAGATCAGTGGTCACGATCCATCCAACATCACAGCCGGTTACCGTAACATCAATGCCGGACAACATTATCTTCTTCTTGAACAGGGATTTGATATTGCCCTTGATCGAATAGGTCTTCACCACGAACTGAACTGCAATGTTCTTGTCAGATATGGTGACCTTTTTTGATGACGGGTTGAATGAAAAATTAAGTTTTGAGGGAGTTACCGTATAGGGCCCTGCAGGAAGTCCGGTGATCTGGAAGTTCCCGAGCTCGTCGGTCTCTGCTGTCGCTGATATCGGTCCGGTAACGGTAATGGTTACGCCCACAACAGGCAGACCACCCAGGGTCTTCACATTGCCATTGATCACGCGAAGCGGTGCTGTGAGCGAACCATTCAGGTCCAATCTCGGCTTTACGATAGGGTTTGCGGGGTCTCTCATATCGGTGATCGGGATGCCCGAGACAACCAGCCTGTTGACGATAGCATCTGCCGATTCGCCAGGAAAGGCATTGTCACCCTTCAAAACAGCGATGGCGCCTGCAACATGCGGAGCAGCCATGGATGTCCCACCAAAGGTGAAACCGCCTGCTGTGATCATCGCGCCCGGTGCCAGGAGGGTCGTATAGTACGAGTTATTCGAAAAACAGGTTATCTGGTCTGGTGCGGTGGTTTCATCGATGCAACTGCCCCAGTCAAGCCCGCCAAGATCAGCATCATAGACAGCACCGACAGATACAGCAGCCGGCACACAGGCAGGGGAGGAAGCACCGGCAGTAAGCCCGTCATTGCCTGACGCTACGGTCGAAAGAATACCGGCAGCACGAAGTTCAGCTACAGGCAAAGCCAGGACATCCCCCGGACAGGGCGTAGTCGAACCGAAATCGGGCACGCCCAAACTCATATTGATCGCCGTTATATTATAGACAGCCTTATTCTCAAGGACCCAGTCTATGGCCAAAAGGATGTCCGCATCATAGGCCACCCAGTCAGGGCCGTCAGCAGTAAATATGTCCAGGCCCAAGATATTGGTCCCAGGCGCAACACCTGATACGATAGCCGACACATTCGTGCCGTGGCCAACGTCATCTGTAGAAGCGTCATCAACCGCAAAATCATGAACACAGGCAACGCGGCATCCCGCGACCGGAGCCGGCAGAGACAGGCAGTCGCCCGGCACGCCGCAGGTACCGAAGTCCGCATGGCCATAGTTGACACCCGTATCGAGCACTGCCACAGCAGTGCCGGTGCCGATCTTACCCGCAGCTGCTGCAGCGGGCTGGTTGATCAGGGGAAGGCTCTCTGTAAGAAAGCGTTTCATCGCCCTGTTGGGGTATATGCCCTTTACACCAGGCTGTGCAGCCAGCTTCTGCAGCCCTGCCAGGGATTTCACTTTTAAGAACATGACCGGCAGCCGTTTATAGTCCTTCAGGGGTTCAACCTCCTGAGCAGTGAAAACACTGAGGGCCTCAGTCTTCATGGAGCGGTACACAGCAGCCTTGGCATTGACGATCTCGGCAGTATCGTGGCTCACACCCGCCGCTGTCCGCATACCTGAAGCCTTGGTGACGGCTGCTGTCTCATCGAGGACAACAATAAGATCCTGCAGTTCTCCCTTTGCAGCGCTGTCAATTATGGAGGCCTTGGCCACCTTGGAATCGCCGGGGAATGACGCCGCAGACGACCACGTGATCATGCAGGTCAGAAATAATCCTGCAGCCAACAGAGAAAGTATTGCCCTGCTTAGAGGGTGTTTTTTTCCGTATCCCATGTATTGTCTCCTCCTTAAACATTAATCAATAGCTTTTACATTCTACCATAACTAAGGAAAATGCAATACTTTTTTGCTATGCAAGAACAGCGTATGCAGGGGGTTTCGGGCCAATACGATACCCGATGCATAATGAATGCGGAAAAAGCCGGAACTACCCGAAATAACAGTAAGGGTCAGGGGCTGATAAAGAAAATGCCGGACACATTCGTATTACTGACGGTCACCGACATGCTGCTCGGTGCAAATATATGACCGGACATATCGCTTGGCCTCACCGTATAGCTACAGTTCGGCATATTCGCTATCTTGAATTTTCCCTTGCTGTCTGTCACAGCAGCTGATGCAATATCACAACCGGTTATGGCCAGGGAAACACCTGACAGGGCTGCACCTGCCGCATTCTTGACCGTCCCGGAGATGGTATAGGTAGTTACCTTGAAATCTGAGATAACATTTTTACTTTTCAGGCTGACGCTCTTTGTGACAGGCGAGAAGGAAAAGCTCAGTTTTTTCGGCGTAACCGTATAACTGCCCGGCACAAGCCCTCCAAACTCGTAATAACCTTGACTGTCGGTCACGGTCACTGCTGACGACGCACCGGAAAGGGTCATCGCCACACCAGGAAAGACCATCGGGCCTTTCTTCGCCCTGACATGCCCGGAAATGATAAATGCACGGACAAAGTTCAGATTATTCTGATTTGCCCCGCTGACAACAACATCCCTGGCCGCAGGGGAAAAACTGTACCCTGCGCGCGAAGCAGTAAGCCTGTAACTGCCATTAGTAAGGTCATCGAACGTAAAGGCCCCGTCGGTTCCGGTCGTCACAGAGGCAACAGCATCTCCGGCAAGGGTGACTGTCACCCCTGACAGGGGGGAACCGCCAACAGCAGCCGACACAATTCCGGAGATCGCATACGTAAGGACAGTAAAATTCAGCCCGGTCACGTTCGCACTGAGGTTCACTGACGCTGAAGACGGTGAGATGGTATAGCCCGTCTTGACCGGCGTCACCAGGTAATTGCCGGCAGGGAGATCGACAAACCGGTAGCTCCCTGAGCCATCCGTTACGACTGAGCCGGTCGTGGGCCCTCCTGAAAGAGTTACGGTTGCGCCGGCAACAGGCGTGCCTTTTGACGTCCTGAGCGTGCCGGAAATAGAATAGATCATGGCAGTAAAATTTACGCCTGATGCCGGGGCAGTAACGGTTCTTGCTGACGGACTGAATGCAACAGTTGTGCTGACAGGCTGAACCGTATAGTCGCCGCCCGCAAGATCAGTAAAGCTGTATGCACCGCCTGCATCAGTAACGGTGGTGGCTGTTTCAGCCCCGGAAAGGTTCATGGTAACACCTGCCAGCGGTTCTCCGGCCGGCTTTCGGACCAGCCCGGAGATGGTCTTGCTGACCGAAAAGACCAGATTGATACGGGGCGTCACAATGCCGTTTGAAGGGTCCGTCACCGGTACCCCTGTGCTGGCCAGCCTGCTGAGTGTGGCGTCAGGCGTATCAGAAGGATAGGCATTGCTCCCTTTCATCACCGCAATGGCGCCTGCAACATGCGGGGCAGCCTGTGATGTCCCGCACATGGCCTCGGTCATGCCGGCAGAAAGGATCTCGCAGCCAGGCGCAAGAAAGGTCAAAAAATAGGCGCTGTTCGAAAAACAGGGTACAACGTCAGGCCCCGGAACATCATACGAACATGCCCAGCCGATCGAGGGGTCAGCAGAATCGTAAACCGCGCCGACCGATACAGCCCCCGGAACACAGGCAGGAGACGCTATGCCGTTATAATACCCGTCATTACCGGAAGCAACGGTCGAGAGAATACCGGCTGCTTTTGCTTCGGCAACAGGCACGACAAATGCGTCGTTGGTGCATGGAGACGTGAACACATCTCCGCCCAGGCTCATATTAAGGGCCACAATGTTATAGGCGCTCTTGTTCGCAATGACCCAGTTCATGGCGTCAATGATGTCCGAGTCAAATGCACTGAGAAAACCGCCTGAGCCCCTAAATATATCCAGAGCCACGATCCTCGTATCAGGAGCAACCCCCATGACAATACCGGCCACATTTGTCCCGTGTCCGTCATTGTCCGGATATCCGTCATCCGTGGTCGTAAAATCATGTGAACAGGCGACCCTGCAGCCGCTTGGGACCGCAGGCAGAGACAGGCAGTCACCCGGTGTGTTTACACCGGAACAGGTGCCAAAGGCTGTCCCATTGCCATAGAGGTTCCCGTTATAGTCCACACCTGAATCGAGAACGGCAACTGCCGTTCCTGCGCCGATATATCCGGACGCCTGCGCAACAGGCTGTTTAATAAGCGGAAGGCTTTCCGCAAGGAAAGGCCGCAACACCCTGTTTTTGTATATTCCCTTGACCCTGCTGTCAGCCGCCAGTTTCTTCAGACCATCGAGATTTTTCACGCTCACAAAAATAAGAGGCAGGTGGCTGTAGTCCTTCAGCGTCGCGACCTCAGCAGCCGGGATAGCACTGAAGAGCCCTGTCTTGAGGGTATGATAGAGCGCGGCCTTCTCCCTGACGATCTCCTCGGTGTCGAGACTCGCCCCTGATTGGGTCCGCAGGAAAGCAGCCCTTTTGGCAGCAGCGGACTGATCCAGAACAACAATTATATCCTCAGCCCCACCCTGTGAAAGACGGTCAACCAGCGTCTGGTCAACGATCTTCTCCCCTCCCGGGAATACAAGTGCGTAAGAGACCGAATTCCATGCAGCCAGGAGCAGAATTCCCGCAGCAAAAGTCGTTAAGATTCGCAGGAAGGCAGGTTTACTCTTAACTGTCATGACGATCTTTCACCTCTTATAGAAAAGATAAAGCTTACCTTTTTATATATTTTACCATAAAAAGCTTGCTGGATAGACAAGAACTGAGACTGTCAGCTAAAAAAATTGCATAGGAAAGTTGACATAGCAGATTTTTTCGCTTATACTTTGACCCATAACTATATAATTATTTTGAAAACAGGGGACAAAATAATGATGGTATTCAAAAACGTAGTCGCTCTTTTTCTCTTATTTGCATTTTCCTTTATTACCATAGCGCCTGTCTCTGCCCAGAGCATAGCTGTCCTTGGTGAGGTGAAGGCAAGTGGCAAGGTAGCCATAGAATCAACAGCCGGTCAGTGGATCTCTGCCCCTGCAACCTATCCACTCCTTCAGAATACCGGCATAAAGACCGCAGAGGGCAGCGCTGCACTTTACTTCAAGGACGGCTCGCGTGTTGACCTCTCGATGAACTCCCTTGCCGTGGTCGATGGCAGCGGAAGCCAATATGCAATACAGATGTCCAGAGGGACCCTGGCCTTTAATATGGCCCCTGGGGCCTCCCTTTCGGTCATGACCGCTTCTGCCTCTGTTTCGGTGAACAAGAAGAACCCGCTGGTCCAGAAGGTGAGTATGGAAAAGTCAGGGCGCGTTCTCGGCGTCATCTCGTCCACAGACAAAGGCACAGAGGTCAGATGCATTTCCGGCCGTGTTGCCATTGATGTCACTCCTGCCGAGACAAAACTGCTTTCCTCCGGTGAGAGCATCTTTGTTGACGCAGGCGGCAAATACAAGGTCTACAATACCCAGGCAATAGTCCCGGAAAAAGATGAGGGCGACGGGAAAAAAGGCGGAGCATACTGGCGCGGCGGCTCAGGCGAATGGCCTGGAGCATATATTGTAGGCGGGATATTCATAGCCACTGCAGGCGTCATCTCCTTTGATGTCTGGAGGGGCCCTGAAGGTCATCTTGCAAGCCCTTGGGGTTTCTGATCATTACTTTTTTCTGTAGCAGTATCTGACGATCATGCAGACCATACGGCGTAGAGTTGCGTTCTTTTTTCTCTGTATTGTTTTTCTCGCCGGATGCGCCGGTTCCCCGGAAGTGAAGACCTCGTCTCCTGAAGACATGATTGCGTCTTCAAAAAAATCGGACAAGCTGAACGAAGCCCTTATGATGTCTGCAGTAACCCAGCAGACCCCTCTGGAAGACAGCTATGTGATAGGGCCGGAAGACCTCCTCGATATCGAGGCATACAATGTCGAGGAACTGAAAAAGACCGTCAGGGTCAATTCCCAGGGAGACATAGCCCTGCCCCTTGTCGGCATACTTACCATAAAGGGTCTCACCACTGCCGAGGCAGAACAGCTTATCGCTAAAAAGCTCGACAAATACGTGCAGGAGACCGTTGTAACGGTCTTTGTGAGGGAATACAAGAGCCAGAGGATATCGGTCATTGGTGCGGTCAAGAAGCCTTCGGTATTCGCCATTACCGGCCAAAGATATCTCCTCGATATGCTGATGATGGCTGACGGTCTTGCAGGAGAAGCCGGCGGCGTCTGCTATGTCATCCGGCCGACGCTCAAGACAAGCCCCAACAGCAAGGCAGAGACCATAGTCATAGACCTTGATGAGCTCATCATGAAGGGCAATTTCAGCCTGAACATCCCGGTCTTTGCCGGCGACATCATCAACGTGCCGAAGGGCGGCATCTTCTTTGTCGACGGAGAGGTGAAGACGCCGGGCGTGTACACGATGAAAGGCAAGACAAGCATTGTCCAGGCCATTACCATGGCGCAGGGTGTCGCACCAAACGCGTCGACCGATGATGTACGGATCTTCCGGGACAACGGCAAAGGTGAACGCGAGATCATCGTGGTCGATTACGACTCGATCAAGAGCGGTACCCAGCCGGACATGATGATCGCTGAAAATGATATAATCATCGTCGGCACCAGCGGCGCAAAAGCCTTCTTTAATAGCTTTGTGCGGACGATCAGAGGCGCGGTCAGCTTCGGCGGCATGAGTATGGGGTTCTAAGAAATATGACGGACGACAGGATAAATTCAGCGCAGGAAGATAACCGCAGCAGGGCGCTCGAAAAGATAAGTGAGCACCCCCTCGTCCCGGGCGGGTACTATCCCTACGGCGAGGACGAGGTCCATCTCCGGGACTATCTCCAGATCATTCTCCGGAGAAAATGGATCGTCATCACCTTCCTGCTGACCGTATTTACCACGGTAACGATCGGCACTCTCATGATAAAGCCCCAATACAAGTCGACCGTGACCATGAAGATCGACAAGGAAAACCCGAACATCCTCACCTTTAAGGATGTCTATGCGGTCGAAAGGCCTGAAGAGGATTATTACCAGACCCAATTCAAGATCCTCAAGTCCAGAAACCTTGCCAAGCGCGTGATCAGGCAGATGAAGCTTGACGCAAACCCTGAGTTCTCCGGACAGAAGGCAGAGCTGAAGGCAGCCGCATTCCTCAAGAAGCCTGACAACCAGCTGAAGGAAGAAGGCATCGACTCCTCCCTGGTGGACGGGTTCCTGGGCCGGGTAGAGGTCGTTCCCCAGCAGAAGTCGCGGCTCGTTAACGTAAGCTTCACCTCATACAACCCTGAACTTGCTGCCCGGGTGACTGATTCGATAGCAAAGTCCTTCATCGACCTGAACATAGAATCAAAGTTCGAAGCAACGCAGCAGGCACGCGAATGGCTCGAAAAACAGCTTGAGTCGATGAAGATAAAGGTCGAACAGGCAGAAGAAAAACTGAACGAATACGCCGGCAAGAACGAGATCATCTTTCTTGAAACAAAGGTCGATGACAAGGACGGCAAGGGCGGAGGCGGAGGCAGTGAGAACCTCGTCTCGAAAAAACTCGGCGCCCTTTCGACCGAGATGATCACGGCGACCTCCGAGCGGATACAGAAAGAAGCGATCTATAACGAGGTAAAATCGGGCGAGGCAGAAGCGAGCCCTGTCGTCATGAACAGCGCCATGATACAGAGCCTGCGCAAGGACCATGCTGCCCTCGAGTCGGACTACAATCAGAACCTGAAGATCTACAAGCCGGACTACCCCAAGATGGTCAAGCTCAAGGAACTGATGGACCAGGTGAAGAAGCGGCTGGATACCGAGACCAAGAGGGTCGTATCGAGCATCAAGAAGGACTATGAGGCAGCGGTGAAACGTGAGGCCTATCTGAAATCCGCCTTTGACAAACAGAAGCAGGAGGCCCTTGATCTGAACAACCGCTCGGTCCAGTACCAGATCCTGAAGCGCGAGGCAGACACAAACAAGGAACTCTACAACGGCCTGCTCCAGAGGCTGAAGGAGACCGGCATATCGGCAAGCCTCACCTCAAGCAACATCCAGATCCTCGACCGCGCTGAAGTGCCGAAGGGGCCGTTCACCCCCCGGAAAGGCAGGAATATCATGCTCGCCCTGATCATCGGCCTGTTCGGCGGCATAGGCCTTGCCTTCTTTGCCGAATATCTGGACAACACGATCAAGACGCCCGAAGACATTGAAAAGAAGATGTACATGCCTTCCCTCGGCCTTGTGCCGCTCTATGCCCCTGATAAGCTGGCATTGAAGGCAGGCAGGGGAAGGGGCAAGGTCCCGGCAAAGCAGACCAAGAGTGCGCCGGTCGAGTACATCAGCCACTCGGACAGCAAGAGCCAGTTGAGCGAGGCATACTCATCCATCAGGACATTTCTCCTCTTTTCTACCGCAGGGAAACCGCCCAAGGTGATGATGGTGACCAGTGCGCGACGTGAGGAAGGCAAGACAACGACCGCGATCAATACTGCCATCAGCCTTACCAAGTCGGATGCAAAGGTCGTCATTCTTGACGCTGATATGCGCAGACCGAGGCTCCACAAGGTCTTTAAGGTGAGCAATACTACGGGGCTGTCGTCCTTTCTCTCCGGGAACGAGGAGTTCGGCGAGACCCTGGTGAAGCATACGGACATTCCGAATCTGGATGTCATAACCTCAGGCCCCCTGCCGCCCAATCCTGCGGAACTGCTCGGCTCATTCAGGCTGCGCGAACTGATCGACGGCCTGTACCCGCTGTACCATTACATCATCTTCGATACACCGCCCATTCTCGGACTTGCCGATGCGGCCATTGCAAGCACCCAGACAGACGGCGTGATCATGGTCGTGCGGTCCGGCCAGACCCCGAAAGAGGCGGCAGTGCAGGCAAAGAAGATACTCGAAAGCGTCAATGCAAAGGTGCTCGGCGTTGTACTGAATGCCATCGATGAACCGAACATGAAGTACGGGTACTACTCCTACTACCAGTATTACTACCAGAATTATACGAGTGATGAAAAATAGCTGCCTCGGCCGGAGAGGATCTGCCCCGGCAGTGCTCGTCTCTGTTCTTGCTCTTATCCTTTTGATCGCTTCCCTCATTCCCCTCGGCGCCAAGGTCCTGGGCTGGTATTTCTTCAGAGAACAGGACGAAAAGGCCCTGACCACTGCGCTCCGCTGGGACAAGGGAAACGCATCCTATCACTACCTGCTCGGCAAATACTATCACATGAGCCTGGCCAGCCCGGATATGCCGAGGGCGATCGAAGAGTATCAGGAATCACTCAGAAGGAGCCCTCTGAGGCCCGGCGTATGGGTCGATATTTCAAAGGCTTATCAGCTGAATAATCAGCCGGCAGAGGCAGAGCGGGCACTCGAACGGGCAATAAAGCTGAATCCCAACAACCCGCCGCTCCTCTGGGAAGCCGGAACATTTTATCTCATGAACAACATGACCGAAAAAGCGGTGACAGCACTGAGGCAGTATCTCCTGCTGGAACCTGCCATGCAGTCAATGGTCTATGACCTCTGCTGGAAGCTCAGGCTCGAAAACAGTTTCATCATCCAGCATATTGTGCCGCAGTCATATCTGTACCAGGCGGGGTACCTCTCCTTCCTCATGGCAGCAAAGAAGATCGCAGAGGCAGAAGATGCCTGGAACGCTCTGGACCCGAACAACATCGAGAAGAAGGATTTCATCGCGTTCACCAATTTTTTGATCGACAATGGCCAGTACGGCCAGGCAGAAGCGGTCTGGGATGCGGTCACCGCAAAGATCGAGGGCATGCATGGCCGCGAAGCAGCCTCCCTGCTCTGGAACCACGGCTTTGAGAGCGAACCTCTTAACGGAGGTTTTGACTGGCGGATAACCGAAGCAGAGGGGGTAAATGTCTTTATTGATGATACGGTCAAGATGACCGGTTCCCGTTCCCTGGGTATTGTTTTCGATGGCCAGCATAATCCGGACATAACCTTTGCCCGCCAGATCGTACCAATAACTCCCGGCACACGGTATTCGCTCAGGACTTACATAAAAACAGACGGTATAACCACAAAGAACGGCGTATTCCTGCAGGTGCAGGGGCTTAACTGCACAGGCCTTTCAGTCCGGACAGACAGTGTCGTGGGCAGCGGGTACTGGAAAGAGATGCCGATGGATTTTGAAGTGCCCGCCGGATGCAGCGCTGCAGTGGTAATGATACGGAGAGAGAGGTCCCAGAAGCTTGACAACAAGATCGAAGGAACGGCATGGATAGACGGGATAATCCTGAAACCCCAGACAGCCACTCAGACGAGCAGTTTCAAAAAGCCTACGAAGTAATCTCCCTCTCATACAGGGGAGATGAACCGGAACGCCTGTACCGCGAGGCTATCGGCTGTTTTGACACGCTCATCGAAATCTCGCATGGCAATGAGGCGATACGGGAATTCGCCCAGCGCCGCAGCATTGACATGAAGTACCTCATTGACGGCGCCAGCTTCGTCATCTCAAAGATGCACTTTAACCCGGAGAATAATTTTTACATAACCCTCGGCCTGCCGCAGCACGCAACACCGGAGGAACTGAACAGAAGATGGAAGAAGTTCATGCTCCTGTATCATCCGGACAGACAGGTCGGCAAGGAAGAATGGGTATCAGAGCGGGCAAAAAAGGTCAATGAGGCATACACCGAGCTCAAGGATGAAACAAAGAGGGCCGAATACGACCGCAGACTGACCGAGCAGATGCTGAACCGGAAATTCCCGTCTGCACCTGCTCAGGGATCGACCCATCACCGCAGGCCCGCAGCCACGTTCCGGAGACGCAGAAGCATTGAGCCGGCAACAGGATGGGGCAGGGTACGTCCCTACATGCCCAGGATACTGATCTTTGTCTATATACTCATTGCCCTGATCTCGATAGGTTTCATATACATCAGGAACCAGTCGTCCGGTCTGGAAGCAGAGCTTGCGCCGGAACCTGCCGGACAGGACAGGAGCAGGAGAACAGAGACAGCCGCAATTGTCGTCCCGAAGCCTGCTGCTGTCGAAGAGCATTCTTCAAAGATCGAACAGCCGCTTCCTGCTGAAATGAAGAATGAACCTGCTCAGGTGCATCAGGACCCGGCAAGCACTGCAACACATACTTCCACCCTCCAGACAATAAGGAGCTGGTTCCAGCCGAACGCAAAGAAGCAGGCGCATGAGAAGGGCCAGGCTCAGGCTAAGGTCAAGGGAGACAACACCCTGCAGGAGAAAAATGTGCATGCAGGCCACGATTCTGCAATCCCGGCCATAGCACCTCTCAGACAGCAATCCGCAGAGCAGATCCAGAGAGAAGACCCTCCTCAACACCGTGCTGAGCCGGCTGATGCGGTAAAACCCTTTCAGGAGGTAAAGCAGCAGCAGGCGCCAGTACAGCAAAAAACCGAGCAGATAACAAGAGATGAGGTCGAGGAGTTCATGCAGAGATATGTCGCTGCATACACGAAGAACGATCTGAACGGATTTTTATCGCTCTTTTCCCGCTCTGCAGTGGAGAACAACACCCTGAACTATAACGAGATACGGAACGCATACAAAGAGACCTTCAGCGAGAAGATCAACCACTACCGGATCACCAATATGGATATCCGGACAGACGGACAGACAGCGACCGTGTCCGGCGTGTACAATATCAACCGGTACATCTCTGCGGATGACCGGTGGGTCAGGTATAGCGGAAAGATCGCGTGGAAACTGACCCGGGAGAACGCCCAGCTCAGGATCATCAGTACAAACTATGATAAATAATATGCTTGCAGCCATCATTATTCTGGCAACGCTCCTCTTCGGGGCGGTCGAGGTCTGGTCAGAAGCGGCCGTGCTGGTCCTTGTCTTTGCCACGGCCCTTTTCTGGTCCATAAAAAATGGGGACCAGCAGGAGGACCTGCCCGCCAATACCGGAAGGCTGCTTGTCGTGGCCCTCAGCTTCTGCGCATATATCGGGCTGCAGCTCGTACCCCTCCCGGCTGCGGTTGTCAGCTTCATCTCCCCTGCCACTGCACGCATAAGGGAGTTCTACAGCATCACGCCGATGAAGTTCATGCCGCTCAGCTTCAGCCCGTATCTGACCATCCATGAACTGATTCGGGCAGCCGCTTTTTTTACGGTCTTTTTCATCTCCTCGCTCATCCTCCGGGACAGGGAGAAACTGACCAGGATGATAGTCATACTGATCGTCTTCGGCTTCTGCCTTGCGGTCTTTGCGATCGTGCAGAAGGCGACCTGGAACGATAAGATCTACTGGTTCAGGGAGCTTACGGTCGGCGGCACCCCGTTCGGTCCTTTCGTGAACAGGAACCATTTTGCCGGCTTCATCGGCATGCTCGTTCCCCTCGGCCTCGGTTTTACCCTGACCCGGGAATACCGGGAAAAGATCATCTTTTTCGGCTTTCTGACGGTCATCATGACCGTATCGCTCTTCTTCTCCCTCTCACGCGGCGGCATTCTCAGCTTCTTTGCAGGCATGGCGCTCTTCAGCATGCTTGTTCTGGTCACAAGGGTCCAGACAAGAAAAGTATGGGCCATAGCCGGATTTCTGCTCGTGGTTGCCGCATACCTTGCATACCTCGGCATTGATCCGATCGTAGACCGTTTCTACCAGACAGATATTTCGAAAGAGCAGCGCATTATTGTCTGGCAATCTACCCTGACCGCATTCAAGGACTTCTGGCTCACCGGATCAGGACTCGGCACATATATTGACATGTTCCATCTCTATTCCCCTCCCTCAGTCCATCAGGTCGTCTATGACCATGCACACAATGATTACCTCGAATATATTCTCGAAACCGGAACGATCGGCATTGCACTGGTTATAGCCTTTGCCGGCCTGCTCCTGTATCCCTTTGCAAAGGCCGATTTTCAGGGGAAAAGGGGCATGATACGGATCGCCGTGATCTCATCCGTCTTTTCGATGCTAATGCACAGCATCTTTGATTTCAATCTCCACATTCTTTCTAACCTGCTGCTCTTCGCTCTGGTGCTCGGCATGCTCTCGTCGCTTTCCATGACCGCAGAAGGGAAATACCACAGGCGCAGAACCGCGGCAAAGAGCAAAGAACAGAGAACCGAGCGCGCTGATGCCAAAGCAGTAACAGGGGATGAGGTTGAAGATTGGGAAAAGGAGCTAAAAAAAGATCATGCGTAGCCGGCTCTTCACTCTTCACGCTTTACGCTTTACGGCCTTTACACGCTTTACGGCCTCATTAACCCTTTGCCTTCTGCCGTTCACGGTTCTGGCCGCAGAAACTGCAGTTGAAAAAAGGGCAGCCCTGGAAAAAGTGACCATTCACAAAGAGTCAGGACCACGTCATGACAGGGCTTCAAAAAAGACCGAAGAGACCTTTCTTGTTGAAGTGGTAAAGGACCGGGAGGGCCTGAAAAAAGGACTTTCAGAACGCGAATTTATGCCGGAAGATCATGGCATGCTCTTTGTAATTGATAGCTCACAGGAACATGCCTTCTGGATGAAGGGCATGAGGTTCCCGCTCGACATCATCTTTCTGGGAGAAAATATGCATATCATCGAGATCCTCGAGGACCTCCAGCCCTGCGGAAACTGCCCTGTTTATTTTCCCAAGGGCCGGCCGTCATATGCACTTGAGATCAACGCAGGCCTGGCAAAAAAACTGGGCCTTGCCATAGGAGATACCCTTGTCATTGAAAAATAAGTCTAAAGGAATGAGACAGGTAAAGGTAAAGAGATGAGGCAGGTAAAGAATATAAAGCAGGCTCTTAGCTCATGGCAGAATTTACGATTTACGATTTACGATTTACGAATCACGATTCACGGTCTTTTACATGATTGACATTCACTGCCATATTCTGCCGGCCATTGACGACGGCTCTCCGGACATGGAAACAACCATGAAGATGCTCGCCATTGCTGCGCGGGACGGCATAACCCATATTGTGGCAACGCCCCACTTCAGGCAGGGCGAGGAGCCCGCTGTTCAGACCATCCTGCAAAATCTCAGAACCGTCCAGGATGAAGCGGCCAGACAGGGCAGCCCGGTCAAGCTGTACAGCGGGGCTGATATCAGACTTACGTATGAGCTCTTTGAGGCCCTGGACAGGGAAGATCTGCCTGCCATCAACAATTCACGCTATTTCCTGCTCGAACTGCCTGACCTCATTCCCCCGCATCTGGAGGACTTCATCTTTGAATCTAAGATCAAAGGATATGTCCCGATCATCACCCATCCTGAACGCAACTACAGCCTGCTTTCAGCAAACGATAAAACTGATGCACTCAGGGAATCCGGCGCCCTCTTCCAGCTCACCGCCATGAGCATTACCGGCGACTTCGGGAGGCAGATCAGGAAATTCTCACTCCACCTGCTCAAAAAGGGATATGTGGATTTTGTGGCATCTGATGCTCACAGCACAGACCGGAGGATCCCGGTGCTTTCGGATGCATACAATGAGGTGACAGACATCCTCGGAACAGACAAGGCACGGAAGATGTTCATCGACAACCCGCGGGCAGTGCTCGACAACAGGGAACTCAGGTAAAGGAATAAGTAGAGTGAGAGAAGCAGGTATAGGTAAAGAAAGGAGAAGATTCATTACGTTACCTTTACCTGATGTTTTTTTACCTTTACCTGTTTTTTCTCTACCTCTGCTTTTACCTGAAGTATTCTCTGCCTGTTCCTCTCTGCCTCTGCCTTACCTGATCTTTTCTCTACCTCTATCTTCATCTTTACCTTTACCTTTTCCTTTATCTGTGCTGTTTGTTAACCCATGAACTGGTACGCCATATACACCAAGCCGCAGTGTGAGGATTCTGTCTCACTCATGCTCAGGAATGCGGGCCTTGAGGTGCTCAACCCGAGGATACGCATCAAGAAATATCACCGGGGCAGATATGAACAGGTCATCGAATCTCTCTTCAAGAGCTATATATTTGCCTGTTTTGACAACGATACGCACCACCACATGATCCGCTACACCCGCGGGGTGAAATATATTGTCGGCAAGGACCATCCCATTATTGTGCCGCAGGAGATCATCGACGCCATGCGGGAGCAGATGGAAGACGACATCATTACGCCAAAACCGGAGAACCTCTCGAAAGGCGACCGCGTCGTGATCAGGGAAGGACCCTTTGCCAGTTTCTACGGCATATTTCAGCATCCTGTGCCGGGCAGGGACAGGGTTGTAATTCTCCTTGAAGCCCTGAACTCACGCCTTGAAGTGGAGGACGTATCGGTCAGGAAGGCGTAAGAAAACAGTTCAACGTTCTCAGTTCAAAGTTAGCCCTGTATTCTCCTAGACCTCGAACATAGAACCTTGAACCATCTTGATTGAACTTTCTTCATCTTTTGCGGTATTCTTAATTCGTTCAGTGACTGAACGCAGCCCCTCAAAGAGCCGCTCCTTTTGTAGTGACCCCTGTCATGACCGGGCGGTAGCATGCCCTAAAAGAAGAGTTCTAAGTTCTATGTTCTAAGCCCTTTGAACTTTGAACCTCGAACTTTGAACATTGAACTTTGAACCTCGAACTTTGAACCTCGAACTTTGAACATTTTTTACTAACCCGTCTCTATGACCGAAACCCAGTTCAAGACCCTTCGCGAATTAGCAAAGGACAGCACTCTTTCGCAGCGCGACCTGTCGCAGAAGATGGGCCTGAGCCTCGGCAGGGTCAACTATATTATTAATGCCCTGGTCGAAAAGGGGTACATCAAGGCAGAGCGGTTCAAGAACTCGAAGAACAAGATGGCATACATGTATGTCCTTACCCCGCATGGCATGGCCGAGAAATTC
Organism: uncultured Nitrospiraceae bacterium; assembly: GCA_964463135.1. Classification (GTDB taxonomy): domain Bacteria; phylum Nitrospirota; class Thermodesulfovibrionia; order Thermodesulfovibrionales; family UBA6898; genus UBA6898. Next base: position 26,601 of record CAYXBA010000017.1, read on the forward strand.
AGACAGACACAGGCCTTTCTGCTTCGCAAAACAGCTGAGTATGAGCAGTTAAGAACTGAGATAGAACAACTGCGGAATGAGCATGAAAAAAGTTCAAGGTTCAATGCTTAACAGGCCATGAAAATTGAGAAATTTGAAGATATCGAGGCATGGAAACAGGCAAGGGAGCTGGTCAGCAGAACTTATATGCATTTCAATAACGTTAAAGATTATAGCTTTAAAGATCAGGTTCAAAGAGCTGCAGTTTCCGTAATGTCCAACATTGCAGAGGGATTTGATCGTGGAAGCAACAAAGAGTTTATTCAGTACCTGGTCATTGCACGAGGATCGGTTTCAGAGGTAAGGAGTTTGCTCTACGCCGCACAAGACATAGGATATATTAGCGAAAAACCCCTTAGTGACCTTTCGACTCGCTGTTTCGCTTTAACAAGTCTCATAAACGATTTTATCCGCTACCTCAGAAACTCGGAGAGAAAAAGATAACCTTGAACTTTGAACATAGAACAGTCGTTAATAGGAGATAACATTGAACACTGAACATCGAACATCGAACAAGATCTTGGTAACCGGCGCAGCCGGCTTCATCGGCTTTCATCTTTCAACGAGACTGCTCGAGCGCGGCGACGAGGTCGTCGGCCTGGACAACCTCAACGACTACTATGACGTGAACCTGAAGCTTGCCCGGCTGAAGCAGGTGGCCATGGACCCGAACTTCAAGCCGGTCCGCATTGACCTTGCTGACCGGGACGCAATGAAAAAGCTCTTCGAAGAAGAGAAGTTCGATGGTGTTGTGAACCTTGCGGCCCAGGCCGGAGTCAGGTATTCGCTCATAAACCCCTATTCGTATATAGACAGCAATGTCAGCGGCTTTTTGAACATCCTTGAGGGCTGCAGACACAATAACGTTAAGCATCTTGTCTTTGCGTCGTCGAGTTCCGTGTACGGCGCAAACACAAAGATGCCTTTTTCCGTGCATGACAATGTGGACCACCCGGTCTCGCTCTACGCTGCAACAAAAAAAGCGAACGAGCTTATGGCGCACACCTATGCAAGCCTGTACAAGATACCCTGCACAGGCCTGAGATTCTTCACCGTGTACGGCCCCTGGGGAAGACCGGACATGGCCCTCTTCCTCTTCACCAAGGCGATCCTCGAGGACAGGCCCATTGATGTCTTCAATTACGGGAAAATGCAGCGCGACTTCACATACATAGATGATATCGTCGAAGGCGTTGTCAGGGTCCTGGACAGGGTGCCTGCGCCGAACCCTGCCTGGTCAGGCGATGCTCCCGATTCTGCCTCCAGTTATGCGCCGTACAAGCTCTATAACATCGGCAACAACAACCCGGTCGAGCTGATGCACTACATCGAGGTGCTCGAACAGTGCCTCAACAAAAAGGCAGAGAAGAACCTGCTTCCGATACAGGCGGGCGATGTGCCGGCAACCTATGCAGACGTGGATGACCTTATCAAAGATGTCGGATTCAAACCTTCCACCTCCATAGAAGAGGGCATAGCAAAATTCGTTGCGTGGTATAGGGAATATTATAAGAGGCCGTAAAGCGTGAGGCGTAAAGCGTAACAGAGAGATTAAGAAGCCGTGAAGCGTAAGAGGCCGTAAAGCGTAAAGCGTGAGGCGTAAAGCGCAACAGGCAGATTAAGAGGCCGTGAGGCGTAAAGGATAGAGTGTTAGAAAAACCTCATAAAAAATTGGATGTCTGGAAAAAATCTTTGGAATTGGTCAAACAGGTCTATGCCGCGACAAGATCATTCCCTCAAAGTGAAATATATGGCCTTACTAGAAGCCATCTCAAAAATACCTTCTAAGGAGAATTAAGGTGCAGGCCAGATGAGCAAAGGCCAGAAAGTTATCGATATGGTATTCATACCTGACAACAATACGTCGGAAATTATGCATCCATGCAAAGAGACGTTCAATATGCCATCTTCTGCAATATCGTCTCAGGACACGGCCATCCTGAGTAGGTGGTTTAGTTCTGTTTTGCTTGTGAGGAGCAATAAGCTCAATACCTTCCAGCGCAAGAGATTTATCCAGCGGGTCACTGTCGTAGGCCCGATCTCCGATCAGTCGCTCAGGCTTATCTGTAATGAAGCGTTCTTTGAGAGTATCGCTGACAAGGGTGACTTCATGCGGCGAAGCAGACGTAGTGTGCAGGGCGATAGGAAGACCAGAGCCATCTGCCACTGCCATGAGCTTCGTACCCTTGCCCCGCTTGGTCTTTCCGACACCGAAGCCCCTTTTTTCGCTACCACAAAGGTTGCGTCTATAAAGCATTCGCTGAGATTGAACTTGCCACGGTCTCGTAAGTCAGTGGCAAGCGCCTCCAGGATACTTCGGAATACTCCTGAGCTGACCCATTCCTGGAATCTGCGGTGGCAGGTCTGATAGGGTGGAAAGCGTTCGGGCAAATCATACCAGCGGGCTCCGGAACGGAGTATCCAAAGTATGCCATTGAGGACTTCCCGGTCATCACGTCGTGGTCGGCCTTTCCGGTCTTCCCGGATAGGAGCTTTGGGGATAAGGGGTTCGATGATTGTCCATTGGATGTCTGATATCTCTTCTTTTCGTGCCATAGTTCCAATGTACCAAAGCTCGATAAAAAGTACAAGGGGTTTTTGAGATGGCTTCTAACCAGATCAGAAGGGCTGCCATCTCAATTCCATCCAACATAGCAGAAGGCGCAGCGAGGCAGACAAAAAAAGAATTTATCCAGTTTCTGCACGTGGCCCAAGGTTCATTGAGTGAACTTGATACGCAAATCAATATCTCATTGGAATTAAAATATCTTAAAAGGGCAGAGCTTAATGGGAGGGCAAATGCTCATGAGCGATATAGACAAGATGCTCACCGGTCTCATCAAGTCATTGAAAAGGCCGCAAGTCATTTGATATGGGCTATCCAAACGCCTCTTTACGATTCATGATTTGCACCCTTTTGTCTTTTACTATTCACGTTTTACGATTTACGCCTCACGTCCTTTTTACGCTTTAAGGTCTCTTCACGCTTTACGCCTTACGCTTTACGGCCTCTTTACGCTTTACGACGAGAAAAGTTATGCCCTACGTTCGGGTAAAAAAACGGAAAGAAAAAAGCCTGGCACGGAAACTGAAGCACCGGTTCCGTGGCGGCAGCAGAGCAAGACCGCTCAGCTTTTACGTGTACATGCTCCTGGCCTTCATCCTCGCCCTGCTCATCGGCATGTATTTGATAAAGAAGGCAAACCGCATTGAACCGGCTCAGCCTGTGGAGAGTTCACTGCAGAGCGCACCAGCTCTCAGCTCGCAGGCTCAGGGATAAAGCAGATAAAGGTATAGAGATGGAGCAGGTAAAGAATATAAAGCAGGCTCTTGGCTCTCGGTTTTTTACTATGAACCATCAGCCACGAACTTTCTTTACTGCTCTCAGTTTTTTGCTTCTGAACTATTTACTTTTCACGCCTTACGCTTTACGATTCACGCTTTACGATTCACGAATTACGAATTACGAATCACGCTTCACGGCCTCTGAATGTTCTCTGAAAAACCTGATACCGTAACTGCTCTCCGTGACCGGGTTCTGCATCGGCTGCCGATGCTGCTCCTTGTCCTGGGCATCGTCTCGATCGGCCTCATTGCGGCGGTTGACCTTATCGACAGGAACATGCGGGAGGCCTTTCAGTATAACGACATTGTCCATGAAATGCAGATCGAACTCAGCAAAGCCCATCTCGCGCTGGAAGAGGACCTCAGGGGAATAGAGGGCCAGGACATCGCCCTGGTCTGGCAGGGTATTGACCGGACAGAAGCCATGATCGTTTCTGCGCTCAACGGAGGCAAGACACTCCACGGCCATACGGTAAAACCGCTGCCGCATAACAACCTCAGGGCGGATATGGAAGACCTTCGGGTACTCGTCGTCAGATTCAGAGAGCTTGCGCGAAATGTATCGGAGAACAAGACCCTGCTCCCTGCGATAAACAGCATGGATAGCGTGTACCATCAATTTCTGAAAAAATCATTCATCCTTGATGAGCAGCTTGAAGAGATCCAGGACGCAGATGAAAAAAGATCGAGAAAACTTATACTGCTCCTGCTCATTTCCTGGAGCGGCATAATCAGCGCGGCAGTTGCCGGTCTCTGGTACAGGGAACGGCTGGCCGGGCGCATGCAGGCTGCGATCCTGAATGCAAAACACCAGTGGGAACACACCTTTGATGTCATCCCTGACCTGATCGCGGTCATTGATAAGGACCACCGGATCGTCCGCGCCAACAAGGCTATGGTGGAAAAGATGGGCATTGAGATAAAGGATATTCTTGGACGGAAATGTTATGAACTTTTTCACCAGTCATCCGGCCCGATCGAAGCCTGTCCCCACGCACATCTGCTCCATGACAATCAGGGACATGCGGCAGAGATATACGAAAAACAATTTGATGCATACTATCTCGTGACCGTCTCCCCCCTGTTTAACGATCAGGGCGGCCTTATCGGATCTGTCCATGTTGCCCGGGACATCTCGACCCAAAAGAAAGACGCGGCAGAGCTTAAGCAATATTCGCTCGATCTGGGCGAACGCATCAAGGAACTCAGATGTCTTTACGCCATATCCGAGGTCGTAAGGAAGCCCGATATCCATCTGGACGAGATATTGAGGGAGAGTGCCGATCTTCTGACAAAGGCGTACATGTTCCCGGAGATCACAGTCTGCCGCATCACCTGGGATGATCAGGAATACAGCACGCCAAACTTCATACGAACAGCCTGGTCACAAGACCGTATCATTCTGATAAACAACAGGCAGGTGGGCAGGATCGAAGTTTGCTACCGGGAAGAGCGGCCGCGGCAGGATGAAGGGCCGTTCCTTGCCGAAGAACGCAAACTGCTCAATGCAGTTGCTGACCTGCTGGGGCGGGCCGCCGAGCGCATGCTGGCAGAAAAAGATCTGGATGTCTATCAGACACAGCTTGAATCTCTGGTCCGTGAGCGTACAAATGAACTCGCACAGACAAACGACAAGCTCCGCATGGAAGTGCTTGGCCATGAGCAGACTGCCGATGCCCTGGAGCGCAGTGAAAGCAGCTTCAGGCAGCTCTCCCAGGAGTTCAATATCCTTCTTGATGCGATACCAGACAGCCTGGTGCTCCTGTCCCCTGACCTGAAGGTGAAATGGGCGAACAAGAGCGCGCACCAGACACTGATGCCCGAGGAATACCGGGGCTCTGACTATTGCTACACGCTCTGGCATCGTCAGGACAGGCCCTGTGATGACTGTCCGGTGCTGAAAAGTTTTCGATCGGGAGATGCGGAAAACGTACAGTTGACCACACCTGACAACAGGATCTGGGCAGTGCGTGCCTATCCGATAAAGAACGAGAGCGGCGAGGTCGAGAGCGTTATGGAACTGGGCACGGATATAACCGAAAAAAGGACTCTGCAGGCAGAGCAGATGCGGTCAAACCATCTCGCCTCGATCGGCGAGCTGGCCGCGGGCGTTGCCCACGAGATCAACAACCCGATCAACGGCATCATTAACTATGCCCAGATCATTGTAAACAGCGCTGCGCCGGAAAGCAGGGAATACGATATCGCAACAAGGATCATAAAGGAAGGCGGCCGGATATCGTTCATCGTGACAAGCCTGCTCTCCTTCGCCCGTGAGCGGAAAGAGGAAAAGAGACCGGTATTGGTCAGGCATGTGCTTTCCGATGCACTTGCCCTTACCGAGACTGTGCTGAAGAAGAGCGGCATCACGCTGAAAGCGGACATTGACCCGAATATCCCTCTCATCAAGGTCCATGCGCAGCAGATACAACAGGTCTTCCTGAACATCATCAATAATGCGCGATACGCACTCGAACAGAAATATCCCCAGGCTGACCCGGACAAGGTCCTTCTCATAACAGCGACCGAAACCGTGGTCAATGAGGAACCCTTTGTCCAGATAGTTCTTGAGGACCACGGCACCGGCATTCCCGAACCCAATATCAATAAGGTGATGAACCCCTTTTATACGACCAAGCCGGTCGGCATCGGCACCGGCCTCGGCCTGAGCATAAGCCACGGGATCATCCTCGACCATAACGGCAGGCTCTCGGTCGAAAGCGAGGAAGGCGCATATACGCGGATCATCGTGTCCCTGCCGGCGTACAGGGAAGCAGGGTTATAGCTGTTTAGGTGGGTAGCTGTTTAGGGGTTTAGGTTGGTAGGGAGATAGGGGTTTAGCTTGTTAGCTGGTCAGTCCTAACGGACTACAGACTAAACAACCTAAATAACTCTGCATTTATAATAATGAGAGATCACACAAAGCTCAGAGCTTTCGAACTGGCCGATGAAGTTGCGATTCTCACGTATCGGGAAACCAGGAATTTTCCTAAAGACGAAATGTATGGGTTGACCTCACAAATGAGAAGATCGGCTGTCTCGGTTCCATCCAACATAGTTGAGGGATGTGCGCGTGAAAGTCAGACTGAGTTGCTCCGCTTTCTTGAGATCGCATTTGCATCTCTCAGGGAGTTGCGCTATCAGTTCGGCTTATCGCAGCGTTTGGGATACTTCAATGAGGACAGTTTTACCAGCTACGACTCAAAACTCCTGGAGACGGAAAAAGTGTTAGGATGCTTGATCCGTTCTTTACGCAGCCCTAACAGACTACAGACTAAATAGCTGTTTAGCCATTTAGGTGTTTAGCCGTTTAGGTAACTCAGACCTAAAAGACTACAGACTAAACAACCTAAACAGCTATTTTCTACCATGAAAAAAAGAATCCTGGTCATTGACGACGAAGAGAGCCTGCGGTACACCTTCGAGACCTTCCTTTCGAACGAGGGGTATGAGGTCGAGACTGCAGAGACCTTTGACTCAGCTGTTGCACGTGTCTCGGAGAAGAACTTCGACCTCATCATTGCCGATATCCTTCTGGGAGACAAGACCGGCGTTGACCTGCTGCGCGAGATCAGGAAAAGGGACCTCACCTGCCCTGTCGTCATGGTGACCGGCTCCCCGACCTTTGAGACCGCCTCAGAGTCCCTGCGTTTGGGGGCCTTTGACTACATCGCAAAGCCGGTAACACAGCAAGCCCTGCTGCATACTGCTGCCCAGGCGTTAAAGCACAAAGACCTTCTTGATGAGAACGAACGAATCAGGACCAACCTGGAAGCGGTCTTCAGGTCCGTAACGGACGGCATTATCACCGTGGACACTGACATGCGGATAATAGAGATAAATGACGCTGCCCAGGCCATCTGCGGATGTGCCCGGGAAAAGGCAGACAACCAGCTGATACGTTCACTGCCGAACAGCTGCAGGAAAAAATGCATTGAAGCGCTGGCCAAGACCATCAGGGAAAAAGAGACGGTTGAGCTCTTTCATATCGACTGCCAGCATGACAACGGACCAAGAAAGGTGATCAACATCACCACCTCTCCGCTGATCGGCCATCACAAAGAATTCTCGGGCGCTGTAATGGTTCTGAGCGACGAGACCCGCATCGCAGACCTTGAGATTGACATGGACGAACGCAGGCATTTTCATACCATGATCGGCAAAAGCGAACAGATGCAGAATATCTACAGCCTCATCGAACAGGTTGCCGATTTCCAGACCACGGTCCTGATCAGGGGTGAAAGCGGCACCGGCAAGGAGCTCGTTGCAGAGGCGCTCCACTACCGGGGCGCACGCAGCGCAAAGGCCCTCGTCAAGGTCAACTGCGCCTCTTTGCCGGAAAACCTGCTTGAGAGCGAACTCTTCGGTCATGTGAAAGGCGCCTTTACCGGCGCGATCAGTGACCGGATCGGCAGATTCGAGCGCGCTGACAAGGGCACGATCTTTCTCGATGAGATCGGGGATATGCCGCTTTCCCTCCAGGTGCGTCTGCTCAGGGTACTGCAGGAAATGGAGTTCGAACGGGTCGGCGATGCAAGACCGATAAAGGTGGATGTCAGGGTCATCGCTGCCACGAACAAGAACCTTGTCGAAAAAGTGCAGAAGGGTGAGTTCAGGGAAGACCTCTATTACCGCCTGAAGGTGGTAGAGATGCTCATCCCCCCGCTGCGGGAGAGAAGAGAGGACATCCCGCTTCTTGCCTCCCACTTCATCCAGCGTTTCAGTAAGAAATTCAACAAAAGCATCAGGGACATCTCTGCTGAGGTCATGGAGCGGTTTATGCTGCATACCTGGCCCGGCAATGTCCGTGAGCTCGAACATGTCCTTGAGCATGCCTGTATCCTCTGCAGAGACGGCATGATAACCGTCGAGTATCTGCCGAAGGATTTTATCGGGCAGAGGCAGGATATTGATAAGGCTCCTGATCAGGCAGGCGAGCGGGAGAGGATCATGCAGGCACTGGAAAAAGCGGGCGGGAACAAGGCAAAGGCAGCACGCCTGCTCGGTATCAGCAGAAGGACCATGTACCGCAGGCTCGAAGAGCTGAAGATCCCGGACTTTCCAGCTTGATGGCCTGCCTGCTTGATTTCATTAATTGTTATTACAATATGACCATGGTATTATGTCCATAGTCATATTGCACCTTAGACCTTGTGGAGGTGTCCAATGGAAAAAACCGTCTCGAAATCAAGATTCAAACCAAAAACTCTGGAATATTTTCGCCAGATTGAAAAGACCGGCAAAGCGGTGGTCATTACTGATCATGGACGCCCTGTTTTGAAAATAACACCTTATACCCAGCAACCTGAAGCCACGCTTAAGCTTTTGCGAAATACGGTTATGAAGTTTGAAAACCCGACTGAACCGGTTGGCTCAGAAGATTGGGAATCTTTGAAGTGATCGTCCTTGATACACATGTGTGGATCTGGTGGGCCAGTTCTCCTGAACTCCTTTCCACAAAGGCAAAAAAGGCTATTGAGCATGCAGTGCTTGCCCAGGAGCTCTGCATTTCATCCATAAGCAGTTGGGAGGTTGCCATGCTTGCTGAAAAGGGACGATTGCAGCTTACGATGCCTGTGCAGGACTGGATTGCGGTTTCCGAGGGTTTACCTTTTGTTACCTTTATCCCGGTAAGCAACAATATCGCAATACGGTCAGTACAGCTGCCAGGAAAGATACATAACGATCCTGCTGACCGCCTTATTATCTCTACAGCAATTTCTCTTGGAGCGGAGCTGGTCACTATGGATAAAAAAATATTGAACTACAGTCATGTCAAAGCAATCTGGTAGCTTTCCAGCTTGACCGCTTGTCAGCTTTCCAGCTTGTTTCACGCTTCACGGCCTTTACACGCTTTACGGCCTCTACCGCTTGCCAGCCAGGCAATATGATAAAATATCGAAAAGCAGGAGGTTCCCATGCTTAATACAACGGTAAAAAAAGAGATTATGAGCCAGATTGGACAGCTTGATTACGAACACCAGCGACGTGTGCTTGATTTTGCCCGGGCTCTTGCGCTGACCGGCCCTAAAGGTGTCCCAGGCAAGCAGCTTCTTTCCTTCACCGGCGCCATCTCTCTTGATGATCTAAAGGCAATGGAACAGGCAATTGACAATGGCTGCGAAAAGGTAGACATGAATGAGTGGTAAAATCTCCTTGATACCAATATTGTAATTGCCCTTTTTGCAAATGACCCCTCCGTCCAAAAGCATATGGCCAGGGCAGGAGAGATATTCATCCCGGCAACGGTTATTGGAGAACTTTTTTTTGGAGCTTTTAAGTCGGGACGCCCTAAGACCAATACTGAACATATAGAAACTTTTGCCGCCAGTAACACCATCCTTGCATTCGATATCGGCACGAGCAGGGAATACGGCCGGATCAAGAACCTCTTACATAAGAAAGGTCACCCTATTCCGGAAAACGATGTCTGGATTGCCGCACTGGCAATAGAGCACGGATTAACCTTGGTTTCACGAGATGAACACTTTAAGGCGATAGCCGAGTTAAAGAAAGTTGTATGGTAATTCAGTTGCAGTCTTGTTAGCTTTCCAGCTTTCACGCTTTAACCGTTCACGATTCACGATTCACGAATCACGGCCTCCTGTCACACATGCGTGCGACACATAAATGTGCCATGGCACGAACATAGCATTCTACTTATTTAATACAATCAGCCTCCTTTTGATATCAACTCGATGTTTTTAAAGCATAAAACAGACCGACATTCTAAATGATATTTTTTTAATTTCAGGCATGCTAATTGTTAATAAAAGTTCATGTTGCAGAGGCAAGACCTTGACAAGCTTAACTAATAAGGTAAGATGCCCTTATCTGAGCAATCCGTTCTCTGATTGCTATTGTGCTCAGATGAACAGCCAGACGACCGAGAAGGTCATACAGTTCTGCGGGGGAAATTTCAAGGACTGCGACATCTATCAAAAACATATAAAACAGGGGGTTCTGAATGCCTCATACTAATCGTCTATCCAGCCTGTTAGCTTTCAGCTCTCAGCTCTCAGCTCTCAGCTCTCAGCTTTTTAAACGTTCACGCATTATCCGCCTCGGCGGACCCGCCTGTGGCGGGCGCTTCACGCTTCACGCTTTACGCTTTACGGTCTTTATCGCTCTTTACCTATTCCTCTGCCTGTCTCTAACTACTCCGTTATACGCCTCCGATGCCCCAAAGACCGAGGAGCAGAAGACGCTCTATGCCATCGGCCTGAGTGTCGGCCGTACACTTGGGGCCTTCAGCCTCACGCCTGCTGAACTCGAGACCGTAAAGCAGGGCATTACAGACTCTGTTACCGGCAAAAAACCGGCCGTTGAGCTGAGCGAATACAACAACAAGATCCAGGAGATGGCGCGCTCCCGCCGCAAAGCCCAGGGAGACAAACAGGCTCCCCAGAATAAGGCTGCCCTGGACAAGGCTGCTGCTGAAAAAGGAGCGGTTAAGACCGCCTCCGGCATGGTCTATGTATCGCAGAAGGAAGGCACTGGCTCCAAGCCGGCCGCAACCGACACGGTCAGGGTCAATTATCGCGGCACGCTTCCTGACGGCAAAGAGTTCGACAGTTCTGCCAAACGCGGCAAGCCCCTTGAATTCAAGCTTGACAAGGTCATCAAGTGCTGGACAGAGGGCCTGCAGATGATGAAGCCCGGCGGCAAGGCCAAACTGGTCTGCCCTGCTTCGCTTGCGTACGGCGAGGTCGGCGCAGGAGAGCTCATCCTCCCCGGCGCCACATTGATATTCGAGATCGAACTGCTTGAGGTGAAGAAATAGTGAGTATGAGGCAGGCTAAAGGCAAGAGGCAGGTAAAGGTATAGAGATGAGGCAGGTTATAGATAAAAGACAGGCTAACGGCTTAGGGCTAAAGGAAATTCTCTTTTCACGCTTCACGATTCACGCTTTACGCTTTACGGCCTCTCGACGATTCACGATTCACGGCCTTTTATCCGCCTTTACTCTTCACGCTTCACGATTCACGCTTTACGCTTTACGGCCTTTACACGCTTTCACGCTTGTCTGCTTGTTCGCTTGCCTGCTTGTCAGCCTGCCGGCGACGCCGGCATCTGCCGACACCAAGACCTATCAGCGCTCTGTTGAGAAATATGCGATACCTGATGTTACCCTGATCAACCAGGACGGCAACAGGGTCCGCTTCAAGGACTTTCTCTCCTCGGACAAGCCGGTTGTCGTTGACTTTATCTTCGGCACCTGCACCACAATCTGCCCGGTCCTCTCCGCAGGGTACGCCAGCCTGCAGCAGAGACTCGGCCCTGGCTCTGAAAAGGTGCATCTGGTATCCATAACGATCGATCCTGAAAATGACAAACCAGCTGTGCTCAAGGACTATCTGAAACGCTACCGTTCAAAGCCGGGCTGGGATTTTCTTACCGGCTCGCGCAGGGATATTGACCGGGTCATGAAGGCCTTCAATGCCAATATCCCGGACAAGATGTCCCACTATGCCCTGACCTTTATCCGCATGCCGAAAGAGGAGAACTGGATCAGAATCTACGGCATGATGAGCACCTCGGAGTTCATTGCCGAAAGCCAGAAGGCAGGAATACGATGAACAGGATAAGACAGGCTATAGGTAAAGCGATAAGGCAGGTAAAGGACATAAAGCAGGCTACGGGCATCAGCTCTTCGCTCTTTGCCCTTCGCTCTTCGCTGCTTTCACTCATTACTCATTACGCATTACTCATCACGGCAGTTCTCTTCCTGCCGCCTGCGGCGCTGGCTGCAAACATGGACCAGGCCGAGGTCCTGCGGCTTGGCGAACGCATATACCGCGAGGGCATACTGCCTGACGGCAAGCCGCTTCAGGGCTTTGTGAGCGGGGATGTTCCGGTTGACGGCACTGCCTTCACCTGCGTAAGCTGCCATCTCAGGAGCGGGCTCGGTTCTTTCGAAGGGAATGTTGTCACGCCGCCGACCAATGGCCGCATCCTGTACCAGCCGCGCGAGCCCTATGTAAAAGGGTCTGAGTTCGTGCCCTATATCCACAACTATGCAGTTTACCTGCCGGTGCGCCCGGCCTATACTGATGAAACGCTCGCTGCACTGATCGGCACGGGGTACGACCCCACAGGCCGCTCGGTAGTCAGTGTCATGCCGCGCTATGATCTGAACGATAAAGACATGGCGATACTCATTGCGTATCTCAAGACCCTTTCTGACAAGCCGTCTCCGGGCGTCACAAAAAATGAGATAAAGTTCGCAACAGTCATTGTCGAGGGCGCCAATCCCCTTGCCGTGAAATCCATGCTCACGCCTATCGAGTTCGGCATTGACCGCAAGAACAGCCTCGCAACCGCTGCCGTGAAGGACAAACGGGTCTCCCGCATGTCCTATAACATGTCAGGCAATCTGACATTCGTGAGATTTACCCTGGCACACTGGGTCCTGAAAGGCCCGTCCTCGACCTGGCGCAAGCAGCTTGAGGACTACTATAAGGCAGAGCCGGTCTTTGCCCTGCTCGGCGGCATCAGCAATGGCGACTGGGAGCCGGTCCATACGTTCTGCGAAGACAACGGCATCCCCGATCTCTTCCCGATAGTCGACTATCCGGTCATATCCAAGACCGACTGGTATACCCTGTATCCTTCCCGCGGCGTGCAGCAGGAAGGAGAATCCGCAGCCAGGTACCTGCACAGCATGTATGACCTTTTCAAGGGACGTCAGATCGTACAGATCATCCGTTCAGACCGCAGGGCAGAGGCGCTTGCCCGGGGCTTCCGTGAGATCTGGGCAGAGACAGGCCATGCCCCTGCAAAGGATATCATGCTCGCTGCAGGAGAAAAGCTCACCGCTGAAAAGCTGCAGCAGATCGTTGCAGCAGACAAGCCTGCTGCCCTGCTCATCTGGGACGATGCATCCATGCTTCCTGCAGTCAGCAGCCTTGTTGCAATGCCGAACCGTCCGGGCATGGTCATCGCATCCGGAACGTACCTCGGCAAATCTCTCTTATCTCTACCTGAGGAACTGCGTGACCTGCTTTACATGACCTATCCGTACAGGCTCCCGCAGGACGATGTGCGGTATGACAAGGTTGCAAAAAGAGTGCTCGCCGGCAAGCCGATCGAAATATTCGACCCGGTCATCATCAGGCAGTCTTATCTCACCAACGAGCTCCTCGGCAAGGCATTGCTCGATATGCGCGGAGAATACTACCGCGACTTCCTGCTCGATTCGATCGGCATGATCGCTGACCAGTATTTTCCGCTCTATGAGCGTGTCAGCTTCGGTCCCGGCCAGCGGTATGCCTCCAAGGGTTGCTTCATTGTCCAGCTTGGCAAGGGCAAGACCCCACAACTCGAACGCCGCAGCGAATGGGTGACACCGTGATGAAAGGTTCTATGTTCCATGTTCTATGTTCTATGTTCTCAAAACCTCGAACACGGCAGTTCTACGTTCAGGGTTCAAAGTTTCGGAACACATTGAACATTGAACATCGAACATTGAACAGTCTTTATTTTCCCCTGCTCTCTGCTCTTAGCTCTCTGCTTTTTAGCCGTTCACGCTTCACGCTTCACGCTTTACGCTTCACGGCCTCTCAAGCCTTGAACGTTGAACCTCGAACATTGAACATCCTTTTCGCCCTCTGTCTGTTAGTGTCCGTTACTGCATCGGCCCAGACCGTGCCAGAGACGAAAAACCAGGGCGAAAAGGTATACATGGTAAATGACTACCGATATGTGCCGGCCAGTGAGGCGGACGATAAAGATACCGGGCTCTCGCTCTGCGGGACCCGCTGTAATGCCCTTTCGACCGACTACCTGAATGTCACCGAGGTGGGGGGCTGGAAGATGATGAAGAATGCGCTGAACCAGGAGCTGCGGATGGAGCTGAACAGCCCGTTCCTCAAGGGTCATTGCATATGCATAGTCGACGAATATCTGGTATCAAAAGACGACCGTTTCAGTGACGAAAGAAGGCGATCGAGGGCTGAGAAATGATCCTTGATCAAAGGTTAATAAAAATGCAGCACTACACAAGGAGGTATAAGACAATGAAAAAGCGCTTAGCATTACTTTCAGGAATGTTGCTTACAGGTTTCCTGCTGGCAACTGCATTTGCAGGAAACACCGAACCGGCGCAGGGCAATGCACCGCAGGGCCCGGCAGAGCAGAGCAATGTTTCACAATCCCAGATAGACACTGTCTCCAAACGCGAGGAGGCAAAAAAGCAGCAGAAAAAGAAGATGAGCATCAGGGCAAAGAACCTCAAGAGCAGCCCAAGGCCCAATGACCAGCTCTTCCAGCATTCGAAATAGATCATGAAAAAGAGAAATAATACAGGGGGAATATCATGAAAAGGCGATCCTTAGATCTTATTCTTGCGATCATGTTGGTTTTTGTGACACTGTTATCAGGAGGGCTTTCCGAGGCATATCTTGCGCCCGACTACAGCAATCCTGATTTTGCGCCAGGAGGGGCAACGCCCTTTACCATTGGCCCGGGTGTTCTGCCTGACTATCTCACCGCCCCCAACTGGGCTTTTACCCCGCCCCTTCGGAAATTCATAGACCCTCTGCCGGGTCTCTGTGTGCCAACAGCCGCTAACAGGTACTGTGCAAGCACCGGCATGTCCGACAAGAACATTCCGGTTGCGATCCCGGACATCGTCACATACCCCGGCTCTGACTATTATGTGATAGAGCTGCGTCAGTACAGCGAGAAGATGCATAGTGACCTCAGCAACCCGACCACATTGAGAGGCTATATTCAGGCCAACAAAGGAACAGATACCTCTGCCTGCACTGATCCGTCCTTGCCTGGCGGCACACCCTGTACGTTTGCCCAGAACACCGTGGTCCCGGCAGTCATTCACTTCCTCGGCCCGATCATCGTTGCAAAGAAGGACCGGCCGGTGCGCGTACTCTTCAAGAATATGATCAACCCCGGCGTTGACGGCGACCTTTTCCTGCCTATCGATGACACGATCATGGGCGCAGGCCCTTATGATATCAATTACAACCCTGTCACCAAGGTGGGACAGGCCATGGTTTCGGGCATGTTCAGCACCAACCGCGCAACCCTGCATCTGCACGGCGGCAGAAGCCCCTGGATCAGTGACGGCACGCCGCACCAGTGGATAACACCTCCTGGAGAGGACCCGAACTATCCCCAGGGCGTCAGCGTAGAGAACGTCCCGGATATGCCGGCCCCTGCTCTTGACTCCGGTCAGCAGACCTTCTACTGGACCAATCAGCAGAGTTCGCGTTTTATGTTCTACCATGACCATGCCTGGGGCATCACCCGCCTCAACGTGTACGCAGGTGAAGCAGCAGGATATCTGATCAAGGATACGGTGGAGGATAACCTGATTAACGGAGGCATCATCCCGGCAGACGAGATCCCTCTCGTGCTCATGGACAAGACCTTTGTCGATGCAGCCACCATTGATCAGACTGACCCCACCTGGAACTGGGGCACAGGCGCAACAGGCACATCAGGTGTGGTCACCTGGGTGACCGTGACCAACGGAGGTTCAGGTTATGATCCGCTCAATCCTCCTGCAGTCACCATAACAGAAGGCGCCAATACTACAGCTGTTGCACAGGCAGTGGTCTCTTCCGTGGTTTCGTCCATAACCCTTGCTGCCCCCAATTTCGGCGGTTCAGGCTATGTGGCGCCGATCATCATGATCGACGATCCGACCGGCAGCGGCGCAGTTGCTGAGGCAGCGATAAACGCAGCCGGTGTGATCACCGGCATCACCGTCACGAGCGGCGGCTGGGGCTATTCAGCGCCAACCGTCACCATTGCAGACCTGAATAAGGATCACACCCCTGCAACCACCGCAACAGCAACCGCAGCCATAGCAACCAGTATCTCGGCTGTAGCGATCCTTGACGGCGGTTCAGGTTATACGAATACCATAGCCTCGCCGACCGTGGTTACGATCGATCCGCCCCTTGCCGGCACCCCGGCAACAGCGGCGGCTACCGTAACCGACATTAAGCTGGCAAAGACCGGCGATCTCTGGTGGCCTCACGTGTACATGCCTGCGCAGAACCCGTTCGACGTAAGCGGCATTGCACCTATGGGCAGATGGGCTTACGGCCCCTATTTCTACCCTGCCACGCCCAACCTGTATCAGCCGATTCCGAACCCGTACTACAGCCCACTCTGTGATCCTGCGGATGACACCACGCCCGGAAGCTGGGGCGGTTTCTGCCAGTCCCCTGAAATTCCCTCTACACCTAACCCGTCATGGGGAGCTGAGGCCTTCATGGACACGCCGATGGTAAACGGCACAGCATACCCGTATGTCAATCTTGAGCCAAAGCCGTACCGGTTCCGGATTCTCAATGCAGCTCATGACCGGTTTATGGCACTTTCACTCTTTCAGGCAGTCGACAAGACCGGGTACACCAATCCGACACCTGCACCCTATGCTACCTCAGGTGCTGCTGCTGACCTTACTGAAGTGGCCATGATCGATGCCTCTGTCCAGGCCCTTGCTGCTGAGCCGGGATGTCCTGCGACCTGGCCTGCAGACGGCCGTGCAGGCGGCGTACCGGCCTGCTCCACCAAAGGTCCTGACTGGATCATGATCGGCAATGAGGGAGGCTTCCTTCCGATGCCGGTAGTAATCCCTCCGCAGCCTGTGACCTGGAATCTGAACCCCAGCATGTTCAACGTAGGCAATATCAACGGCGGGTCCCTGATCCTCGGCCCTGCCGAGCGCGCTGACGTGATCGTGGACTTCTCAGATCCAAAGTATTACGGCAAGTCCCTGATCGTGTACAATGACGGCTCAGCCCCCTGGCCTGCACTGAACCCGCAGTATGACTTCTATACCGGTAATCCGGATGGGACGGGATCAGGCAGCGCGCCCTCGACCCTCCCGGGCATGGGCCCCAACACCCGCACCATCATGCAGATCAATATCTGTGATCCTGTAGCTGATCCTGGAAATTGCACTGCAGGTACACCCTTTAACCTGGCCAAACTGCAGGATGCCTTTGATCCGACCGTAGATACAGCCTCGCTTGGCGCAAATTTTGTCCAGGGAGTTTTCCAGCAGGGCCAGGACCCGATCATCGCAGCACAGGGTGATATGAACCCCACTGCTGATCCGATGCTCTACGAGGCCTTTCTCGGCACGCAGGACTATAGCGCTTACAGCAAGGCCTACGGCACATTAGGAGCCCCTGCAGTATTCCCGACCATCTATCCGGACTGGGGCGTCTCCCGTATCAACGATTCGCAAATTAAGTTCAAGACCCTTACTGACACCAGCGGAACCTTGTCCGCAGTGCAGAGCTATGCCATGAAGAGGAAGTCGATCCATGATGAGATGGGCGCGACCTTCGATGATTACGGCCGTATGCGTGCAGCCCTCGGTCTTGAAAAGGCAAATGGCGGCGCGTTGCAGGTCAACTTCATTGTCCAGACGTACAGCTCGCCCGTTACCGAGGACCTCTATCCGGACGGCATCCAGGTCTGGAAGATCACGCACAATGGTGTTGACACGCACCCGATCCACTTTCACCTCTTTGATGTTCAGGTCCTCAACCGCGTCGGCTGGGACGGCTTTATCCGCCTGCCTGACCCGACCGAGATGGGCTGGAAAGAGACCGTAAGGATCAGCCCGCTGGAAGATACCATTGTTGCCATCAAGCCGGTACAGCCGCAGCTTCCGTTCGGTCTGCCGACAAGCTGGCGTCCTCTGAACCCGGCAACACCGCTCGGCTCTACCACTGAGCTGACGCAGATCGACCCGGTTACCGGCAATCCGAGGGTGACCACGAACGAGTTCAAAGACTTTGCGTGGGAATACGTGTGGCACTGCCATATCCTCAGTCATGAAGAGAACGACATGATGAGGGCCATGGCATTCCATGTTGTCGAAACACTGCCGCTTGCGCCGACCATCCTGAACGCAGTTGCAGCCGGGCAGGCGGTCGATCTCACCTGGCGGGACAATTCGCCCAATGAGATCGGGTTCACCATATTCCGGTCTGAAGGCGGAGGGCCCTTCACCGAACTTGCCAGCACAATAGCGAATGCAACCGCGTACGCGGACGCCAGTGTCCTGATGGGCACCAACTACCTCTACCAGATGATTTCGTACAACGCAGCCGGCAATTCGGCACCCTCGTCGAACATTGTTGCGGTAACAACACCCGTGGTCGTAATGACAGCGCCGATCAGCGGTTCCACCTTTACTGCTCCGGTTGATATCAACCTGAGCGCGGCTGCTGCTGCATCAACCATATCAGTGTCGTTCTACGACGGCGCAACGTTTATCGGCGCTGACGGCACTGCACCCTACTCGATCACCTGGACAGGGGCATCAGCCGGCTCTCATACGCTCACTGCTGTGGCATTTGACGGTGTCAACAGCGTCACCTCAGCACCGGTCACCATCACGGTCATTTCCATCACAGACGCCCCTGCCACGCTGACCGTGCCTGCCACGGGTGCCGGGGTCGGAAGCAACACCATCAGCTGGACACCAGTCATAGACACCGGGGTCATCTACCAGCTGGAGCAGTCTGCCAATGCCTTTGCCACTCCCGGCACGCTCATCTACAGCGGCGCTTCCACCAGCACAGGCGTCACGGTGTACAATAACGGCACCTACTCCTACAGGGTCCGGGCTACTGCTTCCGGCAAGGGTCCCAGTGTCTGGACGAATGGGGCAGACTGGGTAGTCACGATCCCAACCGCACCACCAGCATCCATAACAGTGCCAACAGGGAGCGGTGCCGATTGGTTTACTGTCTCCTGGGGTGCATCTCCGACAACCGGAGCCACCTATATTCTGCAGGAATCGACCACAGGCGACTTCAGTGCTTCGCCGGATATCCCTGTCAGCGGCCTTTCGCTGACTGTCACCGGCAAGACCAACGGCACCTACTACTACCGGGTCAAGGCGGTCAACCCGCCGATGGCCGACAGTGGCTGGGTCACTGGCTTAAACGGCTGCCTGGTCGCTCTTCCGACAGCACCACCGGCTTCGATCGCCGTGCCTGCCACCAGCACCAACGGCAGTTTCACGATCTCCTGGGGAGCTTCACCGACCCCCGCGGCAACGTACACGCTTGAGGAATCGACCAGCCCCATCTTTGCTGCAGGTACTGTCACGCAGGTAGGGACCGGCATCCTCGCAACCTCACAGCCTATCAGCGGCAAGGTTGACGGCACCTTCTACTACCGGGTCAGGGCAATCGCTCCTGGATACACTGTCAGCACTGCAACCGTCGGGACCAACGGCTGTGCCATACTCATGACCACGATCACCAGCCCGGCAAATGCTGCGGTATTAACAGAAGGAGCCACGATACCGATAGCAGCCACCGCAACGACACCGGCAGGATATGCGGTCGCAAGGGTCGATTTCTACGAATCCAGCACCCTGCTCGGCAGCGACACAATTGCTCCGTTCGGGTACGACTGGACAACAGCCTCGCTCGGTTCGCACAACCTCTCGGCTGTCACTACGTACACCAGCGGTAATGTATCCATGTCGCCGGTGATTACCATCACCGTCGCGGGCGCTTTGCCTCCTGTGACCCTCACAGCAGCCCCCAGCGCTCCGAGCTACGATCTGGGGAGCATCATAACGCTTAATGCCACACCGACTGTTGTGGCAGGGGTGAACATTATCCTGGTCGGGTTCTTCGATGGGGCCACATGGCTCGGGTATGATGTTGTCGCGCCATACAGTTACGATTGGACACCGGCTGCAGGCGGCACGCACGATCTGACAGCAGTGGTCTATTACAGCAACGGCGTAACGTCCGACTCGGCGATACTGCCGATCACGATCAATGGCACAGTCGCAGCACCGGCTTCTATCACCGTACCGGCGACCAGCGCAACCGGAAACTACGTAGTTTCCTGGGATGCCTCGACAACCGTTGGGGCAACCTATGTTCTGGAGGAATCCACAACAGCAACGTTTGATATTGGCACCGTGACGCCTGTGGCCGACCGGACAACCCCGACCTCGGCGACGATAACCGGGAAAACAACCGGGACTTACTACTATCGTGTTAAAGCGGTAAAGGCACCGATGGCAGAGAGTGGATGGGTTGCTGGAGGGACTGCGTGTGAGGTAAGAATCAACGTAGCCTTACAGGCCAATGGAGGGGTAGCAACGGCATCGTCGACGTATACGGGTTATCCTGCCACAGCTGTAAACAATGGGGATCGGTATGCATGGCCGACAAACGGTACTTGGGTGGATAATACTTCTGGTATCTATCCCGACTGGGTTGATATTACCTTTAACGGGCAGAAGACTATCAATCAGGTTGATGTCTTCACGTTGCAGGACAATACAAGTGCTCCTGTTCCGCCAACCTTGGGCATGACCTTTACCAGCTACGGCATCACAGCCTTTGATGTCCAATACTGGAATGGTTCTGCCTGGGCAACGGTTACGGGCGGGAGCATTGTCGGCAATAACCATGTCTGGAATCAGATCACCTTCCCGGCTGTGACAACCGACAAGATTCGTATTCAGGTCAATGGCTCTAAGAATAGCTACAGCCGAATTGTTGAAGTTGAGGCGTGGACCACAAATGTCGCACCGGCACCATCTGCAGCAGTGACGTTGACCGCGCCCATAGATGGAACCGTATACCCGATCGATCCTGCGTCAATTGACCTGACTGCAAATGTAGTAGGAGCAAACGGCTGGGTCACTAACAGGGTCGATTATTATAACGGCGCTGCCCTGATAGGCACTTCATCAACCGGGCCGACATACAGCTTCACCTGGACTCCAGTCCCGGCAGGAACCTATACCCTGACCGCCCAGGCAGTTGAAAGCCTGGGGGCGACATCGACCTCAGTTGCAGCAACCGTGACAGTGGGAGCACTTCCTGTCAACGTAGCCTTACAGGCCAATGGAGGGGTAGCAACGGCATCGTCGACGTATAC
>CAYXBA010000017.1:47994-78875 GCA_964463135.1 uncultured Nitrospiraceae bacterium
TCAATGGCTCTAAGAATAGCTACAGCCGAATTGTTGAAGTTGAGGCGTGGACCACGCCTTAATACTAAAGCAAAATATTGGGCAGCTTTTGATTCAGGGCAAGGCAGTTTCGTGACACTGCCTTGCCTGCTCTTACTTGTTGCGTCATATTTCTGAAATCTTCGCAATCCGCGATTTCCATAATGTCCGCAATGTTTTATAAATCATAAGTGTCCGACATTTTTTTGGAGTCGCCCCATGTTTAACAAGCTGATATTTTCACAAGTCATCGACATGACATCATACCCCTGCATACATTTCGATGCTTCGTTACCCGCTATCAGGGGAAATACGACGTTTACCGATGTTTTCCTTATTTAAGAAGCTAAAAATGAAGGGCATTATACTTGCCGGTGGCCGTGGTACCAGGCTATCCCCTCTTACCAAAGTAACGAACAAACACCTGCTGCCTGTGGGACAGGAGCCCATGATCTTCCATTTTGTTCGCCAAATGGTTTGCGACGGGGTTACAAACATTCTGATTGTGACAAGCACCGAGCATATGGGTGACGTGGTTCGTCTGTTAGGCAGTGGGCAGGACTTTAATTGCGCCTTCACCTATCGCGTTCAGTGAAAGCAGGCGGTAGTGGGAGCCTATTGCTTTGACCAACAGGTATGGGATATTATTCAAGGACTTGAGCCTTCGCCCCGTGGGGAGCATGAAATTACCGCTGTGAATAATGAATATATTCGGCGCAAGGCCCTCAAATACGATATTGTGGAGGGGGGATTGGACAGATGCAGGCACATTCGAGAGCTTGGCAGAGGCCAATGCCATGATGCTTGCCTGCAACAACCGCATCATAGGAACCCAACCATGAGAGCCATCCTTGTCATAGAAGGAGATATCCTTGACAATCCATCGACTTGCTGACGTGCAATCAAAACAGATCGGTCAAGGTACTAGCATCTGGCAATATGTCGTGGTTTTGCCGGGCGCTGTTATCGGTGACAATTGCAATATTTGCTCACACTGTTTTATTGAGAATGATGTTGTTATTGGCAATCAGGTGACAATTAAGAACGGCGTGCAATTATGGGATGGCCTTCGCGTCGAGGATGATGTTTTTATCGGTCCGAATACGACGTTCACCAATGATCCCTTTCCCAGAAGCAAACAGCCATTTACTATACGCAGCATATGGATTAAGCGCGGCGCATCGATAGGGGCAAATGCAACTATTCTTCCCGGTGTAACAATAGGTGAAAATGCCATGGTAGGAGCTGGATCTGTTGTTATCAAAGATGTGCCACCAAATACATTGATAGTTGGTAACCCTGCCAGGGTTATCAAACATCTGGGTGATAAACAATGAATATCAATAATTGCAAGATCATAGACCTCCCAAAGATAACTGATCCTAGAGGCAATCTGACCTTTATAGAAGGAAGTAGGCATGTTCCTTTTGATATCCGACGGGTTTATTATCTGTATGATGTGCCCGGAGGTGGTGAGCGGGGTGGCCATGCCCACAAAGCTTTGCACCAGTTGATCGTCGCCATGTCAGGAAGTTTTGACGTACTACTGGATGACGGCAGAGAGAAAAAGCGGATACATCTAAACAGGTCATATTACGGGCTTTATATCTGTCCGATGATCTGGAGAGAACTTGATAATTTCTCGTCCGGGTCCGTCTGTATGGTCCTTGCTTCCAATCCGTATGATGAGTCCGATTATTTTCGCGACTATAATGATTTTCTCAAGGCATTACAAGCTTGACCCCTACCATACCTTTTCTTGACCTAAAAGCCGCTTATCTGGAGTTAAGAAATCAGTTGGATGCAGCCTATCACCGTGTTATGGAATCAGGCTGGTTTATCCTTGGTCCGGAAGTTGAAGCCTTTGAACGCGAGTTTGCTACCTATTGCGACGCCAAGCATTGCATCGGAGTAGGCAATGGCCTCGATGCTCTTCATCTCATTCTCAGAGCCATGGATATAGGGCCCGGTGATGAGGTCATTGTCCCTGCGCATACATTTATTGCTACCTGGCTGGCAGTTACCTATGCTGGCGCAACTCTGGTTCCGGTCGAACCGGATGAAAGAACCTACAATATCAATCCGGCTTTGATAGAAGCCGCGATTACGGAGAAGACAAAGGCAATAATTCCCGTCCACCTCTATGGCCAGCCCGCGGACATGGACGAAATCAACCGCATCGTTGCCAAGGTCAACCAGTCACGAGCCGCGAGTCACGAGTCACGGATTGTTGTCATAGAAGATGCCGCGCAAGCCCATGGAGCCAAATACAAGGGGAAACGCGTAGGGTCACTGGGAGACGCCGCAGGGTTCAGTTTTTATCCCGGGAAGAACCTCGGGGCGATGGGCGATGGCGGCGCCATTGTAACCAATAATGACGAATTGGCTGAACATGTTCGTGAACTCCGTAATTACGGCTCAAAGGTCAAATATCACCATCAGACAAAGGGCTTTAATACTCGCCTTGATGAGCTGCAGGCAGCGCTCCTGCGCGTGAAATTAGCGCGTCTGGACGAGTGGAACGAGCGTCGCCGTCAGGTTGCAATCTGTTATTTAGATAAATTAAAAAATGTTGATAAGCTGACCTTTCCCTTTGTGCCGGAGTGGGCAGAATCTGTCTGGCATCTTTTTGTTGTGCGTCATCCTCGGCGAGATGAGTTACAAACACGCATGACCGAAGCCGGAATCGGCACATTGATTCATTATCCGATACCGCCTCATCTTTCTGACGCGTACCGCGATATGGGATATCAGCAGGGTAATTTTCCTTTAACTGAGAAACTGACCGCAGAATTTCTCAGTCTGCCTATGGGACCACAGATGACTGATGTCCAGGTGGAATGTGTGGCAAGACATCTTGGCATAATCTGCAATTGAGGATATAGAAAAATGTTTATTAACTTTTACCGCCTGCTCAGAAAACTTTTTAGGATACCAAATGCCACCATTAGGTTGATTAAAAGTGCTATGGCTACACGCAAACTTACAGGCAGATTCTTTCCGCTAAACGTTCGTATTCTTGATAGTGGACTTCAATGCACCATTCAGAAGGCGAAGAGTGCAAAAGTGCATTTCAGAGGAACCCTGAGCATTGGTGGCTGGCTTGGCCATGCTGATTTCGTTTATATATACGTTGGTCCCGGTGGAACCTTTGAACTGGACGGTGACTTTCACCTGGGTAGCGGAAGCCGAATACATATAGGGGAGAATGCCAAACTCTATATTGGGGGATGTCAGAACGAAAGTGCCAGTGGAATCACAGAGGATGCAATCATACTTTGTCAAAAGTCTATTAGCATGGGGAAGGATTTTTTAGGAGCATGGGGACTGTTTATTACGGACTCAGATCATCATCGATATGGTGCGAATAATCCTCCAATTGAAGTTTTCATTGGGGATCATGTATGGATGTGTCCTAACTCTTCTATACTCAAAGGTTCACGGGTCGGCAGTAATTCAGTCATAGCTCAAGGCTCTGTTGTCCAAAAAAACAGCTTCCCTGATAAATCGCTTATAGGTGGCAATCCGGCAACACGCATAGCCGAAGCGAAGGATTGGCATAGGTAAAAGATTGTCATCTTCTGCCTATCGCAGTGCCCTGAAATCCACCTCCCTGATCGGCGGGTCATCACTGATCAATATTCTGATCGGCATGGTAAGGACAAAGTTTGTTGCAATTCTTCTTGGCCCGACGGGAATCGGATTGATGGGTGTCTATACGGCAATCACAGGCATGGTAAGCACTGTATCAAGCATGGGGATAGGCAGCAGCGGGGTTCGGCAGATAGCAGAGGCTCATGGCACTGGAGAACAGGACCGGATCGCACGTATGGTCAAGACCCTGCGCCGCACGGTCTGGCTGACCGGCCTCTTCGGCATGGCGGCCACCATCCTTGGAAGCACACTCTTTTCCCGTTTTTCCTTTGGCAATTACAACCACGCACTGCCTATTGCCCTGCTCGGCATAACCATTCTGCTCGGCAACATAGCCGTCGGGCAGTCCTGCATCCTGCAGGGCACACGCCGTATCAGAGATATGGCCGTAGTCAGCATAATTGGCGCATTAAATGGAACTGCGATAAGCATACCCTGCTTCTATTTCTGGGGACTGCACGGCATCGTGCCCAGCCTGATCCTGACCTCAATGGCCGCGCTTGCCACCTCCTGGTGGTTCGCGAGACGGATTGCCATCAAACCGATCACAATGCCGTGGAGAGAAAGCCGGGCAGAAGCTGCCCAACTGCTGCATTTCGGCATACCGCTGATGTTATCCGGACTGATGACCACGCTCAGCGCGTATATTATTCGTATCATCTTGATCCGACAGATTGGCCTGGACGGTGTAGGCATCTGGCAGGCGGCATTTAGTCTCTCCGGGGTACTGGTTAATTTTGTGTTGGCTGCCATGGGCACTGACTATTATCCCCGGCTGACAGCCGTTGCCGGCGACAATTACCGCGTCAATGAAGAGGTAAATGCACAGACCGAGATCGCCCTGCTTCTTGCCGTACCAGGGCTGGCTGCAATGATAATTTTTGCTCCGCTGGCAATTGCGATCTTTTACTCCGGCAAATTCGATGCTGCAGTGGATATCCTCCGTTGGTCAGTGTATGGCATATTTGGCAGGGTCATATCATGGCCGCTCGGCTTTGTGCTTTTGGCCAAGGGAATGGGGAAGACCTTTTTCTGCACCGAAACCTTAAGCAATCTGTTCTATGTTTTTGCGATTTGGTTCTGCACGCACCTCTGGGGTCTTCCAGGGACTGGCATCGCCTTTTTACTCTTGTACGTAATAGTAACCATTATGGTTTATGCTGTTGTGTTTAAAATCAGCGGCACAATATGGAATCGCACCAATGCAGTCCACATTGTCATCTTTGGCACCCTGCTTGCCCTCGTAGGCCTTATCAGCGCCTTTCTTGTCAATCCGTGGCATCAATTTCCGTCCAATCTTTTACTCCTTGCTGCGGTAAGCTTCTACTGCCTTCGCCGTCTTTCACAAAAATCCGGCATTAGCTTGCGTGAGCTACTTGCCAGAATCGGTATAAAATAAGTGTGAGCGAGCTGCCTAAATCCGAGGTTACAGCATATGGCGAACGACCACTTATCACCTTTGCCCTTTTCGCTTATAATCAGGAGCAGTTTATCCGAGAAGCGATAGAAGGTGCTTTTGCTCAGACTTATTCTCCTCTTGAGATTATTCTCTCGGATGATTGTTCAACTGACCGCACTTTTGAGATCATGCAAGAGATGGCGCAGAATTATATTGGTTCTCATAAAATAATCCTGAATAGAAACGAAACAAATCTTCATATTGGTGGTCATATAAACAGGGTGATGAAACTGATGCAGGGGGACTTGATTGTTGTAGCGGCCGGAGATGATATATCAGAGCCAAAAAGAACAGAGGTAATTGCTAAATACTATCTTTCACATGGCAGCATTACATGCTCTATCTATTCAGATGCATATTATATAGATGAGAACGGTAGTTACAAGGGATATTATTCTGTTGCACGTTCTAAGGAATATTTTAATCCTATTCCTTACTCTAAAGGCAATTTTCATGGAGTTTTAGGAGCCTCGCATGCATGGCATAAATGTCTTTTCGAAACATTTGGACCGTTACCTCCGAATATTACTTACGAGGACGACACAATTCCTTTTAGGGCTTCTTTGTTAGGTGAGGTAATCCATATTCCTCAAGCTTTAGTTAGATATCGACGCCACAACAGTAGCGTAATGAATCAAGCCAATAATGCAATTGAAAAGCGCTTACTTCATCTAAATAGATTTTTATTGGTTTACGATAGTAATCTAAGAGATCTTATGCATTACTGTTTCTTCATAAATCACGATTTTCTTGCAAAAGAGGCTTGTTTCAAAGAAATAATTAGGCAAAGAAATATATCGCAATGCTTAATAAGCATAATTAACGGACCATCTAAAAAGAGATTATTGAGTATCCTAACCCTAATGTCATATGGCTCACTTATATCAAATCGAAACTCTGTATATCTTTATCTTTATAATTATTGGGTCCTATTGTTTGGCTCCAGAGGCAGGAAGGCTAAAGTGCATAAATTAATAATGTCAATCAAGAATAGGCTTTTGAGTTAATTTTCTGCACGTAGGTGCGAGCAGGATTTTCAATGAGTTGGCTTTTATTACCGCTGCTGGCATGACTTGTTGCATTTCCCTGGCCCGGAGATGCTTCATCAAGAATGACGATACGAGATGGTGTAATACATATGAACATAGCAATTATTTACGATAATAAATTGGAATATTGTCCTCCATTGGTGACGATTGCTCGCACTATAGCTTCCTTGGGGGATAATGTGGTTATCATCTGCAACAAAGCTAACAACAGACTAAAACAATTGTTAGCCTCTGAAGGCATTGCAGTTGTAGAATTGGGCTTAAGTTCGCCAACGATGGCCGGTAAATGGTATAGCGATTTAAGAGGGTTCCGGCGTTATTTTTCTAAAATTGAGTTGTATATTTATAAGAAACATAAACATCGTTTACTTGAAAATATACTCAATCAAAGAGCTGCTGATATTTTGTGGATTGCTTGTGATAGTCGTAATCATTTATTCGATGATCTGTATCTCCAATATTCACTTGTTCTGCAACTATTTGAACTTTATGATTATTTTCCTGCTGACAGAAACATCATAAAGCTTGCAAAACATGCTAAACGAGTTGTAGTGCCAGAGTATTGTCGCGCGCATATCTGCGCTTCAGCCTTGGGCTTAACTGAGACACCGGAAATTCTCGTTAATAAGCCATTTTCAAAGCCTTTAAAAAGGCAACTGCATATTTCAGATATAAAGACTGCGGAATTAGTCAGTTTAGCTAAAGACAGGAAGATATTGCTCTATCAAGGGAATATAACGGCGGAGAGGTGTCCGCTACAATTAGCAGAAGCTTCTCTTGAATTAGCAGATGAATATACGTTGATTCTGATTGGGCGAACATTCGATGATCAATTGAATAAACTACGGCAGATCAATCCTAAGATTATATATATTCCCCCTTTACCCGCACCCACACACCTTGAAGTAACAAGTTATGCCCATATTGGGCTCGCTTATTATTCGTCTCATAGTCTGAATTATATCTTTTGTGCTCCAAATAAAATTTATGAATATTCCGCTTTTGGACTTCCGATTCTCGCCAGGGATATCCCGGGTTTGCGCTACAGTATTGGCATAGCTGGCGCTGGGCTGTGCGTTGCATGGGACACTGCTGATAAGATCGTAGCCGGCATTAAGCACATTGAAGAACACTATGATGAAATGAGCTCAGCAGCTACAAGGTTTTTTGACGCAACAGACAATGATGCAATTATACGAAACATATTAAACACGGTGAAAGATTCGGTGCGTAATAAATGCACGTAACACCGATTGCAATTTAACTTTTCGGTATGCTCTTCCCCATGAAAGCTACGTAATGATCAAAGTTCTCACCATATTCGGAACGCGCCCTGAAGCGATCAAGATGGCGCCGGTTATAAACGAGCTTGAAAAGGCTCCGGATAAGTTCACCAGCGTTGTCTGCGTGACCGCCCAGCATCGCCAGATGCTCGATCAGGTCCTGGAGCTTTTTGTCATTAAACCCGATTACGATCTCGATATCATGAGGCCGGGGCAGGATCTTTTCGATGTGACTAGCAACGTCCTAATAGGTCTCAAACCGGTCTTCGCAAAAGAGCGGCCCGATGTTGTTCTTGTCCATGGCGATACTACCACCACTCTAGCTGCTTCCCTTGCAGCTTATTACAGTAGGATTCAGGTTGCCCATATTGAAGCTGGCCTGCGAACCGGCAATAAATATTCTCCCTTCCCTGAAGAGATCAACCGTAAAGTGACCGGGGTGCTGGCGCATCTGCACTTTGCGCCGACTGATGCCGCTCGCCAAAATCTCCTTGCAGAAGGCGTTTCGAACGATTCCATCTTTGTGACTGGCAATACGGTGATCGACGCTCTGCTCAATGTCACCAGCCGATTAAAGGACGACGCCGAGTTGCAAATAAGATTGAACAAACAATTTTCATTTCTTGATCTTGAGAAAAAGCTGATTCTTGTCACCGGTCATCGGCGCGAAAATTTTGGTCAGGGGTTTGAGGATATCTGCTCGGCTCTAGCAGAGGTAGCATTAAGATGCCAAGATGTCGAGATTCTTTATCCGGTCCACCTCAACCCCAATGTTCAGGAACCGGTCAAGAGAATTCTTGGTGACAATAGTCTCAAGAATATTCACCTTATAGAACCGGTCGATTATCTCCCCTTCATATACCTGATGAATCGCTCAACTCTTATCATCACTGATTCTGGTGGTGTACAGGAAGAAGCACCGTCATTGGGAAAACCAGTGCTTGTCATGCGGTCTACGACTGAGCGGCCCGAGGCAGTCGAGGCCGGGACTGTTAAGCTGGTTGGAACTGACAAAAGCAGAATTATTACTGAGACGCTGACGCTCTTAAAGAATCCTGAAGCGTATGAAGCGATGAGTATGGCCCATAATCCCTATGGTGATGGGGTCGCGGCGAAGCGTATTGTTGCACGACTCAAAGATATAACTCAGTAATTCTTCTCTATTTTTATAATTTAGGTTAACTCGTATGTGCGGAATTGTTGGAATATATTCAAGCTGCCCTATAGATAATACTGATCGGCTGATAATAATGCGCGACACAATGGTTCATCGAGGTCCTGATGATTCTGGTGTTTGGTGGTCTTCAGATAAGCGACTGGGGTTGGCCCACTGCCGGTTGTCCATAATTGACCTTTCCCCCGCGGGACATCAGCCCATGCAGAATGCCGCCGGAGACTTGTGCATTGTTTTCAATGGTGAAATTTATAACTTTCTTGAGCTACGCCGAGAATTAGAATTACAGGGGCACAGTTTTCGTTCTCAGAGTGATACCGAAGTTATACTAACCTCATACCGTGAGTGGGGCACGGATTGTCTGGCACATTTCAATGGAATGTTTGCATTTGCTCTATACGATAGACGCCAGCAGCAACTGTTCATGGCACGGGACAGGGCAGGCGAAAAGCCTCTATTTTATACGATAGATTCTAATGGGATTCGCTTTGCATCTGAATTAAAGGGATTAATGGCAGATCCTGATGTTTCCCGGAGAATTAATCCAGAGTCGCTGGATTGTTACCTGACCATGGGTTTTGTGCCAAGCGATCACTGCATTTTGCAAGGAGTCAAAAAACTGCCACCTGGCCATGCCATGCTGTTCAATCTGAATAATGCACAGAGTCGGGTCTGGCGCTATTGGCAAGTACCAGCACCGGATATCTCGGTGGTACCTGGGCGAATAGGTGAAGGTGCTCTGCTGGATGAATTGGACACCTTGCTGGAAGATGCCGTCCGCCGTCAGTTAGTGGCTGATGTACCGGTTGGTGTGCTGCTCAGTGGGGGAGTGGACTCCAGCCTGGTAACCGCTATGGCTGCCAGATCCGCATCCAAGGTTAAGACTTTCACTATTCGTTTTCCCGGCTATGGTACTTACGACGAGACTGAACACGCACGCTTGATTGCTCGTCACTTTGCAACAGAACATATGGAGTTGGAAGCTGCTGAGTCAACCGTAGATTTGTTACCGCTACTGGCTCGGCAATTTGACGAACCCATAGTAGATTCATCGATGATTCCCACCTACCTTGTCAGCCGCTTGATTCGTGAACATTGTACTGTAGCTCTCGGAGGTGACGGTGGAGACGAGTTGTTTGCCGGATATTCCCACTACAGTCGGCTGTTGCGAATGCAGCAGCCATTACGAAGTATTCCTCAAATCATTCGACAGGTTGCAGGTAAATCGGCAGCTTCCCTCCTACCTGTTGGGTTCAAGGGACGTAACTGGCTGCAAGGGCTTGGCTACAATTTGAATTCTGGACTGCCTCTGACTGCTGCATACTTTGATCGGAACACGCGTAGCAGATTATTATCCGGACGGGATAATTATGTATTAGTTGGTGAGCGTATCTGGGAAGACCGTGTCCCCGCGACTCCAGACCTATTGACTCGCGCAACACAGATGGATTTTGATAATTATCTGGCTGAGGACATTCTGGTAAAGGTTGATAGGGCCAGCATGCTCAGTTCGCTCGAAGTTCGCGCGCCTTTTCTTGACTATCGATTGATTGAGTTTGCATTCGGGAAGGTCCCTTCGCAGCTAAAGGCTACATCAACCAGTCGCAAGGTATTACTAAAGAAGCTAACAAATCGACTTCTGCCGAAGGGGTTTGATCAGAATCGAAAACAGGGCTTTTCAATTCCCCTTGCTTCGTGGCTGCAATCCGGGCCTTGGCAGGAGCTGTTTCGGGCCGTTTTAATGGAATCTGAATCTCCATTTTTTAACCGGAATGTGGTTGGCAAATTATTGGATGGCCAGGCACAAGGACGCGAAAATAGTGAGCGTCTGTTTGCGCTGGTATTTTTTGAACTTTGGCGACGGCAATATAACGTCTCTTTGTAAGAAATGTTGAGCATTGACGAGACATAACACATTTGAAAGGACTAAGATGGTTTCAGTAGCCATTGCTACCTATAACGGGGATAAATATATAACGCAGCAATTGCTGTCGATTTACAACCAGTCACATCCGGTAGACGAAGTTGTTATATGCGATGACGGGTCAACGGACCAAACTGTGGCGTTAGTTAAATCATTTATTCTGAAATACAGCCTGTCTAATTGGCATATTGTAGTGAATGAGACAAACCTGGGGTTTAGCAGTAACTTCTTATCTGCAGTCAGGAAAACTACCGGTGATATTGTTTTTTTGTGTGATCAGGACGACGTTTGGAATGATAACAAGGTCGAAGTAATGTCATCTGTTATGCGGTCAGATCAGTCGATCTGCTCGTTGTCCTCACAATATTCAACAATTGACAGTGATGGAAGAATTATTGACGATGAAGTTCTTCAATTCAAATTCGCCAAGAATGAAATCATGGCGGAAATTCCGGTTGAATACATGATAGGCTCATCGGCTGTTCGAGGTTGCACGATGTGCATCAGTAAAGAGGTAAGAGATGCAATGAAGGGTCTAGTGGATCCGGAATTAAAGTATAGCCTGGGTCATGACTGGTATCTGAGTATGCTCGCGTCAATCCTGGGTAAAAACTATTTTCTGAACAAATGTTTGCTGCAATACAGGATTCATGACTCGAATGCGTCTTTAGGACGGTTACGTAAAAACACAGTGCTAACGTCCACAAATAAATGGCGCAACAAAAGCTTACAGCAGGTCATAAGTGCTCATCAATATCTGCTGAACACGGAATACCTGAGCAGCAGACTTAACAGTCGTCAAAAGAAACATATTAGCAAGATCATACGTTTTTTTGAGACAAGGTTAAAATTCACAGCATCTGGCAATATATTTATCTGGTTCTTGTTGCTATTTCAATTAGCTCACTATTTTCAGTGCGTAAAACAGATCAAAGGAGCGTTGCAGTTATATTTTGCTGATCTATTGTATGCATATAATATAAACTGGCAGATAAAGGGCCGCGATACTGGTCAATAAGATAGGTCTCTATGGAATCAATGCCTTTGATAACGGTTATAGTCCCCGTATTTAATACTCAAAAACATCTCTCGAAGTGTATTGATAGCATCATTAATCAGTCATATCAGAATTTACAGATTCTTTTAATTAATGACGGCTCTACTGATAACAGTCCTGCGATTTGTGATGCGTACGCTGAACGCGACAGCAGGATCAGGGTAATACATAAAGAGAATAAAGGTGTGTCCTCTGCAAGAAACTTGGGCATCGAGATATCCACGGGTGATTATATAAGCTTTATAGACAGTGATGATTGGCTTGAGCCGGGGGCCTATGAACATCTTGTAGGCTGTATTTTTGAGCACAAGGTCGGCGCAGTAATATTCGAATACTTTGTTGACTATGAAAGCGGCAAATCCGTTCACAAGGCGTATAATCAACTTAACGGGTTTATGGACCGTGTCAAAGCCATTGAAACCACCATCTCGCCTGTTAACAGATTTGCATGGTCGAAAATTTATGCGAGAGAATTGATTGAAAACGTTCGTTTTGACCAAAACATCCATATTGGAGAAGATACTCTGTTCGCCTGCAATGCCCTTGGCAATGCACAGTCTGCTTATTATACTTCCAAGCCGTTGTATCATCATGTTCAAAGCGAAGTCAGCGCCACAAGATGCGCTTTTAACAAGAAGCGTTTCACTGGCATTGAAGCGTATCAACGGCTACTGCAACTGTGTCAATCAAATTACCCTAAAATCATTGATGTCGCACTCTCTGCTTATATTTCACTTGTTATATCTACCATTGTTGAACTGTATGATGCTCGGGATTTCCCTGATTCAAGAAAAATTATATCCAGCTTGAACAGTAAAATACGAAATCACTTCTATACTGTTCTCCACTCTAAAAATATATTATTGCGAGTCAAAGTACGCTTTTTATTGTGCTGTATCAGTCCATGGCTACCATACGTATTACATAAAAGGCACGGGGAGCAGGCTTGACTATGGGATTTGGAAGGGATGGCTCACGTGAATAAAATCGGCATAATTACCATAACTCGTGACGAAAATTACGGGAACAGGCTGCAGAACTATGCCGTGCAAGAAATTATCAAAAAGCTCGGTTTCGAGGCAGAAACTATAATAAATACCACGGCAAATGGTTTCAATAGTGTCGCTTCTCGTGCAGATATTTATAAAAAACTGAAGCCGACACACCTTTTAAGGGCAATAAATGCACGATTACGAAACAAGCTCATGATCAAGAATGATCGTGATGGAATTCTTAAGTCATTATTTTGGAAGTTGTCCTGTAAAGATAAAATATCAGCCGCAGTAAAACAGCGCAAAATAGCTTTTTTGAATTTTAATCATAGAAATATAATTTTCAGCCGAACAACAATATCATTGGATCATATTGATAAAGCAGGCTTAAATCACTACGAGTATTTTGTCTGCGGCAGTGATCAAATCTGGAATCCATATTATCCACAAACCTCAATGATCGATTTTTTACAATTTGCGCCCAAGAGTAAAAGAATTGCGTATGCCCCGAGCTTTGGCGTCGACCATATTCCTGAACATAAAAAGGAACATTACAGGCAGTGGTTGCGTGATATTCCGTATTTATCAATCCGAGAACAACAAGGCGCTGCTATCATAAAGGACCTTACGGGAAGAGATGCTACCGTATTGGTTGACCCTACTCTGATGCTAAGCAAGGATGAGTGGATGGCTATTGCTCAGAAACCGTCGATTTCTAACAAAGGCAAATATGTTCTGACGTACTTCCTGGGAAATGAAACTAACGAATATCAGAGTACAATCCGTGATATTGCTGCCAGGAGTTCATGTAAAATAATAAACTTGGCAGATATACGTGAATTTGAAAGTTATGCCGTTGATCCTGCTGAGTTTGTTTACCTTATTAACAATGCAGAATTGGTCTGTACAGATTCTTTTCACGGCGCAGTCTTTTCCATAATTATGCGCACTCATTTTATTGTTTTTGACAGGTTGGAAGACGGTCATTCTATGGGGTCACGACTTGAGAACCTATTGAGTAACTTCGGAATGGAAGAGCGATTGTTCAGAAATATCAGAAAGATAGAAGACGTTTTTAATACAGATTTTAGCAATGTTGAACGTATTATCGCTGTTGAACAGAACAAGGCGTGGAGTTTCCTTTCTTCTGCAACAAAACAGCCCACATCAGATTAAAGGATCCAAAGATGATTGACCACCCACTGGTGAGCATTATCACACCATGCTACAACGGAGAGAATTATGTACATCGGTTTTTCGATTCCATTTTAGCCCAGACATATAGAAACATTGAGCTGATATTTGTAAACGATGGTTCAACAGATAAAACCGAGGAACGAGCCCTCTCTTATAAAGAGAAATTTGAGAGCAATGGAATTCACTTTGTGTACATTTTTCAGGAAAACAAGGGATTAGCTGGCGCAATAAATACCGGATTGCTTAAAGTCACAGGCAAGTATCTCTGCTGGCCCGATTCTGATGACTACTTAGAAGCAACGTCGATTGAGAAACGTGTAAGTATTTTAGAGGAATTCACTGATTATGCCGTGGTAACCAGCGATGCCTATATTAGGGATGTTGAGTGTTTAGAACTGCCGATAGGCTTAATTTCAAACAAGGACCCTAAAAAATATCTTACCAATCAATTTGA
Source organism: uncultured Nitrospiraceae bacterium (assembly GCA_964463135.1). Taxonomy (GTDB): domain Bacteria; phylum Nitrospirota; class Thermodesulfovibrionia; order Thermodesulfovibrionales; family UBA6898; genus UBA6898. Next base: position 62,256 of record CAYXBA010000017.1, read on the forward strand.
GCTGTTACTAATAGGTGAATCCATATTCTGTTCTGGTTGTCACATGATAAGAACCAATAGTTTTTTTGATACTCACCCTAATGGGCGCTTTTTCCCTGCGAGAAGGGGGCAAAATTGGCAGATATTACTCCCTATATATTATAAATATAAACGCTATTTTCTGGATGAACCGCTATATAATTACGTAAGGTATCCTCAAACTATGTCAAAGGGTGATAATACGGCAGAAAAGAAACTTTATAGATGTGATGAGCATGTTGAGATTCTGCTTAATACAATTAATACAATAGATATGCCCCTTGCAGAGAAAAGAAGATATGAAGATATAGTAAACACTATTTATACAAGAAAAAGATTAAAGATCGCTTATGAATATGGTGACAGAAACCTATTGAAAGCTCAATATAAATTGCTCGCAGCTCACAAACAGTTGAAGTTGATTGATGTAATTATATATTTGGGCGGCCGATATAGGTGCATTGGATATATGATCGGATACGCGGGTGCTATAAAGAAAATAGTCAGAAGAACACATGTTGCAAATAATCAATAAACACGAATGTGCCGGATGTAGCGCTTGTTACAGCATCTGTCCCACAAATAGCATCTCGATGATATCTGATGTAGAGGGATTCGACTATCCCCTTATTAATCAGGATACATGTATCGACTGCAATTTATGTGTGAAAACATGCCCAATTATAAATGGCGTTACAGTTGACAATAATCCGACTGCATATGCTGCTTATCATAAAAACGAAGATATCAGAATGCAAAGTTCTTCTGGTGGCGTTTTTACTGCTATTTCCGAATATGTAATTCGTAATAGCGGAGTTGTCTTTGGTGTTTGTTTTGATGATAGCTTTAATGCAGTGCATGATTATGCTGAAACGATTGAAGGTCTAATAAAGATGAGGGGTTCTAAATATGTTCAAAGTAGAATTGGTGATGCATATAGACAGGTTAAGGGCTTTCTTGGGCAGGAAAGATTAGTGTTGTTTACGGGAACGCCTTGCCAAATTGCTGGGCTGAAATCATACCTTGGGAATGATAGCGAGTATTTAATAACCCAGGACATCATCTGCCACGGGGTGCCGTCTCCTAAAGCTTGGAATAAATATTTGGAACTGTTTTCTAGAACCGGGCGAATACAATCAATATCATTTAGAAATAAGGATACGGGCTGGTCCGAATTCAGCATGAAAGTTACAACAACTACCGAGAAATACAGACAAGCTTTGAGCAAGGATTATTTCTTAAAGGCATTCTTAAGTGACCTATGTTTGCGGCCCTCATGCTATCACTGCCATTTTAGAACATTACATAGGGCAAGCGATATAACTCTGGCTGACTTTTGGGGAATAGAAGTCATATTGCCAGCAATGAACGATGACAAGGGCATTTCACTCGTAATAATTAATTCAGATAAAGGCAATACGCTGTATCAGGAAATCAATAAAGATATATTTTACAAGCCTGTTGATATTTTAGAGGCCACTAAATATAATAAAGCCGCTACCCAGTCAATCCCTATGCCCATAAAAAGACAATATTTTTTTGAGCATTTAAATAAGCTTCCCTTTGATAGTTTAGTCAAACAATGCACAAAAGAACATATCTCTACCAAGCTTAGACGTTTTGTGCATAAATTCGCCTTAAAAACGATGAAACTTCTTTCACATCGTATAACTAAGAGTTAGAGTTTTATTATAGGAGTCATATAATGTTGATATATTTTTCATGTCTTCTCATAGTCACATTCGCAGCTTATTTGTCCGCTAATAAACGAAATGGCCCCGTGGCAACTCGCTTTTTTGCATTTGCAGCCTTTGCTATCATGGTTCTTGTAGCAGGTTTTAGAGATGAATACGTTGGCACTGATACCAGAGCATATACAACTGCCTTTGAGCAGTATTTAAGTTTTGCAGATCAATGGGAGGGTTCGGTCATGGAACCGGGTTATTCGGTTCTAAAACATCTAGCCGGTTACATTTCTACCGACTATTGGGCCCTGCTTGTCACAATAGCAGCTGTTGTTGTTTTCTGCCACATGTGGTCAATTTATAAGTATTCAGGCAATCCCACCATCGCGCTCTTTATTTTCATAACCATGGGCTATTACACTTTCTTCTTTAATGGTGCCAGACAAGGCATTGCGTGCGCCATATTTACGATTGCCTTTGGAGCTCTCATAGAAGGCAACTTCAAAAAATATGCCTTAGGGGTGATGGTTGCTTTTCTTTTTCACAAGAGTGTTATCATTGCACTCCCTCTTTATTTTCTGTTTCGCCAAAAATTCACAAAGTATATTTTCTTTGCACTTGCTATAGCGGCGCTGTCTGTCTTCTTTTTTCAGTTCATTTATAATTTAGGCACATTTATCTCTGAAAGATACGCCAAATACCAGGAAATAGAATCGACCGGCGGCTACCTGTTGACATTATTTTATACATTATTAAGTATCTTCTTCGTTTTTTTTAGAATAAATATTCCGCCAGCTAATCGAAAGGTCTATGATTGCTTTCTGAACATGCTTATCTTTGGAACTATGATTTATGTGATGGTCATATTGAGTGGTGCTTATATTGAACTGACAAGGATAGCATTTTACTTCCAGATTGCCTCGATTTTCCTTTGGCCCCTTGTTTTTAAAAATATACGCGCTTCTTCCATGAGATATATATTAGGCATCGGGCTTGTTTCCGCCCAACTCGTCTTTTTTTATATTTTCCTCAGTAAAATAGGCAACCTTACTCCCTATGAGTTTAACGAAACAGTGGTCAGATGGTTCTCATGACAGTTATGGCTAACGCTTCTTGAAGACATACTTAATCATTAGGTCATGAAAAAGTGAAAGTTTGTTAACGTAAAATGAAACAATTATGAAGCGCGTTTCTATTATTATGGGAGTTTACAACTGCGAACGAACTCTTCCCTCTGCAATTGATTCCATTCTGACACAAACTTTCATCAACTGGGAATTGATTCTTTGTGATGACTGTTCTACGGATACTACGTTAAATATTGCTCAGACATATGGGGCTCACTTCCCAGATAAAATAAAGGTTATCAGAAATGCAGTAAACTCAAAGTTGCCATTTACGCTGAATCACTGCTTAGAGCATTCCTCAGGGGAATATATAGCCCGGATGGATGGCGATGACATCTCCCTGCCGGAACGGCTTCAAAAACAAGTGGAGTTTTTGGATGCAAACCCGGACTTTGCAGTTGTCTCTACTGCGATGATTCCATTTGATGAGAATGGAGACAGGGGTGTGCGTAAAAAAGACGAGTGTCCGGATAAATATTCCCTCGCTGCTAATCCCTGCTTTGATCATGCGACGATCATGATGAGAAAAACAGTCTTTGACAAGCTTGGCGGATACACTGTCTCCAGGCGGACAGAGCGCGGTCAGGATTATGACCTTTGGTTCAGGTTTTTTGCGGCCGGGTTTAAGGGATATAACATGCAGGAACCTCTCTACAAGGTAAGAGAAAACGCCACTACGTTTAGCCGTAGGACTTTGCGTAGCCGTCTTTATATCGTGCAGACAATGTTCATAGGGTATCGGCTACTTCATTATCCCCTGAAGTATTATGTGTATATTCTGAAGCAGCTTGTGGCTGGCTTGACCCCAGCTATTTTATTGAACTTTTATCGCAAATTACGAGACAAAAAAAGCCAATGTGTGGGTTAGCCGGATTTGTGCAATCAGGCGGTCTTTCTGTTGAGCCTGCACAAAGAACACTTAAATCAATGGGTGCCGCTATCGCACACCGAGGACCGGATGACACTGGTCTGTGGCTCGATTGTGCGTCAGGAATTGGTCTGTCTCACCGGCGTTTGTCGGTTGTGGACCTTTCTGTGGCAGGCCATCAGCCTATGGTCTCTGGCAGCGGGCGTTATGTAATTGTTTTTAACGGAGAGATTTATAACCATCTTGCAGTCAGAAGATCACTTGAAGCACTTGGTACAGCTCCCAACTGGCAAGGACATTCCGATACGGAAACTCTGCTGGCAGGTTTTGATGCCTGGGATATTCAATCCACAATAGAAATGTCCATTGGCATGTTTGCCTTTGCGGTATGGGATCGGCATACCCGCATGCTCACCCTCGGGCGTGATCGTATGGGAGAGAAGCCAGTGTATTATGGCTGGCAGGGCGATGTCTTCCTGTTTGGTTCAGAGTTGAAGGCGCTACGGGCACATCCAGCTTTTAAAGCTGAGGTGGACCGCAATGCGCTTGCACTACTGATGAGACATAACTGCATCCCTGCGCCTTATTCTATTTATCAGGGAATTGCCAAGCTTCAACCCGGATGTCTCTTGACAGTTTCTCTGAACAAGCGTGAACCGCGAGTGGTGCCATATTGGTCGGCTAAGCAGGTGGTGGAATCCGGCCTGGCACTGCCATTCGCGGGTAGTGCCAACGAGGCGGTGAACTCGTTAGAAATCTTGCTGAAGGACGCTGTTGGCCAGCAGATGATGGCCGATGTGCCCTTGGGGGCGTTTCTTTCGGGTGGGGTAGATTCGTCCACGGTAGTTGCGTTGATGCAGGCTCAGGCATCACGCCCGGTGCGCACTTTTTCCATCGGGTTTCATGACGAACTTTACAACGAAGCAGAACACGCCAAGGCTGTAGCTAAGCATTTGGGGACCGACCACACTGAGTTATATGTGACCTTCCAGGATGCGCTCGACGTGATCCCTCGTTTATCCAGCCTATACGACGAGCCTTTTGCTGATTCGTCTCAGATCCCAACCTATTTAGTTTCTAATATGGCCAGACAACATGTCACGGTGTCGTTGTCGGGCGATGCTGGAGATGAGCTGTTTGGAGGCTATAACCGTTATATTCTGACAAGTCGCATGTGGAAGAAGTTGTCTCTTTTGCCCGTTAGTATACGTTCCCTGATAGCGTGGGCTATTACGCGCGCATCACCTCGCAACTGGAATGCGATGGCCAAGGCTTTATTTCCAGTGCTGCCTGACAAATACGGGACAGTCAATTGGGGCGATTATCTTCATAAAGGAGCGGGCGTGATGGCAAGCAGTTCTGTCCCAGAGTTATATCGCGGGGTTGTTTCTCATTGGCCCGACCCGGCAGCACTGGTAATAGGCGCTATTGAACCAGCCACCGTGCTCACCGATATAACACGACAGCCAGCGACAAACAGCGATATTGAGCGAATGATGGCGCTGGATATGCTCAGCTATTTGCCGGATGACATTCTTACTAAAGTTGACCGTGCTGCAATGGGAGTAAGTCTTGAGACGCGAGTGCCATTTCTGGATCACCGGGTAGTTGAGTTTGCCTGGCGCTTGCCGCTTGAACTCAAAATATGTGAAGGTGTGGGCAAGTGGATTTTGCGTCAAGTGCTTTACAAATATGTCCCAAAAGAACTGATTGAGCGGCCTAAACAGGGGTTTGGGGTGCCGATTGATTCCTGGTTACGCGGTCCGTTGCGGGATTGGTCAGAAGAGTTGTTAAGCGAAAAACGACTGAGACAGGAAGGTTTCTTTAATCCGGCGCCAATACGTCAGAAATGGTCGGAGCATCTCTCTGGCAAACTTAACTGGCAGTATCATCTGTGGGATGTGCTGATGTTTCAGTCATGGTTGGCGAATAACAAGTGATTCGGCCAAAGCTGCTATTCTTCATCACAGAAGACTGGGTTTTCTGTTCACACCGTCTTCCTCTTGCTCTTGCTGCTCTGGATGCAGGTTATGATGTTGTACTCGTGACTAAAGTCAAAGCTCATGCTGATCTGATTCGTAGTAAAGGGATCAAACTTATTCCGTTTGATCTTGATCGCGGCAGCATGAATCCGTTGAAAGAGTTGGCGGCAATTGCCCGCCTTACCTCAATTTATCGCCAAGAACACCCTGATATTGTACACCATGTAGCTATCAAGCCAATACTGTATGGTTCTGTTGCAGCTATACTTGCAGGGGTAACGAATATAATCAACGCTCTCACAGGGATGGGTTATCTCTTTACTGCCAATAATCTCAAAACCCGCATGATCCGCCCATTCTTAAATATTGCTTTCAAAACAGTGCTGAATAGTAAAAAATCGCGACTGATAATGCAAAATCAGGATGACCTTACAATGTTGGTTAATGCCGGCATGGTTGATGCCACTCGAACAAGGCTCATTCGCGGGGCAGGAGTCGATACAAAGGAATTTTTTTTTCAACCAGAGCCAACTATGGTTATGGTCAGCGTTGTATTGCCTGCACGCATGTTGAAAGATAAGGGGGTTGTTGAATTTGTCGCAGCGGCGCGCTTATTGAGAAACCGTGGCGTCAAGGCACATTTTGTCCTGGTTGGTGATACTGATTCGCACAATCATGCTGCAATTAGTGTCACGCAGTTGTCTTACTGGGCAGCAGAGGGTTATGTCGACTGGTGGGATCGACGTAATGATATGCCGAAGGTCTTGGCAAATTCCCATATCGTGTGCCTTCCTTCCTACCGTGAAGGATTGCCCAAGGCCCTGCTGGAGGCTGCGGCAAGCGGACGCCCTATAGTAACGACAGATACAATTGGTTGTCGAGAGGTAGTGCGGCATGGCATTAATGGCTTTCTGGTTCCCGTTCGTAGCACAGTTGAACTTGCCGATGCACTGCAACAGCTTATCGAAAATCCGGAATTACGCCAAAAGATGGGTCTCCGAGGACGAGAGATTGCGGTTGAAGAATTTGCAGTGGAAAAAATTGCAGCTCAGACTTTAGCGCTTTACAGAGAATTGATGAACTAATGAAACGGCTCTTTGACCTTGCCTTTTCACTTCTGGCTATCGTAATCCTTGCCATGCCTATGCTGCTTGTCGCCATCTTGGTTAAGCTCACCTCTGCCGGTCCCATCCTCTACTGGTCTGACAGGGTTGGTCGCAATAACTCAATCTTCAAGATGCCGAAGTTCCGCACCATGAGGACCGATACCCCTGCTGTTGCCACACACCTGCTCGACAACCCTGATCGCTATCTGACTCCCATAGGCAAGTTTCTTCGCAAGTCCAGCCTCGACGAACTGCCCCAGTTCTGGAATATTCTCAAAGGTGAAATGAGTTTTGTCGGACCGAGGCCTGCCCTCTTCAACCAGGACGATCTGATCGCACTTAGGACCGAGAAAGGAATCCATAAACTCACCCCCGGCCTGACCGGCTGGGCCCAGATTAATGGCCGCGACGAACTGCCGATTCCGGTTAAGGTCGATTTCGATGAGTATTATCTGAGGCACCAATCCTTTCTTTTTGATCTCCGAATCCTTTTCCTTACTGCCCTGAAAGTTATAAGGCGGGAGGGGGTGAAACATTAAGACAAGCTGGCAAAATGAATACATTCCGCCCATTGAAACTTAAACCGGCTTGGCGCTGTATCGGTGCGGCGCTGGTAGCCGCAGTCATTTACTTATCTCTGACAGATGCTTTTCCGCCCTATCTACAGATTGAAAATGACCTTAAGCTCGGCCATATCCTTGCATACGCTGTTCTGGTTCTTTACTTTGCCCAATTGATTATCAATTCTCGCATTGGCTGGTTCATTTCCGGTTTCTTTGTTGTTATGGGAATTATTCTTGAATATATTCAGGGGATAACGTGGTACCGGACATTTTCTTATTATGATATGTTCGCAAATATTCTAGGCGTCTCTGTTGGCTTCATTCTTTCAAAAACTCCCCTGGTGAATTCAGTCAAATATATCGATCGAAAAATAGCCGGACAGTTCTGAGTCAGGGCTGAGAAATAACTGGGCCGGAATGGTAAAATAGCACTGGAGATACGAAATGAAAGAATCGATATATCTTGAAACCACAGTTGTCAGTTATTACGCGTCAAAACCCAGCCGCGACATAATAGTTCTTGCGCATCAGGAAATAACGCGGGAGTGGTGGGATACGGCATTAAAGAGGTATGATGCTTTCATTTCTGAAATCGTGGTTGAGGAGGCCAGGGCTGGTGATCCCGATGCGGCAAAGAAACGATTAGCACTATTGAAAAGGTTCACTCATCTTGATCTGAATCCGACGGTCGAGAAGATGGCCCAAGTGTATGTAGAAAAGCTGAAAATACCTCCTAAGGCTCTCCGCGATGCTGTTCATCTTGCCGTTGCATCGGTCCATAGCGTCGATTATCTCGTGACCTGGAATTGCTCTCATATTGCAAACGGAGAAGTTATCAAGAAACTGATGCAGATAAATATGTCCCACGGCATTAAGACTCCGATAATATGTACCCCGGAAGAATTAATGCCGACGATGAAAGGAGAATGAGATTATGTGGAAAGATCCGATAGTTCAGGAAGTCCGAAAGGCTGGAGAAGAACTGGCAAAGAAGTCGAACTATAGCCTTCGAGGTCTATTTCAAAACCTCCGGAGTAGTGAAAAAAAGAGCAGGGCCAAAGTTCAGACAAGAGTAAAGGAACATCTCAGGAAGGCAGGATAAATAAGGTAATCTATCCCTTACCTTTAATCAATCAAGCCCTTTAAGTAATTTGTAATGGCAGCTCTCTTTCTGGTAGATTATCTTCATTGGAAAAGCCTGTAAAAATAAAGCAGCAGGCAGGGGACAACATGGGGCGGCTTCTCACTACAAGGATCTACACATTTCTCAGGGACACCATATTCCGCTATCGGCGGATCATGGTCGCACTTCTTCATCTTCTTCAGGCTGCTGCTGCTAATTACTTTGCCTTTGTCCTCAGATTCGAAGGCTTCATATCCCACACTTTCAATGACGCGCAGTGGCATATATTTCTGAGTTATCTGCCTGTCCTGCTTGCGATCCGCCTTGCAATGTACGCCGGCTTTGGGCTGTACAAGGACCTCTGGAAATATTCAAGCGTCAGGGATCTTGTTAAGCTCATGTGGACGGTCCTTCTTGGAAGCGTTGTCTTCTTTGTTCTGGTCAGACTGCTCACTGGCGATACCCAATATCCACGCTCCATCTATATCCTTGACGGCCTGCTGCTCCTGATGATCTCAGGCGGCACGAGGCTTGGGTTTCGGGTATTCCGGGAATACCTTGAGCGCCAGGTCTCGTCAAGAAAGGTTCTTATCATAGGTGCAGGAGATGCCGGCGAGATGATCGTGCGGGATATGCTGAATAATCCCCGCTACAATATTGAGCCGATCGGCTTTATCGATGACAATCCTCGTAAGAAAGGGATGCAGATCCACGGTCTGCCGATCTTCGGCCCAAGGGAAAAGATCGTTGATGTGGTGAAGCTGCATCAGCCGGATGAGATCCTGATCGCGCTGCCTGCTATGAGCGCAAAGGTCATCCGGGAGGTCTATGAGTATTGCAAGGCGTTTCACATACCGGTAAAGACCCTTCCCGGTCTGCATGACATAATTGAGGGGAAGGTAACGGTTTCACAGATCCGGCCGCTTTCTCTTGAAGATCTTCTCGAGAGGGAGCCGATACGTACGGATATTGAGGAGGTATCTGCTCATATCAAGGGCAAGGCTGTGCTGGTGACCGGGGCAGGCGGCTCGATCGGCTCTGAGCTCTGCAGGCAGATCATGCTGTATGGCCCGTCAAAACTTATTCTTTTTGATCGATATGAAAATGGCCTTTTCGCTATTGATATGGAACTAAGGAACAAAGAACAAAAAGCAAAGAGCAAGGGGCAGAACCCATCACCCGTTATAGTTACTGTTGTGGGCGATATGCGAGATGTTGCAACGGTTGCCGCACTCTTCTCTGAGTTCAGACCCCAGGTAGTATTTCATGCTGCAGCCCACAAGCATGTGCCGCTCATGGAGCTGAATGCCCTCGAGGCGGTGAAGAACAACATCTTCGGCACACGCAACTTGATACAGGCAGCTTCACAGTATGGGACAGAGAGCTTTGTGACCATCTCGACAGACAAGGCGGTCAACCCGACCAATGTGATGGGTGCAACGAAACGCATAACAGAATTTCTGGGACTCAGCATGAACGGGAGCTCCTCAACAAAATTCACAACTGTGCGGTTCGGCAATGTCCTCGGCAGCAACGGCAGCGTTGTGCATATCTTCAGGGAGCAACTGCATAACGGCGGCCCGATCACGGTAACCCACCCAGACATAAAACGTTTTTTTATGCTTATACCGGAGGCTGTTCAGCTTGTGCTTATTTCAGCTGCGCTTGGAAAAGGCGGGGATATCTACGTCCTCGAAATGGGTGACCAGATAAGAATAGTGGATCTCGCCGAAAACATCATCAGACTCTCAGGCATGGTTCCCCATGAAGATATTCAGATAGAGTTCACTGGCCTGAGGCCGGGAGAAAAACTCTTTGAAGAGCTTTTCGATGAGACAGAACGGTCAACAGAAACGCCGCACGAGAAGATACGCGCCGCGATCCCGTCGTTTGTTCCAACTTACCTTGAGCTGCAGGTCCATATTGATGAATTCGAACGCATTATCAAAGAGAACGCGGTCGATGAGGTGATCCCGGCCCTGCAGAAGATCGTCCCAAACTATCGTCAGAACGCCCCGCAGGTACAATGCTCGCCTTCGGCATAGAGCAACTCTCAAAAAAAGAGGGCTATCTCTTTTATCGGCTCACAGATAAAGACAAGGATCAGCTTGTTGATCACCTTGACCTTTATGAAACTGATGACGCTGCTCTTGAAGCGCTCCTTGAGAAGGCAGTTCTTGAAGCAAAGGAGGCACTTATCGATGCGGGACGAGCGCGGGATGTCATGGGCCGGCAATATCAGACCGTAAACTTCTCGGGCTGGATGCAGGACCTCCTCAAGAAAGCGATCGAGAAGCATTGGTAATCTCGACGAAGTCTTTGTAGACATTGTTCTGCAAAAGACCTTTGCCGTCTATCACGATCTTCTTCCGCAGGTTCCGCTTTTGTCTTCGAAGGGTTTATAATGACAGACATGCAGGTAGAACAGTCACTGTGTATGGATAATGTCAGGTAAGAATGCCGACAATTTATAGGGTAAAGGGCTACAGCTTCTTTTTCTTCTCAAATGAAGGCGACCCTCAGGAGCCAGCCCATATCCATCTGCGCAAGGGCTCAAGCACTGCAAAATTCTGGCTTGAGCCTGAGGTGAGGCTCGAAAACTCCTATGCATTAAATACTTCAGAATTGAATGAACTTGAAGGTATAATAGAGCAGAAGCAGGATTTATTTAAGGAGGCTTGGTATGCATACTTCGGTAGCTACGGCAGCAGCCAGGAAGGTTTGGACTGATTCCGAAAACCTTTGGCTGGAACTTACTGATGGCAGGCAGTTGTCTGTGCCTCTGGCATATTTCCCCAGACTTTTACATGCCACATCTCAGCAGCGTTCGCAATTCGAGTTGAGTGGAGGAGGCACAGGTATTCACTGGGAAGAGATAGATGAGGATATCAGCGTTGCAGGCCTCCTGTTCGGCGTAGGTGACCGGAAAAAAACTGCCTGATCCCGCGTTGAATGCATTTGACTGATCTCCCCGCTGCTGCTGGCCTCTCCACACTCCGGTCTTCATAAAACTTCCCCTTTCCCTGCTACAATACCCCATGAAGTTATCTCCTGAAGAGCGTATTGTCCTTCTCCTCTTGCAGCCTTTTCCTTCGGCTTTGGTCATGCAGGAAGTTCAGACACTCCTGTCAAACATATCAAGGCCTGTTAATTATGACCGGCTCATTCAGCTTGCAAATATGAACCAGGTGACACCTCTGCTTTATAAAAACCTTTCAACTATTCAGATCGTTCCACGCGCGATTATACAGCTGCTCCAGACTCACTACATAATGACCATCCAAAGAAATGCTGCCCATCTTAAAGAGACCTTGCAGCTAATCAATATCTTAAGCCGGGCAGGGATAAGCTCAATCCCTCTGAAAGGTTCCTTTGCTGCCGAGACCCTGCTGGGCGATATGGGCCTGTACCCCACCTCTGATCTAGACCTCCTTGTCCGGTGGGGCGACCTGAAAAAGGCACGAGACATACTCATCACAAACGGATATGAGATCAGCAGTGTCATCAGTGAGCAGGACCAGCTGGCAGGCTCATATCATCTCTACTTTCACAAAGAGGCAACTGTGTTGGAACTTCACTGGAACCTGGTAATGCGCTACTTCAGTGTCGATCCGGATTACTGGTGGAAGGATCTGACGACCACTGAATATCAAGGCCAAAAGATCCTTCAGCTATCACAGGAGAGGTATCTCCTCTATCTGGTCTTTCGGTTATTTTCCCATGGGTTCCTGCCACTCAGGTTTTTCATGCTTCCCCTCGGGATAGTCTCCAGGCAGGCTAACGCCTTTGACTGGGACAAGTTCATGCAATATGCCAGGGAATTAAAGATGGGGCGGCTTGCGAACTTTACCGCAAATATCTTCCATGATATATTCTCTGTCGAGATCCCGGAGCCTGTCGAGCGCAGCAGGATGATTGGCTATGACGTTCTTAAGAACAAAGTCATGGCGGGGGTTTTCAATCCGCCGATCAACTCACGTCTCAGGATGCTCATGCTTTTGGTCCTTCTTGACTCCCCTCTGAATATTCTCAGAGTACTCCTTCGAAGACTCTTCCCGCATCCTGCCGAGATCCGCCTTCGGTACAACCTCCCCCACGGCTCACTGAAACTCCTCCCCTATTATCTTTTCAATCCCCTGATCATGCTGTTCAAGTCTATTAAGCGTTAGGCGTAGTAAGGCCGTAAAGCGTGAAGTGTAAAGCGTGAAGCGTAAACGGTTAATGAGCGCGAAGCGTTACAAAGACCGTGAGGCGTGAAGTGTAAAGCGTAAACGGTTAATGAGCGCGAAGCGTTACAAAGACCGTGAAGCGTAAGTTTAATAGCAAAGAGCTGAGGCGTGGAAAGACCGTGAATCGTAAGTCGTAAATCGTGAATCGAAAAAAAGCCAAGAGCTGAGAGCTGGAGGGCTGAGATGAACATGCATTGTTTTGTTCTTCATTTTCATAGCTCTCGTGATATAATGAATTCAATACGGAAGGAGTGAACACTATGCTTCTTTTTGACCGCATTACTTTTGATCCCGGCATTATGGGCGGCAGGGCCTGCATTCGTGGCATGCGAATCCCCGTGTCTGTCATTGTCGGACAGATAGCCCATGGGGCCCAGCTCAATGAGCTCCTCGTCGACTACCCTGACCTCGATGCTGAAGATGTTCGGCAGGCATTGGAATATGCTGCCTGGCTGACCCAGGAAGAAGTCTATTCCGCCTGACAACAGTGCGCTTCCTTGCGGATATGGGAGTTTCGCTCAGGGTTGTTGACTGGCTGAGGATCAATGGGCATGACGCGGTACACCTTCGCGACGAAAATCTTCAATGCCTCCCGGATGCCGATATTTTCTTAAAGGCTGCTGCCGAGAATCGCATAGTTCTGACCTTTGATCTCGATTTTGGGGAGATTCTTGCATTATCAGGCGACAAACTGGTGAGCGTTGTTCTCTTTCGTCTTCACAACACGGCAACGCTCCATGTGATCGAGCGCCTGTCCCGCGTTCTTCTTGAGTCAAGTCCTGCACTGGAAGATGGAGCGATCATCGTTGCTGAAGATCTTCGCCACCGCGTCAGAAGGCTGCCATTGGCCCCTGAGCAAATCAGCGTATTGTCATCATCTCCCGTCCCGCGTAAGACGTAAAAAGTAATTCGCACTTCGTGATGAGTTATTCGCACGGCGTGAAGCGTAACGTGTAAATTGCAAATCGCCCGCCACAGTCCGCATTCGGGCGGGTCCGTCCGAGGCGGATGAAGCGTGATATCTTTGCACACTGACGGCTCATGGACTATAATCATACCCGTAATAAAGATTTATCTTGGCAACAATGCAGCTTTTATAACTATTTAATGGGGGGTAATGCATGGATCTTCTAAGCATGATAAAGAATAACAGGGCTAAGATCGGCGTGGTCGGGCTCGGGTATGTCGGCCTGCCGCTGGTCATTGAGTTCTGCAGAGCCGGGTTTCAAGTGACCGGGTTTGATGTAGATCAGAAAAAGGTCGATCTTCTCAAAAAAGGCAGAAGCTACATAAAGCATATTCCGGCTGATGCTATTGCTGCTATAGTTCGCAAGAAATCTGTAGCCGGAGGGCCTGCAAGCTTGTCAGCTTTCCAGCCGACAACCGATTTCAGCCGCTTGTCGAAAATGGACTGCATCATCATCTGCGTTCCTACGCCGCTGAACAAGAACCGCGAACCTGACATGAGCTATGTCTTTAACACCGGCAGGGCCGTAGCGCAGCATCTCAGAAAGGGCCAGCTTGTGGTCCTTGAGTCAACCACTTACCCCGGGACCACGGATGAAGACCTGAAGCGCATACTTGAGGCAAAGGGACTGAAGGCAGGCAAGGATTTCTATCTCGCCTTTTCTCCGGAGCGTGAAGACCCCAACAACAAGGACTTTTCGACCTCAACCATCCCCAAGGTGGTCGGCGGATATTCGGCCCAATGCCTCAAGGCTGCAAAGGCGCTGTATGACAGGATCGTCACACGGACAGTCCCTGTTTCATCGCCAAAGGTCGCAGAAGCGGCAAAACTTCTCGAAAATATCTACCGCTCGGTCAATATTGCCCTGGTTAATGAGATGAAGATCCTCTTTGACAAGATGGATATCGACGTATGGGAAGTGATCGAGGCAGCAAAGACAAAGCCCTTCGGGTTCCAGGCCTTCTATCCGGGCCCCGGCCTTGGCGGCCACTGTATCCCGATCGATCCCTTTTATCTCACCTGGAAGGCCCGGGAATTTGATGTTTCAACGCGCTTCATAGAACTGGCAGGCGAGATCAACACCAGCATGCCGTATTATGTGGCAGATAAAACTGTTGAGGCCCTGAACAAAAGAGGCAAAAGTATCAACAAGGCACGGATATTGGTCCTTGGGGTCGCTTACAAAAAGGACATAGACGACCAGCGCGAGTCCCCTTCCCTGCGAATCATACAGCTCCTGAAGGCCAAGGGTGCCAGGGTGGAATACAACGATCCCCTGGTCCCGATATGCAGAGGGCACCGCCATTATCCTGACATAGATATGCGGTCAAAAAAACTGACGCCTGCTGAACTGAAAAAAGCGGACATTGTCCTGCTTCTGACCGACCACTCTGCATACGATTATCAGTTCATCGCCAAGCACGCAGCCTGCATTATTGATACACGAAATGCCTTTCATAAAGTCGGGCTGAGCAGCAGGAAAATCGTAAAAGCGTAGAGAGGCCGTAAAGCGTGAAGCGTGAGGCGTGAGTTCCTACGAGCGCCTCTGGTACTGCAATTTCGTATCAAACCCCATGTTCCTCATGCGTGTCATCTTTTCAAAGACAGTAAAGCGTAAATCGTGAATCGTAATCGATTAAAGAGCGAAAAAGACCGGGAAGCGTTCGCCACAGACGGGTCCGCCGGGGCGGATAAAGCGTAATAGTGTCGAGAGGCCGTGAAGCGTGAATCGTGAATCGAAAAAAAACGGTTCATTCGTGCAAAAGTTGAAATGCGCATCTGGTTCAAAGTTAGTAGGGAGGAGGTAGAGGCGAAAGAAGGGAAAAAATACCAAAAAAATCTCCCTAAACTTACGCAAATGTTTGAAGAAGTTGGTGTACACCAACTTCTTCTCTTCTTTTTTGAATTCCGGAGCATGCCGAATCCCCCTAAAATAACCCATACCTAAAGCTGGATAATCCGAAGAAAGATAGGCCATTGTTCTGCCTTGATAAACGAATCAAGGAGGAGAAATGGCGCAGAAAAGGTTATCCATACGAAAGATGCGAGAGATATTAGGCTGAGCTCGCTATGGAACGTTTAAATCACGTGTACAGTACGCAATTGTTACAAATTGTTTCAAAAAGTTGGTGTACACCAACTTTTCTCTTCCTTGTATATCATTTTTATGACGGGAAGGCACGAAAGAGAGTAGAGAGTCAAATAGTAGGCGAGTTAAGACGTCCTACCAGTTACTTGGGCTGAATCCAGTAGGAGCTATTTCAACCTCCTTCTTTGTTTGTGATTTTCTCCCATACGTTTACTGCCGATGGTATCAGACCTTTCTTCTCTAAGCCAAGGAGGTAGCTCCATGTCGAAAGGATCCAGGTATTTCTGCCCAGGAGAGCTATTGCCGGAATTCTCGGTGCCTTGTCATCTTCGAAGATCATCATGACAGGGTCATTACGATTGGCTATCTCGTCGAGTCTTGTAACCATCTCGGCGATCGCCATTTCTCCTGCATGCTTTTTTCGGTAACCAGGCGTTTTCCTCTTCCTCGCCTCTATATCTTCCATAATCTCTGTGTTGAATTTGTGAATCTTGCCGTTGGCGTTTGCTTGAACAAACTTCTCTATTTCTAATGCATCTGGAAAATCTCTATACGATGTCACCTCTTCGTAGACGACATCGACAATGTACACAGGAATTTCCAGAGCAAGCAAAAGTTCAAGGCTTTTACCTCTTGCAAGGCTGATTAAAGGACCGGAATCAGGGATGATCAGTACGACCTTCTGCAAGCTCCACCTCCCTAAGCATTTTCACCATCTCATTCGACATCCGTTCGGCTATCTCATCTGTCACCCGAGGGCGACTGATATGTTGTTCTTCGAGGAGATCGAGCAATTGGAAATAATTAAGGTTAAGAGTTTCAAGCACTTCTTCGCGGGCAACCTCACCTTCGGAATAACGCTC
>CAYXBA010000018.1:0-69455 GCA_964463135.1 uncultured Nitrospiraceae bacterium
TGTCAACCCAAAATAGAAATGTCCTGTTTTTACCAATTTAGAAATGTCCGGTATTCATGCTGCTTTTATTTTCATCTTCTTAGGGACAAAGAAGAGTCTCCTCCAAGGATTGTCTTTTGCTGGGATCGATAGTTTCCTTCGCTTTGGCACCGGCAATGGTTTTGGTAGCTTCTCGGGCTTTACTGCTATCTGCCTGAACTTTACCTTCTGCCCTTTGCACCAGATTGCCATTGAACCATCTGTGTATTCCTCTACCATCAGCTTCTTTGTCTTCACTGCCTCTTCGATCTGATAGAGCTTCCGATCATGGGTAATCGTAAAGTCATTTTTCAGGGTCCTCTCCGTCCTGATACAGAGAATCCTGTCGAGGTTCAGTCCCTTGGGGGCAGGTCTATGGAGGTTTTCTGCTTCCGCTGCCTTTTTGGCAAAGCGCCTGTTATAGATCGGTAGATACTCTTTAAGGAACTCATTTGCCTCTGCAATACTGCTTACGCCTCTGAGCCTCATCTCCTTGACCAGACGGTCCTGAAGGGTATTAAACAGTCTCTCAACCCTCCCTTTTGCCTGAGGTGAATGAGCATGAATCAGCTCTACGCCCAGTTCTTTCAATGCCCTGCCGAATTCACTTGCCGGTTCTGTGCCATTTAGCTCATCTTCTATGGTCGGTTTCCCTGTTGATTTGTATGTGCTGTGCTTGTCCATGTAAAGGCTCATCGGAATGCCATACTTCCTGATATATCGCTTGAAGCTGTCCATGGCTGGGATCGTTCCCTCATATCCGTAAAACTTTCCGTAAATCTTGCCGGTAGCATCATCGATATAGCCCATAAACACACATTCCGGCCCTCTGCCTTCAAACCAATCGTGGTGTGAGCCATCTACCTGTATCATCTGCCCATATCGGTCTTTCCGGGGCCTCCACTGACGGTGCTGTCTGCCTTTACGCTTCTTCTTCCAGAGCCCTGCCTCTATCAACCATACCCGAAGGGTTTCGTCACTTATCTTAATACCGTCTCTCTCAAGGAGCTTCTCCTGGGCCAAAGTCGGTCCAAATCCTTCGTAGTGCTGCCGGTATAGCCCAAGCACCTGTTCTTTGACCTCTTGTGGCAGTTTCCTGTTTGATTCCTGCCCACGAGACCGGTGTACTATTCCCCGGGAACCTTCTTCCATTACCCGTATAACGATCCTTCCGGTCTGCCTGATGCTTAATGAAAGCATCTCTGCTGCCTCTGTCTGCTTCAGTGCGCCCTCTATCACTTTCTGCACGACATGTAACCGCTTCAACTCCCTCTGACTCGCCATGATAATGTCCTTTCCTGCCATCCATGCCTCCTCTGCTTCAGCATGGTAGCTTCTCTTATTTCAGGACATTTCTACTTTGGCCATTTAGGACATTATCATTTTGGCGTTACACGTCACAATTCGCCGCGAAGTATGCATAGGGCTTTTCTCAGGACCGCCCGGAAGGAACATAACGGACCGGCCATGAAACGTATCGAGCATATGGCGTTTTCCGTCTTTATTGTATTATGTTAGTGCAGGTGACCGAAATGACGAAGACACGTACTGCATCCATTATATGCCAGGTCTGCAAGCAGCAAAAGAAACAGAGTGAATTATTGCCTGGAAATATTGTACGTAACCCCATAGCGGCTGTGATACAAAAAACAATCCCGGACTGGGATCCTGATGGATATATATGTGTAACGGATCTTAATCGTTTCAGGGCCGGATATGTACAGTCCATAATTGAGCAGGATAAGGGTGAATTATCTTCATTAGAAAAACAGGTTGTCGAAAGCCTTAAAGAGCAGGATCTCATAACCAGAAATCTGAATTATGAATATGAGCAGCAATTAACCTTTGGCCAGAAGTTAGCCGACAAAATCGCCGATTTTGGTGGAAGCTGGAAGTTTATTGCCATTTTTGTTTTTGTGCTTATAGTATGGGTGATAATTAACTCTGTAGCACTTCTCACAAGACCTTTTGATCCATATCCGTTTATATTTCTCAACCTTATCCTCTCCTGTCTTGCGGCCATTCAGGCTCCGGTAATTATGATGAGCCAGAATCGCCAGGAAGAGAGAGACCGGATACATGCCGAACATGATTATCAGGTCAATCTCAAGGCTGAGATAGAGATACGGCATCTTCATGAAAAGATGGATCATCTTCTGACGAACCAATGGCAAAGGCTCTTAGAGATACAGGAAGTTCAGATGGACCTCATGGAAGAAATAGCCCAGCAGAAAAAGAACAAAGACTAAGTTCAATGGTCAAATGTTGCAATTCAACGTAACTGACAGATTGTGGAATGTGTTGAATATCAGATACGAAAATCATGGCTCGGCGGCCAGTGTCTGATTCGCAGAGGTATTAACTTTTTAAAACGCTTATCCCGAACTTCTTCAGCGTCACAGCAAGACTTGCCACAGGCAGACCGATGACATTAAAGTAATCGCCTTCGATCTTTTTTATGAGAAGTGAACCGATGCCCTGGATCGCGTACGCACCTGCCTTGTCGAGTGGCTCGCCTGTCTTCACATATGCCCTCAGTTCGTCAATAGTTATTTTCCTGAACCAGACCTTTGTCTCTACTGAGCGGGAGATCTTTTTCCCTGACCTGGTATCCAGCACTGTGTATCCGGTAACTACAGAATGAACCCTTCCGTTGAGGAGTATGAGCATTCTGAGTGCTTCGCTATCAGTATGTGGCTTGCCTAAAAGATGGTTTCTGAAGACGATGAAGGTGTCTGCAGCAATGACAATCGCATCCTTATACTTATGCGCGACTGCACGGGCTTTTTCATAAGAGAGAAATTTTGCGAGTTCGTGCGGCTTGAGCTTAAGCCCGAGGTCCTCTTCATAGTCGCTCACATCGACCCTGAATTTCAGGCCGATGAGACTAAGGAGCTCCTTGCGGCGGGGTGATCCGGATGCCAGGATTATGGTCCTCTCTTCAGGCATACTGTCCTGCCGCATGACCCGATGCCCAGGCCCAATGAAGGTTGAATCCGCCCAGCTGCCCAGTCACATCAAGTGCCTCCCCGATGAAATAAAGTCCCGGGACCTTTTTTGCTTCCATGGTCTTGGATGATACTTCAGTCGTATCTATTCCGCCAACAGTCACCTCTGCCGCAGCATATCCCTCGGTGCCGGACGGTTTTACCTGCCACGCATTGAGCTTCTCAGCCGCCTCCCGCAGCTCCTTTTCATTGAACTGGCAGACAGGTTTGGTCTGAAGATAATTGCTGCACCAGGCATGAGTGAAGCGGGAAGGCAGATATTGAGAAAGGAGCGTCTTGATCTCTTTTCTGCTCTGTCTGTTTTCAAGGAGAAGATCATGGGCATTCATGCCGGGCAGAAGATCGATCGAGATTACGTCGCCTCTGTTCCAGTATGAGGATATCTGGAGGATGGCCGGTCCGCTCAGTCCGCGATGGGTGAAGAGAAGGCTTCCTTTAAATGACGTTTTGTTTGCGCTGACTTCGGCATTGATCGAGACACCGCTCAGTTCACGGAAGACTTCTAGCTCTTTTGAGGAAAGGGTGAGCGGCACAAGGCCCGGCCTTGGCGAAATGACGCTGATGCTGAACTGCTTCGCGATCCTGAGGCCGAGGTCAGAAGCCCCCAGCTTCGGATAGGACAGTCCGCCGGTTGCAATGACCAGTGATCCTGTTTGAAATACCCCCCTGTTCGTTTCAACGCTGAACAGGTTGTCCTTCATAATCTTATTAACACTGCATCCGAGGAGGAACTCTGCATCTGCCTTTTCGCACTCTGTCCTGAGCATAACGATGATCTCCGCAGATGTCGCATCACAGAAGAGCTGGCCTGCCTCTTTTTCATGGAACGATATCTTGTGCTTCCTGAGCAGGGATATGAAGTCCTCAGGTCTATACCGGGAAAGTGCGGACTTGCAGAAATGAGGGTTCTCTGAAATATAATGGTCTGCTGAGACATGCAGGTTCGTAAAATTGCATCTGCCGCCGCCCGAGATCCGTATCTTGGACCCGATCTTCTGACTATGGTCAATAACAAGCACGGACCTGCCGCGCCTGCCTGCCTCCATTGCGCAGATGAGGCCGGACGCACCGGCACCGATTATGATAACGTCTTTCTGCATAGGGTTTAATCATACCGTGCCGGGGAAAAGCAGGGCAAGGTCGCCACAGGCGACTCGACAAGGAGAGGAGGTCGCCGATATTCCTGCGGACGCTACTTTATCTGCAGATATTCGCGTGCAAGCGCAGGATACAGACGCGGATTAAAGAGGATGTTGGTCATAAAATAGCATTCATGCGTGCAGAAGCACTGGCTGTCCCTGATGCTGTTCAGTATTGCCTTTGCCCTGTCCGACCGGAGAAGTCTTTGAATATCATAGCCATAGTCCCTGACATTGCCGAGTCTCCGCCTCAGGATCTCGCAGGGGAAGACCTCTCCGGTCTCTTCGAGGACCAGGTTCAATACGCCGGCATAACAGGGGATCAGCCGCTTCTGCTCATTGTTCGTCCGGGAGATGAGGCTGCGCTGGAGTATGTCCTGCGCTGCCTTGATGCGCGCGCCCCGGAAGCGATAGGTCTTTGCCGACTCTTTCTGCTTCAGGTTCTTTTCAAGCCGCTTGATCGCGTACTGATATTTTTGGTGGTCAATATTTTGAAAGGCTTTATCAGCAAGGTTTCCCCTGACAAGCGAGATGGTATGTGTCTTTATGTTGTCCATCTTGCTGACAAAATCTATGATAAGGTCCATTTCGTCCTGATTATCAGCACAGAAGACCGTGTTCACGCCGAGTTCAAAGTTAGGGTATTCGTCAAGCAGGTCCTTCAGCAGATGATAGGTCTCCATGGTCTTTAAAAAGCTGCCCGGAGTATTGCGCAGCCTGTCGTGGGTCTCATTGAGGCCGTCGAGTGACAGTTTCACTGCGATCGTACTCTTGGGGCAGTCTTTGAGTATCTGGCCGGTCATCTCACGGATGCGGCCGGGAAGCAGACCGTTCGTCGGAAAGAGCATGATCGCCGGCTTATTGTTCTCGTAGAAGATCCTGCTTATTTCGGGCAGATCATTTCTGAGATAGATCTCCCCGCCCGAGAAGGAGAGCCAGAGCAGATCGCCGAAGGACGAAGAGACCTTCCTGATCTCATCAAGTGAGAGCTCCTGGTCATTACTCGTCTGCGTGTCATCAGACCTGAGAAAAAAGCAGAAAGGACATTTGGCATTGCATTGCCGCGTTATGAAAAAAGTGAGGTGAATAGGCCGTTTTTTGACGAGGATCGAGCTGACATGACGGAAGGGTGAATACATTATGCTGGATTCCTTTTGGTTTGGAGATAATACGCTGCGCCTGCTGCGCCGCCTGCCGCAACTGCCAGGGGATAGATGATCGTGTAGTAAAGCGTTGCCTTGACGCCGAATGCAAGGCCTTTTTCCCTGAAAAACGCCCGGATCAGGGACCTGTTTTCCGTAAGATCAAAGGCAAAGACAACGAGCATGCATACCAGCCAGAGGGTGTGAGGAGCGTAGATAAGACAGAGGAATAGGAACCAGAGGAGGCAGGAGCAGAAGACCGTGACCTTCAGTTCGATCGATGCTGTTCCCGAGTCTGCGGTCAGGTCCCTGTTGGCAATGGAGTAAGCAGTCCAGTATTTCGATTTTCTGAACGCGTTTCTGAGGGACATATCAAGATCGTAGTTGAATATATGCCTCACGAGAAGCGCATTGTCCATGATAAGCCGGTGTCCTGAACGTTTCAGCCTGTGACTGAATTCCACATCTTCTATGATCGGCGCAAAATCCTCGGGAAAGCCCCCGCTCTTTTCGAATATCTGCCTGTCAATAACCATGGCATGGGCCGCAATATAGTCAGGTTCCTGTTTTTTGAACTCCGAATGATTGATGAAGATCGACTGGAAAGTGCTGAAGAAGGTGTCGTCATAGGCGATGGCAGTATAGCTGCCGCCGATGACAAGGTCCTGGTTCCTTTCATACGCGTTGACCGCATGCAGGATGGTATCGTCCTGAACAACGCAGTCCACATCAATAAAGAAGAGGGCATTGCCGGAGCTGTTCCGTGCTCCGGTGTTTCTGGCTTTTGAGGCGCCTTCCTGTTTTTCGAGCCGGATTAGGCGGCAGGGGAATCTGCTGATCAGATCGATTGAATTGTCGGTAGAGCAGTCATCGACAACGATCACCTCAAAGGGCTGGTGCCTGACAGAAAATAATGCCTGCAGGCAGGGCTCGATAAAGGCGCTGCCATTATGGTTCGGGATGATCACCGACAGCCGCGTACTCATCGGGATATTATGTAGGAAGCCCTCCTGATATGCCAATTAAATCTTTCTCATTTTTGCTTGAGAGAGCTCTCCATACGGCATTTAGATCGGCTGCGAAGAAAGGTAATTCTTTAAGCTTATAGGAATGATTTGCAATCGTTATACTTCTTGACATCCATGCAGAACGCGGTAAAATAAAATCAGAAAAAGGGTTTGCGGTACTCCGGACCGGGTTAAACCAAAGGATCAAGCAACTCGGTTAGGGAGCGGGAGTGAGATGCGGTGAGCAAGCCTCCTGCAGTGAGGAGGAAGCCTGAAGCATCTTTCGAAGCCCCCAATTAGAAACAGCTCTTGGTTTCCCGGATCTGGGGCATCGCATTAAGCATACTGGAGCCGTTGCAGGGTACGTGGTCATCCCGTGGAGGGTTGACTAAAGCTGAAAAGCCGGCGTGTCTCATGTAAAAACGCTGACCTTGGACGGCTCCAT
Organism: uncultured Nitrospiraceae bacterium; assembly: GCA_964463135.1. Taxonomy (GTDB): domain Bacteria; phylum Nitrospirota; class Thermodesulfovibrionia; order Thermodesulfovibrionales; family UBA6898; genus UBA6898. The sequence goes on from CAYXBA010000018.1 coordinate 6,760, forward strand.
TAATAGTCAGGAAGGCCGGCGGCATGGAGCATGCCACTGGCCTTTTCTATTCAGACGGCTGCCCGCATCTCCTTGACTGAAACAGGCCTATATCATTACAATATCTGACCATGAAGGACTTCATTGCAGCCAACTGGAAGATGAACAAGACGCTTGCGGGAACCCGCGAGTTTCTGCGTGATTTTATCCCTGCAGTAAAGGATGTGACTGATCTGGATATCGTGATCGCTCCGCCCTTTACCTCGCTGGCAGCAGCTGGTGAGGCCCTTAAGGGAACGAATGTCCAGCTTGCGGCCCAGGATATGTTCTGGGAAGAGAAGGGCGCTTTTACCGGAGAGATATCTCCTGCGATGCTTCTTGACGCCGGCTGCAGCCATGTCATCATCGGCCATTCCGAGAGACGTCAGTATTTTCACGAGGATGACGCAGTGATCAACAGGAAAATAAAGGCGGCAAAGAAGGCCGGCCTTGGCGTGATATTCTGCTGCGGTGAGTCTCTCGAAGAGCGTGAGGCGAACAGGACCTTTGATGTGATCGGCCGCGAGATCGATAAAGGTCTGGACGGCGTTGAAGCAGATAATCTTGTGGTAGCGTACGAGCCCATCTGGGCCATCGGCACAGGCAAGACCGCATCGCCGGAGCAGGCCCAGGAGGTGCATGCCTTTATCAGAGAACGCCTTAAGAAGTTGTACGGCGGTGCTGCTGACGGGACCCGTATCCTCTATGGGGGAAGCGTAACGCCGGAGAACGTTGACAGCCTTATGGCATGCAGGGACGTTAACGGCGGCCTTGTCGGCGGTGCCAGTCTCAAACCTGACAGTTTTGCTAAATTAGTCCGTTATAAAAAGGAGAAGTAATGTTTGCAACTTTGATCTTGATCGTACATCTTATTGTAAGTCTGTTTCTCATTGTGATCGTTCTTATTCAGGGAGGCAAGGGGTCTGAAATGGGCGCTGCCTTCGGCGGTTCCAGTCAGACGCTGTTCGGCGCGCGCGGCGCGGCGACCTTCTTCAGCAAGCTCACAACCGTTGCGGCGGTTGTGTTCATGGTCTCCTCGTTCCTTCTTGCTATAGTCCAGTCAAAGAGCGGATCGATCATGAATGCCGTTCCTGCAGCCACGCAGCAGCAACAGAGGACCAATATCCCCCAGGGAGCTACCGGTCCTGTGCAGGGCCAGCCTGCTCAGCCTGCGCCAACTGTCCCGTCGAAATAGTTCTTTTTCCTGTTGAGAAGGCATATCGGTCCGGCTGCTGCCGCGGCGGATATGCCTTTTTTAGTTCAGCCGGAAGGAAGCGTAGTCTGCGGATTCTTCTGCCTGCATCGCAAGCCTGATCGAGTTCACTTCATCGTAGTTCCTGACGAGCGTAGATACGATATCACCGTCCAGCGCATGGTTTTCTGCCATCTGCTCCAGTGTGCGGAGTGCATCGAACCGTGACATGCCCGGACGGTAAGGCCTGTCCTCTGTCAGCGCGGTAAAGACATCGGCAACAGCCACAATGCGGGAGCCTTCGGGTATGCTCCCGGCAGATAAGCGGAACGGATAGCCCCTTCCGTCGAGACATTCATGATGCAGGGATGCCCAGGTATTGATCTCTTCAAGGTCCTTGACAGCACTGAGCGTCCAGTATGTGTCATAGGAATGCTTCTTGACGATATGCTGTTCTTCCCTTGTCAGTCGGGCCGGTTTTTCGAGGATCTCGGCCGGTACTGCCAGTTTCCCGATATCATGGAGATACCCGGCTATCCGCAGCATGCGGCACTCCTGCCTCGAAAGTCCTGTCAGCTTGCCGAGGGCCTTGGCTGTGGCTGCCACGCCACTGGAGTGCGTTGCCGTGAACCTGCTTCTGAAGTCTATGATCTTGCTGAAGAGACCTGACAGGTCGAGAAGCCGGTCCAGGTCGAGTTCGACCGTGATATGCTGCGATCGCGCGGTCAGGATGTTCGAAATAGAGGGAGATACCAGATCGAACCAGAAGCTCTCCCGCCCGGAAATGTCGGAGAAGACGCTGACAAGCCGGGGCATGAACTTCTTCCCGGAACCGTTTCGGATCTTTTCTACGATCTGGGCCGACTGATCGAGGATCTCCTGATCCATCTTTACCAGTGCTGCAATACGGTCGGCTATATGCAGTATGTGGCATGTAAGCGGGATAGGTTCACGGTCGAACGATTCCCCTTTCCCGTGTCTCCAGGCAAGATGATGAAAACGGACAAGCTGGGAGATGCGTGAGAATTGCGGGAATGACCTGATGAGCCGGTATCCCAATTCCGCATGGATATGCGGATGATCGACCTCAAACTTCAGCGCATCGAGCCTGTCCTGCAGCGAGATCGCGCCGATATCGTGGAGTATGCCTGCCATCATGAGATCTTCCTGTGATTCCACAGAGAGGCCCATCTCTCTGCCTATGGTGGTGGCGACATAGGCGACCCGTTTATGATGGTCAACCACATGAGGGCTTACCAGGTCCATGGCGTTCGAGAGACACATGCTCATCTCGATCAGTGGCACATTAAATTTTCTGTTCATTTTGCTGCGTTCCCTGTTTGAGATCAGGACCCCGCTGCCGATGCCTTCAGGTATTCGCCGAGGGCCTTGTCCACCTTGCGTATATGGTTCTTCAGCCAGTCCACCAGAAGATGGTTTGCGGCGAGTACGATGGTCAGTCCTGGACCCTGAGATTCGAACTGTTTTTTCAGTTTATCGAAACTTTCCATGAACTCAGTATGCTGTTTCTTGTGTTCCGGGTAAGCCGGATATCCTGTCTTGATCATATGCGTCTCTTCCGCCTTAAAATGCGATATTACATACTCTTCGAGAAAGTTGATCGTCTTTTCGACCTCAAACCGTCCCTTGCCCTCACCGCATGCATCAAGCAGATTGCCTATCCTGACAAAAAGCTCCTGATGCTGGCTGTCAATCATCGCAACTCCTGTTGCCAAATCGTCAGTCCATAGTATTGCCATCTTCATTCTCCTTACGGTTTTTAAGGTATCCATGCAGCCAAAGGCTGCTCTTATTCGAGGCTGCGTTCACGCAGGGTAATGCTGCTCAATAAAGGGTACTGCCATCCTCTTCTATAACTATCGCAGGACATCGGGCCTGCGTCAATCTGTTTATTCAGGGCTGTTGCCCTGTTGCTTCCTGCCACTTTCCTGCTCGTCCTCATCATCGTCCAGCATGCGGTATTTCGGCCCCTCAGGATCGTCATACTGACCGCTTTTGACGGCCCAGATAAAGAAGAGCCATGCCCCGATGCCGAGCACCAGCGAGAGGAAGATCAGAAAGATGAGGGTCCACATCAGGCTGCCGGTCCTTTCCGGATGCGCAGAGAATTAAGCACCACAAAGAGGGAGCTTGCTGCCATTGCCCCTGCTGCAATGATGGGGTGGAGAGTTCCGGAAACGGCAAGAGGTATCGCAATGATGTTGTAAAGGAATGCCCAGAAGATGTTCTGCCTGATCACGCGGTATGCCCGCAGAGACAGGTCCAGGAAATACGGAATGGCCGCAAGATCGCTTCTTACCAGAACAGCGTCTGCACTCTCCATCGCAATGTCCGTTCCCCTGCCCATGGCAAGTCCGACAAAGGACTCGGTAAGGGCCGGCGCATCGTTTATGCCGTCTCCGACCATCATTATTCGTGAACCGTTCTGCTGCAGTTCTCTGATAAAGGTCCTCTTGTCAGCGGGTGACATTTCTGGCCTTGCCTCTGCGATGCCAACGGCCGAAGCTACAGCGGCGGTTGTTGTCCTATTGTCGCCGCTCACCACAAATACCGTCTTTCTCCTCGCGAGGATCTGTCTGACCGTCTCCTCTGCCTCAGTGCGGAGGCAGTCCGAAACCACAAAACCGGCCCTCAGTATGCCGTCCCATCCCATAAGTATGACCGTGTCGCCTGCATGCTCATAGGGAAGGGAAAGTTCCCGGACCAAACCGGAAAGGTCAGGCGCGATCAGGGCATGTTCCTTCATGAAGGCTTCGTTGCCGATCACAATATGCCGGTTGTCCGCAATGCCTTCAATCCCGCGGCCTGGTATGACCCGGAAATCCCGGACAGGAAAGAGGTCTCCGTTCCATGCACTGACAATGGCCCGGCCGATGCTGTGTTCTGAAAGGTTCTCGAGCGATGCTGCCACCTTGAGGAGATAATGGTCGTCAATGTTCTTGTCAAGCGCCAGCACAGTTTTCAGAGAAGGTCTTCCTTCGGTTATCGTGCCGGTCTTGTCAAAAACGACATGATCGATCCTGCTGATATTCTCTATGACCTCCCCGCCCTTTATCAGAATGCCGCGTGACGAGGCCATGGTAGTGAAAACGAGTACTGCAAGAGGCGTTGCGAGACCAAGGCTGCAGGGGCAGGCTATTACGAGTACTGATATGCCGGTCATCAAAGCCTCGTTGAGCGTTGCGCCCTTCAGGACGTACCCGACTATGGTCATCAGGGCTATGAGCAGTATGGCGGGCACAAAATAGCCCACGACCCGGTCGGCCAATATCTGGAGGCGCGGCTTCCCGGCCTGTGCATCCTCGACTGCCCTGATGATGCCTGCCAGGACAGTCTCTTTTCCGATGCGTGTCACTTCAAAGATAAGCGTGCCGAAAAGGTTCATGCTGCCGCCGATCACTTCGGCGCCGGGATATTTTCTGACTGCCCGGGATTCACCGGTGAGGATCGCTTCATCAGCCTCGGATTCGCCGTACACGACCCTGCCGTCAGAAGGGATGCGTTCTCCCGGCAGAACCTTTAGCAGATCTCCTTGTTTGAGAGAGCCGGCCAGTACCATGGCAGTTTCAGCGATGCTGAGGTCTTCTGCAGTCGATCCTGCTCTCTGGATCACCCTTGCTTCGCCTGGTGCAAGTTCAGAGAGTCTCTCGATCGTCTCTGATGCCCTGCCTTTGGCTGTTGACTCGATGTAACGGCCGAGCAGTATGAGCGTGATGATCATGGCAGACGTATCAAAATAGACAGTGCCTCCGATGAACATCTGATACACGCTGTAGATAAAGGCAGAACCTGCCCCGATGGCGATCAGCGCATCCATGGTAAAGTGCAGATGACGCAGGCCGGAGATGGTGTTGCGAATGAACGGCAGGCCTGAGTACGCAATGACCGGCAGCGTCAGCAGCATGGCTATGATCTCAAGGATGATCTTTGTCCTGGGATCAATGCCCTGAAAATAACCTGCATAGAGCGCAATGCTGTATATCATGAGCTGTGACGAAAGGAACGCTGCAGTACCGAACCGGACCAGGAGGTCGCGCGACTCTGCCTTTCGGGCAAGATACTGTTCGGATTCCCGGTATGGCCTTGGGTTGTACCCGATTGCCTGAATTCGCCTCAGGACCTTCTCCAGACCTATGCGGGCCGGGTCCCATTGGATCTTTGCCTTGTGCGTGGCAAAATTTATGCGGGCAGATTTAACCCCATCGGTGCGCAGGAGAAACTTCTCGTTCAGCCAGACACAGGAGGCACAGCGGATGCCGTCAATGAAGATATCGATCTCACGGCCCTGTTCGGTCTCCCGCACATCCTCGCCGAAGGCCTTAAGATCCAGTTCTTTCAGCGGATTGGCCGGGGTCCCGGGTGCATCCCAATGTCTCTTGTCATAAAAATCAGCCAGGCCTTCGCTCCTGATCAGAAAATAGACCCCTCTGCAGCCGTGACAGCAAAAGACGTGCTGGCTGCCGTCAACGTCCTCGCGGATCGCGTCCCGTTCAGGGAAGGTGAGGAGACAGTGGTCACAGGTGAGCGTTGTCATATCAGGGATTGAAGGAGCGGTATATGAGCACTGCTCCGATAATGATCATGAAAAGTGAAGAGATCCGGTAAAACCGTTTTCGTATCCATTCGGACTTGAGTGCTGCGATCCGGCCGATCAGGAAAAGGGCGGGCGCTGTCCCGAGGCCGAAGAGCAAAAGCATGAGCATGCCCTTGAGAAATCCCTCTGCCTGACTGTTTGCGCCTGCGCCTGCCCCGGCTGCTGCAATGTATGCAGTATAGAGAAGGCCGCAGGGAATGAACCCCGTTGCCATGCCTATGGCATAGAAGGAACCAGAAGTATGCGTCCCGGCGATGAACGAGATCATGCGGTTCACTGCAGAGGACAACGCCGCAGTGAAACCTTTACGGGCTGACGAGCTCTCCCCGCTTCTGCTGAACGAGAACCAGCCTGTTGCCGCAAGACCCATGATGATCATCAATATCCCGATGCCTGCCATGGTGATATTCTGGAACCGTTCTATGTTCTGCACAACGCCTGCAAAGGAACCGGTCAGGCCCATGATCCCGCCGATGATGCTGTAGGTTGTTATTCTCCCGATGTTATAAAAAAGATGGGGAAGGGAGGCGTACCACCTGGACACCGGCGATGAAGACCTGAGATTCAGCGAGTAGGTTGCAACGATCGGGCCGCACATGCCGCTGCAGTGACCGATCCCGCCGAGGAGGCCTGATCCGAACATGAGGAGATAGATCGAATCACCGGGAAACATTGAAGGTATAGGAAGCCTTGCCGCCGCCGGGAAGGCTCACTTCAGCGCGCCAGAGTTTCTTGCCGCTCGGACAGCGGGGAATGATCCCCTTGCCGCTATAGGGACCGTCAGCAGTCCTCTTCAGGATGACCTGGTTTATTCCCATGTACATGCCCGGCATCGTGAGGTCGAGAAGGACTGTCGGTGCGGTCTTTCTGCCGTCGACCGTGACCGTAAAGGCAAGTTCTTTCATGAATCTGACCGGCTTGGGCGAGATGTCGAATACGACCTGTCTGCCAGCCACAGTGCTGGTACAGGGGCCCTGATCGATAAGGCAGTCAGGTGCCTCAGACGCTCCATGGACAGGGGAATGACCACCCAACAGCAGGCCTGCGAGGATGATGATTGAGCAGAGCGCTCGCACAAGAGCAGACAGGAGAACAAGCTCGGTTCTTTGGGGATTTTTTACTTCCCCTACCTTACCCTCTCCCAACCCTCTCCCCTCAAGGGCGAGGATGTCACTGCCAAGACATATTCCGCAAATACATTTTTTCATTTACTTTTTTCACTCTTCTCTGCCGCATAGAGTCTTTTTTCGAATGTGACGGTCCTGGATCTGTCCGAGACCTGCACCTTTGCATCCCAGTATCCGTACAGCGGCAGGTCAGCGGCGATCCTGAAAAGTCCCTTCTCTTCAGACGCCTTGTAGGTCTTGTCGTAGGTTGAGGACGAAGGCCTGCTTATCACGACAGTCACCTCGACGTCAGTGACCTTCCTTCCTTCCTTATCTGTGATCGAAAGCAGGATATCATTCTTGCCGACCGTGAGGCCTTTGTTCAGGATCTCCGCATTCCAGCCTGACGCCTCTTTTTCATGATGGGCCGCGTCATAGGACAGACCCCTTTCATAGGGCTTGTCCACAACAGTGCCGTCGAATGACCTGGTGCCGACAACCACAGCGCCGATGACGGCACTCAGGCCGATGATGGCAACGATAACGAGCAAGAGCTTCATTTAACCTCCGGTGCCGGTGTGATGCTGACGCTTCTGATGATCCTTGCGGAAGATGGCTGTGAGGACTCAAGGACCAGTTCAATAGTTCCTTTTTCCTTTTCCGGGATAAAGAGATAGACCGGAACTCTCTTATACTCCCCGGCCCTGAGGGTGATCTTCTCTGGCATGACTTTCACGTTTTGCTCCTGAACATTGGCAGCGATCCTGAATTCCCTGTCCTGGCCGCTCTTGTTCTCTGCTGCGAGGACAAAGGAATTGAGCAGCTCTCCGCTATTGGTCATCCGCGGTTTCATGTCATTGTTCGGCATGACGGTCAGGTCAAAGGGATCCCGCGTTATCGAAAGATAGAGAAAGAAGAAAAAGAAGAGGAGCGTAACGGCCCCTATGAGCAGCGCGTTCGTCCTCAGGAGATTGCTCTTGCTGCCTGGTCTGCCGAAAAAATATCCGATCAGTCCCGGTTTCTGCTTTTTCTCCATCTTTCCTGCACAGACGTCAAGGCACTCTGCGCAGTTTATGCAGGCTGCGTTCAGTCCTTTGCGGATATCAATATTGACCGGGCAGATTTTCACGCAGGCCCTGCAGTCCATGCATTCATCCTGTCTTCTCTGATCAAAGGCGATGGCCATGGTGTTGCTGTCAAAAAGTGCCCCCTGGAGCTTTGCATACGGACATACTGTGGCACACCAGGTATGCCGCAGAAATGCATAATCAAGAAAAAGGATGATACTCAGGGATATCCAGAAGCCCCAGGTGACCGGTCCGAGATCCCCGGCCATCAGGGCAGGTATGAACTCATACGGAGAGACAAAATACCAGATGAGACTGGCCGCCACCACCACACAGGCAAGAAGGGTGAGGGCGTACGCAAGGAACCTCCGGGCCGGTCCCTTTGCCCTGTCCAGGAAAGCGGTGATGTCGATGATCACGGTCTGCGGGCAGAGCCATCCGCACCAGATGCGGCCGAAGAGCAGGGTGACGAGGATGACAAGAAACGTAAGGAAGAAGAGTCCCATCAGCACGATGAAGAACTCGTCCATCCAGAGACTTACGCCGAAGGCGTGCAGTCTCAGGGAAGCAATGTCAAAACGGAGTGCACTTTCCCCGTTGATCCTGACAAAGGGGATCCCCAGGATAAGCAATGCCTGGACAGCTTCTGCAATGCGGCGCCAGGGCTGTATCCTCCTAGTCGTCATCGTCGAGCATCTTGTACTTCGGGTCCTCCACTTTCCTGTGTCTCTTTTTTGAATAGTAAAAGGCGATGATGACAGCGAAGAGAACGACAAGGGTCAGGCCGAAGATAAAGTATGCTATGCCCTGCGCATTCATTACTTCTTGTTTCCCCGCATCATGAAATAGAGAATAACGATCGCGGTCGTCGGTATTACCGTAAAAGCGATGGTTGCAAGTATTGAAATATCCATGGTGTCTCCTTTATTGAGCGGGCAGTGATGGCCTGCTGTTGACCGCTCACTGCCCGTTTGTCATGTTTTACCAATCACGAATCACGAATTACTGCTTCTTTACAGACTCCTCATACGCGCCGGACTGGGTCCATCCGCTGATCGACGGCGAGTACATCGCGAAGTAGTAGATGCCCCAGAGGATAAGGCCCCAGAAGAGTATCAACCAGCCCACAGGGAGTTTTCTGGCTGTGTCCTTTGCTTCAAAGTCTTCAATGTTGGATTCGTCAAAATCTGCCATGGCTTCCTCCTTACTTGGCCTTCATTGATCTGATGTACGCGACGATCGACCATTGACTGTCAGTGCTCATGACGCCGGCATATGCCGGCATGCCGCCTTTACCCACTCTCCCGTCTTCGACGTCCCCGGGATGTGTTCCGTTGTTGATGATCTCGAAATAGTCGTCGTCCGGCACATCGCCCTTCACATAAAGGAACTCATCGTCAACAAGGCTCGGGCCGATACCGCCTTTGCCGTCGCTGCCATGACAGGCAGAGCAGTGCGTCTCATATAATTGCTTGCCTGCCTCTATGGCTTTCTGATCGCCGGCGAACGGATTCTTGATATGTTCCGACTTTGTGGCAGTCAGGCCGGCAGTCGTTGCAGGCTTTTTCTGGACCGCAGTGCCGATCACCTGCATGTATGCAACGAGTGCATCGAGCTCCGTCTTTGCAGAAAGTGCCGCTATCTCCTCTTTTGTGTAAGGGAAACTGTTGGCCTTCATGTGGGCCTCTATGTCTGTTGGGTCGAGCTTGCTGTCCTTCAGCCAGCCATACTTCGGCATATTTGACTGTTTGAATAATCCCTGGGGATTGTCAAAGTGGCTATAGTGCCACGCATCAGGATACTTTCCTCCTATGCGTGCAAGGTCCGGCCCTGTCCTCTTGGAGCCCCAGAGGAACGGACGGTCGTACGCGAACTCGCCTGCCTTGGAGTAATCACCGTACCGCATCACCTCGGTCTTCAGAGGCCGCACAGTCTGGGTATGGCAGTTGTTGCAGCCCTCGCGCTGATAGATGTCCTTGCCTGCCAGCTGAAGCGCTGTGTAGGGCTTCAGGTTCTCAAGCTTCGGGTGCATCCCCTCGGTGAACATGGGGAAGAAGACGGTCGCGATCGTGCCGATGAGAATGACGACCGCTGCGACTATGGCGAACATGATCGGTTTTCTGTAGATTTCACCAGCCATGGTCCACCCCCCTAAGCCCGCGATGCCGCAAGTGTTTTGCCCTTGCGCATCGTCATATAGATGTTATAGATAAAGAAAAGCATGCCGACCGTGAAGATAAGACCTGCCACGGTACGGAGCTGCCAGAAGGGATAGTTCTTTACCAGCCCCTCCATGAAGGTGTATTTGAGGCTTCCGTCAGCATTCGTTGCCTTCCAGAGAGCGCCCTGCTGAATGCCGGTGATCCACATGGTGATCGAGAACATGAGCTGACCGATCAGCACGAGCCAGAAATGGATGTTTGCCACCTTCACACTGTAGATCTCGGTGTTATAGATCTTCGGGATGATGTAGTAGATAGAGGCTGCTGTGGTCATGGTGACCCATCCCATGGTGCCCATATGCACATGCCCGGGTACCCAGTCCGTGTAATGGATCAGGGAGCTCACGACCCTGATCGCCTGGGTAGGGCCCTGCACGGTCTGCAGGCCATAGAAGGTGATGCCCATGATGAAGAACTTGGTCAGATAGTTGGACTGCATCTTTGACCAGTCAGTACCGACCGTGTAGTACCCGTTCACGACCGAGCCCCAGGACGGAGCGATCAGGAAGAGCGTAAAGACGATGCCCAGGGTCTGGATCCAGTCAGGCAGCGGTGTATAGACCAGGTGATGGGCGCCCGTCCAGAGATAGGCGAAGACCAGGGACCAGAAGGCGATGATCGAGAGCCTGTGGCTGAAGATCGGCAGTCCGGTTGACTTTGGCAGGAAATAGTAGAACATGGCCAGGATCGGCGTGGTGAAGATGAAGCCCACCGCATTATGGCCGTACCACCATTCCACGTTCGCGCTGTTCACGCCGGTAAAGAGGTGATAGGACTTGAAGAGCCCTGCCGGGATCGAGAGGTTGTTCACGATATAGAGCACAGCTACGGCTACGACCGTTGCTATGATATACCAGAGCGAGATATACATCTGCTCCTCTTTTCTCTTGATGATCGTGCCGAAGACGTTCACCGCAAAGATTACCCAGAGGATCACGACCCCGATATCAAGGGGCCATTCAAGTTCGGCGTACTCCAGGGACTGGTTCATGCCCATGAAGAGGCTGACCGCTGCGAGCGCTATTGCAGCATTAAAGAGATACAGATGGAACCGTGCGAGCTTCGGGAAGAGAAGAGGCCTCTTGGTCAGCCTCATAACAATGTAATACGAAATGCCGAAGATCGCGCCGATGCCGAGCCCGAACGCGAGCCCGTTGGTGTGCACTACCCTCAATCTTCCATACGTGAAAAAGGGCGGTATGTTCAGTTCGGGCTTCCACAACTGGATAGAGATCCAGAGCCCGATCAGAATACCGACCACTCCCCAGAAGATCGAGGAGACGATAAATCCTTTTACCGTCTGGTGGTCATACTGATAGTCACTCATGCCGGAAATCCTCCTTTTTTTAGTAACAAATCTCAAAAGCCTCAAAGAAGCTTTATGGTTCCCTGTTCTTTCTTGTTCTCTCTGCGATGTCGGCGAAATTATGCTGCCTCATCAGGTCGTTCACCTCTTGCCTGAGGGTCACCCAGACCGTGTGAACGCCGCAGGTGCTGCTGAAGCCGCAGACACTGCTGTCCACGGCGCAGGCGTTCAGGGCAACGACGCCTTCGATCGCCTCTATGACATCGAGCAGATTGATATCCTTCGGTGGTCTGCTGAGCTGGAAGCCTCCCTTGACGCCCCTGAAGGAACGGACAATGTCTGCCTTTACGAGTCTCTGTAGGATCTTTGCGAGAAAGCTCTTCGGTGTGGCCATTTCCCGTGCGATTTCGTCAACCATGACAACCTTGTCTGTCTGGCCGGAAAGATAGAGTACGCAGCGCATGGCATAGTCGGTCTCTCGCGTTATCTGCATTTAAAAGTCCCCCTGCGGCATTTCAGGAGCAATCCGCTCCTGATTATCTATCCTCATACTATCAAATTGAGGTTATTAAGCAAGATGAAAATAACTTAATATAAGACTAATTTACTCTTGATTAAAATTCTTGTCAAGGGTAAAATAGTTTAGTGAGGAAATAAATTTCACTGTTCAGCAACGAGGTCTTTCAATATGCAGATTAAAATAAGTAAAAACAATGAGTTATGTTTATAACTTGATGTTGGCAGTGCAGCACAGATAGTGCTTAGGTTCCTGTTGGTAATGTGATAGGATGAAACTGAAAGGAGAAGCAGCTATGAAATACGATACATGTAAAGAGCAGACTCTCCTGTGTCTCGAAGAAATTCCGGAGACCATTACCTGCCCCAAATGCGGCGGCGGCATAGGGCTCTGGACAGAGTCGATCCTGACCATCTGCTGGTTCTGCGGATACCATGCATTCAAAAAAGAGGCGATCATCAATTAGCCTTTTGAACAGAGGGTCATTGACCCGAAACATTATATTGACTGTACATGGAGGAAAGATCATGAGTGAACAGTATGGCATCAAAGTGGGGGCCCCGGTCCCTGATTTCAAGATCGAGACGTACGAGCCGTCAAGGGGAGACTTCGGAGAGATCAGCCTTGCCGAGCTGAAGGCGGCGAAGAAGTGGACTGTGCTCTTCTTCTATCCGGCTGATTTCACCTTTGTCTGAGCGACCGAATTCGCTGCTCTGGCGGAGCAGCACGAGAATTTCAATGCAGTCGGCGCTGAACTTATTACCGTAAGCACAGACACGAAGTTCGTTCATCTCGCCTGGCAGAGAGATGAGAAGATGCTCGAAAAGGTGAAATACACTATGGGGTCAGACCCGAATGCGAGGCTTTCGAAACTCTTCGGTGTGTACGACAAAGAGGCCGGACTTGACCTGCGGGGCACCTTTGTCATCAGCCCTGAAGGAACGCTCATGAACTCCGAGGTGAACTTCTTCAACCTCGGCAGAAATGTCGAGGAGATCTTCCGCAAGGTGAAGGCGAACATCTATCTTGCAGCTCATCAGAATGAGGGCTGCCCTGCAAGATGGCAGAAGGAAGGGGACAAGACCCTTAAGCCGTCTGCCCAGCTTGTGGGCAAGGTATTCGAAGCACTTAAATAATGATACAATAGGCCAAAAATCAAGGAGGCCTTACCATGGCTAAACTGCCGAATCAGTTCGTCAGCATCAGGAAGAGGTTTGAGAAGTTTTTCAAGGCTGTCGAGAACGTAGGGAAAGAGGCAAAGGCTGCCGGTCCGCTGAACAAGAAGACCGCGCATCTGATACAGCTTGCAGCAGCAGCGGCAAGCCGCTCAGAGGGTGCTGTGCATTCACATACCCGGAGGGCGCTTGAGGCAGGGGCCAAACCGGCCGAGGTCTATCATGCGATCATCCTGCTGACCAGCACCATCGGGTTCCCGACGGTCTCCGCTGCGCTCTGCTGGGCTGATGATGTGATCGGCGAGAAGGCAAAGAAGAAATAAGTTATATCGATGTTCTGAGAAAAAAGAAGAGGTGAACAGGAAGCTGTTCACCTCTTTGTTATTATCTCTGATATTTTGACATAACTTCTTCCAGAGGGACAGCTCTGATTTTGCCGGCGTGATATGCCGCGATCCTATCGTCAATTTCTTTACGCCACAAACGGTCTATCTGTTCGTCCGGCCGGTCAAGGCTCGCAAGAATGTCATCAACAAGCGTTGCCCTATCTTTCAATGGAAGAGTTAATACTTCTTTCAATATCTCCTGGGCACTTGTAGCCATTTTACTGCCTCCTTATTTTACCTCAATGCCATGCGCGTAAAAGCAGACCGGGTTGTTTTTAACTTTTTGACGACCTGGTCAACTGCTTCAACTAATTCATCATCCAAGGTCATCTGTATGGTTCTCATAACTACTCCCTATAATGGATATCTATTGCTATAATCAGCCACATTCCACGCTAGGTCAAGTGCCCTCACTTCACACTTTTTGCTAATCTCTTAACCGCCTTCTTTTTTGCCTCTGAAGGCGTAGACTCATTCATAATAAGTAAATTAATTACCTGTGTTGAGGGATCGTCAACCATAATAGCAAGTGATTCTGGCGACGTATAATTACTGGCAGCAACCCACATCCGTACATTTTCTCGAGGATCTTGCATCAGCTCTCGACATGTTGCCGCAAGTTCGTCTACGCTATAGAAATGTTTATGCGCGCCATAAATTGCATTTGTAGCGGGGCCAAACCCTGGCGTTCTTGATCTGATTTGATAAATTTGAGCAACTTTATTATATGGCGAAGTTTTGTCTTCTATGTTTACAACACTCGCATTTGAATCGGCTATTTCATTTGCAATTTTCGATGACCCATCCTTTAGTATCTCAATCAATATTTCTGCAGGGGTGGCCGAATTAGTGGCTAATCTGCTCATGACAACGTCTGGCTTATTCTTATAAAGTTTCACTAATAAATCTGGTGGTGCATTCACGTTTTGAGCAATGCCCAATAAGAAACTCTCATTAGGTGAGTCCGCAAACATTTTGAGCAAGGCTTCTGATGCATACCTATTTTTTGTGAGATATCTTGGTATTTGCTGGTCATCTTTAAAGACATCCGCTAAAGTGGCAAGGACTTTGTCTCCTACATCAGGATCTTTGTGAAGGGCTAGTTCAAGATATTGTTTTTCAAATCCATTAATCGAATAAGCTTGTGCTCTCCATTGAACAGCTTTTGCAGGGATAATCCCCGAAAGAACTCCGTCCCAAAATAGATTTCTGACTTTGCTAGGATGCGGATTTGCCCTCGGCCAGTAGAAAACATAATCATCATAATATAGCCCCGTTGCAAGACACCCAATCATAAGAGTAGTGACAATAAAGTTTTTTGGGACTTGTTCCTTGTTATGCCAATTAGCTATTAAAAACAAGTACCCATTCCATAATAGGTAAGATATTCCAATTGCCAAAAAACCTATTATGGGTAAAGAAAGAAATACAAAGCCCTTAAAGTCGCCACCCCCCGCTGAATAGCTGCTCATCTGGGCGCCTTTGTAAAGAATGAAAACGGCACTTATTACACCTGGAATAACACGATTTGTTGTTAAGACAGCTCTTTTCTTTATTAATAGAAAGAAAAGAAAAAGCAAAGGTGAAAAAATAAGGCTAAGAATTATAAGGTTAATCATTGAGCCCCCAGTGAACTTATATTTTCTCTCATCTAACCCTAAAGGCGTCCCCCGTCTCGCGCTTTTACACCTGCGTTATCTGCAATGTCATCTCTCCGAAATGTCCCATGTCAAGGGCAGACCCCATTGGCTTTCTTCATCCTGAATGATCTGACAGGGAACTCCGGCTTTTTCCAAAACCTCCCTGATCTTCACTGCTTCAGCATGGCCCATATCTTTTTTGACTACCAACCGCTTTCCGGAAAAGAAACAATCAACGCTTCGATGATCGTTTTTGTAGAGCTTTAGAAGTTTCTCTCTCACCTCTGTCTGCGGCAGATCAGGCGGAAGCTTTCCCCCAAAGACAATCTTAAATTTGCCGGTCATACGCTATGCTTCCTCTTTATTTTCAACGTTTGTAATTTGATCATTTTCCCTGACCCTCATGGCTTCCCTCACGTGCAAATAGTCACCAAATGTCAATAGTCAAGTCTGACCCCTCGGACGTTTCCCCAAACAGAAAACCATCCTGCCAATGCTTGCCGGAATATTTTCCAGGGCCTATTTCCATATAGCCTGTCGAGTCTAGTTCGGATTTTAGCGTTCTTGTTTTGTAGTCCATTTTTAATTCACTAACACGCGCCTAACGCGCTGACCCTAAAGGCTTTTTCATTGCGCCACCTGCGTTATCTGCAACGTCATCTCTCCGAAATGTCCCATGTCAAGGGCTGACTCAAGTGGCTCTCCTATCCCCAATGTCATCTCTCCGATCTGGCACTAAAGGCATCCCGCGAATAGTTTCTGATTAAGAACCTGGTTTCCCTGCTCTTTCGTAGGAATCCCACCAACCTATTGGAAGGCCGTGCCAATTACCATCTTTGCCTTTGAAGAATCGCCATTCTGTTGACGCTGCTCCCGACTCATCGCGAGTAAAGACTGATGTGTGAACAGTGACCTTTACTCTTAATGTTACCGGCCAATAATTCTTCTCTTTATTATAATTTCCTTTTTGCACCACTTCCATTGAATCGATGTCCACACTTGTATCTTTAAGATTTGAATAGTAGCCCATAAAGAACTTAGTTACCACGTTTTTCATATCCCCTGAGGATGGTCCTTGTGATACAGAGCACGCATTCAAAAAAAGCAAAGACGCAACTACCCCAAATATGATAATTACACTTAAGCAAAAGTTTTTCATTAAGGGCTCCTTATGTGCTGTGTGATTTAAGTAATTAAAGCAGAAGCTTTGCAATTATCTGTCGAAAACAAAGGCGTCCATGCGTGATTTGCAGTATCATTGCACCGATATGTCACATGTCAAGGGCAGACCCCATTGGCTTCCTTCCTGCTTAATGCAGCAGTTTAGCGAGAGCGGTACGCGATCCGATGCTAGTCATTTAGACCAAGTTTTCGTCAGTTTGAGGCACATCCCCACCAGTAACAACGGACCAACCTTTGTCATTGACTCTGAGCCACCCACTGTTTTGCGTGAGTAGATTCCTAACGTCTAGAAGATTTATCTGCCCATTCAGATAGAGTCCAAACAAATGAAGCAAGTCAAGGGTTCGCAGCACGAGGACGTTTAGCTTCCGGGCATGGATTACCTGTTCGCGAGCTAACTCTTGGTCCTTTTCTTCGATAGACCGAGCGTTTTTCATGTGAGTGTTAATGATGATTATGGCGGGAAATCCTTCTTCATAACCTGATCGCTCCCGGTGGGAGTCCGCCTGGTTAAGGTGCTCACGCTTGAGACTCTTATTTGTCCCCTTTACCTCGCATAGACAAAATGGTTGCCCCTTTTCATCAAGCATCTTGAAATCTTCACGCAGTTCATCGTTCGTGTCTACAGGTATCCCGAACCCTTGGACTAGAACGTTGACGACACTTGCAACAAGGGCATCACTTGAAAGGGCCAAAATAGACTTATACATAGACAAATCGGCTTTACGCTGTAATATGACAGCCAGCCGTGATTCAAGTGCAACCAGCTCGGAGTTAAGCTCCGTCTCTTTAAGGAATGAAAATTGGGTGACCCAAGAAGGGAGTTCCTGATGCAGCTTATTAGCAGTAGATATAAGGGCGTCTGCAAGAAGGGTGAAGTATTCGTGCAGAACTTCAGGCACGTTGTCCGGAATGAGCGTTGGAACAAAATACTCCGTTCTGTTGATTATCATCCCAGCCACTCTGCCAGTGGCTTCCGCGAGTATTTGCCATTCGATCGATCGATTATAGTGATTGAAGTGACTACTAGCCGCACCGTATATTTCAAGAAACTTCCTAAACTCGTCTGACTTAATACTAAGATGTGCAATCCTCTGTTGGAAGTTCTCACGATAGAAGTCAGAATAGTTCAGATGGTATTTGGATAGGTCGCTTCCTCTGAAATCTTGGCCATCTCCCCGGTCTGTGAAGGGCTGATTTAGAAGAAAGCAGAGGAATCCACCGGCACTGAGAAGTAGTTCTGCTTCCTTCTTCCGTTTGTCAAGCTCGTTATTTTGGCAGGAGTGGTCAAGGTAACTGTCCATAAGACCCCTCTTCCATTCAAAATGCTCGAATATGCCTTGAAAAAGAATAACACCATCGAATTCCTGAAAACGCCGCTGTGTGGAGAAAGGTTCAAAATAGAGACAGAAATTGCGCGTGCGAACCGGTTCTCTATGCGCCTTCAGGCCCATCTTTTCAATACCAAATACGAGGATATTGTAAGTTCGGTCCTCTTTGACCTCGGTCATCTTCTCAATTCTCCAGGTCTAAACAGTTATTATCTCGTTACAGGCCTGCATCTACCCGTAGATGCTTGTAGATGCTCCTTCCGCGGTGTGGTTGCGATATTACCGTAATTCGCAAGCCACAACCTTTCTTTCGGATTCCATCTTTTACCCGCTTCTTTGGCTTCTAACCTTTGCGGCATGTCTGCGTCTTTGATTTTTATGAGTGGCATGGTTTTTCTCATCCTGTCCCCTGACAAAGTGTAATGCAACATATAGGAAATGTAAATAAAAAATGTCAGCTATGGGAGCTTGGAGGCCATCATCTTCCTTCGGTCAATCTTGCGCCCGTCGACAATGAACGTTCCGTCGCCAACAGCGTGAACCGTGCGCTTCTCCTTGCGTGCGGTATCGATGCATGCGGCAACCGCTTCCAGCACGACGATGTTGTGCTTCTTGACGATGTCGATGACCTTGCACTCTATGTTGGCAAGGCACTCCCTGATCAAGGGCGGCCTGACGACTTTGCCCTGCAGAGGTGTGAGCTTGAACTTGGCAAACTTGTCTGTGTCTGCCCCGGAGCACGTCCCTATGCCGACGACCTTATCCAGCATGTCAACCGTGGGAATGGAAATGACGCATTCCTTATTCTTGCGCAACGCCGTGAAAGAGTGATTCCATTCACCCGTGACGATGGCAAATACCGGCGTGAAATCGATCACCATGGTCCAGGAGATCGTCATGATGTTGGCTTTCTGCCCATCATGAGTGGTCACGAGGACAACAGGTCCTGCTTCCATCAGGGTAAAGGCCTTGCTCAGTTTCAACTGTCGCATGAGAGCTCCTCGGCCAAAGTGTAATGCAACAATCGGGAAATGTAAATAAAAAATGTCAGCAATAGCTGGGTGCTTTCATCACCGATTCGCAGGTCTGAGCGCATTTCTGGTAAACTTTTCACATGGCCATGATCCAAGTCCAAAACCTTGTAAAGAAGTTCGGGAACATAACCGCAGTAGATGATGTCTCTTTTGATGTCGAAGAGGGCACGATCTTCGGTTTTTTAGGGCCGAACGGCGCAGGCAAGACAACCACGATCAGCACTCTCTGCACACTGCTTTCCCCTACCTCCGGCAGGACCTTCATAAACGGTTTTGACTGCAACCAGGAATCGTCAAAGGTGCGGAGCGCCATCGGCATCGTCTTTCAGGACAGCTCACTCGACAAGGACCTCACTGCACGGGAGAACCTGGTCTTTCATGCGTATCTCTACAATGTGCCGAAGGCAGAGAGGAAGCAGCGGGTGGAGGACGCCCTGCAGCTTGTCGATCTCACGGAACGGGCGGATGACCTGGTAAAGAAGTTCTCCGGCGGCATGAAGCGGAGGCTTGAGGTTGCACGCGGACTTATCCATAGGCCAAAGGTTCTCTTCCTCGACGAACCGACGCTCGGCCTTGACCCCCAGTCCAGGGCAAGCCTCTGGGAGTTCATCAAGCGCCTGCAGCAGGAGCATAAGGTGACGATCTTCATGACAACGCATTATATGGAAGAGGCCGAGGTCTGCGACAACATAGCGATCATAGACAAGGGCAGGATCATCGCATCAGGCACGCCTGCTGAATTGAAGAAGATCGTGGGCGGCGATCTGATCTATCTCAAGACCACGGACAACAGCAAGGCAAAAGAGGACATCGCAAGGCTTTTTGATACGGAGGTGTCCGAGAAGGATGAGGAAATCTTCATCTCTGCAAGAAAGGGTGAGGCCTGCATCCCGGCCCTGATCCGGGAGATCGGCGAGAGCGTGGTTTCGGTGCGCATGCAGAGGCCGACGCTGAACGATGTCTTTCTCAAACTGACCGGCAAAGAGATCCGCGAGGGGAACGGCTCTGCCAATGACGATATAAAGACCATGGTGCGCTCATACAGGAAACGGCATGATCGAGACTAATGTCATCTATGTGATCGTTGCCCGTGAGTTCAAGAAATTCGTCAGGGAAAAGACCCGGCTCGTCTCTACGCTGGCGCGTCCTCTTCTCTGGCTCTTCCTGATCGGCGGCGGCATGTCACGGCTCGTGCCGCAGGGCGAGAATGTTTCGTACATCCAGTTCATATTCCCGGGCATCCTCGGTATGACCATACTCTTCAGCGCCATCTTCTCTTCCATCTCGATCATCTGGGACAAGGAGTTTGGGTTCATGAAGGAGATCCTCGTGGCGCCGGTTTCGCGCTTCTCTGTCGTGGTCGGCAAGGCAATGAGCGGCATGGTGCTCTCCACTTTTCAGGCGATCATCGTGCTCTGCCTCTTCCCGATCATCGGGCTGAGGCTCGACCCGATGCAGGTGCTCGGCGTTATCGTAGTCTCTGCGATCCTGTCGTTTGCACTTGCGGCCTTCGGTATCCTGCTTGCGTCTTTTTATGACAGCTATGAGAGCTTCAGCGTGATCATGAACTTTATCGTGATGCCGATGTTCTTCCTCTCCGGCGCCATGTACCCGGTCAAACTCCTTCCCGGGGTGCTGAAGTTTCTTTCAAAGCTGAACCCGCTCACGTACGGGGTTGATGCGCTCAAGAACATTGTCTTTCCGCACGAGACCGGACGCATGAGCGCTGACTTTCCGCTCTCTCTGGATATGCTGGTCATCACCAGCCTGGCAGTGATCTTTGTGCTGGCAGCAGGGAAGGTGTTCGAGCGGAAGCAGTAGAGATCTAAAGATACAGATAAACAGTTCGATGCGATTTGCGAGGCGCATATAAATTGATGTCGAAAATCGGAACTTCTCTCAGATCTTTTCTGCTCGTGACGGGTCTGGTCATATACCTGTTTCTTGGCGGCCTTGCCGTTGTCAGTCTTATGCAGGCCCTGCCGTATTTAACTCCCTTGTATAAAGGTATCGTCTCTGTTCTGGCACAGCCGGCCCTTATTTCTCCTGTCCTTTATCTATTATTTATGAGATACAGAAGAGTTAAGGCAAGGATGTCACTCTATTTCGATGTAATGGAGGAGAGCAGGGAGGCTGTCTGCATCACTGACGAGAACGTGAATATCGAATATGTTAATGCCGCGTTCATTGCTGCGACAGGCTATGCAAAGGAAGAGGTCATAGGGAAGAACCCGGGGTTGATGAAGTCTGGCCGGCATGACGACGAATTTTATAAAGAGATGTGGAAGTCCCTGAGGGATACCGGGCAATGGCAGGGCGAGGTCTGGGACAGGCGGAAGGACGGAGAGATATATCCGAAGTGGCTTACCATAAATACCTTTGGGAATGATAAGGAGAGGCCTGAAAAGTATATAGGCATCTTTTCCGACATAACCACCTTCAAACAGACAGATGAATATATAGAACATCTGACCCATTATGATCACCTTACCAATCTGCCTAACAGGATCTTGCTCCGTGAACGCCTAAAACAGGCCATTTCTGCTGCTGACCATCAGCATCACCTGATGGCGATCATGTTCCTTGATATGGACCAGTTCGATAAGATCAACGGGGCACTGGGCTATGCGGCAGGAGATGCATGTCTGGAGGAAACAGCCCGGCGCTTGCTGAACTGCGTAAGCCAAAAGGACACCGTCGCCCGTGCCGGCGGCGATGAATTTATTATCGTGCTGAACGGGCTGGGCGGAAAACAGGACGCTGTTTTGGCGGCGCAGCGGATCATTGATGCCTTATCCGCTCCCTTTATGCTGAAGAAACATCATGACGTGTACATTACGGTCAGCATCGGCATTACGCTCTATCCCTCGAATGCTGACGGCGTGGACACGCTCCTGAGATACGCTGATACGGCCCTGAAGCGTGCCAAGGAACTGGGCATCAATAAATTCCAATTCTATGAGCCGGAGATGGGAGATCGGTCCTTTGAGTTTCTCAGCATCGAGACCAACCTGCGCCATGCATTTCAAAATAAGGAGTTTGTCCTGCATTACCAGCCCATAACCGATCTGCAGAACAACCGGATCGTGGGGATGGAGGCCCTTATACGGAGGCAGGAGCGTGATTTTTTGGCGCTGCCTGCAAGTTTTATCACGATAGCCGAAAAAACAGGCCTTATGCTGCCTATCTGCGAATGGACCCTGATCACTTCCTGCCGGCAGGCCATGCTCTGGCAGGCAGAGGGGCTTCCCGTACTGCGGCTGTCGGTCAATGTATCCGCAGCCCAATTTCATCAGGAAAGACTGATACAGACCGTGCAGGATGCACTTACGGAAACAGGCCTCGACCCGAAGTGCCTCGAACTCGAGCTTACGGAAAAGGTGATCATCTATGACACCCAGGCCTCTATCAGAACGATGCATGCATTAAAGGAGCTGGGAGTGAGTCTTTCCATTGACGATTTCGGCACCGGTTATTCTTCCCTGAGTTATCTGAAGAGATTTCCTGTTGATAAGCTCAAGATAGACATCTCTTTTGTAAGGGACATACCTTCAGACCCTGACAGCGTATCGATCGCAAAGGCCATCATCGCGCTTGCCCACAATCTGGACCTGCGGGTAATTGTCGAGGGTGTGGAAAATGAAAAACAATTCCGTTTTTTCCAGGAGCACGGCTGCGATGAGATCCAGGGGTACTATGTCAGCGTTCCGCTGCCTGTTCAATCATTCAAACAGTATGTCCTTGAGGGAACCAGTCAGTGAAGGTGATGACCACAGCATGCCTTCTCCCGTCTGCCCGGACAGATCAGAACGTAAGCCCCTGGCGCTCCATCAGCATCTCGCCCAGATACGAGCCGGGTTTGACCGAGGCGTTCCTGATCAGCTCCACCTTGTCCAGCTCATAATACTTCACGCAGGAGGCGCAGATATAGAAGTTGCAGTTGAAGTCCTCGATGAGCGTGTTCATGAGCTGGTGCAGGGGTGAGAACTCGTCCTTCTTCTGATAGGTGAGCGTCTCGGCAAAACCCTTCTTGCCGAGCAGGGCGCCGTTGTCCATAAGAAAGAAATCAATTTCTGCATCAAAGGCCTTCATGTTGGTTGCAAGCTGGAAAGCGCCAGCCACCAGATCGGGTCTGTCGTACGACTGGGTGATGATAAAGACGAATTTCTTGTTTGCCATGATATCTCCTTTTTGTTTTAATCAAAATCAGTGATGCGAACAGGCTGAGCCCTTTGAGTGGCCGCCGCAGACGTGGCCCGGTGCAAATGCGGGCAGATGACCGGCTACGAAGAGCGCGAGGTTCTCCTGCACGGTCCCTCCTGCTGCCTTATACACTTTGATGCCTGCCTGATTGAGCTTCATAAGTGCGCCTCCTCCGATGCCGCCGACAACAACACAGTCTATCTCATGGCCGCCTAATGCCCTTATCGGACTGCACATGCCATGCGCATGTTGCTGGTCAGCATTGGTGATCACTTTCAGGTCAGTCGTTTCCGTATCGACAAGCACGAATGAGGGTGCTGAACCGAAGTGGCCATAAATCTCACTTTCGAGCGAGGGTGTGTCCTTTACCGGGAAACATACTTTCATTTCTTTTCTCCTTTTTTACAGATGGTCTTATCAAGAACGAGTGCTTTGCATTGGGTCAGTGCGCTGGCTGTCTTCTGTCTCGCGCCGGCCAGGATCCGCTGGACCGTGCCGCGTGAGATACCCATCTTACTGCCTGCTTCTTCCTGTGAAAGGCCGTCAACATCGCAGAGTTTAAGCGCTTCAAGCTCGTCAGGATAGAGCTTGATCTTGTCGATCTCTGAAAACGGGATGCCGAGTGGTTTGAAGGCCTTGCCCTTGAAGGTGCAGGCGCAGGTCCTTGGTTTCTTATACCGTGGCGACATGCAGGCATGTTCCTATATTGTGCATATGCGCAATATAACATTAAACCTGACGGAGGGTCAACGTGAAGGGGAAACAGTCGTAAAAAATATGAAACAACTTTAATGAACTATTCGTTCTTCCCGAACCTTGAAAAGCCGGAAAGTGTGATACAATAATAAATATGAGAATACTGCTTGTCGAAGACGAAAAAGGCGTAGCGCATTTTATTAAAAAAGGGCTCGAGGAAGAACACTATACGATCGATCATGCGGTGGACGCGGAAGAAGGTCTCGACCTTGTTGCGGTCAATGAGTATGACATGATCATCCTCGACATTATGCTCCCGAACATGAGCGGCATTGACCTCTGCAGGGAGATCAGGAAAAAAGGCATTCAGGCCCCGGTCATGATGCTTACCGCGCGCGACACGATCGATGACAAGGTCACCGGTCTTGACAGCGGCGCTGATGACTACATGACCAAACCCTTTTCCTTTGATGAATTTCTTGCGCGTGTGCGGGCGCTCCTTCGCCGCAAACAGGATAAGCTGACCGAACTGACGTACGGCGAGCTGAAGATCGACGCCCTTGCGCACCGGGCCTTTGCCAACAACAAAGAGATCATGCTCAGGCCGAAGGAATATGCCATCCTGGTCTATCTTCTCAGGAACAGGGGGCGCGTGCTTTCCCGTACGCAGATCCTTGAAAATGTCTGGGGATATGATTTCAATCCGAACACGAACATTGTTGATGTGCATATCAAGTCGCTGAGGGAGAGACTTGACGAGGCGAATATCCTGAATCTCATACGCAGTGTGCGGGGTGTCGGGTATATGATAGACAACTGATCTTCTCCCGGGATCACTGATGATCGTTCCGACAAAAAAGCGGCTCACCATAGTCTTTACCTCTGTCATCCTGATCTTCTGCTCCATAATCTTGATCGTCAGTTATGTATTCCTTCACCAGAGCATCATGAGCGGGGCAAAGCGCCATATGAGGGAGGATATAAAGAGCGAGTTCCTTGACCAATACCGCCGGTCAGGACTTGATCCCATAAAATACCTATGGGATGAACATGTCTTCCAGATCCTTAACCGGGAAGGGTCGGTCATCATATCATCCAGGAATACGCTGAATTTTTACCCGGAACTGAATAAGGGACTGCTGAAAAAGGCCTTTGGCGGGAAGGAAGGTTTTGTCGTCGAGAAGATCGCCTCCTCTGACTACCTCATCTCCTATTTCCCGATCGACGGCACCTATGTCGGACGGGCTGCCCTGGCCCTCGGCGAAACAAAGAAATATGAGCGGAATTTTCTGGATATGATATTGATCACGCTGCCGGCCATGTTCCTTTTTTCCTATCTTACCAGCCGCTTTCTGGTTAATCATGCGATGGAGAAGATATCAGATTTCTTCACCTTTCAGGAGACCTTCTCTTCAAATGTTACCCACGAACTGCGGTCACCGCTGGCCTCTCTCAAGGGCAATCTTGAGGTGACGCTCAGGAAGGAACGGTCGATCGGGGATTATAAGGATACGCTTCAACTCAGCCTGAAGGAGGTCGACCGCATCATAGCGCTGCTGAATAACCTGTACCTTCTTGCCTCCTCAAAATTCAAACCCCTTGACCTTTTCAAGAATGAAGTTGATATTGTAAGGACCGTGAGGTCTGTGGCAGATGCCTATGCTGTGCTGATGGCGGATAAGGGGATCAAGTTCACGCTGTCAGAGTCTGAACCGGCCTTATGCCGCTGCGACGAGGCGCTCATTCGGAGAACGGTTGAGAATCTTCTGGACAATGCGGTCAAATATACGCCGGCGAGCGGTTCCGTCAGCATCGCTGTCCTGAAGGACGAGAAGAAGATAGCCATGACGATCACGAATACGGCCAAAGCGCTTGAACGGAACGAGCTGAAGCATATCTTTGATCCTTTTTACCGCGGCAGAGAGACAAAGAACTCTCGCATTGAAGGAAAAGGGCTTGGTCTGTATATTTCCCGCTATATCATCCGTTCTCATGGCGGGGATATCAAGGTGAACAATACGTATGGCAATATCTTCTCCCTGACCGTCACACTACCGGTCAAATAGACGGTTGCAATCTACTCCAGGCTGATAATCTCGGCTGAAAGCACTTTCCCCTGGACGGTGATCCGGGCAAGCGTGATCGGAAGTGAATAGCGGCGGGGGCCCGCACTGCCTGGGTTCAGGCACAGGATCCCGTCCTTTTGTGTTATGGCAGGAATGTGGCTGTGGCCGCTGATAAGGATATGAATCCCTGCTGTCTGCAGATCGAGGTCAAGTTTGTCGAGGTCATGGATTACATGGAAAAGAATGCCGTTGAATGCCGCGGTATCCGCGGCAGGCAGAACTTTGCTCCAGGGCCCGCTGTCTGTGTTGCCGCGCACCGCATACAGTGGGGCTATTGCCCTCAGCGCCCTGAGGACCTCGGGGTTGCCGATATCCCCTGCATGCACAATAATATCAGAGCCTTGAAGAGCCCTGACCGCCTCGGGCCGCAGCAGTCCATGCGTGTCCGAGATGACGCCGATGGTCTGCTGTTCCTTCACTTTGTTGTGTCGCGGCATACGGTCAGGAATTATACCCGAACAGACAGAAAATAAGAAGGGAGAACAGGACTCTGTTCTCCCTTCCAGGATAAAAGCTGTCTGTCTTCCGGCGCATCAACTATCAGTCGTTGTTGCCGCTCCATTTATTGCCGTGGCAGCTGTAGCATGATGGGCCCGTTCCGCCGGTAAGGCCTGCACCGTGGCATGCTGTGCATGATGATGTGCCCTGCTTCTCGACAGTATCGCCATGTTTGCCCTTCCAGTCTGCAGGATGGCCGGATGCATGATGCGGGTTGGTCCCCGACATTTTGGAGGTATGGCAGACCGAGCATTGGCCTATCGGTCCTGAGCTCTTCTGCAGCTTGAGCGGCTGGTAATTGTCCGCTGCGTTCATGGACGGATACCAGGCATGTGGACTGTTATGGCAGGCTGAACAGAAGACACCTCCATGGCCTCTTGAATTGCGATAGAGGTCTGTCCCGGTCGCATAAGCCGCTCCGTGGCACTGTGCGCAGGTCGGCTCCTGAAGCCAGGGGTCTCTGCCCTGATTGATGGAGTCAGCTACTTGCTGCAGGCTGCCGTGGCACCGTTCGCACTGGGGATTGCCGTTATCTGGCCCCATGCCCTCAATGGCGCTTCTGGAGCAGTTGGTCTTCGGGCCGGGATGACAGTCATAGCAGGTCGGTGCATTTGCCGCAAGGGACGCATGTCTGCCGTGCATTGCCTCCGAAAGCGAGGGAAGGTTTGGGTCACCTGGCATGCCGAGGGCATTGCTGCCATGACAGTTTGCGCATAGAACCGGCCGCTCTGACATGAGATTGGTGCCGTTTATTGAATCATGGAGTGAAAGTATATTTGTCTCTACGCTGTTGCTGCCTCCTGCATGACACTTCTGGCAGTTAAGCTCATCAGACACGGGGATGACCACCTGTGTGGTCCCGATCACTTTCCCTGCAGAATTTCTTGCTGTCACGATGGCTGTCTGATAGGGGTTCCAGACCATCTTGTCATTGTACGGAAGCGCCGGGATCCCTGTTGCCTCGAAATGATCGCCGACAGCTGTCATGGTGCCTGATAGGCCGTTGCCCCCAAGGCCCGTGCCAGGGGCCGGATTTACCCCGAAGAGCTGCTGAACATACTGCCAGAAGTCGGTCTTTCCGGCAACGGTCGTGTTGTTCTGCAGGGCGTACGTCACGGTGATGCCGGATGTCACCAGTTGCGGCGTGCTGCCCTTCTGAATGATCTGAACAAAGAGGTTGTTGTAGGGCGGGAGTATGGCCATTTCCTTGAACGACGGGCTGATGCAGTGCATTCCCAGATCGTTCCATCCGATAACCGTGTAACTGTTCTTTGATTTGCCGGAACCTGAACTCTTTGTTCCTTTGATGCTCAGCGTCTTGATACCGTCAACGACAGACACCTGCACCACTTCAGAAAAGACGAGACCTGCGCCAAAAAGAAATAGAAGAATGACAAGAGAAATGCTGATCGTACGATCCATTAAATATCCTCCCTGTATTTATATGAGGTAAATACTACCCGCAGCAAATGAGAGGAAGATTAACGGGACATGAAAAAACGTTAATGCGGTACGATCAGGGAAACAGGGCGAGCTGAGAGATCGCCTGCGTCTCCTCGAATCCCATCATGAGGTTCATGTTATGCACAGCCTGCCCTGAAGCACCCTTGACCAGGTTATCAATGGCCGAAACAATAATGAGGGTGTTGGTCCGCGGATTGACCTTTACGCCGATCTCGCAGGTGTTCGTGCCCCTTACATGCTTTATGTTCGGATATATCCCATCGTCGAGGACGCGCACAAAAGGCTCGGATGCATACGCCTTTGCGTACAGGCCGAGCACCTTTTTTGTCTCCACCTGCCGGGTCAGCTTTGCATAGATGGTCGTGAGGATACCCCGGTCAACAGGAAGAAGATGAGGCGTGAAATTGACTAACACCTTTTTGCCAGCCAGAGAAGACAGCTCCTGCTCGATCTCGGGCGTGTGCCGGTGTGTTGCAATACCATATGCCTTAAAACCTTCGTTCACCTCGCAAAAGGATATGCCGAGATCGGCCTTTCTTCCCGCACCGGTCGTGCCTGATTTTGAATCAATCGTAATGGTCGCAGGGTCAATGAGCCGGTTCTTCAGTGCCGGCATCAGACCGAGGATCGTGCTGGTCGGATAGCAGCCCGGGTTTGCGATCAGCCGCGCCTTCTGTATCTTTTTCCGGTAGATTTCGGGAAGTCCGTACACGGCCTTTCTGAGCGTATCCTTGTGATTATGCAGCAGGCCATACCACGCAGCATAGGTTTTCGCATCGCTGATCCGGTAATCTGCAGAAAGGTCTATGACCCGCTTTCCCTTGCTGAAGAAATAATGCACTGCCTCCTGCGACGCGCCGTGGGGAAGGGCCAGAAAGAAAAGGTCAGCCTTCTGCAGGAGTTTTTCCCGGTCCATGGGTTCAAAAACAAGGTCTTTATATGCAGCCAAGAAAGGGAATACCCCGTGTACCTTCTTCCCTGCAGACTTCTCTGAGGTCACTGCCGTGATCTCAACGCCGGGGTGCAGGGCAAGTATCCTGAGCAGTTCAATGCCTGTGTATCCGCTTGCGCCGCAGATGGCCACCTTCAGTTTCTTTGTCGCCGCTTTTTTCATGATTGTATATTACCTCACGTTATCCTGAAATTTCCGTCAAAAAAAAAGCCCCGAAAACTCGGGGCCTTTTGCATGGTCTGAAAAGAAAACTATCTCTTTGAGAACTGGAAGCGCTTTCTTGCACCTGCGAGACCGTATTTCTTTCTTTCCTTTTCCCTCGGGTCCCTGGTAAGGAAACCTTCCTTCTTGAGTTTGCCCCTCATCTCAAGATCTACCCTCAGCAATGCCCTGGAAATGCCGTGCCTGATAGCTCCGGCCTGACCGGTAAGGCCGCCGCCTGCAACCTTGACAGCGATGTCATGTTTGCCGGTGACGCCGACCAGTTCGATCGGCTGCCTGATGATCATGCGGAGGGTCTCTCTATGGAAATAATCGTCAAGTGACTTGTTATTGACCGTGATCTTGCCTGTGCCCGGTGCGATCACGACCCGCGCTACAGCGTTCTTTCTTCTTCCGGTACTGTTATATTTTATCTCTGGCATTCTTTCTCCTCTACTGCAATATTTCCGGCGCCTGGGCCTTGTGCGGATGGTCGGCTCCCGCGTACACTTTCAGCTTCTTCAGCATCTGTTTGCCGAGCGTGTTCTTCGGAAGCATGCCCGCGACAGCCTTCTCTATGATCCGTTCAGGGTGTTTTTCGAACATCTCCTTGGCTGTCTCGGCCTTGATGCCGCCGATATATCCGGTATGATGGTAATAGACCTTGTCGGTCACCTTGTTGCCGGTCAGCCTTACTTTTTCTGCATTGACGACAATAACAAAATCTCCTGTGTCAACGTTCGGCGTAAACACCGGCTTGTTCTTTCCTCTGAGCTGGACGGCGATCTTTACTGCGAGCCTGCCGAGTACAGCATCCCTGGCATCGACAACATACCACTTGCGTTCAATATCGCCTTTGTGTGCAAACTGGGTCTTCATTGTTACTTGTTACCTTTCTTTCTGAAAATGTGGGTTAAGTAAAATAATAAAAAACAGGGTCAAATGTCAATATTTTGTGGAGGTTATGACTGAAATTTTGAGAAATCCGCTATGGGTGCCACTGTCTCCCATATTTCTCTGAGGAGGGAAAGCCTGTTCGTTTTGATCTCTTCGTTCTTGTCCATGACAAGGACCTTATCAAAGAAACTGTTTATGGCAGGCGTTATCTGGAGTATAGTCCTGACCGCGGAAGGGAAATCACCCGCGGCAACAAGCGGCGCGACTGCAGCTTTCATGGCCGCATAACTGCTTCCCAGGTTCTTCTCCTCATCCTGCTGGAACAGTTCAGGTCTTGCAGCAGGCAGCGGGGTCTTCGGAACGATATTGTTCACCCTCTTGATCGCAAGGAGAAAATCGGTAAAGGTCTCATCTCCCTGGATCGCGGTCAGTGCCCTGATCCTTGCGGTAATGCCCTGCAGGGGATGGGAGAAAGAAAGCTGAAGCACTGCTTTGATGACCTCCTGGCCATGACCTGCTGACGAGAGGATGAACTCGGTCCTCTGGTTCATGAAATTCGTGATGTTTTCCATGACCGTCCCGGGGGAGGTGACTTTCTGCAGATTGCCGACTGCATGGGTAAACACCTCCTGCAGGCTGAGGGCATATCCTTTTTCGAGAAAGATCGAGACAATACCCATTGCCTGGCGCCTGAGGGCAAAGGGATCCTCGGACCCGGTTGGGATAAGCCCTATCGAAAAGAACGAGGCGATGTTATCGATCTTGTCAGCGAGGCTCAGGATAGCGCCAGCCTCTGTTTCGGGAACCTTGTCGCCAAAGCTCTTCGGCATGTACTGCTCCTCAAGCGCATCAGCAACATCTCGCTCTTCCCTGTCATGCGAAGCGTAGTATTTGCCCATGATGCCCTGGAGTTCCGGGAACTCCCTCACAACGCCGGTGATGAGATCGGTCTTCGAAAGACGTGCAGCCCTGATCGCCTTGTCCTTCAGGTCAGGGGAAAGCCTGTCTGCAAGGAACCCTGCTATGGAAGCAATGCGGTCGGTCTTATCGAGAAGCGTTCCGAGCTTTGCATGGAACGTGACGTCCCTGAGGCTTTCAATGCGGTCAGCAAGAGGCTTTGCCGAGTCTTCGCTGAAATAGAACTTTGCGTCGTCAAAGCGGGCCTTGATAACACGCTGCGCGCCTATCCTGACGGTTTCGGCATTTTCTGCCTTGGTGTTGCTGATGACGATGAAGTTGTTGGCGAGATAACCGCCGGCATCCTGCAGGGCAAAATATTTCTGGTGGTCTTTCATGACCGTGATCAGCAGCTCCTTGGGGAGCTTGAGATATTCCTTGTCGAAGCTGCAGAGTACCGGCACCGGGTATTCGACCAGATAGTTCACGGTCTCAAGTAGCCCTTCGTCAGAGATCACCTGCAGACTGGAGTTCTGGATGAGCTGCGTCATGGACTTTACGATCGTGTCGCGCCGTTTGTTCTGGTCAAGGACCACAAAGTTCGTCTCGAGGAAATGCCGGTAAGAAGAGATGTCCTTTATCTGAAAGGAAGCAGGGGACAGGAACCGGTGGCCTCTTGTCTGGTTGCCGCTCTTCATGCCGTCAATATCAAATTCGATCTTCTCCGCCCCTGAGATCGCGAGGATCCATGCTATGGGCCTGACAAACGTCATGGAGCCGTTGCCCCAGCGCATGGCCTTGGGGAAATGCAGGGACATTATGATCTTCTTCAGGAGTTCGGGCAGAACGATTTTTGTATCAACGCCCTTTTCCTCGACAACAGCCACGACATACTCTCCCTTGCCCTTCTGTTTGCGCGAAAGATCCGACACGGCAAGGCCCAGCGACGAGGCAAAGCCGATTGC
Organism: uncultured Nitrospiraceae bacterium; assembly: GCA_964463135.1. Lineage (GTDB taxonomy): Bacteria > Nitrospirota > Thermodesulfovibrionia > Thermodesulfovibrionales > UBA6898 > UBA6898. Next base: position 38,450 of record CAYXBA010000018.1, read on the forward strand.
AGCCTTGGTCGGGTTGCCGTCCTTATCAAAGGCTGCATTTATTGCCGGCCCGAAGACCTCTTTTCTGTTGTCTTTCTGCGATGCAGCGACATTGCTCACCATCAGAGAAAGTCTTCTCGGCGTTGCATAGACCGCTATGCCGGCATGTTCGATGCGATACTCTGCAAACGACCTGTCCGCTATTGTTGTGAGGTCCTCTATGGCCTGGGGAAGGAACCGGGACGGAATTTCCTCTGTCCCGATTTCGAGCAGTATTGATGAACCGTTCTGGCTGATCTCTTTTTCGCTCATTTCTCGTTCCTCAGAAGAGGGTGCCCCATCTCTTCTCTCTGGAGGCAGTACGCCTCTGCAGCGAGCTTTGCAAGGTTTCTTACGCGGGCGATGTATTTTGTCCGCTCGGTCACCGAGATCGCGCCGCGCGCATCAAGCAGGTTGAACAGGTGCGAGCATTTCAGACAGAACTCATAGGACGGGATCACAAGGCCGAGCTTGTTCAGCCTGATCGACTCTTTTTCGCAGTCCTCGAAATGGCGCGCAAGCAGCTCGGCATTGGAATGGTCGAAATTATATTTGGAGCCCTCGACCTCGGTCATATGGTGGACGTCTCCGTACAGGAGGTCCTTGTTCCATTTAAGCTGGTACACATTGTCCACGCCCTGCAGGTACATTGCGATACGTTCAAGGCCATACGTTATTTCGAGCGATACAGGTTTGAGGTCAATGCCGCCCACCTGCTGGAAATAGGTGAACTGGGTCACTTCCATGCCGTCGAGCCAGACCTCCCACCCGAGTCCCCACGCGCCGAGCGTCGGCGACTCCCAGTCGTCTTCGACAAACCTGATATCATGTTTTGTCGGGTCAACGCCGATCGCTTCGAGGCTTTCGAGGTAGAGCCCCTGGCAGTCTGCAGGGGACGGCTTGATGATCACCTGATACTGATAATAGTGCTGCAGCCTGTTGGGGTTCTCGCCGTATCTGCCGTCGGTCGGCCTGCGTGAAGGCTCCACAAAAGCGGTCTTCCACGGCTCAGGGCCGAGCACCTTCAGAAAGGTGGCCGGGTGAAAGGTGCCTGCGCCGACCTCTATATCATAAGGCTGGAGCAGCAGACAGCCTTTTTTTGCCCAGAACTGATGAAGTGTGAGTATGAGATCCTGGAAATGCAATCGTAACCTCCGTAGAATGAAGAAAAAGCATAAATAATGGTCCGGGGTTTTGTCAATCGGGCTATTGCTTCTGTGTCAGTTACGCACTGCCTGCCAAAAACTGCACGAAAGCTGAAATTTTGGTCCGTATCTCGTCCCGTGCCTTTCTGAATGCAGCCATGATCTCTTCCTCGCTGCCTGTAGCTGCTGCAGGGTCGTCGATCGGCCAGTGCATACGCTTAATATCGGGCGGGGTCATGGGGCAGGACGCCTCGGCATTGCCGCAGAGCGTGATGATCACATCCATCGAAAGGAGAAAGTCCGGATCGATCTCCTTGGCTTCCTGATCAGAAATGTCGATGCCTGCCTCCTGCATCACCGCAATGGCTCGTTCATTAACGTCGGTCGGTGTAAGCCCTGCACTGTGGGCATCGATCAGCCCTTTACCGAGGCCCCGTGCGTATCCCTCTGCCATCTGTGAGCGGCATGAGTTGCCTGTACAAAGAAACATAACTCGAATCATGAACTGCCTCCTGTCATATATTGCTTATACTATAAACAAAGGGTGATGCAGGAAATCAATGCAGGAGTCACAGGTGGATAGTCTGTAGATGTTTAGCCTATACCTATCAGACTTCAGTCTAAACAACCTGAGCAGTTGCGAAATTTATCGCCTAAGGCACAGCGCATATTAACGTATGGTATACTTTACGACGTCAGCAATATCGCAAGGATGGATGATGCCGAAGAAAAAAATGCTTTTGATGAAAGGTAACGAGGCCCTTGCCGAGGCTGCCCTGCACGCAGGCTGCAGGTTCTACGCCGGTTACCCCATTACGCCCCAGAACGAGATCCCTGAATACCTGTCGAGGAGAATGCCTGAGGTCAACGGTATCTTTATCCAGGCTGAGTCAGAGATCGCGGCAATCAATATGGTATACGGCGCTGCTGCAGCCGGTGCACGGGCCATGACCTCCTCAAGCAGCCCAGGCATGAGTCTGAAGCAGGAGGCGATCTCTTTTCTTGCCGGTGCAGAGCTCCCTGCCGTGATCGTGAATATCCAGAGGGGCGGGCCGGGTCTCGGCAATATCACCGCAAGCCAGGCCGACTATTTTCAGGCAGTGAAGGGCGGCGGACACGGCGACTACCGCTGTCTGGTCTATTCACCCTTCAGTCTTCAGGAGATGTGGGACCTGACCCTGCGCGCCTTTGATAAGGCTGATCAGTATCGCACCCCGGTCATGATCCTGGGCGACGGCGTTGTGGGCCAGATGATGGAACCTTTTTATCCAACCACGTACAAGAGGCCGAAACTGCCGAAAAAGAACTGGGTGCTCGACGGCGCAAAAGGAAGGAAGCCCCGCGCAATACGCTCGCTGTACATGGAACAGGGAGAGCTTGAGAAGAGAAACATCCTCCTCCAGAAAAAATATGACCTTTGGAAAAATAAGGAGGTCATGTTTGATGGCTATGAAACAAAGGACGCAAAGCTCGTTGTGGTCGCGTTCGGCATAGCAGCGCGCATTGCGCTTTCCGCGGTCAAGGAACTCAGGCGGGAAGGCAGGAAGATCGGTCTCTTCAGGCCGGTTAGCCTGTACCCGTTCCCGGAAAAACAGCTTGCAGCCCTTGCCGGGAAGGGAAGGCGTTTTCTCGCTGTCGAGATGAATGCCGGTCAGATGGTCGAGGATGTGCGGCTTGCGGTGAACGGGAGATCAGAAGTTCTTTTCTATGGCCGCACCGGCGGTGTTGTCCTGAACCCCGAGGAGCTGTACGACAAGTTCAAGGCGCTGTACGCGAAGAAGGGAAAATAGGTTCCTGTCGCGACGATCTGACAGCCCTGACCAAGAATTCCAGCGAAGTACCTCCTGTCTCCGCAATCGGGAGACCTGCGACTAACTATCACATCACAAAGGGAGGGAAACGAAAATGAAGAAGCTGATCTGCGGAATATGTCTTGCTTTATTGTTGGCAACGAATGTCTCGGCCAAAGATATCAATGCTATCCAGACGGAGGTTTTGGCAAAGGCAGGGTCAAGTTGGGATGGAAGCCAGCTTCCTGTGTATTCGACAAGTGCGCCGGAGATAACTATTCTCAGGATTAAAATTCCCCCCGGAGCCCAATTACCCCTGCATAAACATCCGGTAATAAATGCCGGCGTATTACTGAGTGGCGAGCTGACGGTGGTCACAGAAGACAACAAAATATTGCATTTAAAAGCCGGAGAATCAATTGTCGAGGTGGTGAATACATGGCATCACGGGAAGAATGAAGGCGACACCACTGCGGAAATACTGATTTTCTATGCCGGGACATTGGATACACCGATAACCGTGAAAAAATAGGTGGCAACAGAGCTGTCTATAACTTGCCTTTTTTGTTTTGGCTGTCATTCTCGCGAAGGCGGGAATCCAGTCTTTTCGGTAGGTTCTGGATCCCCGTTTTCACGGGGATGACAAACAAGAGACATTTAGAGATAGCTACTACTTCAGCTTTGTAAATTCCTTCCTGAAATGATCGAGCGTTTCATCGTCGTAGATGCAGAACTCAACATCGGTAAGGCTGCTCTCTTTATGCTTCTTGAGAAAGTTCGCTGCTTCTCCTACCAGCAGCTTTGCACATTTGTCCTTGGGAAAACCGAAGATGCCGGCGCTTATGGCAGGAAAGGATATGCTCGCAAGTTTTTTTTCTGAGGCGAGTTTGAGGCTGTTCGCTACTGCGTTCTTCAGCTTGTTCTCCTCATCTCCTTCTCCCATCCTCGGCCCGACCGCATGAATAACGAACTTTGCATGCAGCTTGCCAGCGCCGGTCATTGCCGCATGTCCCACAGCCACAGGGGCGATTCTGTTGCTCTCATCCTGGATCACCTGTCCACCCTTGCGCACGATCGCGCCTGCTACGCCTCCGCCATGCTGCAGCGAGGAATTGGCTGCGTTCACAATGGCATCGACATCACGATGGGTAATGTCGCCCTGGATCAGTCGCAGGGTCTTTCCGGCAATGGTGTGGTGGGCGATCATCTTCAATATGGTTGCTCCTTCTTCTTTGTGCAGCGGCACTGTGTGTTACAATGATACAGTAAAACCGAACATTATATGTTCTTTTGCAGGAAAAATCTATTTTTGGGGAGGCGAGTATTCCGCAACTATACGGTCATCTCTCAGGTCTGAAAGGCGGCCAGGTCCACGCTCTTGAAAGGATCTACCGCCGGCGCATGCATAACGAGATCGTTACGGTCGAGCTTGCTAAATACCTTGCAGGTACATCAGCCGAGCTTAAGCGTCAGATCGGCATACTCGTGACCCGGAAGGGCGCAATCAGCCATGTGATCATCGGCGATGCAAAGGGCATCTTCCTTCCGAACCTTGACGATTTTCCGCTCGGCAGGAAGCATCTGCGTGGCCTCAGACTCATCCATACGCACCTTAATAATGAACCGCTGACCCATGACGACCTGACCGACCTTTCTCTTCTCCGTTTCGATCTGATCGCAGCGATCGGCGTCAAAGACGGTCAGCCTGACAATCTATATATCGCGCATCTCGAACCTGTCGGCGGCGCAAAACCATACAGTGTACTGAAGCCTGAAGATATCCATTCCCTGAACTTTGATTTCGAGGGTTTTGTCAGTTCCTTCGAGGAAGAGGCCGAAAAGGTCCGCGTGCTCGACCTGAATACCTCCGGCGGCAAAGGAGACGCAGGAGGTCAGAAGGAACGGGCCATTCTGGTGAGCGTTTCGAAAATGCCGAAGTACGAGCTGGAAGATTCGATGGACGAACTCCGCGAGCTCGCACAATCAAGCGATGTCGTGGTCCTCGATACGGTCATACAGCGTCCCAGGGAGATAAGTTCACGGCACCTGATGGGAGAAGGAAAGATCAGGGAGTTGGTGATCAATGCAATGAACAGGGGTGCCACGCTTCTGGTATTTGACCAGGACCTGTCGCCTTCCCAGATCAAGACGATCAGTGCCATGACCGAACTGAAGGTCATTGACCGGTCTCAGCTAATCCTCGATATCTTTGCACGCCGCGCCCACAGCAGGGACGGCAAGGTGCAGGTCGAGCTTGCCCAGCTCAAATACCGGCTGCCGCGGCTTGCCGGAAAGGGCACTGCCATGTCACGCCTTATGGGAGGAGTCGGCGGCAGAGGCCCCGGCGAGATGAAGCTCGAGATAGACCGGAGGCGTGTCAGGGAGAGGATCAACCTCCTGGATAAGGAGCTGAAGATGCTGAGCGAGGCGCGGCGGCAGCGAAAGGCACGGCGGCTGGAGAACAGACTGCCGATCGTCTCTATCATCGGGTACACGAATGCCGGAAAATCAACACTCCTGAATGCCTTGACCAGGAGCGACACGTTTGTTGAGGACAAACTCTTCGCCACACTGGATACGGCAAGCAGGAGGCTCAGGTTCCCGAGGGACCGCGAAGTGATCATTACGGACACGGTCGGATTTATCAGAGACCTGCCAAAAGACCTGATGGCAGCGTTCAAGGCAACGCTTGAGGAGCTTGAGGACGCTGACCTGCTCCTCCATGTCATAGACGCTTCGAACCCGCGGTTCGAGCAGCAGATCGCCTCGGTAGAAAAGATACTCACTGACCTTAATCTCCTTTCCAAACCGCGGCTCTATGTTTTCAATAAGATCGACCGCATAAGCAGGGAAGAGGAAGAAAATCTGTTGCAGCGTTATGATGCTGTCGCGATCTCTGCTCTCGACCGCCAGACCTTCCCGCGGCTTCTCGGCGCGGTTGCTGATCGGATCTTTGATGAAAATTTGCCTCAATCAAGAGTATAATAATCAATATTATCAGGTCATTCCCCGGAGGATAGATGGAATTCAGCCCAAAATGGATAGCATGGGAGATTACGCGCAGATGCAACCTGCGCTGTGTGCACTGCCGGTCTGCATCGGAAATGGAGATCAAGGGTCATCCTGATTTTTCTCTTGAAGAGGCATACCGCGTCATCGATGATATTGTGAGTTATGCCCAGCCGGTTGTGGTCCTTTCAGGCGGCGAACCTTTGACCAGAAAGGATGTCTTTGAGATCGCGCAGTACGGCAGCAACAAAGGCCTCAGGATGTGCCTGGCGACGAACGGCACGCTCGTAACTGACGAGATCTGCGAAAAGATCAAACAGTCAGGCATCAGGATCGTCTCCCTCAGTCTCGACGGGGCTGACGAGACCGTGCATGACAATTTCAGGAACGAGAAGGGTGCCTTTGCCGGAACCATTAACGCGGCGAAGCTCTTCAAAAAACACGGCATCGAGTTCATCATCAACTCGTCGTTCACCAAGAGGAACCAGGAACAGATCCCGCTGGTGTATAAACTTGCAAAGGAACTTGGTGCAACCGCATGGTACATGTTCATGATCGTTCCGACCGGCAGGGGCGAGGAGATCATGAACGAGCTTATATCCAAAGAGGACTATGACAAGATCCTTGACTGGCACTATGACATGGAAAAGGAAGAGGACCTCCTTCTGGTCAGGCCTACCTGCGCCCCGCATTATTACCGCGTAACGCTCCAGCGGGCAAAAGAGGACGGCGAGAAGTTCAAGAAGAGGACACTGAAATTTTCGACCGGCGGGTCCAAGGGATGTCTTGCCGGCCAGTTGATCTGCCTGATCGATGTGGACGGCAATGTCCTGCCCTGCAGTTATTTTAACCTGCCGGCAGGCAACGTGAGAGAAAAATCATTCAAGGAGATATGGGAAGGCTCCGAACTCTTCAAGGACCTCCGTGATTTTAAGAAATACAAGGGAAGGTGCGGCTCCTGTGAATATGTAAACGTCTGCGGCGGATGCAGGGCCCGGGCATATTCCGTGTACGGAGACTATCTGGAAGAAGAACCATTCTGCAGCTATAAGCCGAGAAAGGCCATAAAGAGTGAATCGTGATCAGTCAGGCCGAAAAACAGTGCGAATCAGGAAATAAAACAAAAAATTAAAATGATGGAGGAAGAATGAACGATACATTTTTAAAGGCATGCCGCGGAGAGAAAGTCGATTATACGCCTGTCTGGATCATGCGTCAGGCCGGTAGGTACCTGAAGGATTACCAGGAGGTCCGCTCAAAGGTCGATTTCCTGACGCTCTGCAAGACGCCTGAACTTGCGGCAAAGGTGACGCTCCAGCCGATCGATATCCTCGGTGTTGATGCGGCGATCCTTTTCTCCGACATCCTCATTGCTGTCGAGGCGATGGGCATGCCGCTCGAGTTCCATGACAAGAAAGGCCCTGTGCTGGGCGACCCGGTCAGGACAAAGGCAGGCGTTGACAGGCTGATCATCCCGGACACTGAGGACAGCATGCCCTTTGTGCTCGATACCATCAAGATCCTGAGAAAGGAACTGAAGGTCCCGCTTATCGGTTTTTCCGGCGCACCCTGGACGCTTGCCACGTATATTGTTGAAGGTGGCAGCTCAAAGAACTTCATGCATACCAAAAAGATGATGTATCAGAACCCCGGCCTCTTCAAGGCGCTCATGGAAAAAATCACGGCAACGGTCATCGAATATCTCTCGGCCCAGATCAAGGCCGGCGCCCAGGCAGTGCAGCTCTTTGATTCATGGGCAGGCATCCTGTCTCCCTACGACTACGAAAATGTCATCTTCCCTCATGTGAAGGCATGCATCAAGGCGCTCAAGAAATTCGATGTGCCGGTGATCTATTTTGTGAACGACTGCGCAGGCCTGCTCAAGATCGTCAAGAAATGCGGGGCAGACGTCATCGGCATTGACTGGCGCGTTGACATGGCAAAGGCCGCAAAGAAGCTGGGCAAGAAATATTCGATCCAGGGAAACCTGGACCCTCTGGTGCTCTTTTCTCCGAAGGAGCATATCGAGGACCGGGTGAAGGACATACTCTTCAAGGCAGAGCCTGCAAGAGGTCATATCTTCAACCTTGGCCATGGCATCCTGCCCGAAACGCCGGTCGAGAGCGCCATCGCCGTGGTAGAGGCTGTTCACAAATACGGCAGAAAAGATTAGGCCGCTGTTCCGGGGATATCAGGAATTATCTTGAAATCCGGCGCGAAAAACTCGACAGGGGTGCTGCTCCTTAATCTCGGAGGTCCTGACTCCCTGGCTGCAGTACAGCCCTTTCTGTACAACCTTTTTTCCGACCGGGAGATCATACGACTGGGCCCACCGATTCTTCAGAAGCCCCTTGCATGGCTCATATCGTCCCTCCGGTCAGGCAAGACAAGGGCTGCGTACTCGCTCATCGGCGGAAGGTCCCCGATCAGGGAACTTACGCTTGCCCAGGCAAAGGCGCTTGAGGAACAGTTAAACAGTTCAACGTTCGAAGTTCAAGGTTCAACGTTTAGGGTATTCGTCGGGATGCGGTACTGGCATCCCTTTACGGAGGATGCTGTCCGCCAGATTGCCGCAGCAGGGGTTGATAAGGTCGTGGTCCTCAGTCTCTATCCTCACTTTTCTGTTGCAACGACCGCATCGTCGCTCTCCGAACTGAAGAGGGTGTTGACCGCCTATCCGTCGATCAGGACGCATCACATCATGTCCTGGTACGATCACCCGCTTTATATCGACGCGCTTGCAGAAAAAATAGAGAAGGGCCTCACCGCGTTCTGTTCATCATCCCCGGACCCTCAGCTCAGACCAGAAGATATTCATATCCTCTTCAGTGCGCATAGTCTTCCGAAGAAGTTTGTCGATGAGGGCGATCCCTATGTCGACCATATCATGGCAACGATAAAGGCGGTGACTGCGCGGTTCAGTAATCCATGGAAGCTCTCCTATCAGTCAAAGAGCGGGCCAGTGGCCTGGCTGGAGCCCTCTACCGAGCAGATGCTTGAGAATATGGCATCACAGGGGGTAAAGAACCTGCTTGCCGTTCCGATCAGCTTTGTCTCTGACCATATCGAGACCCTGTATGAGATCGATATGCTGTACAAGGATATGGCGGCCGGACTCGGCATAAGACTGGAGAGGGCAGAGTCCCTGAACCTGTCCCCTTACTTTATCGCAGCCCTGAAGGATATTGTTGAACATGGAGTGAAGGAGGCAGGATGGAACGAATAGCGATCATCGGCGGAGGCATTTCAGGGCTTTCTCTCGCCTGGTTTCTCCTTGAGAAAGACCCGTCTGCTGAAATAACCATCTTTGAGTCTGAGCAGCGGCCCGGCGGGAAGATATGGACAGACAAGGCGGATGGCTTTCTCTGTGAATGGGGCGTGAACGGTTTTCTGGACAACAGGCCGAAGACGATCGAGCTTTCGAAGAAACTGGCGCTTGAGCCGATGCGCAGCAATGATGCATCAAGAAAACGATACATCTTTTCCGACAATGTCCTCCACCGGCTGCCTGAGGCTCCGCCGGCGTTTCTTTTCTCCAAACTGCTCAGTCTTCCCGGAAAGCTCAGGGTCATGGCAGAACCCTTTATTGCCGGCAATGCCAAAGAAGAGGAGACCCTTGCGGAGTTTGCACGGAGACGTCTTGGAAAAGAGGCTTATGAGAAACTGATCGATCCCATGGCATCCGGTATTTTTGCCGGGAATCCAGAAACGCTGAGTCTCAGGGCGTGCTTCCCCAAGGTGTATGACCTGGAGAAGAAATACGGCGGCCTCATACGCGGCATGATGAAGCTCCGGAAAGAGAAGAAGAAACTGGGGTCATCTGAAAAAGTCGGGGCTGGGCCTGGAGGCGTGCTGACATCGTACTTCGGGGGTATGGGAGAACTGATACGCTCTCTCAAGACCCTGCTTGGTGAACGGCTGCGGCTCGGGTACCGGGCAGTTTCGATCGAGAAAAAGGGCAGCATGTACACTATTTTGTTTGCGGACGGGTCTTCCTTTGAGGCAGAAACGGTCATTATCGCCTCACCTGCGTACGCAGCGTCAGAGATGCTGAAAAATATTGACCGGAAGATCTCCTCTACACTCGCTGAGATACCGTATCCGTCTGTCTCTGTTGCCTGCCTGGGGTACAAGAAAACGAAGATCACTGCAGACCTCGATGCCTTCGGCTATCTCATTCCTTCCCGCGAAAAGAGGAAGATCCTCGGCACACTATACGATTCGAGCATTTTCCCGAACAGGGCGCCTGAAGGCTATGCGCTCCTGCGGATCATGGTTGGCGGCGCACGGGCCTCTGAACTTGCCATGGCACAGGACTCCCGGCTGCTGGAGATGATCAGGAAGGAATTGGCTGATATCATCGGCCTTGCGGCAGAGCCTGACTTTGTGCGCATATACCGGCACGAGATGGCGATCCCCCAGTACACGGTCGGTCATACTGAGCGGCTGAGAACCATTGAAGGGCTGCTCGGGAAGCAGAAGAACCTCTTCCTGACCGGCAACGCATACCGCGGCATCAGCGTGAACGACTGCATCGAGAACTCTTCAAAGCTTGCAGAAAAGATTATTGAGGAATCTGCCTGAATGAGATACAATAGGACCACGATATGAATTTTCCCGCATTCTTCAGGACTATCGAGACAAGGAGATCACATCCCGTGAAAAAATTATTCTTTGGATTGGCGGTGTTCTGCGTCTGCATGTATGCGGCCGCGGTTTCTGCAGAGGTTAAGGCCATCACTGCCACGAAAGAGGAAGTAAAGAAAATGGCCGCAACCAGGGCGATCATCGAGACAAAATACGGAAATATGACTCTGCAGTTCTTCCCGGATGTCGCTCCGGGACATGTAAAGAATTTTATCGAGCTCGCAAAGAGCGGATTTTATGACAAGACTACGTTTCACCGGGTCATACCGGGGTTCATGATCCAGGGCGGCGATCCCAACGGCAACGGCACGGGCGGGCCAGGATATACGATCAAGGCTGAGTTTAACAAGAAGCCCCATAAGCGCGGGATCGTTTCGATGGCGCGGACGAATGACCCTGATGGCGCAGGTTCCCAGTTCTTTATCTGTTTTGAGATGGACCCCCGGCAGCAGGCAGCGCTTGACGGAAAATACACGGTCTTTGCTGAAGTGATAAGCGGCATGGAAGTGGCTGACAAAATTGCAAAACTGCCGCGTAATGCCATGGACAAGCCAAACGAACGAGTGGAAATGAAGGTAAAGTTGATCGAGGAAAAGCCCTGATAGCGGAAAAACGATAACTATCGAGCAAGAGGAGAAAAAAATGGCAGAGAAGCATGCAGTTATTGAAACAAAGTTCGGTGCTGTTGAGTTGAAGTTCTTCCCGGATATTGCCCCAAAACATGTGAACAATTTTACCGACCTTGCAGAAAAGGGCTTTTACGACAACACGACCTTTCATCGCGTCATTCCCGGGTTCATGATCCAGGGCGGAGACCCGAACTCAAAGGATTCTGACAAGTCCAGCCATGGCATGGGAGGTCCGGGACATACGGTCAAGGCGGAGTTCAGTGATAAGCCGCACAAACGCGGCATCCTTTCGATGGCCCGCTCAGCGAACCCTGACAGTGCAGGTTCCCAGTTCTTTATCTGCGTAAAGGATTCCCTGTTCCTTGACAGGCAGTACACCGTGTTTGGCGAGGTAGTGTCCGGTATGGATGTTGTCGACCAGATCGTGAACCAGCCGAGGGATGCGAGAGATAACCCGAACGAAAGAGTGGAGATGACCGTCAAAATCATAGAGAAATAGGAGGAGGAAAAGGTGAAAGAACAGGAGATCATTGTAAAGCTGTCACAGGAAAACGAAGAGTTCAGAAAAGTGAGTGACGAACACCACCACCTCGACATGCAGCTGGTAGAAGTAGACAAGAAGGTCTATCTGACACCTGAAGAAGATCTGGAGAGAAAGAAACTGGCAAAGCAGAAGCTTCACCTAAAGGATAAAATGGCGGAGATGGTCAGGGATTATAAAAAGGCGCATCCGGACAATTAATACATAACATAGGTCAGGTAGTAAGGGCAGGGGAAGGCTGTTTTCAGCGGTTCCCCTGTTTTGTTTTACGAGGGGTTTCCCCTGCAGACTGCTCAGGGAACCTGACCAAAAAAACTGCATGCTGCAGACGGTCTGATACGAAAGGCTGCCCTGTTCCGGCCGCTTCAGAAATTGGCCGTTGAATCGTTGTTATGCTATGCTTATTGACAGGTAGGAACACTGATATCTTGTTAACAGAGAGACTTGTATGGCACTGACAGGAGACCTGGCTCAGCTTCATATCACAGACATTATTCAGCTGATTCACACGACAAGGCAGTCCGGCAGCTTATCCGTGGCAGGAAGCAGGGGCGAAAGCCGGATCATTTTCAGCAACGGGTACATTGTCGGTGCAAATCATCTGAACAGCCGTGTCCGGATCGGTTCGGTCCTTGTTGCCATGAAGGCCATATCTCCCGAAGACCTGCAGTTCGCCCTCGATGCGCAAAAAAAAGCAGGTGTTAAGCGCAGCCCCCTCGTCTCTACGCTGAAACAGCTCGGCAGACTCAAGGATGACGCTGCCTTCAGGGCGCTCAAGAAACTAATCGAGATCACGGTGGTGGAGCTGATCGGCTGGAAAGAGGGGACTTTTACCTTTGATGCCGATGCCATTGCTGTTTCGGCTGAATGCACATACCATCCAGGCGAGATGGAGCAGGAGCAGAGCTTTGATGCCCAGATGGTCTTGATGGATGCCCTGCGTGTTTTTGATGAGCGGGAGAGAGACCGCATGGCCGGCACTGCGGTTGCGGCTGATGAGGACCTGTATGCCGAAGCTCTTCCTTCTGCCGGTATTCCTGAGCCGGCAGCAAAAAAACCTGCGATCACGGCAGATATACTTGGTCTTGCTGATCTTGATCAGCTCGAGAACAGGATCCCGGTCAAGGTCGTTGTTTCCGAGGAGTTCGATCCTGTAGCCATTCATCGCAAGAAGATCCGTAAGGTGCTGGCCGATTTTCCTGCTGCAGAGCAAGAGACACTGGTCGCGTTCCTGAAAGATGCCATGGACAGAGGGTCCTTTTATGAGGTGACCGGCCGGCAGAAGCGTCATGCCGTGGCTGTTGTCCTGTTCAGCGGAGATGAACTGCTGACGCATGCCTTGATGACCGTCTGCAAGAATGACGGCATCAGCATATTCGGGGTAAGCCAGCATGCAGATATTGAGCGTGTCATCGACCAGTGTTATAAGATGGGTATTCTGCCGGTCATGGTATTTGACACGCCGGATGATGCCGGTGCCGGGCTGCCGGAAAAGGATATGACAGCCCTGAGGCACCAGATAAGAAACCTTCATCCGCTTATCTCATTTATTCAGCTCATATCCCCGACTTCGTACCGCTATGCCCTTCATTGCCTGGGCGACTGCGTGAGGACAGTGATCCCGAAGCCCGACCGGGTAGCCAACCGGGAGACCTTTGTTGCGGACATGATCACGTTCCTTGAAAGCTTCAGCTCTCTGGCAGGCTGTATTCTTATTGACCCGCATGCATCTGCGGCAGTCGGAATCCTGAGCATGCTGAAAGAGAAGACTGCAGCGCTTCGCCTGCTGGAGGACCTGGACGAGGTCTCTGCCTTTCTTCTGGAGTCGGTCTCGTCAGCCTTTGAACGCGCCGTCCTTTTTTATCCGGATGGCTCAGGCCTTGCGGCAAAAAAGAGTATAATTCCTTTGGGGGATGATGCGCCGGCAAAGAAGAGGAGGCAGCTCACTGCTGTCCCTTTGGGAAAGTTCTCTGTTTTTGACGATGTTATCGAGTCCGGCCAGGTCTTTTATGGTGAGAGTGACGATGAGGTCCTGCATGGCCATCTCTTCCGGGAGATAGGAGCCCCCCGTCAGGAGATGGTCTTTATCCTGCCGCTGAAGGTCAGCGGTCAGGTCAGGGCCTTGATCTATGCTGATTTCGGAGATAAGGAACAGCGCTCGGTATTCACCGATGCTTTTGAAGTTCTTGCTCTCGAGTCCGGCCTGATCCTCGAAAATGCACGGTATCGCCGGCAGATCTTAAAAACAGTAAAATAACAGTAAAGCTGCCGGTCTGATCACGGCAGCGTGCGGAGAGGAATGACCTATGGATAGTGCAACATTGGGGCAGATACTGCAGATCGCTTTTGACCGGAAGGTCTCGGATATTCATTTCGAGGTGGGTGACCCGCCTATGTTTCGGGCCCGCGGACACCTGATCCGGTCAAAGCTCAACAGTCTGACGAACAAGGACACCGAGTTTGTGGCCGCCACGGTCATGGAACAGCATAACCGGAAGCTTCCGGAGGACATGAAGGAATTTGACACCTCCTATACGCTGGAGAACGTCGGCAGGTTCAGGGTCAGCATCTTTCGTCAGCGCGGTAATATCGGTGTGGTCATGAGGACCATTCCGCACAGTATCGCCTCGTTTGAAGAACTGAAACTCCCGCCCGTGCTCGGCAAGATCTCGCAGTCTCCCAACGGGTTGGTCCTGGTGACCGGGCCAACGGGCAATGGCAAATCGACCACGCTGGCCTCGATGATCAAATTCATCAACGACAATTTTCAGTACAATATTATCACCATCGAGGACCCGATCGAGTTCCTCTTTACCTCAAGCAAGAGCTGCATCATACAGAGGGAGGTCGGCATTGATACCGACACCTTCAGCGGTGCGGTGCGGGCTGCCATGCGCATGAACCCTGATGTCATCATGGTCGGTGAGATGCGCGACCTGGACACGATCGACTCCTGCATCAAGGCTGCAGAGACCGGTCATCTTGTCTTCTCTACGCTCCATACCCTGAACGCTGCCTCGACCATTAACCGCATCGTCGGCTATTTCCCGCCGGATACGCAGGAGAATGTGCGCCACCGGCTTGCTGATATCATCGTTGCGACCATATCGCTCCGTCTGGTCAGGAACAAGACCGATGAAAGTCTCATCCCTGTGCTCGAGATCATGTCTGCCACCAATACCATCAAGGCATGCATACGGGATAACCATCTTGACGAGATCGAGCATCATATTGAAAAGGGACGCGATGAGTATCATATGCAGAGCCTGGACCAGCATCTTGTACAGCTCTGTAAAGAAGATGTTATCTCGCTGGAAGAGGCCAAGCGCATATCCCGCTCCACTGACCTGGAGCGTAAACTGATGTACTCGTAAGGGACGCGGTTTTTCCCCGGAGGGGCTGAAGCGCAGCCCTGATCCAACTGTATTATCATGCAGAGAGTTTTTATTTTAAGCGTCTGTCAACAAACAGGCAGAAAATACTCCAGAGTGTAAAGGCAGGTATATGTTATGAAAAGCGATATCATCAAAAAAGGTATTGACCGGGTCCCACACCGTGCGCTGCTCTATGCCACCGGCATATCCAAATCCGAGATGCACAAGCCGTTCATCGGTGTTGCCACCAGCTTTACTGACCTGATCGCCGGCCATACCGGCATGAGGGACCTCGAGCGGTTCATCGAGAAGGGCGTGCATACCGGCGGAGGGTATCCGTTCTTCTTCGGCATCCCCGGCATCTGCGATGGCATAGCCATGGGCCACAGCGGCATGCATTACTCGCTTGCATCGCGCGAGCTTATTGCTGACATGGTCGAGACGGTCGCTTCTGCCCATCAGCTTGACGGTCTTGTACTCCTGACGAACTGCGACAAGATAACTCCCGGCATGCTCATGGCAGCAGGCAGGCTGAATATCCCCTGTATCGTGGTGACAGCTGGCCCCATGTTCTCGGGCCACTACAAGGGCAGGCGGCTGAACCTTACGAGCGACACGTTCGAGGCGGTCGGCAAATTCCGTAAGGGGCTTATCAAGAGGGACGAACTGGACAACCTTGAGATGTGCGCATGTCCGGGTGCAGGCTCGTGCCAGGGCATGTACACGGCGAACACCATGGCCTGCATCACCGAAGCGATCGGCATGAGCCTTACCGGATGTGCAACTGCCCTTGCTGTATCCGCAAAGAAACGGAGGATAGCCTTTGACAGCGGCGTGAGGATCGTTGACCTCGTGCAGAAGAATATCACCCCCAGAAAGATCATGACCATGAAGGCGTTTGAGAACGCGATCATGGTCGACCTCGCTCTTGGCGGTTCGACCAATACGGTGCTGCATATACCGGCAATAGCCCACGACGCAGGGATCAAGCTTCCGCTCGAGACCTTTGACCGGCTCTCAAAGAAGACACCGCATATCACGGACATGCTCCCCGGCGGCAGGAACTACATGGAAGATCTTGATTATGCCGGCGGCATACCTGCTGTGCTCAAGAGGCTTGGGAAGAAGCTGAACAATACGATAACCGTGAACGGAAAGACCATCCATGAGGTTGCGGCCGAGGCTGAGATCTATGATGAGGATGTTATCCGAGCGATCGACAAGGCCCACCACAAGGAGGGAGGGATCGCGATACTGAAAGGCAATCTTGCCCCCGGAGGCGCTGTGGTCAAGCAGTCTGCGGTGAGCAAGAACATGATGCAGTTCGAAGGCACTGCAATAGTCTATGATTCAGAGGAAGCTGCCATGACCGCTATCCGCGAAGGCAAGGTGAAGGCCGGCCATGTTGTTGTGGTCCGGTATGAAGGTCCCAAAGGCGGTCCAGGCATGAGAGAGATGCTTGCACCCACAGCAGCGATCGCTGGAATGGGGCTGAGCGAGTCTGTAGCGCTCATAACGGATGGAAGGTTCTCCGGCGGAACACGGGGCCCCTGTATCGGCCATGTCTCGCCTGAGGCCATGGAAGGCGGCCCCATTGCCATTGTGCGCAATGGCGACAAGATCAGCATTGATATCGCAAAGAGGAAGATAGAGCTGCAGCTGAGCGATCAGGAAATAAAGAAGAGGATGAAGGCGTGGAAAAAGCCGTCTCCGAAGATCACAAAGGGATACCTGTCTCGTTATGCCAAACTCGTGAGTTCAGCTAATGAAGGCGCGATCGTGCGCTGAAATGGCAACCTTTCAGGTATGAGGGGTGCGCCTCCTCCCCTTTCCAAGGGGAGGGTGGGAGGGGTATTGATGCAATTATTTTTAACCTCCCCATACCCCTCCTTGCTAAGGAGGGGCTTCCTGGATCAAACCGACTATAACTGAAGGATTACCTTATCGGCCCGTTTTTGTTGATGTTGACAGGGTTGCATGTGATACAATATGCGAAATTTCATAATTGGTCAGAACAGACAGTCTGACCGGGGAGTGGTAGAAAAATGAAGATGACTGGTTCAGAGATCCTTTTAGAATCACTGAAGAAGGAAGGAGTAAAGCACCTGTTCGGGTACCCGGGAGGCGTTGTACTGAATATCTTCGACCTTCTCCATGATGAAAAGGACCTTCAGCTTATATTAACGCGTCATGAGCAGGGCGCCGTACACTCTGCTGACGGGTACGCACGTGCAACAGGCAAGGTCGGCGTGGCGCTGGTCACCTCAGGCCCGGGCGCAACGAACACGGTAACCGGCATAGCGACCGCTGCCATGGATTCGATCCCGATGGTGGTCATTACCGGACAGGTGCCTACCATGCTGATCGGCAATGATGCCTTTCAGGAAGCGGACATTGTCGGCATAACGCGACCCTGCACAAAATATAATTTTCTCGTAAAGAATGTCAGCGACCTTGCTCTTACGATAAAGGAGGCATTTCATATCGCGAGCACAGGCAGACCCGGCCCGGTGCTTATAGACCTGCCAAAGGACGTGACCACCAGCAAGGCTGAATTCCACTGGCCTGATCAGGTCAAGATCAGAAGCTATAACCCTACGTATGAGGGCAATAAATACATGATCACCCAGGCTGCGCATATGATAGCAAAGGCCAAGAAGCCTCTGATCATAGCAGGCGGCGGCGTCATATCGTCCGATGCCTCAAAGGAACTGAAGGAGTTTGCGGAGATCACCGGTGTGCCGGTGACCATGACGATGATGGGTCTCGGCGGGTTCCCCGGATCGCACAAGCAGTCTCTCGGCATGCTCGGCATGCACGGCACCTATTACGCGAACAAGGCGGTGCAGGACTCGGACCTTCTGATCGCGATCGGCATGCGCTTTGACGATAGGGTAACGGGCAAGATAGACGCTTTTGCGCCGAATGCAAAGATCATTCATATCGATATTGACCCCACCTCTATCAGGAAGAACGTGCGCGTTGACCTGCCGATCGTCGGTGACGTGAAGCGCGTGCTCACCGTGATGAATAAGGTGATCCATGAAGAGGTGAAAGAGCAATGGGCTGAGGTGAGAAAGTCATGGACAAAGCAGCTCGATGCCTGGAAAAAAGAGCATCCTATGGACTATGACCGCGATGCGGATGTGATCAAGCCCCAGTATGTCATTGAGAAGATCCATGAACTGACCAAAGGCGATGCGATCATTGCAACTGAGGTTGGCCAGAACCAGATGTGGTCAGCACAATTCTATAAGTACGACAAGCCGAGGACATGGCTGTCCTCAGGAGGCCTTGGCACTATGGGCTACGGCCTGCCGGCGGCCATTGGTGCTCAGCTGGCGTTTCCGAACAAGCTGGTCATTGATATTGCAGGCGACGGAAGCATACAGATGAACATCCAGGAACTGGCGACCGCGGTCATCAATAAACTGCCGGTGAAGGTGGCGATCCTGAATAACCGCTTCCTCGGCATGGTGCGTCAGTGGCAGGAGCTCTTCTTCCAGGAGCGGTACTCGCATACCAAGCTCGATGATACCGTGCCGGATTTTGTGAAGATCGCCGAGGCGTACAGCGCGGTCGGGCTCAGGGCGACAAAGAAGTCAGAGGTTGTTCCGGTGCTGAAAGAGGCATTTGCGATCAAGAGGCCGGTATTCATGGATTTTGTGATCGACTGGACCGAGAAGGTCTATCCGATGGTGCCTGCAGGCGCTGCCATAGACCAGATGCTCTTCCGGGAGCAGGAAGTGAAAAAGCCTGAGAAGAAACTCAAGGCAGTGAAATAACGAGAGGATAAGAGGAAAGCCATGAGACATACGATATCTATTCTTGTCGAAAATAAATTCGGTGTCCTTTCGAGGATATCAGGTCTGTTCAGCGGAAGGGGTTATAACATCGAGAGCCTCTCGGTCGGTGAGACCATTGACCCCAAAATATCGACCATGACGATCGTTACGAGCGGCGATGACTGGATCGTCGAGCAGATCAATAAGCAGCTGAACAAGCTGATCGATGTGATCAAGGTCGTGGACATGACCGAACTCGACCATGTGGAGAGGGAGATGGTCATGATCAAGGTAGCGCCCCGCCAGGAGGACAAGGCAGAGGTGCTCAGGCTCGCCGAGATCTTCCGGGGCAGGATCGTGGATTCAAGCCCCAAGACCTATACGATCGAGGTCACGGGCAACGAAAAGAAGATCGAGGCATTTGTCGAGCTTCTGAGACCGATGGGCATCAAGGAGTTTGTGCGCACCGGCAAGATCGCCATTTCACGCGAAGGCGTTAAGAAGCCCTCTTAGTTCTTCGATAAACCATTTTTATCAGAGCCCTGCAGAATCCTGCAGGGCTTTTTTGTTGCCGGAAACAGCTATCGACGAAACAGTGCATATGATATACAATAAAGCACGGATGGAGGCACTATCGTAGCGATATGGGAATTCAGGAAAATATCAGGAAGATCGTAAACAACAATCATGCAGACCCGTTTGCTCTGCTCGGCATGCATGTCGTAAGTGAAGACGGCAAGAAGCTGGTTGAGGTCAGGTCGTTCCTTCCTGAAGCCAAAGCTGCATGGGTGGTTGATGAGCGGACCGGGTCTCTCTATCCGATGGAGAACAGCTACCGCTTCGATTTTTTCAGCGCAAGAACACCTGAAAAAAGCCCTTTCCCCTATCGGATCAAAATTAAGAAATACGACGATACTGAAGATGAGTTCAGGGACCCTTACTCTTTTCTGCCGGTGCTTACGGACTATGACCTGCATCTCATAGGCGAGGGGACCCATTACAAGAAGTATGAGAAGCTCGGGGCCCATGTGACGGAGATCAACGGCGTCAGCGGCGTACACTTTGCAGTCTGGGCTCCCAATGCCTCGAATGTGAGTGTTATCGGTAACATAAACAACTGGGACAGAAGACGACATCCGATGCGTCTTCTCGGCCAATCGGGCATATGGGAATTGTTCATCCCTGGTATTGGCAGCGGCGAGGTGTACAAGTTCTTTATAAAGTCGCGGTACAACAACTTCGAAGCAGAGAAGTCTGACCCCTATGCATTCTATTTTGAGCAGCGTCCGAAGAGCGCTTCTGTAGTGCATGACATCAATACGTACACCTGGAACGACAGCGCCTGGATCGAGAATCGGCCGCAGAAGAACTGGATGGGAGCTCCTGTTGCGGTCTATGAGGTCCACCTCGGCTCATGGATGAGGGTGCCTGATGAGGAGAACAGATTCCTCACATACGGCGAACTTGCCGATACCCTTATCCCGTATGTAAAAGAGATGGGTTATACCCATATTGAGCTGCTTCCTGTCTGCGAACACCCGCTCGACGCGTCCTGGGGATATCAGACCATCGGGTACTTTGCACCGACCAGCCGGCATGGCTCGCCCGAAGAGTTCATGCATTTTGTTGACCAGTGTCATCAGAACCAGATCGGCGTGATCCTTGACTGGGCTCCTGCGCATTTTCCAAAGGACGGCCACGGTCTCGGATTTTTTGACGGCACATGCCTGTACGAGCATGAGGACCCGAAGAAAGGCGAACACCGGGACTGGGGCACGCTCATCTTCAACTACGCCAGGAACGAGGTGAGGAACTTCCTGATCTCGAACGCACTCTTCTGGATCGAAAAATACCATATCGACGGACTGCGCGTGGATGCGGTCGCCTCGATGCTCTATCTCGACTATTCACGGGAAGCGGGCGACTGGATACCGAACAAATACGGCGGCAGAGAGAACCTTGAGGCGATCGATTTTATCAAGCAGTTCAATGAAGTGACCCACGGCTATTTCCCCGGCATCCTGACCATTGCAGAAGAGTCAACGGCCTGGCCCAGTGTGACCAAACCGGTCTATCTCGGAGGCCTTGGATTTGATATGAAATGGAACATGGGCTGGATGAACGATATGCTCGGCTATGTAACAAAGGACCCTCTGTATAGAAAATATCACCAGAATAATCTGACGTTCGGCCTGCTCTATGCGTTTACCGAGAACTTTATGCTTGTTCTTTCCCATGACGAGGTGGTGCATGGCAAGCGTTCGATGCTGAACAAGATGCCGGGTGATATCTGGCAGAAGTTTGCGAACCTCAGGCTTTTTTACGGGTTCATGTACGGTCATCCGGGAAAGAAACTGCTTTTCATGGGCGGCGAGTTCGGCCAGTGGGATGAGTGGAACTTTGACCGAAGCCTTGACTGGCATCTCACCCAATTCGGACAGCACAGCCGGCTGCAGAAATATATGCAGGATCTGAACCGTCTTTATGTCTCTGAACCGGCCTTTTTTGAAATGGACAATGACTGGCAGGGTTTTGAGTGGATAGATTTCCGCGATACTGACAACTGTATTGTCTCTTTTATCCGGCGTTCAAAGGACCCTGCTGACCATATGGTGGTCGTCTGTAATTTCACGCCTGTGCCGAAGGACGCGTACCGGGTCGGCGTGCCTGAAGCGGTCTATTATCGTGAGGTCCTGAACAGCGATTCCCGTGAATACTGGGGAAGCAACCTCGGCAATCAGGGCGGTCTCCATTCTGCTGCCATTCCGTGGCATGGTCAGCCCTGCTCCATGGAGATCGTTGTCCCGCCCCTTGCCGTGGTCTTTTTCAAACCGGTGCGTTAGGCGATCTTGTCTTTCAGCTTCTTTGTGTAGTCCGCTGCATAATCCTTGACATCATCTGCAAGGTCAGCGATCTGCTTCCTTGTCTTCTTGCCCGTCTGCGGTGCGAACAGGAGCGCCAGACCTGCTCCCACAATGCTGCCGACCAGAAACGATACCAAAATAGCTGCACCGGTGTTGTCCTCTTCGTAAAACATGGTAGCCTCCTCTGCTCTTTTTATTTCAGCCTATCACTAAAGATGTCCGCGGTCAACCACCCTTAAGCAGGGAAGGGGGAGTTATGACGCATCTGTAACTGTAGGGATGCAATCAACACTGCGTTTTGTATCGTCCATACCGCGAATGGCCTCAAAATGGCATTTGTTCTGTTATAATCAAGAAATTTCTTATGACAAACGGAGTAACCATGAAAATATTGCGGAGTATTATTATCGTTCTGTTCTTCTGCATGGCCTCGGCCGGCCTGACTGCTGCGGAGGACATGCAGGCTGTCTATGACCGGGCCAACGAGAGCTTCAATGAAGGCAAATACGACAGTGCCATACAGGATTACAGCACGGTGATAGTTAAGCTTCCAGAACTGATTGAAGCTTATTTTAACAGGGGCCTGGCCTATTACAGAAAAGGGAAATATGACGAGGCGATAAGCGATTTCAGCCGTGTCATAGCGAACCGTCCTGACCAGACAGACGTTCTGAACAACAGAGGCCTGGCATACCTCAGAAAGGGCGAATACGAACGGGCCATCAGCGACTTTACCAAAGTGGTCTCACTCAGCCCCCGCCTTGCCGAGGCATATTATAACCGGGGCATTGCGTACCGCGGGACCGGCAGATATGATCAGGCTATCGAAGACTACAATAAGGTGCTTTCTTTGAAGCCGAGCGACAGCAATGCATATATGTCCCGGGGCATTGCATACCTGAACAAGGCCTTGGCTGATTTCAAATATGGCTGCGAACTCGGCAATACAAGCGCCTGTGAGAATCTCAAAGAGGTATCAGGCAAGAAATAAGAAGGCTGGTAATGAGATACTGGCTGATGAAGACAGAACCGACGGTCTTTTCCTTTGACGACCTCAGGAATAGCCCCGGCTCTACCGACCACTGGGAAGGGGTCAGAAACTATCAGGCGCGCAATTACATGAGGGACGATATGAAGAAGGGCGACCGGGTCCTCTTTTATCATTCGAACTGCAAAGAGCCCGGCGTTCAGGGTATTGCAGAGGTTACGAAAGAGGCATATCCTGACTTCTTTTCCTGGGACCCTGCATCACGCTATTATGACCCAAAATCAACGCCGGAAAGGCCGCGATGGTTCATGGTAGATCTGGCCTGGAAACAGGCCTTTAAGAATACGGTATCGCTTGACGATATGAGGGCTCAGAAGAGTCTGAAAAACATGAAGGTGCTTCAGAAAGGGCAGCGTCTTTCGATCATGCCGGTCACCAAAGAAGAGTTCGATATGGTATGCGCAATCGGCATGAAGCAGAAAAAGGAGAAATAGATGGGAGTCATTGACTGCATCGGCAACACGCCTCTGGTAAAGATCGAAGTGATCAATCCCATGCCTGAGGTGAACATTTTTGCAAAGCTTGAGGGCAACAATCCCGGCGGCTCGGTCAAGGACAGGATTGCCCATTACATGATCAAGGATGCCGAAGATGCAGGTCTGATAAAAAAGGGCGACACGATCCTTGAGGCAACCTCAGGCAACACCGGCATAGGCCTTGCCATGGTCGGCGCAGCAAAAGGATATCGCGTCAAGCTGGTCATGCCCGAGTGCGTGAGCCTTGAACGGAGAAAGGTCCTCGAGGCGTTCGGCGCAGAGCTTCTGCTCAGCCCGGGCAATGAAGGCACTGACGGCGCAATACGGCTTGCGCACAAGATCGTAGATGAGCATCCGAAGGACTATTTCATGCCGAACCAGTTCGACAACAGCTCGAACATCAACGCTCATTACGAGACGACCGGCAAAGAGATCATCGAGCAGACCAACGGAAAGCTCGACGTGTTCGTGTCTGGCATGGGCACGACCGGCACGATCATGGGCGCTGGCCGGAGACTGAAGGAATTCAACGAAAAAATCAGGATCGTCGGCGTTGAGCCGCTTCTTGGCCACCGCATCCAGGGGCTGAAGAACATGCAGGAGTCCATTGTGCCGAAGATCTATAACAGTGCTGCGATCGATGAGAAGATCAATGTGAACGACGAAGACGCCTTTGAGACCACCCGCAAGCTCGCGATCAAGGAAGGGTTATTTGTCGGCATGAGCAGCGGCGCTGCAATGTTCGGGGCCCTGCGCATGGCTGAGCAGTTGAAGAAGGGCACGATAGTCGTCATCCTCCCTGATCGTGGCGACCGGTATCTGAGCACCACGCTCTTTGCGTCAGTCTGCGGCAAATGCCCTCCGTAAGAGGCCGTGAGACGTAATTCGTGAGTCGTGATTCGTGATGAGCGAACCTTGCATCCCTGACAGTAATAGCTTCATATCTTGCGGCATTTTATTGCAATTCACTGTATAAAATGGGTACACTTTAAACAGTGCATATCAACTGGAATACACCGATGAAAATTATTTCAATCCTCAATACTATGCGCTTCATAAACGATATGAAGAAGAACATTCTGTCGGTCCTTTTCGCTCTCCTGTCCTTAGCTCTCTGCCTGGCACTCTCTGTTCCTGCTGCCTTTGGAGAAGATATCAAAGCGCGGGGAGCGGTCGTAATGGAGGCCGCAACCGGAAAGATACTCTTCGCAAAAAATCCCGAGCTTAAGCTCTTTCCCGCAAGCACGACCAAACTAATGACTGCGCTGGTAGTGCTCGACAGGATGCAGCCAACTGACCTGGTCACGGTGAGTGAGCGGGCAGCAGGTACACCCCCGACGAAGATAGGGCTGCGGCAGGGCGATACCATAACAGTCGGTGCTCTGCTCCATGCTGCGTTGATCAGATCAGCGAATGATGCGGCTGTTGCACTGGCAGAGGCTGTTGCCGGTTCTGAAGAGGCCTTTGTCGAACTCATGAACAGGAAGGCTGTTGCGCTCCATCTGTATAATACCCGATTCATTAATCCGAACGGTCTTCCCGGACCGGGTCAGCATACGACAGCATTGGAACTGGCCCAGATCATGCGGGAGGCTCTCACGTATCCCCTTCTGCAGGAGATCCTCGGGACGCGCATTGCAGATGTCTCGACTGCTGACGGCAGGACAAAGACGATAAGCAATACGAACCATCTGCTCTGGTCTGATCAGGACCTCATACTGGGCAAGACCGGGTACACGAGAGATGCCCGCCACTGCTTTGTGAGCGCCGGGGACTGCGGCAGCGGTACGCTTGTTGTTGCCCTGCTGGGAGAGCCGGTTCGTGACCTCTTATGGAGCGAAACCGCGAACCTGATGGCACTTGGCGGGCGGGTGATCAAGGGCCTTGAAGAGCCTGTTGTCTATATATCCAGTGTGGATTATGACGCTGCAAAGGTCAAACGCGCCTCGGGCAAGACCAGGAAGACCAAGGTCAGAAAAAGCAGGTCCAGGCAGAAGCGTTCTCAGGTTTAGCATTCCGGCAGCTGTAATAGATCTCTTGGCTCCTTTGGCGTGCTATCAGCCAGGAGCTACGAGCTATTTTCTCTCTTCCTCTGAGGGCATGA
Organism: uncultured Nitrospiraceae bacterium; assembly: GCA_964463135.1. Classification (GTDB taxonomy): domain Bacteria; phylum Nitrospirota; class Thermodesulfovibrionia; order Thermodesulfovibrionales; family UBA6898; genus UBA6898. The sequence continues at coordinate 63,880 of CAYXBA010000018.1, forward strand.
GGCAGCCCAGGACCATACTCGCAATGCTTATGACGAGGGCTCCCCAGAATGCAGGTTTAAAGCCATCAACATGAAATCCGAGCTGGAACTGGCCGGAAAGCCATGATGTTATGCTGAGCATCATGGCATTGATCACAAAGGTGAAGATGCCGAGCGTCAGGATGAGCAGGGGGAAGGTGAAGAGCTTAACCAGGGGTCTGAGAAAGGTGTTGACCAGGCCGAAGAGAACGCCCACGATCAGGATGCCCCACCAGTCGCCGGAATAGGTAATACCCTCCACAAACTTGACCGTAAGCATGATCGCGATCGTGTTCATGATCCACTTGATAAATGCCTGTTTCATGTATGTATTGTACCCTGCCTCAAGGGGCGCGTCAATCGTTGACAGACCCTGAATTGCCTGATAGTATGAAATCAGAAGGACCGTAAATATATATAACGGAGGATTGGTTATGAAGCTTTCATTGCAGATCACGGCGCGGGATTTTGAACTCACAGATGCAATCAAGGCGGAGATCACGGAGAAGGTAGAAAAGCTCGAGAATTTTTGTGACCAGATCACCAAATGCAGAATTGTTGTTGAAGCCCCTCATCGTCATTCCCATGACGGCAGACTATACAACGTCAATATAGACCTGAAAGTCCCGGGAAGTGAGATCGTGGTAAAGCGTGAACCGAATGAAGACCTCTATGTTGCGATCAGGGATTCTTTTAACGCGGCAAAGCGTAAGATCGAGGAGTTCGTTACTCAGCAGCGCAGGGAAGTGAAGTACCACGAGGAGGTCCCTCATGGCAAGATCGCTTCTCTGTTCCTTGACAAGGGCTATGGTTTTCTCGCGAAGCATGACGGCAGCGAGGTATATTTTCATGAGAACAGTGTGCTGAATAAGGGTTTTGAGAAACTGAAAATCGGCATGAAGGTGCGCTTTGCCGAGGAACTCGGCGCCAAAGGCCCGCAGGCAAGTAGCGTAACGGTCCTGGGCTGAGTGGTTCTTTGACTGCTGTCAGACCTGTTGCTGAAGGAGGCGGATGCTGAAAACGAAGAAACGGACAACGGTCCTGCTCAGGAAAAAGGCAGGCATTGCATATCTTCAGCTCAACAGGCCTGATATGCTGAATACGATCAACAGGGAGATGCTCGAACGGCTCGGGCATCTCCTTGATTCGTTTAAGGCGGATGCGACGGTCAGGGCGGTGATCATCACCGGCTCAGGCGGAAAGGCCTTTTCTGCCGGGGCAGACATTCATTATCTCTCGCAGGCAACTCCCCTTAACGTGCGCGGTCTTGCACGTCTTGCCGTCTCGGTGTACAGCAGGATCGAAAATCTGGGCAAGCCGGTCATTGCCGCCATCAACGGCTATGCTCTTGGCGGCGGGCTTGAACTTGCCGAGGCCTGCACCTTGCGTGTTGCGGTCAATACTGCCAGACTGGGTCACCCGGAGGTCCTCATCGGTGCTGTTGCGGGTTGGGGCGGGACCACAAGGCTTCCGCGGCTGATCGGCAAGGGAAGGGCTGCAGAACTGCTGCTGACAGGAAAAATGATCTCTGCTGAAGAGGCCCTTGCCATTGGCCTGGTAAACAGGGTGGTTGAGCCGGAAGATCTTATGAAAGAATCAGAAGCGCTACTGCAGGATATTCTCACGCAGGCACCCCTTGCGGTGAGGATGACCTGGGAGGCGATGCATCGGGGCCTGGATATGCCCCTTGATGAATCTGCACGGCTCGGCGTAGACTACTTTGGTCTTGTTGCTGAAACAGAGGACTTTAGAAAGGGTACGTCCGCATTTCTTGCAAAGAAGAGACCGGCCTATAAGGGAAAATAAAAAAGCCTGATCGGATCAATATCCGTTCCGCTCGTCTCGTATGCCCTCAGGACGATTAATACCCGCTCCTCAGCGGAAACCCGCCAGATCAAAGCTTCCTTATAAGATAAATGCCGTCGCGGATGGTGAGGAATAGTTTTTCAGCCCTGTCGTCTGTCTTCACGAGTTCGTTGAAGGCTGCCATGGCGATGCTGTCGTCATCTTTTGGATCGAATACCCTCCCGTACCACAGCGCATTGTCGGCAAGTATCAGGCCGCCCGGACGCAGTATCCGCATAGCTTCTCTGTAATAGGTACTGTAGTTCTGTTTATCCGCATCGATGAATACCAGATCGGTCTCTGCATCAGGAAGGGTCTTCAGGACTGTCAGGGCATCTCCCATGCGCAGCATTATCTTTGCTCCGCTCTGACACCGGTCGAAAAAGCCCTGCGCAATTTTTGCATGGTCCGCGTTATGCTCGATCGTCATGAGCGTTCCGTCAGCAGGCAGGACCTCTGCCATGGCAAGGGCAGAATATCCGGTGAAGGTCCCTATCTCGACAATATGCCTGGCCCCGGACAACTGGACAATGGTCTGCAGAAACCGGCCTTCGACCCTGCCGGTGAGCATACTGGGGAAAGTTGTATTGTTCAGGGTATAGGCTTCGATCTCTTCGAGAAGTGGTGAAAGAGGTGTCGTATGTTCTGCAGCATACACCTCTGCCTCTCTGGCAACCATATCCATATAGCAGTAAATTGGTCTTGAACTTTCCGGTATGTCTGAAGGCTTGTTATCCATACCTGTGTATCAGAACCCGTATTCTTTCCAGCGTCTGTCCACCAGTTTTTTGATCTCTTCGGACATCCAGATCTCATCAGGCCAGTCACGCGTCATGCCTTCTTCTCGTGATTTCCGTGTTGCGTCAATGCCCATCTTCGCCCCGTACCGCGGGAAATTGGCCGCATGGTCAAGGTCGTCAAGCGGGCCTTCCGAGATGATCACATCGCGCCTCCAGTCCACATTGTTCAGCACGCGCCATGCAGTGTACGAAAGGTCCTGAACGTCAACATCCTCATCAACAACGATAATGAGCTTTGCGAACATCATCTGGCCTTTGCCCCAGAGGCCGTTGATGATCTTCTTCGCATGTCCGGGATAGCTCTTCTTTATCGAAACGAGAACGAAATTATGGAAGACTCCTTCCATCGGCAGGTTGATGTCCCTGATCTCGGGAGAGTCGAGCTTCATGAGCGGCAGGAATATCCTCTCTGTTGCCTTGCCCATGTAGCAGTCTTCCATCGGAGGCTTGCCCACCACGGTAGCGGGATAGATCATATCTTTTCTGTGCGTTATGCAGGTCACATGAAAGACCGGGTAATTATCTGCTGATGAATAGAAGCCGGTGTGATCGCCGAACGGCCCCTCGATGCGCTGTTCGCCGGGATCAACATACCCCTCTATGACCAGCTCGCTGTTTGCCGGGACCTCGATATCCGATGTGATGCACTTTACCATCTCGACCGGCTCTTTCCTCAGGAACCCTGCAAAGAGCATTTCGTCTATCGATTCCGGAAGGGGCGCGCTTGCAGAATAGATGACCGCGGGATCGCTGCCGACCGCGATCGCAAGCGGCATCCTCCTGTTCAGTCTATAATATTTATCATAGTGCCGTGCCCCGTCCTTATGGATATGCCAGTGCATGCCGGTCGTGGTCTTGTCATAAATATGAATGCGGTACATGCCGCAGTTCGGCCTTCCGGTCTCGGGGTCTTTGGTAAATACCATCGGGAAGGTGATGAATCTGCCTTCGTCAGCAGCCTGGCCGTCGCCCGGCCATGTTTTAAGCACGGGGAATTTTGAAAGATCAGGCTTGTCCTTTTCGATGACTTCCTGACAGGGTGCATGCTTTACGGTCTTAGGAAGATATTGGGAAAGTTCAAAGAGCTTTGGAAGCAAAGCAAGTTTTTCCATTAACGTTTTGGGCGGCGACTGATTCAGCAGTTCTTCTATTCTCTTGCCGACAGCATCAAGGTGATTCACTTCGAGCGCCATGCTCATGCGTTCGAACGAACCGAATATATTCGTCACGACCGGGAATGCTGAGCCCTTAACCTTTTCAAAGAAGAGGGCCTTTCCTCCCATCGGTGACTTGCACATGCGGTCGGTTATCTCGGATATTTCGAGAAGCGGGTCGACCTCAGTTGTGATACGGTGAAGAAGTCCTTTGTTTTCAATAAGTTTTATGTAATCTCTCAAGTCTTTGTAAGCCATTGCAGCCTCCTTGGTCTAAAAAGGTATAATAGCATATCTATTTGAACTGCTGACAGCGCCGAAATGGGCCTGAAACTGCATGAAATGAATCGACAAATCGGTCATAATCGTATATTTTTTTTGATAACTCTCTGAAATTAAACTAAAATGTTCTTGACAATGATGTATCTCCTTAATATAATTAAGAAAATTCATCATCTGGAGATGTGTAATGACAAAGGCTGATCTTGTGGATGCGATTTTCGAGAAGGTAGGCTTGTCCAAGAAAGAGGCGCAGGACATTGTCGAACTCCTTTTTGAGACCATGAAGCAGACCTTCTCAGAGGGAGAGTCTATCAAGATGTCCGGCTTCGGCACGTTTCATGTGCGCAAGAAGATGTCCCGGAGAGGCCGCAATCCCAAGACAGGTGAGGAACTGGAGATCACGCCGCGCAGAGTAATTACATTCAGGGTGAGCAACCAGTTGAAAGAGGAGATCGAAAAGATAGATGCATAAGCATGCCACTGAGAGGATCAAACCTCAGCTTGCAGTCCCTGACAAGCTCTTTTATAAGATCGGTGAGGTGAGCAAGATAACTGGTGTTGAATCATATGTGTTAAGATATTGGCAGACCGAGTTCCCTTTTCTGAACCCCCGCAAGAATAAGTCAGGTCAGCGGGTGTATGTAAAAAAGGATCTCGAAGTGATCCTGATGGTGAAGAAGATGCTCTATCAGGAGCGGTACACGATCGAAGGAGTGCGGAAGAGGTTTGAAGAGGGTGTTCTGACCCCTGCAGAGAAAAAGCCGGTACAGGAAGCAAAGACGGAGACGGTGAAGAATCCTGCCGAAGCCATAGCCTTTATCAGAAAACGGCTCAAACAGATCGCGGACAGCATTAAGTAAATCGGGGCGTAGCGCAGCCTGGTAGCGCACTCGCTTGGGGTGCGAGTGGTCGCCTGTTCAAATCAGGTCGCCCCGACCAATAAAATCAAGGACTTACAAGGTTTTGTAGGTCCTTGATTTTTTTTCATGTCGTGAAAATGTCGGAACTTTTTTTTCTCGTGACATTTATTCCCCTTTTTTTGAGCCTTTTTTGTCATATTTTTTGAATCTTATTTTCGGGAATCTATTCTTCCTTTTTCTGTTGAAAACAGTACGCCTTTTTTTGGAGAGATGCCCTTTGCCTCTTCCGTAAATCCTGCACTGGAAATATACCACCATCTCTCTGTCAGAAGAGAAGCATTACGGCAAAAGGACTCAATCTCTTTTACCCCGGCAGCCTTGGTCTTCCACTTGATCTCGACGGCCCACCTTATTTTATTTTCAGCGAGAATATCAATTTCAGTTTTACCGTCAGCGGATATATATTTATCGATCTTCCTGAACTTCGAAAGAGTAAGAAGGCCTTTTATACCGAAGAGACTGCCTTCAATGTCTTGATATGTAAAGAGCTTCATGAGTTCCTTGAGGTCTTGTCAATAGGTGTGTAAAAAGCCATCAGGCGGCCATCCTCTCAAGCA
>CAYXBA010000019.1:0-64821 GCA_964463135.1 uncultured Nitrospiraceae bacterium
TCTTCATCTATGTCTCCTTTTCTTCTGTTCTGTTGCAGGTTTTATCAGACAGCTAACGAGATGCGTCACCCGCGCGGCCAAGCGCTTTTGCCAAAACCAAACCAGCACTATTCCGCGTCGGTGTGGGCGCAGGTGTTATGTTTTCTTTATTTCTTATTTGCTTTACCTCGCGGAATCGGCAACCCTGACCGCCTCCATAAAATGTTTTGTAATGCCGACGAGAAAGACTGATGCTATGAAAAGACTGGAAAAGGCTAGAAAGAAGAAGATCATGTCGTACTTGCTGAAGTGCATCAGTTGATCGGCGGCAATAGTGGCAGCAATACCGCAGAACAGACAGAAAATTAAATATCTTTTCGTTTTGTCTGGTCCTGATGCGCTCGCCGTTGTATAAGTTTGCGGTATCTCGTGGATAAAGGTTTCTATCTTTTTGCCCTTAATTAATGCCGCGATTCCGTAAGCAAAAAGTCCCAAACTTGAAATCACGGGAATGGCGGGGCGACCCGAGTGAAATAGAGTAGAAAGAAACAACAAGAGTGCCATGGCGAGCAGTATTTTTGAGCCGATTTGTTTTGTGAAGAATGAGGGCTTTTCAATCTCCTCCCATGCCTTCGGCTCTTTTATTCCTATTTGCCTTTCTTTATAGTCTTGAATCATATGATCACTCACAAGACTAATCCGCATTTGAAGTAATTTGTAACTTAAGAAAAGCCAGACCCACCAGAAAAGCATGAGCAATTCAATAAGAGAAAACACATATTGAGATGTCGTTGGATTCCATGAAAGTAGAGCATCGACTTTGGAGCTCGGACCGCTCTGAAGTACCCAGAACGCGAAGCCGACATTGAATAATAAAAAGACGATAAAGAAAGCACCAAGCGCGACTATGATAGTCTGCCTATTTCGTTTTCGGTGGTCTTCTATTATTTCTTCTAATTTAGCAAACATAACGTAAAGTTAAGGGGCGCCGCGCTTGCGCGGCGTCCCGTTTGAACGACGGGTTGGGTGCTATTTTTTCAAAACGGGAATTCGTCATGCCTTGTTACTGCTTTGATTTCTGAATCTTCCCTAAAGAGTTTCTCCAAGTCATCCATGATCTTCAATACATTCTTCGATACGTCTATGCTCCTGAATTTTGACCAAGACCATTTTTTTTCGTTTCGAATTGAAGGAAGGATTGCATATCCTTCTGGATCATTTTTCGCGTCAGGGTCTGAATATATACAAAGCCCCATCATAAAACCATTGTCTTCAACTTCAAGCCACCATCCCCAGTCTTCGGGGTTGAAGGATGGGACCTTAATGCCGACTTTTGGGAGATTGTGTTCTAGGTATATACACAATGCCTTCCCGTACATTCTTTCATTTACGATCTCGTCGTCCTCTCCTTCAAGGATAGGAAATTTCTTTGTTTCAATTGCCATACAGGAACGAGGAATCATATTGTCACCCAACGTAGCGTTTAGCCGCGGGGCGGGATGGCGCGGGCTGTGCCCTGCACAGACCGTGACAGACCGAACCGTCGGCTACAACGCCTGGTTGGATTGCCTCTTCATTCCCAATAACTCTCTTTTCGCAAGAGCACGAAGTTCTTTTCTCCGTTTGGAGCAATGAACCCTTCTGAGAATGCGCACTTCATGCCTTTCTCGTCTATCACACCTATTAGGCGGGCGCCGCCGTAAGGCCCGCCCGCCGGAAACAGTACTTCGAACTGTGCACCGGTAACCTTTGCAGGCAAAAGAATCGCCTCTGGGGACCCACCTTGTGCAACTTGAATCAATGCTTGGTACCCATTCTTTGAGGGAATAACGAGAATTTCTATTCCTAGCAAATCGCCAGCTTCTTGGTGCCAAGACAAATTGCTGTAGGTTCCGGTGATCTTGGGGGATGCTATCACCAATGTTGCTGAACACAACACGAATGTGATCACGATTAGGATTTGTTTCATCATCTTTCTATTACAATCCAACGTAAAGGTAAGGGGCTGTGCTTTAGCGCAGTCCCAGCCCGAAGGGCGAACTTGACCGAAGGGTTAGATTTCATTGTGCAGGCTCATATTTGTTTTTGTAGGACTTGAATTTGGCCAATTGCTCATTGGTTATCTCCGAGCGTGGCAACCAGTAAACCACACGCTTCATTTCCTTTGAAAATAAACTCCCAGCATGGACTGCTGTTTCATACTCGATATAAACACGGCCTCGTGTCTCTCCAATGAAGGACGCCCAAAATGCCGAATTCATGCCACTTGCTGCACTAAGGAGCATATCTATGTCTTTTTGATTTGCTCTCTCGATAGATTCAGCACTTGCGCTTTTTGAGATGGTCGCCACCAACAAGATGACAGATATGAGGACAAGATATTTACGCACGTTTAAGCCTCGCAAGTCCTTTGTTGTGAAATCTAACAATTACTATACCCCGAGGGCTTTTTTAGCTTCATTGCCAAAATAGTATCATATCCAGAAATCATTGAGAAGAAAAATATGCTGTAAAAACAATTAGGTCGAAATTGAGGTGCATGGTAATCTATGGGTATTACGGACTAAATGTAAGGATGGTAATTTATGGCAAAATCTGCAAACAACATGAATATCATACTTCCTGAGTTTCAAACCTTCCTTAGGGACCGGCATTTGGCCCCAGAGAAAAATGTGCCTTTCCTGGCTTATTGGGTAAGCCGCTTTCTGACCTTTGGCCGCAAGAAGGACATTTCTACGGATGATTATAATGAGGTGACCGTAATCGAGTTTCTTGATCTGTTGCGTGCGAATGAGAAAACCCTCGACTGGCAACCGCGTCAGGCTGACGACGCACTCAAGCTCTATTATTTCCACTATCTCGGAAAAGCTGGCCCAAAGCTCCCGGACGCCATAGCAAGCGTGGAATCCCCGGACGCACTTAAAGAAGTCACGCGACTTATCAGATTGCGACACTATTCCTACAGCACGGAGCAAACCTATCTCCATTGGATAAAACGTTTTATTTCGTATGCAGTCACTCCGGAAAGGCGGCTTTCTGATCTGACCACAGAGGATTTCAAGAATTTCTTAACTCATCTCGCCATGAAGCAAAGGGTGTCAGCCTCGACCCAGAATCAGGCGTTCTTGCCAGCATTGAGCAATTAGCGCTAAGCTCTAAGCCGAATACTAAGGCAGGAGAGAACTGATGAAAGACTTTCGAAACCTTAAAGTATGGGAGAGAGGTCATAAGCTGACCTTATCTATTTACAAAATCACCGCAGAATTTCCCCGAGAAGAAATTTATGGGCTCACAAGTCAGATACGGCGTGCCTCTGCCTCTATACCGACAAATATCGCTGAAGGATGCGGCAGAAGCAGGGATACAGAACTTGCCAGATTTATTGAGATTGCTATAGGTTCAACCAGTGAGCTTGAATATCTGCTCTTGCTCTGTCATGATCTTGAACTTATTAATGTGTCAAACTTCGAGTTCTTGCTCACAGAGACTGTTGAGGTAAAAAAGATGCTTTGCCACGCACCTGCTCCAGAGCGGGGTGAACATCAGGGAGGTGCAGAGCCTGCTGGGTCATAAGAATCTGGAGACGACGATGATCTACACCCATGTGCTCAGGAATATGTCCAATGCCCCCAAAAGTCCGCTGGATGCCCTTTACGAACCATAACTGACGCCTGCCTGTATCGTGCTGCTTTGTCACCGTGCCATAGGAAAGGCTTATAGGGGCCGCGCTGCTTCTTCGTTCCATCTTCTCCTGCTGCCAGAGTCCCTGCTTGACAGAACTGGGAAGCCGCCGCAATAATAAACAGGTGTTCAGGTGAACAGTTGTTCATCTCTGTGCTGATTAACCCTGATCTCCGATGGGAAGAAAAAAACATATGCGCGATAATACGGCAGACCAGTTGCAGCCAGAGCGGACAGCAATTCTCCAGGCGGCAGCGTGAAGCAAGAGCGGGGCCGCTTTCTCATTCTGGGCGTCTTCTTCATCGCCTTCCTCTGCCTTTCCCTGATGACCCGCATCGTGCTGATGGTAAAAAGCCTGCGCGTCATGGACGCACACCCGCTGATGCTCCTGGAGGTCTACGGCACGGGATTTTTCTTTGACCTGGTGACCGCCGGGTATGTTGCGCTCCCCTTTGCCCTGTATCTGGTCCTGATGCCTGACCGGCTGTACCGGAGCAGGCTGCACCGCATCGGCATGTATATTGCCGTCTTCCTGGCCGCCTATCTCTTTATTTTCAGCAGTGTTGCCGAATATGTCTTTTTTGACGAGTTCGGCGTCAGGTTCAATTTCATTGCCGTAGATTATCTGCTCTATACCCATGAGGTGGTGCAGAATATTATTGAATCATATCCCGTTCTGCCGATATTTGCGGCCATTGCCGCAGTTGCAGGCCTCACGGTATTTGTTATGCGCAGGAAACTCCATGTGGCCCTTATGCAGGAGAGCAGCCTTGGCCAGCGGCTGAAACATGGCGCGGTCTTTCTTATCATCCCTGTTGCTGCTGCCGTGTTCGTGCACCTGCCGATGACGCATATATCTGCAAACAACTATGACAATGAACTTGCAGGCAACGGCATATACAGCCTTTTTGCGGCCTTCAGGAACAATAAGATCAATTACGAGGAGTTCTATGCCTCACGGGACAGCAGGGATGTTTTCAAAGATCTGCGGACCCTGCTGCAGGAAGAGAACGCTGCCTTTGTGAGCAGCGATGCCTATGACATTACCCGGAAGATCAGCGCGCAGGGCCCTGAAAGGAAGCTGAATGTGGTGGTGATCGTTGAGGAGAGCCTGAGCGCCCAGTTCCTCGGTGCCTTTGGCAATAAGCACGGCCTTACGCCAAACCTTGACCGCCTTGCAGAGGAGAGCGTCTTCTTTACAAATATGCATGCCACCGGAACAAGGACCGACCGCGGGCTTGAGGCGGTCAGCCTGTCCATCCCGCCGACGCCGGGCAGGTCCATGCTGAAGCGCGAGGAGAACGAGGACCTCTTTTCCTGGCCGGCGCTTATGAAGGGCCTGGGCTATGAGACGAAGTTCCTGTACGGCGGGTACGGGTACTTTGACAATATGAACTATTTCTTCAGCCATAACGGTGTGGACCATATCATCGACCGGGCGAAATTCTCCAAAGAAGAGATCGTCTTTGAAAATGCCTGGGGCGTAAGCGACGAGGACCTCTTCCGCAAGGCCATCGGGGAGTTCCGCCGCTCGCATGAAGGCGGCAAGCCCTTTTTTGGTCTTATCATGACAACCTCCAACCACAGACCCTACACGTACCCTGAAGGCAGGATCGACATCCCGTCCCATTCCGGCCGGAACGGTGCGGTAAAGTATGCTGATCATGCCATCGGCACGTTTCTGCAGGATGCGGCGAAAGAGCCCTGGTTCCGCGACACGGTCTTTGTCCTTGTGGCTGACCACTGTGCAAGCTCTGCCGGGAAGTCATCGCTGCCGGTGAAGAATTACGAGATACCGCTCTTCATCTTTTCTCCTGCTCATCTTGCTCCCCAATCGGTTGACCTGCTTGCGAGCCAGATCGATATTGCGCCGACCGTACTGGCCATGCTCAACATAAGTTATAATTCGCGGTTCTTCGGCAAGGACATGCTGCGGATGAAGCAGGAGCAGGAACGCGCCTTTATCGGGACCTATGAGAAACTGGGGTATCTGAAGCATAATACCCTGGTCATCCTGGACGTGAAAAAGGAGCATGACTTTTACCGGGTCAGCAGAGAGACAAAAAAGACCGTGACTGCCCCTCCTGACCAGGTGCTTCTGGACGAGGCGATCAGTTACTATCAGGGCGCGAGCTATCTATTCGAGCACCGCCTGAACCGCTCCAATGGGGTTCAGCCGCAGGCGGCGGCCGAGGCAAAAAGATGAGCATGAAACGGCGCACAGCCGATCAGTCACGGGGGATCATTCTCCGGGCTGCCAGCGATGTCTTTGCAGAGCGCGGGTATGAGAAGGCCTCGATCCGCGAGGTGGCAAAGCGCGCAGGCATCAGCATAGGAGGCATCTATATCTACTTCAGGAACAAGGAGGAGCTCTATACCGGCCTGATGCGGTCGCAGATGACGGAATTCCTCGGCCACGTCGAGGCGCTTCGTGAAGAACCGCCCCTGGCAGCGTTGCGGAAGCTTATCGATCTGTACATCAAGCTTGCCGTCACAAAGACGAAGATGCTCTCGACCAGCATCAAGGAGTATGACCTGGAGTTCAGACGGCCGATCAGGCATCGTTTTTTCAGCGCCCAGCACGGGATCATCACCGATATCCTGAGGAAGGGGATGCAGAGCGGCATTCTGCGCCCGATGGACTGCTCCGGGACAGCGCTGATCATCCTGGTGACACTGAGGGGCGCTATCCTCGGGTACCTGACCGGTGATATCAGAAGACCGAAGGCGTATGCCAAATCACTCTACGTATTCTTTCTCGAGGGGATAAGGAGTCAACACGATGGATAATGTTCTCAGACGTTTCGCATCCGCGGTCTTCGTGGCTGCGGTCTTTATGCTGATCTTTTCTGCCGCCTCCTGCAGGAAAAAGGAAGGGTCAACGGCAAAGCCGCCGGTGCCGGTGACGGTCGGGACCGTGACCCAGAAGGCCATGCCGGTCCAGATCGCGGTGATCGGCAATGTGGAACCCTCATCCACTGCCGGGGTCAGGGCGCAGGTGGGCGGTACTCTGGTAAAGGTGCACTTCAAGGAAGGACAGGATGTGAAGAAGGGAGACCTTCTCTTTACCATAGATACGCGGCCGTATGAGGCGGCGCTCCGCCAGGCCGAGGCGAACCTCGCACGGAGCACGGCCCAGTTCGAAAACGCAAAGGCTGAGGAACGACGCTATGTGGAGCTGGTGAAGAAGGGATATGTCTCACAGACCCAGTACGAACAGGTGAGGACCAATGCTGTTGCCCTCGAGGCTACCGCTTTTGCTGACAGGGCCATGGTAGAAAATGCGAAGCTCAACCTCGGATACTGCTCGATCCGCTCACCGTTCACCGGCAGGACCGGCAGCCTCGCTGTGTATGAAGGAAACCTTATCAAGGCGAACGCTGATTCAGCGATGGTCACGATCAACCAGATACAGCCGGTCAATGTCAGTTTTGCGGTGCCGGAAAAATATCTGGGCGAGATAAAAAGCTATATGGCGCGGGGGCCGCTCAAGGTCGAGGCCTTTATTGCAAAGGGGGACACAAACCCTGCAGAGGGAAGGCTCGGCTTTATCGATAATGTCGTTGACACGGCAACAGGCACGATAAGGCTTAAAGGAGCATTTGATAATAAGGACCGCAGGCTCTGGCCCGGCCAGTTTGTGCATGTGGTGCTGACTTTGGCGGTCCAGGACAATGCGGTTATCGTGCCGACCGAGGCTGTGCAGATGGGACAGGCCGGGCAGTTCGTCTTCACGATCAGGGATGACCTTACTGCTGAAGTGAGGCCGGTTGTGGTGAACAGGACCGCAGGGAGAGAGACGGTCATCGAAAGCGGTCTCAAGCCCGGCGAACGGGTGGTGACCGACGGACAGCACAGGCTTATGCCCGGCGCGAAGGTGGAGATAAAGGGAGAGGCTGAGGCTGAGGTCAAGGGAAAGGCAGAGGATAGAGAAAAGGCAGAGGCAAAGGGAAAAGTGAAATGAATATTTCCGAACTGTTCATAAAGCGTCCGGTCATGACCAGTCTGGTCATGCTGGCGGTTATGATCTTCGGTATCTTTGCGTATAAGGCGCTGCCGGTGAACGACCTGCCGAATATCGATTTCCCGACCATCCAGGTGAGGTCAGACCTGCCGGGAGCGAGCCCCGAGACCATGGCCAGCGCCGTGGCAACGCCCCTGGAGCGCCAGCTCTCGACCATTGCAGGCCTCGATGCCATGACCTCCACGAACGGCCAGGGTATCTCTGTCATTGTACTCAAGTTTGCCCTGGAGCGGGACATCGACGCTGCTGCGCAGGACGTGCAGGCCGCCATATCAAAGGCTGCGCGCCAGCTCCCCCAGGACATGCCGAGCCCGCCGTCCTATCAGAAAGTGAACCCGGCTGACCAGCCGGTGCTTTATCTGACCCTGAGTTCGCCGACCCTTCCGCTTTCCGAAGTGAACGAGTACGCAGACACGATCATTGCGCCGCGCATCTCGATGATCAGCGGCGTTGCACAGGTGCAGGTCTACGGCTCCCAGAAGTACGCGGTCAGGGTCCGGCTCAGCCCGCTGGCTCTGGCGAACCGGAAGATCGGCATCGACGAGGTCTCAGCAGCACTGGCCCGCTCGAATGTGAACCTGCCGACAGGCGGACTGCAGGGTGAGCGGCAGGCCTTTACCATACAGGCGACCGGCCAGCTGTACAATGCCGAGGCGTTCAGGCCGATGATCGTTGCGTACCGGGGCGGTTCCCCGGTCAGGCTGCAGGATATCGCTACCGTGTCAGACAGCGTTGAGAATGATAAGGTCGCTGCCTGGTTCAATACCAACGGCAGATCTACCCGCGCCATTGTGATGGCGATCCAGAGGCAGCCCGGCACCAATACCATTGCAGTGGTGGACAGCATCAAGGAGCAGATACCGAGCTTCCGGAGCCAGCTTCCCGGGGCTGTCGAGCTGAACACGCTCTTTGACCGTTCGGCATCGATCAGGGAGTCTGTTGCTGACGTCAAGTTCACCCTGCTGCTGACGATCGGCCTGGTTGTGATGGTGATCTTCCTCTTCCTGCGCAACCTTTCGGCAACGATCATACCGAGCCTTGCCCTGCCCCTGTCGATCGTCGGCACCTTTGCTGCCATGTACGGCTTCGGTTTTTCGGTGAACAACATCACCCTGATGGCGCTCACCCTTTCGGTCGGATTTGTGGTGGACGATGCGATCGTCATGCTCGAAAACATTGTCCGGCATATGGAGCAGGGCGAATCTCCGCGGGATGCGGCCTTCAAAGGCTCACGGGAGATCGGCTTCACGATCATATCCATGACCATCTCGCTGGTGGCGGTCTTTATCCCGGTACTCTTCATGGCAGGCATGGTAGGCCGGATGCTCCACGAATTTGCGGTGACCATCACCGTGTCGATCCTTATCTCCGGGTTTGTCTCCCTGACCCTGACGCCCATGCTCTCGAGCCGTTTTCTCAAGCCGCACACCAACGAGCGCCACGGCAGGCTGTACAATGTCATGGAGCGGTTCTTCGAGAGCCTGCGCAGGCTGTATGAACGGACGCTCACGCGTGTGCTTCAGTACCGGCGTACGGTCATGCTCGTGACTGTTGTGATGACCGCCCTCACGGTCGTGCTTTTCAGGTTCATGTCGTGGGGTCTGTTCCCGCCTGATGACATCGGCTCTATCCGTGCCACCACTGAAGGGGCACAGGGTGTATCTTTTGAGGAGATGAAGCGGCACCAGCAGCAGCTTGCTGATATCGTGCTGCAGGACCCGAATGTGGAGGCGTTCATGTCGTCTGTCGGCGCTGTCGGTTCACGGGTCGGCTCAAACAGCGGCTCCATGTTCATGCGGCTCAAACCCCGTCATGAGCGCACGATGAGTGCCGACCAGATCATCCAGTCTCTCAGGCCCAAGGTGATGACCGTCCCCGGCGTCATGATGTACATGCAGAACCCGCCTGCCATCCAGCTCGATACCACCGCCTCCAAGCTCCAGTACCAGTTCGTGCTGCAGAGTCCGGACACCGCAGACCTGTACACGCGTGCAGCGGCCTTTGAGACGAAACTCCGCAGCCTGCCGATGCTTCAGGAAGTGACGAGCGACCTGCAGATAAAGAACCCGCAGGTCGATCTTGAGATCGACCGGGACCGGGCAGCTGCACTGGGCATAACTGCCGAACAGATCGAGGAGTCGCTCTATTCAGCATATGGCGCCCGTCAGGTCTCTACCATCTACTCGCCGGTGAACCAGTACCGGGTGGTCATGGAGCTTGCGCCTGAGTATCAGATGGACCCTTCAGCCCTCGGCATGCTCTATGTCCGAGCAGACACGGGACAACTGGCGCCGCTCTCTTCTCTGGCGGCAATGAAGAAGGGGCTCGGCCCCCTGTCTGTCAACCATCTCGGTCAGATCACTGCGGTGACGATCTCCTTCAATCTTAAACCGGGCGCAGCGCTGGGTGATGCGGTGGCTGCGATCGAGAAAGAGGCAAAGGCCCTGCCGCCGTCCATCACCACAGGGTTTCAGGGTACTGCGCGCGTTTTCCAGGACTCGTTCAAAGGGCTGATCCTTCTTCTGGTCCTTTCGATCGTGGTGATCTATATTGTCCTCGGCATACTCTATGAGAGCTATATCCATCCGCTTACCATTCTTTCCGGTCTGCCGTCTGCAGGTTTCGGTGCGCTCATCACCCTGCTGATCTTCGGCAAGGACCTGAACCTCTATGCCCTGGTCGGCATCATCATGCTGGTCGGCATCGTAAAGAAGAACGCGATCATGATGATCGATTTTGCGCTCGATGCACAGCGGCGAGAAGGGCTTAAGCCGCTTGATGCCATCTATCAGGGCGCCATAGTCCGTTTCCGGCCGATCATGATGACCACCATGGCAGCGCTGATGGGCACGCTCCCGATCGCGATCGGGTTCGGCGCAGGCGCAGATTCCCGCCGCTCTCTCGGCCTTGCGGTCATCGGCGGACTGCTGGTCTCGCAGCTCCTGACCCTGTACATCACGCCGGTCGTCTATTACTATATGGACAGGATGCAGGAATGGGTAAAAGAGCGCTTTGGCATCGGTCTGAGCAGGCAGAAACAGGGCAACAGCGAGGCCTGACCGAAGGTGTATAATGGATATACGAAACTGGCAGATAATCCGGAGGAAAGATATATGAAAAAAATAGTTCTTGTGATAGTGATGCTGGCTGCAGCATGCATACCTGCCGCAGCGGAAGAGGAGTTGGTCCGGAAGGGTGAACTGCTCACGCTTGAGCGTGCTGTCGGCATAGCGCTGAAGATGCACCCGAACGTGCTTGCAGGCCAGGGCGCGGTATTTGTCAGTGAGGCGAAGAAGGGACAGGCCCAGGCAGGGTACTGGCCGGCCATCGATGCAACCGTAGGGTATTCGCGGTTCAGACCATCGGTCAATCTCTCCGGCGGGGCCACGGGGAACACAGCATTCAGGACCTCACACTCTTTTGATCAGTATTCTGCCGATGGCTCTGTCAAACAGACCCTTTTCGATTTCGGCAAGACCGGGACGAATGTGAATATACAGAAAAAGAACATTGAGGCATCGAAGGCTGACCTCGAGAATACGGAAGAGCAGGTGATCCTGAATGTGAAGCAGGCGTACTACAATCTTCTGAGGGCAAAAAGGACCCGCGATGTTGCTGTGGAGACGGTGAAGCAGTTCGAACAGCATCTCGACCAGGCAAAGGCCTTTTATGAGGTAGGCACAAAGCCGAAGTTCGACGTGACCAAGGCAGAGGTTGACCTGAGCAATGCAAAGCTGAACCTTATCTCAGCAGAGAACAGCGTCCGCCTGGCCATGGTATCGCTGAACAATGCCATGGGACTTCCCGATGCACCCGAGTATCTGATCGAGGACAATCTTTCGTTTGCAAAATATGTGGTCGGGCTGGAGGATGCAGTGAAGAAGGCCTATGAGAACAGGCCTGAGGTGAAGGCGCTTACCGCGCGCCGGATCGCTGCTGAAAAGTCTGTGTATCTGGCGCAGACCGGTTATTTCCCGATGCTGACCGGCAATGCCGGCTGGACCTGGGCAGGCGAGAAGCTGAATGTGCGGGATGGAGGCTGGAATGCCGGTGTGGCCCTGTCTATCCCGATCTTCAGCGGATTCCTGACAAAGAACCAGGTCTCGGAGGCAAAGGCAAATCTGAGCATACTGAAGGCAAATGAGGAGGCGCTGCGCCAGAATGTGCTGCTTGAGGTGCAGCAGAACTATCTCAACCTGAACGAGTCGGAAGAGCGGATCGCAACTGCAGAGATCGCGGTGCGCCAGGCAAAAGAGAACCACGAGATCGCCAGCGGCAGGTACGCGGCAGGCGTCGGAAACCCTATTGAGGTGACGGATGCCGAAGTGGGCCTCAGCAATGCAAAGGCAGCGCATATACAGGCTCTGTATGACTATAAAATCACGGCTGCAAGCCTGGAAAAAGCCATGGGCATCAGGTAATAGCTGTTGTTGCATATGGGAAGGCCAGTCCCCAAAGCCTTTCAAGGCAATATGATCTTAGAAGGGGCCTGCTGCCTTGTGAGCAGGACTATATTGAAAATAGTTTTGTGATTTATCATGGAAACGGGGCCGAAGCGGCCATTACGGTATTGCTGCGAAAGGCTTTGCTGCCCGTCCTCCCCGTATACCTATGAACATTTGTGAAACTACTAAGGTAAACGCTGATTCTGAAAAAAACTTAATAATTAATTCATATTGACTTCATTATTCCGGGATATGATAGTTACAAGGGAAAAAACCCCCTTAGCAAAACCCCTCCTAAGGTAGCCGGTCCCCCACCGGCTACCACATTTTTTTCTCTTTTCCCGGCTGTTGCACGTAATGGTCCGACCGTTTACCCTCTTTGCGTAAAAAAGGTCAGTTTTGCCCGCCTAAATGGTAAAATAGGCCCTGGAGCATATCGGTCGCTAAATCTTTAATTTTCAGGAAGGTAATCGTGGATAAGCTTATCGTTCTTTTTCAGAAAGTTCTGCAGAAGGCAAAGGAGATGAACGTTTCGGACGTTCACCTGAGCGTGGGGTCGCCGTGGAAGTTCAGACAGCACGGACATGTGGCTGCGGTAAAATCGCTCGAACCGCTGAAAATGGCGGAGGCCAATGCGATCGTCCATCATATCATCGAGCAGACGCGCACAGTCCTTCCTGAGGAGATCGAGAAATTTGCGCAGACGCTGCAGGACTTCGACTGCTCTTACTCCCTTGCCGGCATCTGCAGGTTCAGGGTGAATATCTGCCGCCAGAGGGGCTCGTTTGCCATTGTTCTCAGAATCGTGCCCTACGACATCCCGACTGTCGATGCGCTCGGCCTGCCTGAAGTGATCAAGTCCCTGGCCATGGAGGAGCGGGGGCTTATCCTGGTCACTGGGATCACCGGAAGCGGCAAGTCAACGACCATGGCATCCATGATCAACCTCGTGAACAATTCGAAGCCCAGCAAGATCGTTACGATCGAGGACCCGATAGAATACCTGCATAATGAGATCAAGTCCTCTGTTATCCAGCGTGAGATCGGCTCTGACACCGAGAGCTTTGCCAAGGCCCTGCGTGCGGCCCTGCGGCAGGACCCCGACATCATCATGGTCGGTGAGATGCGGGACCGGACCACGATCGATATCGCCCTGAAGGCTGCAGAGACCGGGCATCTGGTCATGTCCACGCTCCATACGGTGGATGCGCCGAAGACCATACAGAGGATCATCAGCGCCTTTGACCTTTCCGAACAGCTTACCATCAGGAAACGTCTTTCCGAGGCCTTGACCGCGATCGTATCGCAGCGGCTCATCAGGAAAAAGGACAATGCAGGCCGTGTCGCGGTCATCGAGGTGATGCGCAACACGCTCAGCATCGCCGACTGCATCGAGAACCCGGAAAAGATGGGAAACATACGCGACTATATCTCTACCGGCAAGGACCAGTACGGCATGCAGACCTTTGACCAGCATCTCATGGACCTCTACAATCAGGGCGTCATCACGTTTGAGGTGGCGAAGGCTGCCGCGACCAGCCCCGGTGATTTTGAGCTGAGCGTGAATATCCACTGATCAGCGCTGTACGTGCTGCAGCCCGGCTCTCTCGTCCGTAACCATTGATCTGCTGCACGTGTTACATTAATACGTACTGATTCCAGACTGTCCGGAGGTATGATGAAAAAGATCATTGCGGCCCTTGTTATTATCGCAGTGCTGGCAGTTGCCGGATTTTTTTGGCGCAACAGCAAGGGCAACGATCTGAAATTCAGGACCGAGAAGGTGGTAAGGGGTGATATAACCTCTGCGGTGTCGGCCTCCGGCACCGTGAATGCGGTCACTACCGTCCTCGTCGGCACACAGGTCTCCGGTACGGTAAAGGAGATCTTTGTTGATTTTAATTCTGCAGTAAAAAAGAACCAGGCCATAGCGCAGATAGATCCTGCCACCTTCGAGGCCCAGGTCGATCAGGCAAGGGCAGGGCTCCTGCTTGCAAAGGCGAACCTCGAAAAATCCGAGGCGTCGCTTGCAGACTCCCAAAGATCCATGAACAGGTCCAAAGAGCTTTTCTCGAAAAATCTTATTGCCAGAAGCGACCTCGATACTGCAGAAACGAACTTTCTTGCGGCCAGGGCACAGGTGACTGCTTCAAAAGCGCAGGTTGCCCAGGCGGAGGCAGCGCTCAGGACCGCAGAGACGAACATGCGGTACACAAGGATCGTCTCGCCGGTCGACGGCATTGTGGTCTCGCGGAATGTGGATGTGGGCCAGACGGTTGCAGCGAGTTTCCAGACGCCCACGCTCTTTACTATTGCCCAGGACCTCACCAAGATGCAGATAGATACGAATGTTGATGAAGCCGACATCGGTAAGGTCAGCACAGGTATGGATGCTGATTTTACGGTCGATGCGTATCCTGAGACAACGTTCAGGGGGAAGGTCTTTCAGGTGCGGAACGCGCCAATATCGGTCCAGAACGTGGTCACCTATGATGTGGTGATCCAGGTGGCCAATCCTGACCTCAGGCTCAAGCCAGGTATGACCGCGAATGTTTCGATCATTATCTCTACGCATGGCAATGTGCTGAAGCTGCCGAAGGCAGCGCTGCGCTTCAGCCCTGGCACGCCCGATAAGACCCGTCCTGCTGCAAGGCAGCAGAAAGGGCCGGGCGTCTGGATATTGGAGAATAATACGCCAAAACGCATCACCGTCAGTACCGGGATCAGCGACGGCATGCACAGCGAACTTCTTTCGGGCGACCTTAAAGAAGGCCAGGAGGTCATTGTAGAATCTATCGGCAAGGCTAACGATAAGCCTGCAGCCGCCCCGAAAATGTTCTGATATGAGCCTGGTCGAGGCGCAGGGCATCAGCAAGACATACACCTTCGGCGAGGTGGAGGTGAGGGCGCTCTGTCCTACGAACCTGACCATCGAGAAGGGAGAATTCATTGCGGTCATGGGCCCTTCGGGATCCGGCAAATCAACGCTTATGAACATCCTCGGCTGTCTGGACAAGCCGACGGCCGGGAAATATCTGCTGAGCGGCGTTGATGTGGGCGGCTTAAGCAGGGACGAGCGGGCCGAGATACGGAACAGGACGATCGGCTTTGTCTTCCAGGGTTTCAACCTGCTTTCGCGGACAGCAGCAATAGAAAATGTTGAACTGCCGCTTCTCTATGGCAGCGTCTCTGCCGGGGAACGGCGGGATCGGGCCATGGCAGCGCTCGGCAAGGTCGGGCTTGCAGGACGGGAGCACCATCATCCCAATCAGCTCTCCGGCGGTCAGCAGCAGCGTGTTGCGATTGCCCGGGCCCTGGTGAACAATGCGCCGATCATCTTTGCTGATGAGCCGACCGGAAACCTCGATACCAGGACCAGTGCCGAGATCATGGACCTGTTCGTGCAGCTGAACACAGAGGCGAATATTACGGTCATGCTGGTGACGCATGAGCCTGATATTGCCGAGTACAGCAAGCGCATAATCCGCTTCCTGGACGGCTGCATTGTGAGCGATGAGGTAAGGAAATGACTTGCGGATCAGCCATCAGCCTTCAGTGGTCAGCTTTGAGCAGAGAAGGCACAAAAAAGAATGTCCCGGACGCGTGCGAGTGTATAGGCTGTTTGGATTGTTTTTTTACTGAGAGCTTATCGCTGACTGCTGAGCGCTTACAGACATGATAAACATCCCCTCGACATTCAGGATCTCTCTCAGGGCACTGCGCGTGAACAAGATGCGTTCCGGCCTTACCATGCTCGGCATGATCATCGGCGTCGGCGCGGTGATCGCCATGCTTGCAGTAGGTACGGGTGCGCGGCAGAAGATCTCCGAGCAGATTGCCAGCATCGGGAGCAACCTGATCATGGTGCTCTCTGGTGCAAGCACTTCCGGCGGTATACGCATGGGAGCCGGTACGCAGCCGACGCTTTCCCTCGGAGATGCCGATGCGGTGGAGAAGGAATGCCCTTCGGTCCAGGCGGTCGCGCCGATCCTCGGAGGAACTGCACAGATCGTCTACGGCAACCAGAACTGGTCCACGGGTGTGACCGGGACCTCGCCGAACATGCTTGTAGTCCGCGAATGGAGCCTTGCATCAGGCCGGGGATTTACCGAGGACGATGTGAAGGGTGCGACCAAGGTCTGCCTTATCGGCCAGACCATTGTGGATAACCTTTTCGGCAGCATCGAGCCTGTGGGACAGGTGATCCGCATCAAGAAGATCCC
Source organism: uncultured Nitrospiraceae bacterium (assembly GCA_964463135.1). Classification (GTDB taxonomy): domain Bacteria; phylum Nitrospirota; class Thermodesulfovibrionia; order Thermodesulfovibrionales; family UBA6898; genus UBA6898. Next base: position 16,353 of record CAYXBA010000019.1, read on the forward strand.
CTTTACCGTTGTGGGCGTTCTTGAGGGAAAGGGCCAGTCTCCGAACGGTCAGGACCAGGACGATACCATTTTTGTTCCCATTACCACAGCGCAGAAGAAGCTCTTCGGCACTGCCTTCCCCGGCATGATCCGCCTTATGTCCGTAAAGGCACGCTCAGCAGAAGACCTCGCAAAGGCCGAGCGGGAGATCACGGACCTGCTGAGACAGCGCCACCGGTTGAGCGCAAGACAGGAAAATGACTTTACAGTCAGAAATCTGACCCAGATGCTCCAGGCCGCAGAGCAGTCAACAAAGGTGATGACCATACTGCTCGGCGCAATTGCCTCGGTATCTCTTGTGGTGGGCGGCATCGGCATCATGAACATCATGCTGGTCTCGGTCACGGAAAGGACGAGGGAGATCGGCATCAGGATGGCGGTAGGCGCCAAAACGTGGGACATCAGGCTTCAGTTCATCATTGAGGCCCTGACGCTCTCGATGATCGGCGGCATCATCGGCATCATCTGCGGCATTACTGCCTCCAAAGTGATCTCAAACATTGCCGGCTGGTCCATAGTCGTATCGTTGTTCTCTGTCCTGCTTTCGTTCGGCTTTTCCGGTCTGGTCGGGATATTTTTCGGCTTCTATCCCGCATACAAGGCATCCCTGCTCGATCCTATCGAAGCGCTCAGATACGAATAGGGCCGTCGGCCGGACGTAACCCTGCCGTGGTTGCAAATGACCCTCCTGATTGATATACTGGGGTTGACGGCCAGGACTGCAGTCCTGACCGTTCACTGCGAGGGGAAACGTCGTGATCAATCTGAGGACCAGGATCTCTCTTACTGTTGCCCTGCTGGTTGCCGCTGTCATGGCAGGTCTCGGATATTTTACGCACACGTACTTTGATCAACAGTTCAAGGCGAGCATTTCCTCCAATCAGAACCTGATGATCCAGGTCCTTGCCGATGAGATCGATGGCAAGCTCGAAACTGCGCAGCGTCAGCTGGTGGCTGCCTCGAAATTTGTGCCTGACGCAGCCCTGCACGATGCTGATGCTGCCCAGCGCTTCCTCGATGATCGTCCTGCGCTGATCGAGATCTTCGATAATCATATCGGGCTCTTCACCCCTGCCGGCATCGAGATAACAGAGTCTCCTTCTCTGCCGGAAAGACGGGGCAAGGACTTTTCCGGGCGTTCCTATATCAGGGACACTATCGCGGCAAAGAGGTCGATCATCACAGACCCCTATATTTCGTCACAGGCGCACAACCATCCGGCGATCGTGATGACCGCCCCGATCATGGACCAAAAAGGCATGCTGAAAGGCATTCTGATCGGCAGTATCGATCTGACCCATGAAAATATCCTCGGCCATATAGCCAAAATAAAAGTCGGGCAGAGAGGGTATCTGTACCTGACGACTGCGGACCGGACCGTGATCATACATCCGAGACCGGAGCAGATCTTTAAACAGATCACGCCCGGCATGAACAGACTGTATGACCGTGTCATTAATGAGGGGTTCGAGGGTACGGATGATACGGAAAACTATGCCGGGACAGCAATGCTCACAACCTTTAAGCGGCTGAAGGTGAATCAATGGATCCTTGCGGCAAACTATCCGATTGATGAAGCATATGCACCGGTGCATAGGGCTGTCCGGTATTTTCAGATCGGCGCAGCAGCCGGCACCGTTATCATTGTCCTCTTTACATGGCTGTTCATGAATACCATTACCGCGCATCTTGCGGCCTTTACGCGCCACGTTGCCCGGCTTCCCCAGCTTATGGGTGATGAACGGATGATGGTGATCAGTAAGGACGACGAGATCGGGACCCTTTCCCGGGTCTTTAATGGCATGGTCAGGGAACTTGACGATCAGGGCCGTGCGCTCAGGGAAAGTGCCGAGAAGTATCAGGCGATCATCGATGCAGAGCCGGAATGCGTCAAGATCCTTGACGAAAATGCCAACCTCATTATGATGAACCGTGCCGGCCTGTCGATGATCCAGGCAGATTCCCTGGAACAGGTGAAGGGTCAGTGTATCTGTCCGATGATCACGTCAGAGTACCTGCCGGCCTTCATGGAACTCACGAGGAAAGTCTTTCAGGGAGAATCCGGCACCCTTGTTTTTGAGATCGTCGGCGCCAAGGGGCGGCACCGCTGGCTCGAGACCCATGCTGTCCCGCTCAGGAACGCGAAGAATGAGATAGTAGCGTTATTGGGAGTGACCCGCGACATCACGGAAAGCAGGCAGGCCGAGCAGGCCTTGCGGGAGTCAGAGCGTCGTTTCCGGGAGACACTCGAGAACGCAAATCTCATAGCGGTCCAGCTTGATGAGGAGGGAACGATCACCTTTGCCAATAAATATCTTGCTGCGCTTACCGGTTATGCCCTGCCGGATATCATGGGCAGCAACTGGTTCGATATGTTCATCCCTGCTGATCTGCGCGACAGGACGAGGGAGGTACATACCGCCAATATCCGGCAGCAGATCATCCAGCAGTTCGAGAACGAGATCCTGACGCAGGCCGGGGAACGCCTGCTCATTGCCTGGACGAATTCCCATATGCTCGGTGCGAGCGGTGCTGTTATCGGCATCACCTCCCTCGGCCTGGACATTACGGAACACCGGAGGCTGGAAGAGCAGCTGCGCCAGACCCAGAAGCTCGAATCGATCGGCACCCTGGCCGGCGGCATTGCCCATGACTTCAACAACCTTCTGCAGGGCATATTCGGATACCTGTCCATGGCGAGGATCAGCATCGATGACAGGGACAAGGCCCTTTCGATGCTGGAGCAGGCAGAAAAGGCGCTCCATCTTTCCGTCAACCTTACCTCGCAGCTGCTCACCTTCTCCAAGGGCGGCAGGCCGGTGATAAAACAGGTCAGACTTCATCAGGTGATCGACAATGCGGTAAAGTTTGCCTTGAGCGGATCTCAGAGCCGCTGCGATCTTGTTATCCCTGAACAGCTCTGGCCGATCCTGGCCGATGAGGGGCAGATCAGCCAGGTGATCCAGAACATCGTGCTGAATGCAGACCAGGCCATGCCCCTGGGTGGTGCCATCCGGATCGAGGCATACAACAGTGAGGTCCCCGGCGCGGGTATGCCGGCTGTTCTTAAGAAAGGCAGATATGTGATGGTCTCGATCCGCGATACCGGCGTCGGGATCCCGCAGGAATACCTTTCGAAGATATTTGATCCTTATTTTACGACAAAAGAGAAGGGCAGCGGTCTGGGGCTTGCAACATCGTATTCGATCATCAGAAATCATGGCGGTCTGGTCGAGGTATCTTCAGAAATGGGCAGGGGAACAGTCTTTACGATCTATATTCCGGCGGAAGCGGCATTGGAAGAAGACAGAGAACAAACGGTCGTGACGGAGCGGGGAAAGAGGGCGAAGATCCTGGTGATGGATGACGAGGCAATAGTAAGAAACGTTGCCGGCGAGCTGATCAGCGCTCTTGGCCATGAGGTAGAGCTGGCTGAACATGGTGAGGCAGCAACGGAGCTGTACAGGAATGCAAAGCAGGCAGGCCGGCCCTTTGACCTGGTGATCCTGGATCTTACCATACGGGGCGGCATGGGGGGATTGGAGACGCTGAAGAGGCTGAAGGAGATTGACCCTGAGGTCAGAGTGGTAGTTTCGAGCGGGTATTCAGATGATTCCGCCATGGGCGGGTCTATGCAGCACGGATTCATAGCGTCTCTGAAGAAGCCATATACCATCGAGGCCCTGAGGAACATGTTGTCAGCAGTGCTGGGCGACGCATAAAAAAAGGCCCTGCATGAGCAGGGCCTTTTGAAGAACAGATCACCATTATTTTACTGCCGGTCTATTTAGATTCTGTTTATAAAGCAAGAAGTTGTCATCCTCGGGCTTGACCCGGGGATCCAGAACATATTGAAATCAATGGATTCCCGCCTTCGCGAGAATGACAGCCAAAAACAAAAAAGGCAGTTTATAAACAGATTCTATTTAATGAGAACAGCCAGACCGCCGATAACCGGCAGTTTCTTTGCGCCTCCATTTATCGCGTTCATGATGCCGATGATCATAAGCGCGAAGCAGACAAACCAGAATGCCGGCATAAGCATCATAATCATCAGGGGCCCCAGAAAAGGGATGAACGCCAGGATGGCTGATACTATGCCCAGTGCCACGCCGCCGACAGCCCCGAAGATAAGGAATATCAGCTGCTGGTTCGCATGAAACCTGGCATAGAGGCTGTTCTTTGACTCGGTCACCAGCGGGATGAAAAAGAGGATCGGGAATATGTACCCCACGATCGCCAGAACCTTGTTCTTCTCCACCTCCGCTGCATCAAACTGCGTGATCTCCTGATCTGTCTCGCCCATTGAACCCTCCTCGCTCTATTTTTAATTGTAAGACCCGGAACAGCAGAACGATATTTTCACAAACAGTAGCACAGAGGGTGGCGGATTACAACAGAAAACAGGAAAGAGAGCAGAGGCGGTGTCAGGTCTTCCTTACAAACTCCCCGAAGCCCTTCAGTATCCTGAGGCCAAGCTCCTGGCTCTTTTCCGGGTGGAACTGCGTTGCAAAGACATTGTCCTTCCAGATCATGGAGGTGAAGCTGCCGTTATAGTCTGTGGTACCGCTGACGATTTCCCTGTCCTCAGGGACAACATAGAAGGAATGCACGAAATAGAAATAGGCATTGTCCTCAATATCGCCGAATATCGGCGGTCTCTTCACAAGATCGACCGTGTTCCAGCCCATATGCGGAACCTTCATGCCAGTGCCGAAGCGGACAACCTTTCCCCTGAAAACGTCGAGCCCCTTGCAGGTTCCGAACTCCTCTGATTCGCTGAAAAGCACCTGAAGGCCGAGGCAGATGCCGAGATACGGTTTGCCCTTCTGAATGGAGCGGACCACGCTTTCGGTGAGCGACAGGTCAGTAAGGTTCCGGATGCAGTCCCTGAAGGCGCCAACGCCCGGCAGCACCACTGCCCGTGCATCATCGATCACCTGCGGGGATGAGGTCACCTTCGCGTCTATGCCGACCTTCTGGAAGCCTTTCTCAACGCTCCTCAGATTGCCCATGCCATAATCAACGATCGCTATCATCTTTTTAGATTACGTTCCCGAAAAAAGAATTGTCAATTGTTTGAATTCGTGTCTTTGCCGGTGCGGGAATATGAATGACAGGGACAGGCTGGATCTGCACGGCTTTTCTGCTACTTCGCAAGACTCTTTGCAAAGGCGGATAATTCCGCTATCTCTGTCGCCAGCTCATTGAGCGACTCCGCGATGTCTGTCAGGTCCCTGTCACGTCCCTTCTCCTCTATTGTCGTGGCGACGGAAAAGACCTTATGGGCAGACAGCATGCCTGCCACGCCTTTGATGTTGTGGCTGAAATGTTCAATGGTGTCTGCATCTCCTGACCTGGCTGCATCTTCAAGGGCGCTGAGCTGTGCAGGGGCCGTATCGAGAAATTTCCCGAGCATTGTCCTGAAGAAAGCCGCGTCATTGTCAAATCTCGACATGGCAGAGGTCATATCAACCGGGCATGTCCCGGAGGCATCTTCTGCAGCCTCTTCTTCTTTCTCTCTGACCGGTTTCCCTGGCCTGAAATGACGGGCAGTCTGCAACCGGGCGCATTGTTCGATGAGCCTGAAGAGCTCGTGGGGATCTATCGGCTTGGAGAGATAATCATCCATGCCTGCCTCCATGCATTTTTCCCGGTCGCCCTTCATGGCAAGTGCTGTCATTGCCACAATTGCCGTATGTCTGCTGCCGGCCTCCTTTTCCCTGATCAGCTTTGTGGCAGTGATCCCGTCGATCTCGGGCATCTGAACATCCATAAGAACAATGTCAAACTCATGTTCTTCGACTGCCTCCAGTGCTGCGCGGCCATTGTCCGCCACCTCGACCATGTTGTATCCACCCCTTTTCAGCATTGCCACGATCAATTTCTGATTGATCTCATTGTCCTCTGCCACAAGGATCCTGAGACTGCTGAATTTCCTGTCGAGAATGGCATACCGCGTCACCACCGGCGATATCTCCCTGCGCTTGCCCTCTGCCCGTGCGCTCAGGATAGCGGCCATGACGTCCAGCAGAAACGTCTGCTTCACCGGTTTTACCAGATACCCTTCGACGCCAAGCTCCCGCAGACGGGCAACGTCCCCGCGGTTCCCCAAAGAGGTGATGACAATGATGGCAGTATCTTTGATGGAGGGGGTGTTTCTGATGATCGCGGCTGCTCGCTCGCCGTTCATGTCAGGCATCTGCATATCCAGTATTACCACATGGTACGAATTTCCGGCATCGGCAGCCCTTCCGAGAGCCGCAACGGTGGCTGCGCCGCCTGTTACCGCGTCTGCGACGGCTCCGACGCCGTTGAACATCTTTGTCAGGATGGCCCTGTTCGACTCATTTTCGTCCGAGATCAGCACCCGGATACCCCTGAAATTAAATCCCTGAACCTCTTCCGGAGCGTGCATACCCTGCTGTCTTTCCAGGGAGAGGGTGAACCAGAAACTGCTGCCCCTGCCGGGTTCACTGTCAAGGGCAATGCTGCCGCCCATCATGTCGACCAGCTTTTTGGATATCGAGAGGCCGAGCCCGGTGCCTCCGTGAATGCGGGTGGTTGAACCGTCAGCCTGCACAAAGGCCTCGAATATGTTCTGCTGCTTATCCGCAGCAATGCCAATCCCCGAATCCTTCACGCGGAACAATATGCTCGCTGCATCATCGGTACCCTCTATCAGTTCAGCGCTGATCAGGATGTTGCCCTCCTGCGTAAACTTCACGGCATTGCCTCCCAGGTTCAGCAGGACCTGGCGCAGTCTGCCCGGATCTCCCCTGAGCAGCGACGGCACATTGTGGCTCAGAAGCAGGGCGAGTTCAAGCCCCTTTTGCGCTGCCTGGGGTGCCAGGGTATCGATCACGTCCTCCATGAGTACCCGCAGATTGAAGTCGGTGATATCCAGGGTCATCTTGCCTGCATCGATCTTCGAAAAATCGAGGATATCGTTGATCAGATCCAGGAGCGCATACGCGCTCTTGCGCACGGTCATCAGATAGTCCCGCTGTTCAGCGGTCAGGTCCGTATCCAGCGCCAGAAGCGTCATGCCGATAATGCCGTTCATCGGCGTGCGGATCTCATGGCTCATATTCGCGAGGATCTCGGATTTCAGCCTGCTGGCCTCTTCAGAGGCAAGACGCGCTGCGACCAGTTCATTATGCTTGATCTGCAGGATATGCATCATATTGCTGAAGGTCTCGCGGATCTCGAAGCCCGGGTCTATGATCGACATTTTATATACGCGGCATTCCTTGCAGTCGCTGAACTTTCGCGCAAAATGTCCCTGCACCTGGCTGCCGCAATGCGTGCCTGCTATCTGCCAGCAGCGGATATGCTCCTTCCCATACACCGGACATTGGTGATGGCCGCAGTTGAGGACCTGCCAGCAGACAGGGATATAAGGATTTTCCATCGGTTCATATGCGTAGGATTCGAACCCTTTCTTCTTCTCTATGTCCGATATGATCTCCGCAAATATCGAGAGGGCTGAACGCAGGTTGTTGCGGTCTGTCTCTATCTTTGCATACGCATTCTTCAGTTCAACGGTCTTTGCCTGAAGATCTCCCAGTGTGTGGTAAAGGGCGTCCTCGACCATCTGGCGTTTTGTGGTGTCATGAAAGATCGCCCGGAACGAATTGGGCTGTCCGTCCTTGAAACCGCAGACAATACTCCCCTCCACCTGAATGACTTCGCCGGACTTGGTCGTGAACCTGGCCTCTATGCGGTCTATCGTCTTCCCTGCCAGCAGCGCGTCAAAGGCATCAACGAACATCTGCCGGTCTTCAGAATGGACGATCTCCAGGAAAGGCCACCCCTCGATCTCATCCTGCCTGTATTCCATTACCTTGAGCCACGATTGATTGACGTACACCATGGCCCCTGCAGGCGAGATGATCTGGATAAGGTCATTTGCGCTGTCGAACAGGTCCCTGTACCGCTCCTCGCTTTCCCTCAGCGCTATTTCAGACCGGTACAGCGTCTGCAGCGGCAGGTTTCTCAGGGCAATGAAGACGATTGCACCGACAAGGGAGCCCAGGAGGGCGAAGAGTGCTGTTCTTTCGACCAGCGGGCGGACAGAGCGGTAGATCTCGACCCTGATCCGGGTGTTGTCAGGGCCGGTAAACAGTGCGGACTGCATGATAAAAGGCCGTTTGATGTCGTCTGCTGTTTCGGCCATGACCACATCCTGGTCATTGACGAGGCGCCGGATCTCTCCGCCGCTCTGTTTGAGGCGCTGCGAAATGGATTCCGTAAGTTTCTCCTGCCCGATCTCCCTGTCCGGCCCTTGCAGGTTCATGGAATGAGAGATGATGGCGGCATTGATCTCGGCGTCGGTCTTCAGGCTGCCGGCCATATACTGATAGGAGATGACGTAATAACTAAGGGGAATGGCAACTACGAATATGCCGATGATCGCGGCAGAGATGTAGGTGATAACCCGCGATATGGTGCGTCTCCGCTTCACCCTGTAATACGTTCCTGGTCTGTCATATGGTTAATATCAGAACTATTTTGAACTGCACCTCTTCCGCGGGTTTGAACCCGCGATGCTATTATACGAAATTGGCGCCAAAATCTTAATGGGTTCTTATCGGTGATATGTATGTTCTACGAAACAAACAGACTCAAACAATCCTTTAGGGAGGCAAGCTTATAGGGTTTGTTCAGAATCGCTGAAAAGCCATAGTTACGATAATTGGCTACTATCGTACTGTCCGCATACCCGGAGGACACAACTGCCCTGATCTTAGGATCAATTTCCAGGATCTTTGCGATAGCCTCTTCTCCGCCCATGCCGCCCTTTACGGTAAGGTCAAGGATTATCAGATCAAAAGGCCTGCCTTTGTCTCTTGCCTGCCGGAAGAGTTCTATGGCCCTATTACCGTCCTCTGCTGCTTCCACCTCGTGGCCAAGCGCTGCGATCATCTCCTTTGCCACACTCCTTACAACATCCTCATCGTCCATCAGGAGTACTTTGAGCGTCTTTGTTGTTGCTGCTGTCAGCCTGGCCGGCTCTGCAGTAATATCTGTCTGCCCGGATGCAGGCAGATAGATCGTAAACGTAGTTCCTCTGTTTTGTTCTGATGTTACCTCGATCAGACCGCCATGGTTCTTGATGATCGAGTAGGAGGTTGCCAGACCAAGACCACTGCCCCTCTGCTTGGTCGTAAAGTAGGGATCGAAAATCTTCGGGATGTTCTGCTCGGATATGCCTGTGCCTGTATCCTGTATGTCTATGCGTAAGAACTGCCCCCCAGCCGGGAGCCGTGGGTCGGCTTTTGTTGGGATATCCATGTTCTTGATTGAAATAGTTACCGTTCCCTTTCCTGCCATCGCCTCATTGGCATTGAGCACAATGTTCTGTATGACCTGAGCTAACTGCCCTGCATCTGCCTCTACAGACCAGAGATTGGGTGTAATGTCCATGCGATAGTCTGCAGAAGAGCCACTCAGGGCGAATTTGACCGCATTTTCAATTGTTGGCTGAAGCCTGATCAGCTTTTTGACCGGGTTGCCTCCCTTTGAAAACGTAAGCAGCTGGGTTGTGAGGTTTACGGACAGATTAAGTGCTTCTTCCGCCTGATCGAGCATGGCAAGGGACTTTTCCTTTCGGTCATGGGTGAGCTTTGCCAGGGAGATGTATCCAAATACTCCCTGAAGCAGGTTGTTGAAGTCATGGGCTATGCCGCCTGCCAGAGTACCGATGGATTCGAGTTTCTGGGTCTTGAGTCTCTCTTCTTCAAGGAGATACTTTTCGGTGACGTTGTTGATCACCTCGATGACTGAAGTGACAGCTCCGGAATCATCTTTGATCGGGAAGGCCTTGGTTTCTACAAAAAGGATATTGCCATTGGAATCTTTATGGCGATGGAGTGCGGTATGGGGTGTGCCTGTCTCAAAGATATGACGTGTTGCGCATTCCACGCCTTCTTCATGACAGGGTCTATTAATCTTATGGGACAGCTCGTAGCAGTGGCTGCCGATGATCTCTTCGCTGCTACGTCCTGCCTGGCTGCAGTATGCCTTGTTGGCGGTAAGGATACGGTAATCTTTGTCGATGACGATGAACCCTTCGTCTACGGTATCAAGGATGTTCCGGATAAAGTGCTCGCTTTGACGAAGGGCTTCTTCAGCATGCTTGCGTTCGGTGACATCCCGGGTCACTCCCAGCAGCGCAAAGATCTCATTCTTTTCGTTGCGCAGAGGCACAGCATGGGTCTCCAGCCAGAGGTGGCGTCCTTTCATACCGATAACTTCGAACAAAAGGGTCCCGCTTTCGCCCTGAAAGATTCGTCGAGTCAGGTCCAGGAAGGGCTGCCAATACTCGGAGGTGATCAGCGGGCAGACGCATTGCCCCTTAACCTGTTCCAGGGAATCGACCTGGATCATATCCAGCCCTGCGCGGTTCATCATAATCAGGTTCGCTTTTTCGTCGAGCAGCTTGACGCATTCCGGTTCGGTGTCAATAATCGTCTGAAGCATCTTCTCGCTTGCACGCAGCGCCGCTTCTCTTTGCGCAATTTGGCTGGCCATATGGTCAAAAGTAAGGGCAAGACGGCCCAACTCTCCGCCTGAGTTGAGTGCGGAAACGTTCATGGTAAGATCGCCGCCTGCCAGACGTTTGGAGGCCTGCTCCAATACCGTGATACGGTTTATGATCGAATGTTTCCCGATAAGCCAAACGGCAATAACAACAAGACAGAGACCTGATATGAGCAACGCCATGTTACGTGCCAGAGCCTTGTTCGCAACCGACAGGACCGAATCAAAGGGGATGCCGGCGCGGATATACATGTAGGGTGTCTGCTCGCCTTCTATATGAACCTTACGATAGCTCAGTAACCGTTTGATACCGTCGTGGGCCAGAGCAATAAAGCTGTCCTTATCAGGCCCGTCCACCATACGTTTGAATCCAACAGGGTCGTATTGCTGTCCGACAAAATCGGTTGGGTGAATTCCTCTGCTGATAATAGTACCTTTATGGTCAAGTAACAGATAGCTGGAACCGGACGGCAATTTCAAGGCATCGAGCACTGATCGGTAATGGCTCATATCGATGCCGATGACGATAACACCGACGATTTTGCCCTGTATATCCCTAAACGGATAGCCAAATGCAAGTACTGGTTTGCCCGTGTACCTGCTTATAATAAATTCACCGGCAGAAAAATGGCCGGTGGCAAGTGATGTGATGAAATATCTCCTGTCCGAAACATTCACATCCTTTGCGGGTAAGGCGGAAGCCAAGACCCTGCCTTTCGGATCAGCAATGAATATATTCGAATACTTGGGGTTTGCATCGAGAACTTCCTTGAGGATCTGTTTCGTTTCAACAGAGGAAAGGCTCCTTATTTGGGGTAACTGCGCCAAGGTGACCATAAGCTGCCGTGCACTTGCAACCATCTCTTCATGTTTCTGAAATAAACTTTCCGCGAGCGCTGCAGAATCATTGAGTGCGCTCTTGATCTGATCATTTCTGGAACTGACTCCGAAGAACACAATAACGCCTGCCGCGAAAGAAGCCATAACAAAAACTATGGCAAACAACTGGGTCCTTATGGGCAGAGTAAGCAGTTTACTCATCTGTAAATACCTTTGTCCGACATCTGTCCCCCCCCGAGCGATGTGATAGGTTTTAGTTTACAACACGCAGAGCGGCAATGTGAAGGCATGTCGAAACAGCTTTTGCGGGTTTCTTTTGATTATTCTCACTTTTCGTTGCTCGAGATTTTATTGAAGATAATCGAGCGAAGTGCGCAGTCTTTAAGAGAAGGGCTTGTTGTTGACTACAGGAAGGATTATTCAGGGGCGCAATAACCAGCTTCGGCTTTCCTATCCCGCCGGTTCCGGTTCTTTCTTCACCAGGAGGATTGAGCAGGGCATCTTCCTGATGATCTCCTCGTTGCTTCTGCCGAAGAGGAAGTGCTCCAGATGTCCCTCCTCATGGGCGAGCATGATGATGAGGTCTATCTTCTCATCCTGCACGGTCCTGAAGATCTCCTCTTGCGGATCTCCTTCTTTCACCAACTGCGTTACGGTTAAGCCTTTTCTTCTCTCTGCCTCTATTATCCCGGCGAGTTCTTCCCTGGTGTCGCGGAGAAGCTGCATATACTCCTGCTCCAGAGAGGGTATCGGCAGGTTCCAGCCCTGGAGGCTGAAGGGGTTATGGATGACATGCAGTACGTAGAGCTTTGCTCCGTAGCGTGTGGCAAGGGAGACGCCATACTGAACAGCCTTTCTGCAGTATTGCGTGTCCCTGCTCACAACAAGAATGCGTTTAACATCCTCCATCAATGACCTTTTTTGCCCGAATCCGCCAGCATTCTGAGCATGGCAAGTTGTTTGATGTATCGTATCCCCGCGACCCTGGAGTAGAGTTTAAACCCGTTGCCCTCAAAGAACTTCAGACTCCCTTTTTTGCTGATAGGGTTCCAGAGGTCCTCTATTGACTGCAGGATCACCGCCTCGGCAAGATTCCTTACACCGTTGTCGGCTGTCTGTCCGGTTGTCCTGCCCATATAAGCTTTGGCTCTGCGCGTCACACTGCTGTCATGTCCGTTATCAGAGGCGGTCTTCAGTTCAGCCAGCTGTGCATCGGGGTCCTCTTCATATCGGTTTCGTTTAACATTCATCGCAGTCTCCTCGATAGGGGAATGTTATTCTGAACTTTTCCTTCAGGTGTTCCGCAGCGCCACATGCTGCTCCGGAACCGGGAAATTGGCCGCGCCGAAGCTCTCCCGTATTGTGCGGTTCGTGTCGAAGTATACCTGCCAGTAGTGGTCGTTGTTGACATAGGGCCTGACTGCCAATACCGGACCTGCCAGATTGAACTCAAGGATCTCCACGTCCGGGGCAGGGTCTGTCATGACATGGGGGATCTTCGCAAGATTTTTCTTTAACAAACTGATGGCAGCCGTATGATCGACACCGTGATTAAGCTGGGCCTTGAGGTCAACACGCCGGTACGGGTTTGCGGTAAAGTTTTGAATATTCCCTGAAAGGATCTTGCTGTTGCCGACAAAGGTGTGGATATTGTCCATGGTGTCGATAGCAGTAACCAGGAGGCCGATCTCTTTGACCGTTCCTATGACATCACCGGCAGAGACAAAATCACCCACCTTGAAGGGACGCAGGAAAACGAGGAAGGCCCCTGCAGCCAGATTCCCGAGCAGTCCTCCCCACATGGTCCCGACTGCCAGGCCGATACCGGCGAGCAGGGCGGCTATGGATGTTGTTTCGACACCGAAATAACCGAAGATGGCAATGATCAGGATGACCTTCAGCAGTACTGACACGCCTGAAGCAACGTATGTTATAAGGGTCGTATCGATCTGCTTTGCAGTCAGTGTCCGGCGCAAGAGGTTTGTGCCGAAACGGATCAGCCACGTGCCGATGAACCATATGACTATTGCTCCGAGGACTTTGAGCCCCACCGCAACTACCTGTGTGCCGAGGTACTGCATCATGCTGTTGGTCTCCATAACACCCTCCATTAGTTTAGAAACAGAGGGCCGGATCAATGAATGATGCTGATCCGGCCCTTCGCTCCTGTGCTTCTACTTCACGATGACTTCAAAGTGAACGCGTCTGTTCTCTTTTGCTTCTTCCGAGTTCTTGTTCTTCGGTGTCGGCACCTCAGGCTTTGCGAGCCTTGTTTCACCATAGGTCATCGAGCTCATCCTGCCGGAGTCGATCCCCTGGTTTGCCAGATACTCTTTCACTGCATTGGCCCTGCGTTCGCCGAGCGCCATATTGTAGTCCTCAGCACCATGAGCGCAGGTATGACCCTCGATCTGGACCTTGATGCCCGGATTCTGTTTCAGGGTCCTGATGTTCCTGTCGAGGATGCCTTTTGCCTCGTCAGTAAGGGTTGCCTTGTCAAAATCAAAATGGATATCCTCCAATACGATCTTCAACGGTGCCGGAGGCGGCGGAGGAGGAGGCGGTACCGGCTTGGGCTCCGGCTTCACTTCAACAACAGGTTTGGGCGGGCAGAGGGCATTGATCTTGTTGATCGCGTCCTGAGCCATGTCCATCGCTTCCTTGGTGCGGCAGGCCATATAGATCTCAAAGGCCTTGTCTACCTGGGCGCTTGCAGCATTAAATTCTGCAGGACATTCCTTGTCTTTGCCTGCCATGCGTGCCTTGGCTACTGCCCGGTCAGCTTCCGGAAGCGGCTTGTGATACATGGCATAGCCTTCCCTGTTCGGGGCCTTCTCGAGATGGGAACAACTGGCCAACAATCCCAACGTAAATACTGCAATGACGAATATGAGCACTCTTGTTGCTGTTCTTGCTTGCATCTTTACACCTCCTGATGAATGTATTGTTTTTTTTGCTGCACGATTTCCTGCAAAAACGATTGTTTCATTCTCACCCCCTTAGCATTGGTTATTTTGTTGTCTGCATCCACCCGCATATCCCTCCTGGGATCAATCCGTTTTACCGGCGCCGAGAATATGTTCCATGAGTTCCATACTGGCCGTTTGTGAGACCGTGTGGAACCGCCATTCAGGCTGCTCCCGCAGGAGATCCATGATCGCGAGAAGCCGCCGCTGATTGTCTGTAGCGATATGCCGCTCCAGATCTCCCTGCGTTGCCCATTCCTCCAGCAGGACAAAGGCATCACTGTTCTCCACATCTTCATAAAGACGATAACTCAGGCAACCCCTTTCAACCCGGGAGGGTTCAAGCATGCCCTTTATGGTCTGTATGAGGTCATTCCGCTTTTTGGGCTGCACGATCATTCTGAGTGTTGCAACTATCACGGCACCTCCTTGCACCAGGACCCTGCCATCGATCCTGATTCGTCATCGTCTTAACGACGATCTTCACAGCTCTGCCGCCCTTATACGCTCCGATGCACCAATGTAATCGATAAGACCTATGCACCGGTCGTTATATTGTATGCAGAATATGTGCCAGGGCAGGCATAGAAGGATCTGAGGGTATATCCTATTGAAACCAAATGAATATATTGAATAATGCAGGGAGAAAAGTTTTCTTTGGAAAAGGGCTTCGTCCTGATATATCAGGATATTCCCTATATATCAGGAATTGCTTCTATTCCTTTGGATGCCCAGCTTCTGCATCCTCGATTCGAGCGTCTTTGGGTTCATGCCCAGGATCTCAGCTGCACCGTCCCTGCCGCTGACCCGCCATTGCGTTGTGTTCAGTGTCTCGATAATATGCTGCCTCTCTATTTCTGCGAGCGTCCCTGACTCTTTTACGCCTGACTTCACGATCCTCGGCACATTCAGATGCAGCACCGGTCCGCTCGTGATGATCATGGCTCGCTCCGTGACATTTCTCAGCTCCCTGACATTGCCCGGCCAGGAATAGGCCTGCAGGACCTCGACTTCCTTCTGCGGTATGGATTCTATGCGCTTGCCCATACGCTTGCTGAAGTCCTGCACAAAAGACCATACGAGTGGCAAGATGTCCTCCCGGCGCTCGCGAAGAGGCGGCACGACGATCTGAAAGACATTCAGCCGGTAATACAGGTCTTCCCGGAATCCGCCCTCACTCACAAACCTGGCAAGGTCGCGGTTTGTTGCAGCTATTATCCTGACGTCAACCTTCACGGTGCGGGGATTGCCCAGACGCTCGAACTCTCCGTTTTCCAAGACCCTCAGCAGCTTGGCCTGGAGTTCCAGCGGCAGCGCATCGATCTCATCGAGGAATATGGTTGATGCATCTGCAAGCTCAAAGCGGCCTATCTGCTTTGACAGTGCTCCGGTGAAAGCCCCTTTTTCACGGCCGAACAGTTCACTCTCTATAAGGGTCGGCGGCAGGGCCCCGCAGTTGACCTTGATCATCAGCCGGTCCTTTCGGGGACTCATGCCATGGATCGCATTTGCGACCAGTTCCTTTCCGGTGCCCGTCTCCCCCTGGATCAGGACCGTCGCATCTGTCTGCCCAACCTGTTCTATCTGATTCAGAACAGCCCTGATCAATTCACTGTTGCCGACAATATCGTTTTGCGAATGCAGAAGGTTGCATTCTTCCCTGAGGTACAGGTTCTCCTCCCGCAGTTTATTTCGTAACTGCCCGACCTCATTGAGCGCTTCCTGCAGCGACTCCTCTGCCTTCTTGCGGTCCTCTACTTCCCTTACGAGCCTCTGGTTTGCAGCGAACAGGTCCTGGGTCCGCTCCTTGACCCGCAGGTCCATCTCGATATACGCCCTGCGGAGGTCGGCCTCTGCCTGTGTGCGCAGGGTTATATCTATTGCAGCGGTGCTGCAGTGCGTACTGCTGCCTCCGTCGTCCTCAACCCCTATGCTCTGTAATTGAACAACGACCGGTGAAGCGTCTTTTCTTCTGAGGCTTATTTCGATGTTCAGCGGGGTCTCTCTTTTCAGGGCTGCCCTGAGGTAATCCCTGAAGATCTCCTGATCATCCATAGTGACAAAGTCCGAAAAGGGCCTGCTGATCAGGTGCTGCCGATCAATATCCAGAAGCCTGGCCCCGGCAAGATTTACTTCCGTGATCAGGCCGTCCCTGTCAAAGGTGAAATAGCCGATGGGCGCCAGATCGTACAGGTCGAAGTACCTGTCCCTGGATACGGTGAGTTTCTCCTGGTTTTTGCGCAGTTCCTCATTTTCCCGTTCCAGTTCGCTCTGGTGATGCTCCTGGTCCCGGACGCTTTTTTGCGATGTCTTCCCGGCAACAGGGGAGGGGCCCTTTTCTTTTTCCGAAGGGGTTGTCTGTGCCTGAACTGGGTCCGACGGCTGTACACGCCTTTTCATACGCATAAGTATATCAGCATTTTCTGAAAGACCAAAAGTTATTTCAGCAGGAAAAGAGCGCTGACAGTGCAGCGTACCTGCTGACGGCAGTGGCGATGTCCCTTTGTCAGTGGCTGCTGGGGCGGGCGCTGTCGTATCAGGACCGGCCTTGCAGCGAACATCCGGCCTGTTCATTCCGGTATAATAACGCCAAAGCAAGGGAGATACTGATATGGCAAAGTACACGGCATCGATCGATGAAGAGACACGACAGAGGATACAGGCATTACCGGGACGCGTACACTTTGCGGACTATATGCGAAAGGCGATTGCCATCTTCGTCGAGGAGCTTGAGAAGAACCCGGACCTGAGGCCTGAGAATTTCCTCATAACGCCGTCTGCCCGGAAAGACCCGGCAGACAGAAAGAAGAAATTCAGTTAAGGCTTTCCCGGCGGACAGGATTTAAGGAAGTTGCGGGCGGGTCAGTTCTGCGAACCCTGCACTATCCGCTCCACATCCGCCCCTTCAAGGATCTCGTCTTTGATCAGGGCCTCTGCAAGGGCATCAAGGGTGTGTCGTCTCCCGGACAGTATTTCGGTCGCCTTTGCTTCCGCTTCAATGATCAGTTTCTGGATCTCCTGGTCCATGATCCAGGCCATCTCCTCGCTGTACCGCTTCGGCGCGGACAACTCTCTGCCGAGGAACGGGTGTTCTTCTCCGCGTCCGAGGTTTATCGGGCCTACCCTGTCACTCATGCCCCACTGGGCAACCATCTTCTCTGCCAGTGATGTTGCGTCCTTCAGGTCGTTCTGCGCACCGCTGCTGATATCGTCAAAGACGAGCTTTTCCGCGACCCGCCCGGCAAGGGCAATGCTTAATTTGTTCATGAGGTACGTGCGCGGATAATAATGCCTGTCCTCTTCAGGGAGGAGCTGCGTGACGCCCATGGCCATGCCGCGCGGGATAATGCTGACCTTGTAGATCGGGTCAGCACCGGGCAGGGCCCATGAGGCAAGGGTATGTCCGGCCTCGTGATAGGCGGTGATCCGCTTTTCCTTGTCGTTGATCGTCTCTTCCCGCACCGCGCCCATAAGGATGATGTCCTCTGCCTCTTCAAAATCATGCATGTCGATCTTCTGTTTGCCCTTTCGAAGGGCAACGAGCGCAGCTTCGTTCGCAAGGTTCTCAAGGTCAGCGCCGGTCATGCCGGAAGTCCCTCGCGCAAGGATCTCGAAATCGACGTTATCGGAAAGCAACTTGCCCCGCGCATGGATCTCGAGGATCGCTTTCCGCTCTTTCCATCCGGGCCTGTCTATCACGATATGCCGGTCGAACCTGCCGGGCCGCAGGAGCGCAGGGTCGAGTACATCAGGCCTGTTCGTTGCAGCCATGACGATCACTTCGGTATGAGGGTCGAAGCCGTCCATCTCGCTCAGCAACTGGTTCAGCGTCTGCTCCCGCTCATCATGCCCGCCTCCGAGACCGGTGCCGCGTGTTCGTCCCACAGAGTCAATCTCGTCAATAAAGATAATGCTCGGATGGGCCTCCTTCGCCTTCTTGAACATGTCCCTGACGCGGGAGGCGCCGACCCCCACGAACATCTCGATGAACTCTGAAGCGCTGATGCTGTAAAACGGCACTGCAGCCTCTCCGGCTGTTGCGCGCGCAAGGAGGGTCTTGCCTGTTCCGGGAGGGCCGATCAGGAGTACTCCCTTTGGTACCTTTGCGCCGATCTTTTCGAACCGGGAGGGGTCTTTCAGGAACTCTATGGTTTCCCTCAGTTCCATCTTTACATTGTCCATGCCCGCAACGTCTTTAAAGGTAACCCCCGGTTTTTTTACATCGAACAGTTTGGCCTTGCTTGCCCCGAACGTAAAGAGTCCGCCCGGACCGCCCTGGATCTGCTGACTTTTTCTCATGATCAATACCCATATCCCTATGATCAGCACCCACGGCAGAATACCGATCAGGAGCTGCATGAAGAAGCCCTCTTCTCCTGATTCGATGGTGATCATTACGTTCTTTTCCTTCAGCAGGGTCAGAAGCTGCTCCCCCTGGAAAGAAGGCAGTATGGTCAGGAAATATTTCACCTTGGCGGGCTTCTGCTCCCCTTCAAACTGCAGGCTGACTTCTTTTGACAGTTCTCCGGTCACGACCAGCTTTTTTATCGATACGGATTTTACGGTCCCGGCGTTCAGCTGCTCCATGAACTGCGTGTAGTTGATCGTGTACCGCGGAGGTGGACTGACATTGAAAAAGGTGTTCCAGGTGAATATGATCACTGCGGTGAGTGCAAGCGCTGCGACGTACCGCCAATACATATTGGGGATGCCGCCTATGTTGTCTCTCTTCTCTTCAGCCATGATCCATGCCTGTTTTAATTCTCATATGGTTTTCCCAATTCTTATTCTACTATACTTTCTTTTTTCTCCAAGGGTATTCTCACCTCAATCGAATGTTCCTGCCGGTCGTCAAGAAGTGCAATGGCATTAGCGGCCAGATCGGATTGTTCAACACCGTCCACGATTACACCCACGGTGCTGCTGTCGTCTGTCTGCAGGACTGTAATGTGATATACGGTTTCCCTGTACCGGTAATGTATCTTGAACGATTCCCAATCCGCAGGCAGGCATGGAGCGAAATGGAGTCTTTCTCCTTCACGCCTCAGCCCGAGGAGCGATTCCAGGATAAGCCTGTACATCCAGCCGGCAGAGCCGGTGTACCAACTCCATCCGCCGCGGCCGATGTGCGGAGAGACTGCATATACGTCAGCAGCAACGACATAGGGTTCTGCCTTGTACGTTGCAACTGCTTCCAGGGATCGTGCATGGTTTACCGGATTGATCATTGCCATAAGTTCCCAGGCGCGATCCCTGTCACCTAATGAAGCAAAGGCCATCGCAGCCCAGATCGCAGCATGGGTGTATTGACCTCCATTCTCTCTTACGCCCGGCACGTAACCCTTTATGTACCCGGGGTCCATGGCCGATCTGTCGAACGGCGGGGCCAGGACCTGGATCAGGTTATGGTCGCGCTGAACCAGGAGCTTATCCACTGCCTCCATGCCCATGGCTGAGTGTTCAGGGTCCGCAGCGCCGGAAAGAACAGCCCAGCTTTGCGGGATAGAATCTATCCTGCATTCAGGATTATGGGACGAACCGAGCGGCGAGCCGTCATCAAAGAAAGCGCGGAGATACCATTCACCGTCCCAGCCATGCGCTTCGAGATTTCCGCGCAGGTTGGCAGCCTCCACCAGACAACGTTCAACGAATGAAAGATCATTGCGCAGACGCGCAAGCTCACAAAACTCTGTCAGAACTCTATGCAGGAAGAATCCGAGCCAGACGCTTTCGCCCTTGCCGTCTTTGCCGACCATGTTCATGCCGTCGTTCCAGTCACCAGAGCCGATGAGCGGCAGTCCGTGCTCACCTGTCCTGAACCCGTGCAGGACCGCCCGCACACAGTGATCGTATAAGGTCGCTGTTTCTTCAGAGGTGTGTGGGAGATCATAATACGAGTCCTCATCCCTGTTTACGGGCCGGCCATCGAGAAAGCGGACTGCTTCATCCAGCACACCAATGTCTCCGGTACCCAGAACATACCGGCAGGCAGCCAGTGGCAGCCAGAGGAAGTCGTCAGAGCAGTGTGTGCGAACGCCGCGCCCCAGGGGGGGATGCCACCAATGCTGGACATCTCCTTCTCTGAACTGATGGGCTGCGCAGAGGAGGAGCTGCTCACGCACAAGCCGGGGCTCTGCGTGGATAAGCGCCATCACATCCTGCAGCTGGTCGCGGAAGCCAAAGGCACCGCCTGACTGGTAGTAGCCGGACCGGGCCCAAAGACGGCATGCCAGGGTCTGGTATAAGAGCCAGCCATTTGCCATGACATTGACGGACCGGTCCGGGGTTTCGATCTGCACTGCACCGAGGGTATGGTTCCAGTACTCCCAGACCTTTTCGAGCGCACCCTGCGCTGCAGCCGGTCCGCGGAAGCGGCGCACCAGCTGCCGGGCATCAGTTGCATCCCGCCCCACGCCAAGCCTGAAGATGATCTCACGCTCCTGGCCTTCGGCAAGGTCAAAGGGGACCTGAATGGCAGCGCAGGGGTCCAGGCTCGTTCCTACCCTGCCGGAAAGCCGGGCATGGGCCATGGCTGCCGGGTTTTGCAGTGTGCCGTTGCGTCCGAGAAACTCTGTCCGGTCGCCGCTCACGGTCCGGCTCACCTCGTTCACGTCAAAGAACGCGGTCCTGTTGCTGAACTCCGTATTGTACGGGTTCCGGCTGAACAGTGCGCCGGTCTTGGGGTCGATCTCGGTGCTGACATGCATGGCTGTTTTTGTGCGCAGATCTCCGAGCACCCATTCCAGATACCCGGTGGCTGAGAGCCGGCGGGAGCGGCCGGATTCGTTGCTCACTTTTAGTACCGTTAACTTGACCGCGGCATCCATGGCCACGTATACCCACATCTCTGATCTGATGCCGTCCTCGGCATGTTCAAAGACGCTGTACCCGTATCCGTGGCGGGTGACGTAATGTAATGCGCCGCGGCCCGGCAGCGGTGTCGGTGACCAGAAATGGCCGCTCTCTTCATCGCGCAGGTAAAAGGCCTCACCGCTCGAATCGCTCACCGGATCGTTGTACCACGGCGTGAGGCGGAACTCGTGGGCATTCTCGCTCCAGGTGTACGCAGCTCCGCTTTCTGAAATAACCGTGCCGAAATACGGGTTGGCGATCACATTCACCCACGGCGCCGGTGTCTTCTGCGCGTGCGTGGTCGTAATGATGTATTCGCGGCCGTCAGGCGTGAAGCCCCCGAGGCCGTTAAAGAAATGCAGATCGCTGCGGGGCATTGCTGCAGCAGAAAAGGTCCCCGGCTGGTGGCTTTGGGTCAATGCGAGGCGCGGCACGGTCAGCGGGCCTATGGTGCGGCGGGTGATCTGGTCCGCAAGCGGGCCGAGGCTGTCCATGATTATGACACGGCTGACTGCCTGGAAAAGGATGCGGTCTTCCGCTGATATCTGGTCCACCGGCCGGACAAAGATGCCGCCTGCCCGCTCTATCACGTTCGCTTCGACGCCTGCGGCGATCAGGTCCATGATCTGCTCCTGCAGAAGCTGCCGGTACCCGGCGTGATCTTCATTCCAGATCACAAGGTCTACTGCCAGTCCTTTGCGGCGCCAGTATGCGTGGGCCTGTACGAGCTGGCGCACCAGCTCGATGTTGGCAGGATCGCCGATCTGCAGCAGCACGATCGGGAAGTCCCCGGAAATGGCGTATCCCCAGAGACCGGACTGCCCGCGGCGGTTCGTGCTGATAACTCCCGGATCAGCGCGCAGCGAGGCATTGACGTAGAGAACAGAGCCTGCAAGGCTTGCATAGAGCTGCGCATCTGCCTCTGTTGCATTGATCTGCCTCAGGAGCACCTGGCTGTGTGTCCATGCGAGATCGAACACGCGGTCTGCGATATGGCGGTCCTGGTATTTCTCGACGAGACCCATACAGACGTCCCGGGTCTCACCGATACCGGTGACGATCGTTATCGTTGCCGAGGCTTCGGGATCGAGGGTCATACGATACCTGACAGAGACGATCGGATCGAGCACCGAGCCTTCGCTGTTGGCCAGCGGAGCAGGCCCGGAAAATGCGGCAGACCCGGCAAACGCGCCGGAGCCGCTCAGGGCCTCCGGCGCGGCAACGGTGTTTCCGCGGCCGATGAACTGCATGCGGTCGGTCTCATACGAAATGCCATGGGTCTCGACGCCGTGGACCGTCATCAGATGAAACATCCAGGGCGACTGTTCTTCGGCAGAGCGGGGGCGGCGTGTGCAGAGGATCGCCTGCTTCTGGTCGATGATCTCTGTCTGAATAAAAAGGTTGCTGAACGCCGGATGCAGCGCGTCTGAAGCAGGCGGCGCAAGCACGACCTCTGCATAGCTTGTCACCTCGATCTCCCGTTGTTTTTTGCCGCGGTTGGTGATCGTGATGCGGCGCAGCTCGATATCATCTTCAGGAGAAACAGCGATCTCGGTGTGTGTGTTAAAGTCGTGGTCCCGGCGGCGAAACTCTGCGCGGCCCTCGGAGAAGATCGCTTCATACTGCTTCGGTCGTTTGAGCGTCGGCTGATATGCGGCTGACCAGAAGTCTCCGGTCGCTGTCTCGCGGATGTAACAGAACGTGCCCCAGTTGTCGCGGGTGCTGTCTTCATGCCAGCGCGTGACGGCAATGTCCTTCCAGCGGCTGTACCCGCTGCCGCTGTTCGTGATCATCACGTGATACCTGCCGTTGGACAGCAGCTGCACCTGGGGGGACAACGTGTCCGGGCTGCTGAAAGAGCGCACAGAGGTCTCCGGACCGGTGGACCCCGCAGATGATCCGGAGACGTCAGCGGTCTGCGCATAGAATCCCGTGGCCCTCGGCACACGTTCCTGGAGCAGCAGCGTGGTTGCCTGGAACAGCGGATCAGACTCGAAGCGTTTCTGCATCGGACGGTCCAGAAGAAGATACGCCAGGGAGAGAAAGCTCATGCCCTGATGGTGGGCCATATACGACAGGACCACGGCGCTTGATTGCCTGCGCTGCAGACGTGAGGGCGTGTAATCGATCGCTTCATAGAAGCCGAATTTCCCCTCGCATCCCTCCGCAGCGAGCCGCTGCATATTAAGGCATGCCTCTGCCGGTGCCACCATCAGTGCAAGCACAGAGGCATAGGGGGCGATCACCAGATCGTCCGCGAGCCCGCGTTTGAGTCCCAGGCCGGGTACGCCAAAGGCGCGGTACTGGTAGTTGAGCTGAGCGTCTATCGTATTATACCCCGACTCGGAAATGCCCCAGGGTACCCCGCGCTTTTTCCCATATTCGATCTGCCTGGCCACAGCCGCCTTGCAGGTCTCATCGAGCAGCGTACGTTCGTACTTCGGCATTACCAGGAGCGGCATGAGGTATTCGAACATCGACCCGCTCCAGGAAACGAGGATCGGTCCGCCGCCAACATTCGTGAGCAGACGGCCAAGGGCAAACCAGCTCTCCTGCGGTATCTGTCCCTGGGCGATCGCAACGAAACTGCAGAGTCTCGCCTCAGACGCAAGCAGGTCGTAGTAGCTCGTGTCACGCCTGCGGCCATCGACGTTGTATCCGATGGCCAGCAGATGACTTGCCCGGTCGAACAGGAATTCATACTCCATGCGGCTCAGTTCGTTGCACTGCAGCATGAGTCTTTCGACAGCCGTGATCCTCTCGGCAGCGAGATCATTTCCCCTCTCTGCCAGTTCGCGCAGTGTCGGTATCTCATCCATTTCGCTGATGATCGGCAGAGCGAAAAGCGTAAGCTCATCGACTGCAGCCCGGCATTGCCCGGTAAAAGCGCGCGCCCACCTGATGACCTGATCCTCCTGACCGTCATCCAAACGTTCGATCCTGGCAAGCAGTTCCCCTGCTGACTTTGTGAGCTGTTCAAGACAGGGCTGCGCGGTTGCGGGTGCAAGCGAAGGGATAGTGCGCGCGGATTCAAGCTCCTTCTGCAGTTGAGCGACTACGTCATTGATCTCTCCGTGCATGCGTGCTTCGGCCATGGCATCCTGAAGGACCCCTAAGGTGTCGCGGAGTCCGTTAAAGACCCGCTGACTCAGGATCTTCTGCTCGGGAAGCGTAATCAGGCCCTGCCTCAGTGTAAGCAGATGGGCTGCAAGGTTGCCGCTGTCTACGGTAGAAACGTACCGGGGCGGCAGCGGCTTGAGCGTCTGCGTGTCGTACCAGTTATAGAAGTGTCCCCGGTACCGTTCCAGCTTTTCCATGGTGGAAAGGGTATGCGCAGTGCGTTCGATAAGCTGCTGCGCAGAAATATAGCCAAAGTCAAAGGCCGACAAATTCGCCAGCAGCGCAAGCCCCATGTTCGTCGGGGACGTGCGGTGAGCAACAACAGGGGCAGGGTGCTCCTGATAGTTATCGGGCGGAAGCCAATGCTCTTCAGGGCCGACAAACGTCTCGAAAAAGGCCCAGGTCTTTCTTGAAAGTTTTTGGAGGAATATGGTCTGCTCGGGCATAAGCCTGTCTTCGCTGCGGGCAAGGGGCAGACTGAGGTACCAGGCAATAACGGGCGAGGCAAGCCAGAGCAGCAGTATGGGCGCAGCTGCTGCAAGAACGGCAGGTTGTGAAAGCGCCGCATAACTTAATACCGCTATGCCGAGAAAGGGTGCGGACCACATTGTCCGGAAGTTGGCGGCGAGACCGTTATTGTGCTTCGGGTTGCCCGAAGGGCTCCATTCGAGGAGCTGCCTGTGTGTGACCAGCATTCTCCAGATCGTACGCAGGACCGCATCCAGACTGAAAAACGCTTCATACGGAAGACAGGCAAGCGTAAAGACAACCTCGGCAAGACGCCTGACCGTTGCATGGACCACAACAGCGAGATGCTGACTGAAGAGCAGATCAGCCGGTTTCTTCAGCAGGTCCAGCACAGAGGATATCAACGAGGGTATAAAGAAGATCCCGAGGACCGAGAAGGTCCATACCCATGGCAAAGACAAAACCGTCCACCCCAGCAGCAGGAGAAGGGTTAATGCCGAAGGCACGAGACTGCGCCGCAGGTTGTCAAAAAGCTTCCAGCGGGAGAGCAGCGAAAGAGGGTTCCATTGGCTCTGCCTGTCAGGGCCGGGAACTCGCGGCAGCAGCCAGCTGACAAGCTGCCAGTCCCCGCGGATCCAGCGGTGCCGGCGGCTTACGTCAGCGCTGTACTCGGTGGGGTACTCCTCGTACAGCATTACATCACTCAGCAGTCCTGCGCGTGCGTAGCACCCTTCGATGAGATCGTGGCTCAGGATCCTGTTTTCCGGAAAACGTCCGGCCAGTGCCTGCTCGAATGCGTCGATGTCATAGATCCCCTTGCCGACAAAAGAACCCTCGAGGAAGATGTCCTGGTACACATCAGAGACAGCACGTGTATAGGGATCGATGCCGGGATCACTTCCATACATGCGTGCATAGCGTGAACGGTTCGTGCCCGGGAGACTCACCCCGACCCGGGGCTGAAGGATGCCGTACCCGGCAACCACGCGCTGTTTGTCTTTGTCGTAGCGCGCACGGTTCAGCGGGTGTGCCATGGCTCCCACGAACTGCCTTGCCGAATCGCGCGGCAGCTGCGTATCCGTGTCGAGGGTTATTACATATTTTACGTTGGACAGGATCTCGGTATTGCCGGCGATAAGTGAGAAGGGATTTCCGGAGAAATCATCTGTTCCGCTTCTTTCTCCCCTGCGCAAAAAGGCATTCAGTGCTGCCAGCTTTCCCCGCTTGCGCTCGTAACCCATCCAGACCCGCTCACGGGCATTCCATATGCGCGGCCGGTGGAAAAGGAAGAACGTATCGCCTTTTGCATTCCGGTATTTTTCATTCAGTTCATCGATCCGCTGCCGGGCCGTCCTCAGGCAGTGTTTCCTCTGATGCATCCTGAAAATCGGTCAGCAGTCCGAAGTGCAGGTTATCGTCACGATTTGCGAGGAACCTGACCTCCAGCGCCTCGACCAGGTCCTCGATCTTTTCAGTGCTGGTGATCATGGTCGGGACGATCGCGAGGGTGCGTGCCTCGGAAGGGATACCTTTGGAAAAGTCCATTCGCGGCAGCGGCAGCGGCAGGACCATCAATGTGGCAAGCCAGTTCACTATGGCGATAGCAAGCTGACTCGTACAGATCAATGCGAGGGAACCGGTCAGCATGAGCAGCCAGAGATCCATGTCATCACTCTGTGCATGCGCCAACAAACCGCCCGTGAAGATCGCGGTCATGAGAGCGATCGTGCCGAGATAGAGGAGTTGAGGAGACCGGGAGCCGATCGTGCGAAGGGTTCCAACGAAGGACCGGCGCACCCCTGCCAATTCTTCAAGCTGCGGTAATCCTTCGCCGATCAGGTAATAGCCCACATGGGCCGCGCGGTCATCTCTGTTTCGTGTGCTGTCTATATCTGCAGCGCTTTCCTGCGCCAGCCGGATCGCCTGGGCTGCTGTGTCAGCCTCCGACAACCGGCCTCTCCTGGCTATCCTTTCCACTACGTGACGATAACGGTCACGCGTCGGGAAGTCCATGCTGCCGTATGTGCTGCCGCTGTCCTGACGCAGGGTCTGCTCGACAACGCTCATGGTCTCGACAAACTCCTGCCAGTCCATGGTGCCGAGGAAACGGAGGCTGCCGATGCTGTTGCTCATTGAGACCTGATCCGCTGCCTGCTGCTGGTTCTCAGACTCTACCAAATGATCGATCGTCAGGCTGCATTCCGAGAGACGCTGTTCGATCCAGGTGAGCGGCATTGCAAGAGCAGGGCCCTGACCTTGAAGCCTACGGGCAAATTCCGCAACGAACGCACTCTTCAGCGGCGGGTTTGACTGTGCCATATCTGCGATGACCACGATCAGACTCTTCGGGTCGTTTCCGGCGGTCTCGGTGATCCGGTCTGCCCAATAATCAGCCTGGTTCCTGTCGAGCCTGTCGGCAGCGATCCGCGCACCGACGCGACGGAGATTTTCGATCAGGGCGAGCCGCAGCATAATAGGGATGGCCCATAATTCTCCCAGCTTCAGGTCCGTGACGGTCTGGTACGCCGCGACAAATCTGCTCAGGCTTTGCGGATCTATCCGGCCGTCGCTGTGCGAGATCGTCTCGAGAGCGATATCATACACGCGCGGAAGCCCGGCCGACGGACCGTTTTGCAGGCGCGGCAGTTCACGGCTGTACCCCTTCGGCAGGTGTCTTCTGGCCATGCGTATCTGTTCTTCGATCAGATAGAAGTTATCGAGCAGCCAGTCGCCTGCCGGCGTGATCCGGCGGTCTGTCGTGACCGCCTCCATCAGCAGGCTGCGGGTCCCTCTCAGGATCTCTTCATTTTCTGCCAGCCGTGTCAGGAGTTGATCGGGCGGATATTCCGGGCTCAATTTGTGCAGGCCGGCAAGGGTCTTGCCATGCTGCTCCATCTGATCGCTGCTGAACAATTCCGAGCGCAGCGGAGGCTCGTACACAGCGCACTTTTGTGCCAGGTCTGTGCCGGTGAGGCGTGTACGCAGCTGCGGCAGACTTCCTGGTATGATCTTGCGGCGTATCTTCAACGTTGTGGTCTCCTTAATTTCTGAAAGCGAGTGGTGATCAATAAGACGCAGGGAAGCATAGATCTGCATCATGCTGAATAAGCGATACTCTCGCTGCTGTCCTGAGGTTATTCGGCCCCGTGAAAAGAGGGTTTATGGTTTTATCATTGGAGCCCTGTGAGGGGAAAAGAGTGTATCCACCAGGTGAAGAATAATGGAAGCATTCAATAAGGAGTTCAGGAGGGCTGCTTTTCTTATGGTGAAGTATAACACATACGTGCCGGCGCGCGTTTGTTAATGAGCTGATCATGGTGTGGCTGCGCATAAGGCCAGCGGTGAAATGCCTGTGACGTGGCGAAAGACTTCTCCTGCGCAAGCGTTGCACGTATGCTTCAGGCAGGTATTTATATGAAAATGTAAGGTCATCTTACGCCTCTGAAGAGTCTGTTGCAAAGACGCTAACTCATTGACACTCTTGAATTTTCCCTGATATACTCCACACATGCAGGAGAAGATGAGGTGAGCAGGCAATTCCTGCTGCTGTGGTGTTATGTCTTGATCGCGCAAGAGTACGTTATCTGTTCAAAGAGAAAAAGGGCAGGCAATGCATTTACCCACAGGGCACAAGTCCTGTTTCCGGGGGCCAGAGATGAAAGCTAGGGAAAGAAGCAGAGAAAAGATGATGAAGGATGTCCTTGCCGTGGTCCTGGCCGGCGGCAAAGGTGAACGCCTGCATCCGCTCACGATCCACAGGGCCAAGCCTGCTGTTCCGTTCGGCGGGAAATACCGCATCATCGACTTTACGCTCAGCAACTGCATTAATTCTGACATCAGGAAGATCGCGGTGATAACGCAGTACAAATCGCTCTCTCTTGACCGGCATCTGGCGCTTGGCTGGGAGAACCTGCTCAACCCGCAGCTTGGTGAATATATCTTTACCATACCTCCCCAGCAGCGCATCGACGACCGCTGGTATGAAGGCACTGCTGATGCGGTATTCCAGAATATCTATGTCATAGAAAAAGAGAATTCCCCGTATATCCTGATCCTTTCCGGCGATCATATCTACAAGATGGACTATGCCGAGATGTTCGACTTCCACCTCCAGAAGAAGGCCATGGGCACGGTTGCGACCATACGCGTCCACAAATCTATGGCCTCTGAATTCGGCATTGTGCAGGTGGACACTGAGTCGCGCATCATCGGGTTCGAGGAAAAGCCGTCTGATCCCAAGACCATTCCTGGAGACCCTGAGCACTGCTATGCCTCTATGGGCCTGTATATCTTCAATACCGGCGATATCATCAACGAGCTGAAGAGTGATTCAGGCAAGTCCTCTGCGCATGACTTCGGCAAGAACATCCTGCCTGCCATGCTGAAGACCGATAAGCTTTTTGCCCATGAGTTCAAGGATGAGAACAGGAAAGAATCAAAATACTGGCGGGATGTCGGGACCATCGACGCATACTGGGAAGCGAACATGGACCTCGTCTCGGTCGATCCGCAGTTCAACCTGTATGACGATTCATGGCCCATGCGCACATACCAGGGTCAGTATCCGCCTGCCAAGTTCGTCTTTGCCCAGGAATACAAGGGAGGCAGACTCGGTATTGCCCTCGACTCAGTGGTATGCGGCGGCTGCATCATAAGCGGCGGAAGGATCCAGGGTTCCGTGCTCTCGCCGAACGTCAGAGTGAACAGCTATGTGGATATCAGGGATTCGATCCTGCTTGAGAATGTCGAGATAGGCAGGCACTGCAGGATACGCAAGGCGATCATAGACAAGGATGTCTATATCCCTTCGGGCACGGTCATCGGGTACGACCCTGAAGAGGACAGGAAACGGTTCAGCGTCAGTCCCGGAGGCGTTGTGGTCATTCCCAAAGGTGCGGAGGTGCGATGAGCCTTGCCGGAAGGCTTGAGGACCTTGCCCTTGCTGATATTTTTCAGATACTGAGCATTGGCAAGAAGACCGGGACCTTTCTGGTCAACGGTACCAAAGGCACAGCGCTCATCGTGTTCAGGAACGGCCTTATCGTGAGGGCCGAGACCGATGACCTTGACGGGACCCTGGCTGACTTCATACTGAAGGCAGGCCTGATCAAGGAAACGGTCCTGCAGATGGCAGTAGAAGTTCAGAAAAAGCTGCAGGACCAATCTCTTGCCGATATCCTCCTGGATCTCGGCGCGGTCAGCAGGGAATCCCTTGAGCAGGGAACGCGCAAGAGGATCGAGCATGTCATCTATCGCCTCCTGCAGTGGGAAGACGGCGATTTCCAGTTTGAACTCGACGACCTGGACATCTGGAACAAGACCGACCTGCAGGACCTCGGCTGGGAGATCTCAAAGGGTTTGAGCCCTGAATATCTCCTGATGGAAGGAGCCAGGGTCCAGGATGAATCAGCAGAGTCGTCGTTCGATCCGACCCAGGCCTTCACGGTCGAAGATCATGGACATAAGGAAGAGGAGGAGGAATCGGGCTCAGGCTGGGACGACAACTGGGGCGAGGCCCCTGCTGCAGAGCGTAAGGACATCACTGCGCTCAAGTCGCTGACCCACGAACTCCGTTTCCCGAGTTCCACCTCCGAGATCACGCTCCTGGTGCTCAGGCTTGCCAGCGATATCTTTCAGCGGGGCGTGCTCTTCATGGCAGGGAAAAATCAGATCATAGGTCTTGGCCAGTTCGGTATCGAAGTGGAGCGGGCTGATGAAAAGATCCGCGGCATAGTGCTTTCCCTTGAAATGAGTCCCTTTCTGAAGAAAGTCATCACAGAGCAGATCCCGTACAAGGGGCCGCTTGAGGAGGATGATGTGACCCGGTATTTCATGGATGAGATCGGCGGGCCGTGGCCCCAGGAGGCCGCCTGTTTCCCGATCGTGGCAGAAGGCAAGGTCGCGGCCATGCTCTATTGTGATAATGCCCTGTCCCGGGACCCGATCGGCGAAACCGAGGGGCTCGAGATATTCATCAGTCATGCAGGCCTCGCGCTCGAAAAGTCGCTGCTCCAGAGAAGGATCCATGAGATGGAAAAGGGCAGGGGTTAGGATACGGGCAATAGAGATTTTTTTAAGGATGTTCTGATACAATTCCAGCACATGTGGAGACTCTGTGAAAACCATTCTTATTGTTGAAGATTCAGCTACAACGAGGTCCCTCATCCGTGCTGTGATCGACGAACTCGGCGATTACGAGACGGTCGAGGCAGGGTCCGGATTTGAGGCCCTGAAGATGCTGCCGCAGCAGGATTATGACCTGATCGTCACGGATATCAACATGCCCGATATAAACGGCCTTGAGCTCATCAATTTTGTCAGGAACAATCCCCGCTACCATCATCTCCCCATCATCATTGTCAGCACGGAGAGGAGCGAGGAGGACAAAAAACGCGGTATGGCCCTCGGCGCTACCGCCTATGTCACGAAGCCGTTCAAGTCATCCGAGCTGCAGGAAATCATCAAGAAATCCCTGGCCCCATGAGTACCTCCAAGAAAGAATTCATAGCAGAGGCCGAGGATCTTCTGCAGGAATCGCAGAAACTGATCCTAGAGATACAGGACTCCATCACCATTGGCATAAACCCGGACACCATTAATGCCCTGTTCAGGGCGATGCATACCCTGAAGGGTGTATCCGGACTCTTCGGGCTCCAGGGCATCTCCAAGCTGAGCCATGCCCTCGAGGCGCTT
This sequence comes from uncultured Nitrospiraceae bacterium, assembly GCA_964463135.1. Taxonomy (GTDB): domain Bacteria; phylum Nitrospirota; class Thermodesulfovibrionia; order Thermodesulfovibrionales; family UBA6898; genus UBA6898. The sequence goes on from CAYXBA010000019.1 coordinate 47,876, forward strand.
ATGGACGATGTCAGGCTCGGCAAGGTCGATGTGACCGACGCTATTGTTTCGTTCCTCTTCAAGAATCTCGATATCCTCCGCAGCCTTGTGGAGGGGGTCAGCGATGAGCAGGCAAATGACGATGTTGCCGCCTATCTCACTGATATTGAGAACTTCAGGAACGGGCAGAAGGGACAGGGTGCGGCGCCGGCTGCAGAGAGCGTGATCGACCCTGCCATCATGCGGGTGCTTTCGGAATATGAAGAGCACCGGCTCAAGGCCAATATCAAGGATGGCAAAGGTGTCTATCTCGCCAAGGCGGTCTTCAGTCTTGATATCTTTGACAAGGCACTTGAGTCGATGACCAAGGTCATCAAGACCCTGGGTGAGCTTATCTCGACGCTCCCGACCTCTTCGAACGTGCCGGACGGTTCCATAGGATTCAACCTGATGTTCGGCAGCCCCCGGCGTCTTGATGAGCTGAAAAAAGATATAGAAAATGTCGAGATCGAGGTGCTCTCTCCGCCGAAGGGTCTGGCGCCGGCGCCCGCTGCAGCCCCTGCTGCGGACAGCCAGAAGCTGCAGGACACGCACCTCAAAAGCACGTCAACAACGGTCCGCGTTGACATTGACAAGCTTGACCGGATCCTCAACACGATCGGTGAGCTTACGCTCGCCAAGGGCGCGGTCAGAAGGATTGGGACCGAGCTGATTGACAACTACGGCCACACGTCCCTTGTCTATGACGTACACAAGATATCGCAGACCCTGGAACGGCGGCTGGCAGAGCTCCAGGACCAGGTCCTTGAGGTCCGCATGGTCCCGATCGGCCAGATCTTTGCGAGGCTTTCTCAGATCGTCAGGCGGTACTCTCGTGAGATCGGCAAACAGATCGACCTGCAGATGTACGGCGAGGACACGGAACTGGACAAATTTCTCGCAGAAGAGATCGTTGACCCGCTCATGCACCTGATCAGAAATGCGATCGACCACGGCATAGAGATGCCTGAAGAGCGGAAGGCGAAGGGCAAGAATGAGCATGGGACCATCACCCTCAAGGCATACCAGAAAGGCAACCATGTTGTGGTGGAAGTGAAGGACGACGGCAGCGGCGTGAACCTTGAGCGGGTGCGGAAGAAAGCCGTGGAAAAAGGGCTGATCGATGACGATGTCGAACTCGAGGAGAAGGAGATCATCAACTTCATCTTTGCCCCCGGTTTCAGCACAAAGGACGTTGCCAGTGAGATCTCGGGCAGGGGCGTCGGCATGGACGTGGTCAAGGAAAAGCTCTCCGGCCTGGGAGGTTTTGCTGATATCGAGACAAAGACCAATGTCGGCACGACCTTCATGGTGACGCTGCCGATAACTCTTGCCATCATTAAGGCGCTTATCGTGCGGGTCGGCGCAGAAAAGTTCGCGGTGCCGCTGACCTCCATGTCCGAGACGCTCATTGTGAACCACAAGGACATCCAGACCATTGAATGGAAAGAGGTCATTTATCTGAGGGGCGAGATGCTGCCCCTGATACGGGTCAGCACGTTCTTCGGGCTCCCGGGCGATGAGAGCGACCGTTCGTTTGCGGTTGTCGTGGGGTTCGGCGAGCGCAAGGTCGGTCTTCTGATCGATGAACTGTTCGGCCAGCATGAGATCGTCATCAAGTCCCTTGGCGAGTATCTGAAAAAGCTTAAGGGCTTTGCCGGCGCAGCAGAGATCGGCAAGCATGAAGTGATCCTGGTGCTTGATATTGAATCGCTGATCGATGAATCGCTCCTGAAACAGAAGGGGGCTGCCTATGTATGAGGAATTCTACGGCCTTACTGCTCGGCCGTTCACCAAAACGCCTGACCCAAAGTACCTTTTTTTGAGCAGGAGCCACGAGGAGGCGCTTGCGCGGCTTCAGTATGCGGTTGAAGAGAAGGAGCTGATCCTGCTTACCGGCGATGTCGGCTGCGGCAAGACAACCCTCACCCGGGCGCTGATGGACATCCTGGGCGAAAGCTACAGGATCGTAACGATCATCAACCCGGTGCTTACGCCTGCCCAGTTCCTGCGGGCGCTTGCCAAGCGGCTCGATATCGATATCCCCTCTGTGTACAAGTCGGACCTGCTGGATGCGATCTATGAAAAGGTGTACCAGGAGTATGAGGCCGGCACCTCCATCGTCATCATCATCGACGAGGCACAGCTGATCCCGAGCAGGGACACGTTTGAGGAGATCAGGCTGCTCACGAACTTTCAGCTTGATAATACCAATCTGCTCAGCCTTATCCTGGTAGGGCAGACCGATCTCAGGAAGAGACTGAACCATAAGGCCTATATTCCGCTGAAACAGCGCATTGGGCTCTATTACCATCTTGGGCCGATCGCAGAGGATGAGATACGGGAGTATGTGCAGCACCGGCTGAAGACGTCCGGAAGAGAACAGCTGCTCTTTACCGATGAGGCGCTGAAACTTCTTCATGCCTGTTCCGAAGGGGTCCCGAGACTGATCAACAGCATTGCCACTTCTGCGCTGCTGGACGGTTTTTCTCAGGAGGCAACCATTATTGATGCGTCGTTCATTGATGCGGCTGCCCGGGAGATGAGTTTGCATGGATATAGCGAAAATTAGAAAAAAGGCAAAGGAGCAGGAGTCCGGGAAGCGGCCGGAAGAACAGCCCGTTTCGCAGGATGCTGCTGCGGTCCCGTGCCCGCCTGAAGCGGAAGTAAAAGAGGAGATCCGGGAAACTGCCTCTTCTCCGGAAGAGGTACAGCATCCTGATGAGCCCGGGACGAAAAAGAACGAGCCTTCTGCGCAGGAGCCTTCCGGCAATAATACGCAGGAGGGTGATGACAGCCAGGTTGAGCTGCTCACCTTCAGCATCGGCAAAGAGGAGTTTGCCTTTGCGGTCGCGGAAGTTGAAGAGATCATCAGGCTGCAGAAGATGACCAAGGTGCCGACCCTGCGCGAGTATGTCATCGGCATTACCTCGCTGCGAGGGAAGATCATCCCGGTCATTGACCTGAAGGCCCGTCTGAACCTGAAGGACGAAGGAGAGGCACCGGAGTTCGGTACTGAGGCAGACCCCGGCGGCAGCAGAGACTCGAAAATACTGATCATCGAGGGTCCCCGCGGGTTTATCGGTGCGACTATCGACAAGGTCATCGGTGTGGTCAGCCTCCCGAAGGACAGAGTGCTCGAGCCCCCAGCTCATCTGACCGAGACGGAAATAAAATATATCAAAGGCATTGTCATTCTCGAAAAGCGGTTCATCTCGGTCCTTCGCGCCGAGGACACGATGAACATCGAGATCGGATAAAGGAGGTCGTATGCGAGAAAGGCTTGAACTGAAGATCCTCACCCTGGTGATGATCTTGCTGATCGTGGGGATCCTGTCAGCCGGGTTCATGGTGCTGACCATCGAGAAGAAGACCCTATACAATATCACCGAATCGAGCCTCGAGTCGACAGCGACCATTATTGCCCAGGACATAGCCCGCACCATGATCGAGGGCAAAGCGGACGTGACAAAGTCCATGGTGCAGGAATTGAAAGTGTTGAAAAGCATCAAGGAGCTTACGATCCTTCATTATGACGGCCACCATGCCTTCAGTTCTGACCTGCAGACGCGCGAGGATGCGGTGATGAAGCAGCTGGCAGAGACGAAAAAGGCCTTTTCTGTCCGCGATGTCAAGCAGATGACCTATTACAAGCCGCTTATCAATGAGGACCGCTGCAAGTCCTGTCATGCAACTGACCCCGCGGTGCTCGGCGCGGTTAAGGTATCGCTCTCGATCGAGAAAGAATACCGCGATGCGGTCTTCTATATTGTTTTCGTTATTGCCGCGACAATCCTTGCCGCGATCTTTTTCAGCGCAGTGCTCTGGTTCATGATCAGACGCATGGTGATCCAGCCGGTCAAGGCTGTTGAGGACGCGGCACAGAAGCTTTCCGAGGGTGACATGACCTTTGGCGCCGAGATCCGGAGCATTGACGAGATCGGCAGGGCGAGCAAGGCGATCAAGCAGTCCATGTTCTCGTTATCCGATATCCTGAGAAGGATCAAGGAAGTCACGAAGCGGGTCAACAATGTTGTGCGGGAAGTGGAGAGCGAATCCCGGAAGATCGTGGAAGGCGCGGTCATGGAGACTGAGGCGATCACGAACATCTCGTCCTCTATCGAAGAGATGAATGCAGCCATATCCGACATTGCGGACGGCACCGAGGGGCTGGCGGCATCGGCCGAGCAGACGGCCGCATCCATGGAAGAGATGGTCACCAGCATTGCCGAGATCACGAACAGTACCCAGGACCTTTCGGTCGCTGTCGAGGCAACGTCCTCATCCATAGAGCAGCTGTATGCAACGAGCAGGGAAGTGTCGAACAACTCCGCAACGCTGGTGGGCTCTGCGCAGGAGACCCAGGCCGCGATCATGGAGATCGCCGCATCGGTGAAGGAGGTCGACCATCGGGCCAAGGAGTCTGCAGTGCTCTCTGAACAGGTCAAGCGTGATGCCTCGACCTTTGGCATGACCTCGATCGGCAAGACCATACAGGGCATGCAGGATATCAAGGTATCGGTTGAAAAGACCGCTGACTATATCGAGAAACTGGGCGGCAGGTCTGAGGAGATCGGCCAGATACTGACCGTGATCGACGACATTACGGACCAGACAACGCTCCTGGCCCTGAACGCGGCGATCCTTGCTGCGCAGGCAGGCGAACACGGCAAGGGCTTTTCGGTCGTTGCTGATGAGATCAAACAGCTTGCCGACCGTACCTCCATCTCGACGCAGGAGATTGGGAACCTTATCCAGTCCGTGCAGCAGGAGGTAGGCGAGGCCGTTGATGCAATGAAAGACGGTCTGAAGTCGGTAGAGATCGGGTTCAAGGTGACGCAGGAGGCTGCTGACGCGCTCAGGAAGATCGTGGAGAGCTCTACAAAATCGTCTGCGATGGCTGCTGCCATAGAGCATTCTACGGCAGAGCAGTCAAAGGCCACCTTTCTGGTATCCGAGGCCATGGAACGGGTGCTGGTCATGGTCGGACAGATCACGAACTCCATGGCCGAGCAGTTCAGCGGCATACAACTGATCAAGACGTCGACCGAAAAGATGCGCGATATCTCCGATCATGTCAGGACCGCAACGAACGAGCAGTCGTTGAACAGCAAGCAGATCTCGCAGGCGGTCGAAGTGGTCTCGGACAAGAGCCAGCAGATATCGCGTGCGATCAATGAGCAGAAGATCGGTTCGAACCAGATCTGGGCCTCTGTCGAGAAGATCAAGGACATTCCCCGGGACAACAAGGACCGTTCCTTTAAGCTGAACCAGCTGGTCAAGGAGCTGCACAAGGATGCGGAACTGGTATCAACGGAGATGGAGCGGTTCAAGTTTGCGGGAGAACAGGGCGGGGCAGGCGGCGTCCTGCGTATGGGGGTCGTTCCGCTTGATGCCCCTGCGGTCATGTTCAAGAACTTCAGTCCGATTGCGGACTATCTGAGCAGAAAAATGAAGCGGAAGATAGACCTGAAGGTAGCTGTGGATTTCCAGGGGGCGATCAGGGACCTCGAACAGGGCGTGACCCAGTTCTGTTTCATGACCCCGTCCACCTACATCTCAGCGCATGACAAATTCGGCGCACAGGTCGTTGTCAAGGCACTGAAGGACGGCAAACCGTTCCATCATGCGGTGATCATAGCGAAGAGCGACAGCAGCATTAATATGCTCAGCGATATCCGGGGCCGTTCTTTTGCTTTTGGCGATGTCCAGTCAACGTCAAGTCATATTGTGCCGCGGGCAATGCTGCTGGCAGAGGGTGTTGATCTCAAGGACCTGCTGTACTACAACTACCTGGGGCATCACAACGATGTCATCAATGCGGTGCTGTCCGGAGATTTCGATGCCGGCGGCGTTATGGAAAGCGCTGCAGAGAAGCATCGGGACATGGGCATCAAGATACTCAAGTTTTCCGAGGAGATTGCTGAATTCAATATTACCGCTGCGGCAACAATTGAACCAGAGGTCTTTGTAGACCTCAAGAAGGCCCTGCTGGCGCTTAACGATACAGATCCGGCAACCAAGGGTGTTATCAAGGCGATCAATGAGAGCTATACCGGGTTTGCCGAAGCAGCGGATAATGACTATGCCAATGTTCGCGTCATGATGTCAAAGATAGGTCTGTAAGGAAACCTGAAGGGAGGACGGAGAATATGAAGACAGGTATATCGGGATTTGCCTATGGGGGATTGATGAAAAAGACCGCAGTAAGCACGCTCATGTCGCTTGTGCTTCTTGCCGGCTCTGCTTTTGCCGAAGAGAAGATCACGATCGCCGGGGCCGGAGGCATGATCTCCCTGGTCACGGAACTGGCCAAGGCCTTTATGGCCGAACACAAGGGTACGGTGGTCGACGTGAACCAAAGATCTATTGAGACGCGGGGCGGCATTATGTCAGCGGCAGAGGGCAAGGTGGACATAGGCATGGCGTCGCGCCCTCTTAAGGATGAGGAGAAGAAGCTCGGCATCCGGGGGATAGAGATCGCACGCGTGGCCAATGTCTTCGCGGTCAATAAGAGCGTACCCGTTACGGATATCACCTCGGAAAATATTTGCAAAATTTATGCGGGCAAGGCAGTGAAATGGAGTGATTTCGGCGGACCTGCTGAACAGATCATGGTGCTGACGAGGCCGGATGCTGATGCAACCAAAGAGGTGGTCAGAAAGACCATTCCCTGTTTCAAGGACCTGAAAGAGCCGTCATCGTTAGTCGTGGTGCCGACCCATCCTGAGATGAGCAAGATCCTCGCCTCCCGGCCGTTTACGATCGGGATCACTGATACCATAGCGGTTGAAGATTCTGCCGGGGCGATGGTAGCGCTGAAACTCGACGGCATCGCACCGTCGGCCGAGAATGTCAGAAGCAGTAAATACCGGATGATCAAGAATATGAACCTTGTCGTAAAGGGTGAGCCGAAAGGTGCGGCAAAGGCGTTCCTGGACTTTGTGAAAGGACCCAGGGGCACGAAGATCATCGAGGCGAACAAGGCTGTCGCGGTCAAATGATGCTCGGAAAATCCATAACGGTCAAGTTCATCGCAACGGTCTTCGGCGTGCTGCTGGCCGTCCAGTCCATCGGCACCATAGCGTTCATGATCCATATCCGCTCGTCCTTTCTGGAGGAGATCAACATGCGTATGAGCCGGTCGGCAGCAATCGTGGCAGGCGTGAGCATGGCTCCCCTCCTGAGCTATGATTTTGCCCTTATTGACACGTACCTGGATGAGGTCTCAAAGGATGAAGAGATCAACTCCATCCATATCCTTGACGCGCAGGGCAAAGTGGCCCGGGAGAAGGTCAAGAATGACGACAGTGACATCAGCTCACTGAACCCCTTCTTTCTGAAGAAGGCCATGACCATCACTATGCCGGTCAATTCTGCCGGCACCAAACTCGGCGAGGTGTCGATCCACTTCAGCGGAAGAAGTGTTAACGACAATATCATGAAGAGCATGGTCATTATTATTTTCTATCAGCTCATGGCATTGGTGATACTCGGTTTTGTCATGGTCTATTTCTTTCAGAAGAAGGTCAAGAGGCCTGTTCAGGAGATCAATGGCCTCATAGAAAAGATCACGAACGGCGACCTGACCGCGACGATCGCCGATCTCGGCGACGACGAGATTGGCAGTATTGCGAAGGGCGTTGGCGTGCTCGAGCAGCGTCTTACCCAGATGATCACGCGCATCAACGAGACAGCGGTCAATGTCGGCATGGCGATCAAGCAGGTTGACCATACGTACCGGATCGCCAGTGAAGGGATAAGCACACAGGCCGCAGCAGTAAAAAACGGCATCCGCTCGATCCAGCTCGCGAACAAGTCGCAGAGAGAGGTCAGCGAGAGCATCGAAAAGCTGCTGAGCTTCTCGACAGAGAACGTGACCTCTCTGCTTGAGATGAAGGCGACGGCTGAAGAGATGTCGTCGCAGACACAGCGCCTGTTCCGTTCAACCGAGGATTCCTATTCTGTCGTACTCGAAATGTCCCAGACCTCGAAGTCCATATCGGCCAATTCAGGCCAGGCACTGTCTGCCGTGGAGGACACCTCTGCTTCTGTTGAAGAGATCGGTGTTTCCGTGCGTGAGGTCGAAGAGCACGCCATCGATTCCTCGACCATTGCCGACAAAGTGAAGGAGATCACCTCCGGCGTGGGCATGATGTCCGTGGTAAATGCCGTGGAAGGCATGGAAGGCATTTCAGACCAGGTGCAGAAATCCGCCGAGATCATCCAGCGGCTTGGGGCCAGGTCTGTTGATATCGAGAAGGTGCTCTCGGTCATCCGCGATGTTACCGAGCAGACCAATCTGCTCAGCCTGAACGCTGCCATCCTTGCTGCCCAGGCAGGTGAGTACGGCAAGAGCTTCTCGGTCGTGGCTGATGAGATCCGCGCTCTCTCTGAGCGGACCGCCAGCTCAACGCGTGAGATCGGCGGCATTGTCAAGACCATCCAGAAGGACATCAAGGATGCCGTGTATGCCGTGGATAATGCAAAGATTAAGGTGGAAGACGGCAATACGCTTGTCGTGAAGGTGGGCGAGGCGCTGCGGGACATCCTGAATGCCTCCATACAGTCCTCTGACATGACCAAGGCTATTGAACGCGCAACAGGCGAGCAGTCGCTCGGGCTGCGTCAGGTCACTTCGGCCATCGAAGACATCAAGAAGGTGATCGTCAGCGTTACCAAATCCACCAAGGAGCAGGAAAACGCCCTGAGCTACCTTCTTGAGGGAGTGGGTGACGTCAAAGAGGTTGCCGAGCTTTCCAAGCGCGGTGCAGGCGAGCAGGCTGAAGGGACGAGGATCATATCCAGGAACATTGAACTGGCGAATGAGCGGATAAATCAGATCAACAAGAATGAGCTGAACCAGAAGAAGGTGAACACCGAGATCATCGCTTCCATGGAGAACATAAACAGCATCGGCACCGTGACCATGCAGAACATGGAGGATGTTTCAAACTCCCTGAAAACGCTCTTCAGGGAGATTGAGGCCCTCAAGCAGGAGATGGAGGCCTTCAGGATCAGCTGATGGCCAAGTTCACGATATTCAACATAAGTGAGGACGTTTTCGGCATAGATATTTCCCGTGTGCTCGAGATCCTGCGGGTGCAGAAGATATTTTCGATCCCCGGGCTCCCGGGCTTTCTGACCGGTGTCATGAGCGTGCGCGGTGCGGTCATTCCGGTCATCGATCTCAGGCTCAGATTCGGCATGAAGCCTTCCGGGAAAAAGGAGCGGATCATCCTTGTCCGGTACGGCGACGAAAAAATAGGGTTCCTGGTCGATGAGATCAGGGAGATCCTGATGCTGGAACCGGAAGATATCAGGCCTTCCCCGTCCCTTTTCAAGGGGTTCAAAACAGAGTACCTCACCGGACTCGGCAAGAAAGGGGAGCAGATCATCCTGCTGCTCAATATCGACAATCTGCTGACATCGGAAGAGAAGATTTGGCTGAAGGAATCAAAAGAACTGCTGGAGGAGAACGGTGCAGGAACTGGAAAAGCAGCTCAATAACGACAACAATATTGAGGTCAGGCGCCGGGCAGTCGAACAGATGCGCGGCCGGCGGGATGCCCAATGCATACCCCTGCTCATCAAGGCCATGACGGATGTGAGCTGGCGGGTCAGAAAATCCGCTGTCGATATCCTCTTTGAGGAATATGAGCTGGCCCAGTATATCACGGGCATGATCGAGCTCCTCTATATTGAAGACAACGCTGGTGCCAGGAATTCCGCTATCGAGGCCCTTATCAAGCTCGGCAGGAAGGCCACGCCGTTCCTCATCGAAGGGTTCAAGACCTCTAACCGGGATGTGCGGAAGTTCATCATCGACGTGCTGGGGGAGCAGATGGACACGAGGTCCCTCCCGCTGATGCTGGATGCGTTGAAGGACGAGGACGAGAATGTCCGCGCGACTGCCGTGGAGCATCTCGGCAAGGCAGGCGAGGTCTCGGTCGTTGATGCCCTGATCGAGATCCTTGACAGCGGAGACCTCTGGACCGCGTATCCGGCGGCAGATGCGCTCGGCAGGATCGGCAATCGGAAGGCAGTGCCTCATCTTCTTGGGGCCATGAAGCGGAAGCCTCTTCGTGAGCCGGTGCTCAAGGCGCTTGGCATGCTTGCCGACCCGGCAACGCTCGAACCGGTAATAGCGCTCCTCCAGGACAATTCGAAAAACATCCAGGAACAGGCCCTCCGGACCCTTGAGAAGATGTATCACAATGGGATCAGTGCAGAGGTCATTACAAAGGAACTCAGGCAGGGCCTCGGCGAAAAGGCAATAGACCTTCTTATTGCCCATGCCTGGTCAAACAAGAATGAAGTACGGGTTGCGGCGATCCTGATGCTCGGCCTCATGAGGGACGAAGCTGCGTACGGTCCGCTCCTGGACATCTCCCACGAGGAGGAATATGCGGAAGACGTAAAGGGCGCCTTTGTCTTTATCGGCAAAGACCGGCCGGATTCGCTCCTCAAGCTCTTTGATACCGGCAATCCCCATCAGCTCCGCTTCATTGCAGAAGTGGCGGGTGAGATTGTCTCGCCGGTGTATTACGACATATTTGCAAAACTGCTCGACGATGAGGACGGCCATGTGCGTTCCATTGCTGCGCGGAGCATCGCAAAGCTGAACATGTCCGATGCGGTCACCCTGCTCATAAAACGTCTTGCCGACCCCTATGAAGATGTGCAGGAGGCGGCTGTTGACGCTCTCGGCATGCTGCAGCATTATCTGCATATTGAGGAACTGCTCGGCATGCTCAGGTCGGACTCCGCTGTTCTGAGAAGGAATGTGGCACGCCTGCTCGGCAAGATGAGGGCTGACCGTGCCGTGAAGAACCTTGGCTTTGCCCTCAAGGACGAGAAGGTGGCGGTCAGGAAGGCTGTCGTGGGAGCGCTTTCCCAGATCGGTACGGAAGAGGCGGTGCGGTACCTCAAATATGCGCTTACCGACGAGGACCCTGACATCAGAATTTCTGCAACCCTGAGCCTTGGCGCGATCGGCGGCGAGGGCATTCTTGATGCCCTGAGCATCCTGACCGTTGACCCGGACAATTTCGTGCGGGTATCAGCTGCACGCGCACTTGGCATGCTTAAGGACAGGAACTCCATAATTATCCTGGTCCCCCTCCTGCATGACGAAAGCGGTTTTGTGGTCACCACGGCAATAGAGGCGCTGCAGGCAGTGGGCGGCGAGGACGCGTGCAAGGCCATTGCAGGCATGCTTGCCTCCACGGATGACGAAGTAAAACGGACTGCCATAGCGGCACTGGCCGAATTTACCGGCGTCACGGACCTTCTCCTGCCGTTCCTGCATGACCCGGACTGGGCCGCACGGATCGCGGCGGTAAAGGCGCTCGGCAGGCATAGCCAGCCTGAGGTCAGGATGGAGCTTGAAAAACTTCTTGATACCGAAGAAGATCCCACTGTAGTCAAGGCAGTGGAGGAGATCCTGGGTGTTTGAGCAAGAAGAGATCATTCCTCTTCCTGAAGATGTCTTCCGGCTGGTACGGGACATCATTAAGGACTATTGCGGCCTCTATTTTGACGATGCCTCCCGCTATCTTCTTGAAAAGCGGCTTTCACGCCGCGTCAGAAACCATCACCTGAACGACTTCAGGGATTATTACCGTTTTATCCGTTATGACAAGCGGGCAGAAGAAGAGCTGACCGCGATCATGGATATTCTCACGGTAAATGAGACCTATTTTTTCCGGGAGCAGAACCAGCTCAATGCCTTCAGCGAGGAGATCCTTGAAGAGCTGAAGACCGTGAACCGCGACACCAAGACGCTCAGGGTCTGGTCTGCCGGATGTTCCACCGGCGAGGAGCCCTATACCATAGCCATGCTCATCAATGAGCGGGGGCAATTCAATGGCTGGGACATCGAGATCCACGGAAGCGATATCAACCAGCGGGTACTCCAGACAGCGCGGCGCGGCGTGTACCGCAGGAACTCATTCCGGACAACAGAGCCCTATTTTCTGGGCAAGTATTTTATAGAAGAGGACGGCTCATTCAGGATCAACGACGCAGTGAAAAAGAATGTGAACTTCAATTATCTCAACCTGCTGGACCCGTTCAAATCAAAGTTTCTCGGGAAGATGGATGTCATCTTCTGCAGGAACGTGCTGATCTATTTTGATAATGCTTCGAGGAGGCGTGTGATCGAGAATTTTTATGACCGGCTTGTGGATGGCGGATATCTGCTCCTGGGCCATGCAGAATCCCTGATCAATATATCGACTGCCTTTACCCTGAAGCATCTAAAACATGACATGGTTTATCAGAAGCCCAACGGCACTGCGAGGCCCCGATGAAGACCAAGGTCCTTATTGTAGACGACTCGGCGTATACGCGCCAGACCATGAAGAAGATCATCGAGGAAGATACGGCCCTTGAGGTCGTCGGTATTGCCACGGACGGCATCGACGCCATGGCAAAGGCCCTGCGGCTCCAGCCTGACATCATCACCCTTGATTTCGAGATGCCGAACATGGACGGGTTCAGTTTTCTCCGCTGGCTCATGCGGGAGCGGCCGACACCGGTGATCATGGTCACCTCCCATGCGGATTCAAAGACGGTCTTCAAGGCCCTTGAGCTCGGCGCGGTCGACTTTATTGCGAAGCCGACGCGGCGGGCATCGATCGAACTGCAGACCATCGAAAAGGACCTTCTGCGGAAGATCAAGGGGCTCAAGAATATCAGACTTGATATATTGAGCAAGAACCTTGAGCTGCTCGATCATGAGGAAGACGAAGAGATCATACAGGCGAAAAAGTCCAAGACGGACAGGCATGCGGTCGAGATCGTTGCCGTCGGTTCTTCCACCGGAGGCCCGGCTGCCCTGCAGATCATCCTGACCAGACTACCTGCTGATTTCAAGGCTGCCATGGTCATCAGCCAGCATATGCCGAAGGGCTTTACCGCTCCCCTGGCCGAGCGGCTGGACCGGATGTCCGAGGTCAGGATCAAGGAAGCGGCTGAAGGTGATCTTATCGAGGCAGGGACCGTGTACATCTGCCCCGGCGGCCAGCACCTGGGCCTGAAGAGGCGGGGGAACAGGAAGCAGATAGCGCTGCGCGAAGGCAGGTTTGAGGACAAATACATACCGTCTGTTGACCATATGATGTCCTCTGTTGCGGAGCATTACGGGGTTGCTTCCATGGGAGTGATCCTTACCGGCATGGGCAATGACGGCAAGCGCGGTATGCTGGATATTAAAACGCAGGGTGGTTATACTATAGCAGAATCCGAGGAGACGGCTGTGGTGTTCGGCATGCCTGCAGAGGCGATCAAGAACGGCGCAGTAGAGACGATCCTCCCGCTTCCCGAGATCGCTGGAGCGGTCATCAGGATCGTAAATAATCCGTATATCAGAGGGAGAGAGTAAGTGTCAGACAAAGAGACCAGTTATCTCAATAAGGCTGAAGAATTCATCCAGATGTTCAAGAAGGGTGAGGAATTCACCAAGGATATTCTTAAGGAAAATGAAAAGCTCCGGTTCAGGATCGCCCAGATGGAGGAGACGATAGAGCGCTCCGGTGACGAGGCCCGCACCAAGCTCTATGACGAGCGGATACGGCTTCTTGAGCTCGAGCTGAACTCCCTGAAGGACAAGTTCATCCAGGTGGAAGAGGAGAACAAGGATTTTGCCGAAAAGTATCTCGGCGTGGAGGAGGAGAACAACAACCTCGCGAACCTGTATGTTGCGAGCTACCAGCTCCATTCCACGCTCGATTATTCGGAAGTGCTGCGGATCGTTGTCGAGATTGTGATCAATCTGATCGGTGCAGAGAAGTTCGCGGTCATGCTCATTGATGAAAAGACGAACGACCTCATGGCGGTTGCCACGGAAGGCATGGACGCATCCGAAGCCCTGCGGGTAAAGATCGGCGAAGGCATCATCGGCAGAGTGACCAAGGAAGGCGAAAGCTTTTTTGCTGAAGACCTGAGTGTGATGCATGAGTTCAACCCGTTTGAACCTATCGTCTGCATACCGCTGAAGATAAAGGAGCACGTTATCGGAGTCATATCGATCTACAAGCTGCTCACCCAGAAGTCGGGTTTCACGAATGTTGACTATGAACTCTTCAATCTCCTCGCAGGTCATGCTGCAACAGCGATCTTCTCGTCCCGGCTCTACACCCAGTCCGAGAGGAAGCTGACGACCATTCAGGGGTTCCTTGACCTTCTGAAGGACAAGCCGAAGAGATAGGAGGAGAGCGGATGCCGAATATTCTTGTTGTAGAAGATTCACCGACCATGCGGCAGCTGATCAGCTTTGCCATGAAACGTATTGCCAATTCCCATGTCATAGAGGCCACGGACGGTGTGGATGCGCTGAAGAAGCTCTCGTCCGACAAGATCGACCTCATCCTCTGTGACATCAACATGCCGGTGATGGACGGGCTCAAGCTGGTGAGCCTGGTGCGCGGCAACGCGACATTCAAGGATATCCCGATCATCATGGTCACGACCGAGGGTGCGGAGGAGGACCGGAAGAGGGCGATCGCGATCGGTGCAAATGCCTATCTGCCCAAGCCTATCCAGACCCAGGAACTGATCAAGCTGGTGAATACCTATCTCGGGGGCGGCGGGAGCTAGTCGTATCTTAGGCCTTTTGTGCCGGCAGTGCATGCTGCAGCCTTTGTTGACTATTCAAATTCAATTTCTTTGCGGAGTGTTCTATGAGTGCTACAGACAATAACGATCGCTGCAAACACCTGAAATCAAGTATCGGCTTTGAGATGTGTGTCCGGGATGTGATGACCTCAAATGTCATCACAGTCCAGAAATTTGAAAATATCATGCCGGTGGCAAAGATCCTGTCCGAAAAGAACATCAGCGGCCTGCCGGTGGTTGACAAGGAAAACCATGTGATCGGCATGATCACCCAGGCTGATATCCTCTCCATGATCGGGGTGCGGAAGGAACATACCTTCAAGGACCTTCTGAGGCATATGCTGGGAGAACAGCTTCCCCAGCCAAAGACAGGGGACATTGTTGCCGATATCATGGTCTCCCCGGTCATTACCATTAAGAGTGATATGAATATTGCCGAGGCCACCCAGCTCATGGATGAAAAGAGGATCAGGAGACTGGTCGTGGTGGATGAGCAGAATGTGCTGGTCGGCATAATATCAAGGGCTGATATCCTGAAGGCGGTACTCAGCAAACTGCAGTAATACTCCTGCGAGAGACCTGCTGGTCTTTTGGCACCTCTAAAGGATCATAGCCGAAGAGAAACCTGTCTCAGGAGATCGAAAGGCCCTGTCTCTTTTGTAAGGAGTTCCAGATGCTCTGCCTTCCTTACGAGCAGACAGCCTGCAAATCCGAGTGAATTCACTGAAATGTCGTGATAGAATTCCTGCGATCGCGGCACCAGAAGCATCCATTGGTTCGTGATGAGCAGGCAGTACGGGCCGGACTGCTTCACTGTTTCTCCATCCCGGGGGCAGGACATTCCAAGTTCAGCAAGCATTTCCTTATATAAGCCGAAACTCTGCGCAACAGGAGAGAGCGGAAATCCGCTGCGGTCCAGCTCGAACCGGGCGAAACAGTGTTGGAATGCGAAGCTGCGCAGCCGCTTTATCCTGCCAATCTCCTTCACCTCATCAACCAAAGGCTGGATCGGTATTGCCGGTCCCTGGTCAGCAAGCGGCAGAGGAACGATCTGAAGATGCTTGTGGATCTGGCTTGCACCTGCAGCCTCTCCGCCGTTATAAAAGCCTACGGCCTCGTATTCTTCCATGCAGGTCCAGAGCGCCTCAAAATCCGGAGGGGTGAGAAGATCTTCCTGCTCCTCGAACTGTCGTGTAACGATCAGCAGATGCCGCTCCATCACATTGAACTTGTTCAAAAGCGCCAGATGCGTCGGGCTGAGGTCAGTCACGAAAAGGTCTTTTTCATACGGAAGGAAGGGGTTGCCCTTTTTCTCCTGGGCTCGTTTCAGCCGGTCCTCGTCCTTGCGCATGAGGTTCGAGAGAATGCGCACCACGAAACGGACGCCCTTGTCCTCGACATATTCGGATGCAGTGCTGATCGGCAGCAGTGCGCCCGAGGCAAGGGCACGTGCGGATACCTCATCGATCAAGCGGAGCAGGTCGCCTTTTTTGAGCATGGTGATACTATTATCCATGAGAGGCTTATCAGAATAAAGCTAAACTGTTTCTGTGAGGATTATAAATAATTAACCCAGTGCCGCTCTGACACAATAGCTATGGACTTGCCACTTGCCTGCATATCAATCGCCTCTTCAATCTTCTTGCCATGGGTGGTATGCAGCCAGTCTCGACTTCCGACAAGACCTACAATCAAGTAATCAGTATTCTGTCGCGGGCTTGGGTTAAAAAACCCCCCTTTCATTTTGACAGCTTCGATGCATTGATTTCTCGTGCCGAAAACAAATTTGCCGGTGAAGCAGAACTCACGACCTTCAAAAATTATTGCAGGGGCTGGATCATCCAGAGGGAGTGCGGTGGACATATTCTCATATTTCTCCATTGAGCCACCGCCGGTGAATTGTTGGAGCATATCAAGAAGCTCAGTCGCCTCTTCCTGATCAAGCACATCATCCGCAAGAACGTCATTTAGCCGATCATAAAGCAGATTAATCGGAAATACATCAATGGCGTGCTCATTGGCACTGAGCCATTTAACTATAAATTCTGCTTCATCCTGGTTGATGATACCATCGGAAGTAATCCCTTTGCTGATTCCAATAATCTCATCAACAGCTCTGCGGGCAAGGCGTGAAGCTGACAAATCCCGATTTATGGGCTGGGCGTGATCATCAATACGCTTATCCTTGTGTCTTATCTCCCTTAGGATATTTTTCAGTCTGTCACGATTCATTGGTACCTCCAGGTAACAGTGATTAGAAGCCATCTCAAAAACCCCTTGTACTTTTTTGTAGGGTTTGGTACAGTTTA
>CAYXBA010000020.1:0-58328 GCA_964463135.1 uncultured Nitrospiraceae bacterium
CCTCCGCCACCACCACCGCCTGAAGACCCACCTCCCCCGCTGCCTGAACTTGAACCCGGCGCAGTCGATGACGAGGCTATGGCTCCGGCAAAAGCGTCGCCGAGATTCCCTGCAAAGTCCCCGGAACCAAGAGAACTCCAGGCAGGGCCGTAATACCACGCAGGGTGATACCCACCGGTCTCCGCGGCAACTGACGCATCAGCCAGTATTGCTGCAAACTGCTCTGACCATTGCTGCTCAACATCCAGTGCCAGCGCATAGGGCAGATATCTCTCAAAAAGCTGCGGCGTCCGGTCGGGCGGATTCATCATATTGAGCCGGTCCTGCTCGGTCGCAACCAGGAACCGTCTGAACCCTTCGATAGCGTCGAGGAGAGTTCTGCCTGCCCGGGTCGGCGCCTTGAGCAGATGAAAGAACAGATAATTGAGCGCCATGGCCGCCAGAAGAAAGATCACGATCACCAGTGAGGTGAAATGGGCCAGCAGGGTAATGCCTACGATCTCTCCGCCGATAAAGGGAAGAGAAAAGAGCGTCAGGAAAAGGGCGCCGGCCCCGTTGATCACGCCATTGGACCGGCCCTTTATAACCGCCCGCCATTTCCGTATGACCTCGCGCACGAGGACAATAACGCCGGTACTCCATATCGTGAGCCAGATGCAGATGAAGACAAAAGGAAATACCATCAGTCTGTTCTGCGCCATGCCGAAGCCGCTGGCAAAAAGCAGCAGACCGGTCATCAGCAGGCCGATCACAAAATATCTTCTATTGGTCAGAAAATAGATCTTTTCGTATTTCTGCCGGAGATAGGTCTTGAGCTCATTGACCGCGCCGCCGATGTACGCATGGTTCCGCTTGATGAGCCTGATCTCTTTGTCAGCACCGAAGAGATGGTCAGCGATCTTCTTCTCTTCTGCTGAAAGAGGTTTTGCACCCTCTTCCTTCTTTTTGATGACGTATTCTCCGCCGTCCTCATGGATGGATACTGCCCCCTTTACCGCCATGTCGATGATCGCAGCAGCAAAAGCCTTGTCATCATATCCCATGCGGGATATGAACCTCATGACTGCCGGCGTCATATCAGAGGGCGGCGAGTACCGGACAACGATCACGCCGGCCTCAGGATCGCGGCCTGCCTTGAGCCAGACAAGAAGGTAATATGCTCCGAGAACAAGCAGGCCGGAGATCACCGAAAATACACCGCCGCCCTTCTGCAGAGCGTTCTCCCTGCCCTGTATTCCCTCAGCAGGTCCGGTATCAGCGGCCATGCCCTCAGGCTTATGCACGTATCCCTTTGGCCAGGACAGGGCAACAGTAAGACCTTCTCTCGCACCAAGTGATCTTGTGGTCGAGAAGATCACGGACCCAAAATCGTTTCGTTCCAGTCTGAAGTCTTTGCCCTGTGCCCCCTGAGGGCCGGTGTACGCGGCTGTATTGATGATCTTTCTGCCTGCATCAGCCGGCAGATGGATCTCGGCAGAAACCTCATCGATCGGAAATTCCCAGCCATTGCCGGTAACATTCCAGTACAGCTCATCAAAATCATCAAAAAAACCGAGCTGGTGATCGGTCTTATACGTGATCACATACGTATATTCTCCAGGACTGAGAAAAACATTCTTGTCGCCTATGTACACGCGCTGTCCGTTCGACAGACCGGAAAGATGAAAGGGTTCAGGCCGGTTATTCTTCTGCACAACCTGCACCTGAAAACCGACTGAATAGGAGTTGCCCTTGTGGTCGCGATAGGTTGTCGGAAAGTCACGGTATATGCCGCGCTTGATCTTTGCTCCCTCTGCCCTGACCCTGATCGTCTCTTTGACCGTCATGGAGCTATCCTCATGGACCGTGATATCGCTCTGAAAGCTGAGGATTCGCTCGTCTGCCTGCGCAAGGGGAATAAACAGGCAAAGGATGAGGAGAAGAGAAACCAGGCAGGTCTTCATGCCATTATGGACTGAGACGAAAACGGATGACCAGCAATGCAATGCCGTCTGCCAGCATCAGGATATTCAGGATCGCGCTCTGGGCATGTAATGATCTGAACTTCTTTCTGAGCGGATCTTCGGGAGATACGGTCTCAAAAGAGGCGATCTCCTGTTTGACCTTCTTTATCTCCGGGTGCAGCCTGACGCTTACATAGAGCGAAATCACGACGGCCGCAGCCAGGAGGAAGAGAGAGAGGGCATGGCGGGGAGCGGTCCTGTCCTGAAAAGATAGCAGAAAGAGGATCAGGGAAAGGAAAGCAACAATTATAGAAAAAAGGAAATAGGACGGGAAAAGCTTGCCCACGATATCGCCGGCCATGTCCTTGCCATAGGACCTGAAGATCACCGGCGTAACAACAAACGTGAAGAGAAAGATGCCGCCAACCCAGAGGGAAAGGACCAGAGTGTAGAGATCGGTCAGTAGTGTTTTCATGGTGACATTATCGTGAAAGCGGCGAAAAACCAC
Source organism: uncultured Nitrospiraceae bacterium (assembly GCA_964463135.1). Taxonomy (GTDB): domain Bacteria; phylum Nitrospirota; class Thermodesulfovibrionia; order Thermodesulfovibrionales; family UBA6898; genus UBA6898. Next base: position 2,452 of record CAYXBA010000020.1, read on the forward strand.
GTCTCTTCAGGGCGTGGATATAAGCCGTGCTGTTAATCCTTTTTTTGATCTTCAATGTATTGTTTAATAATTGAGATTGGTGCTCCGCCGCAACTTGCGGCAAAGTAACTTGGCGACCAGAGCACTCCCTTCCAGTAACAGGATTTCAGCTCCGGATGAAGTTTCCGTAGGCGCCTTGAAGACGCTCCCTTAAGACTGTTGACCAGTCTTGAAACAGAAACCTTCGGCGGATAAATAACAAGTAAGTGTACGTGATCCTGATCGCCGTCACATTCAATAAGTTCAGATCCGAAGCTTTCGCAGATCTTTGCAAATATTTCTTTCATTGTCGAAAATATCTCTGACGAGAAAATTGTTTTACGGTATTTTGCGACAAAGACCAAATGAACATGAAGATTAGTAATACAGTGCCTTCCGTACCTAACGTTCCTTGACGAGTCCATAGACCAAATGATATCATAGAAACATGCTGATACGCAAGGGATACAAATTCAGGCTTAAGACCAGTCCTGCAGATGAGTCCCTTGCCAGTAAGTTTGCGGGCTGCAACCGCTTTGTATGGAATAAGGCTCTTGTGCTACAGAAAGAACGACTCGACAGCAAGCAAAGCTGCCTTTCCTACAACAACCTTGCAAATATGCTTCCCAAGTGGAAACAGGAGCATCCTTTTTTACTTGAGGCTCCATCGCAAACACTTCAACAAACCTTAAAGTCACTCGATAAAGCCCTCAAAGAGGCTTTCGATAAAACCAATCCAAAACGGTTCCCCGTATTCAAAAAAAGAGGGCGTTCCAAGGATAGTTTTCGGTATCCACAGGGATTTGAAATCAAGAACAGCCGTATCTTCCTGCCGAAGATAGGCTGGATAGGTTTCAGAAAAAGCCGTCATATCAACGGCGCAATAAAGAATGTTACGGTATCCAGAGAAATCGACAACTGGTATGCTTCAGTCCAAACCGAGCACGAAGTGGGCTCCCCTGTTCACCATTCCAAGACGCAGATAGGTATTGACCTTGGCGTCTCCAAATTGATTGCACAATCAGACGGCAAGGACGTAGAGCCTGTTAATTCGTTCAGAAAGGCCCAGAAGAGACTATCGAAACTTCAGCAAGACCTTGCCCGTAAGGTGAAGTTTTCAAGTAACTGGCAAAAACAGGTAAAGAAGATACAGAAACTCCAAAATGATATTACTAACATAAGAAAGGATTACCTGCATAAAGCATCCAACACAATCAGCAAAAACCACGCGATTGTATGTATGGAAGACCTTCAGGTAAAAAATATGACAAGGTCGGCCAAAGGAACTATCGAGAAACCTGGCAAAAACGTCAAGGCTAAGGCTGGTCTTAATAAAGCGATCCTTGACCAGGGCTGGGGAGAGCTGCAGAGACAACTTGCCTACAAATTACAATGGCGTGGTGGAATACTGATCCTCGTGCCACCACAGTATACGAGTCAGGAGTGTTCCGAGTGTGGGCATACTGAAAAAGCCAACAGGCCGTCGCAGAAAATATTTCACTGCCAGGCTTGCGGCTATACTGAAAATGCCGATACCAATGCAGCAAAGAACATTTTAAGGGAGGGACTCTCCCGGTTAGCCTGTGGAGACGCGGCGCAGTCAGTCCGCTCTGTGAAGCAGGAAGTAAGGTTCCGGATTGCAGCCTGATTCGGGAATCCTCGGCGCTTTAGGCCGGGGAGAATGTCAAAGCCTAAACCCTCTTTGTACAGAAGGTGTATTACCTGCAGGGCAGCCTGTACCGCGAAAGAGTCCTGTATTTCAGGACAACCATTAAGGTAAAGTATAGGGGTATGCGTTTTGATGAACTGGATATCCATCCAAAGGTCCTCGAAGGAATAAGAGCTGCAGGATTTTCCTCATGCACGCCGGTCCAGGCCCTGACACTGCCTGAGGCCCTGAAAGGCCGCGATATTGCGGCCCAGGCGCAGACCGGCACCGGCAAGACCGCCGCGTTTCTGATAGCAGTATTTTCGAGGATGCTCTCGATGCCTGCTCCGCCGCCAGGACCATCTCCGCGTGTCCTTGTTATTGCACCTACCCGGGAACTGGTTGTGCAGATAGAGGTAGAGGCAAAACTTCTCGGCAGCTTTACCGGATTCAAGATCGTTTCTGCATACGGCGGCATCGACTATTTGAAGCAGAGGGACGATATCGCGAAGGGTGTAGACATTCTTATCGGCACTCCCGGCCGTCTTATCGACTATCTCAAGCAGAAGGTCTACAGTCTTAAGAAGACCCAGTTCCTCGTCATTGATGAAGCTGACCGCATGTTCGACATGGGCTTTATCGCAGACCTCCGCTTCATGCTTAGGAGAATGGCGCCGTACAACGAGCGTCAGTCCATGCTTTTTTCAGCGACCCTTTCGAACCGCGTCATGGAACTCTGCTATGAGCATATGAACAACCCCGAGCGGTTTTCCGTGACCCCTGAGCAGATGACAGTCGATATTATCGAGCAGGAACTCTACCATGTGAGCAAGGAAGAAAAGTTCGGCCTTCTTCTGGGGATCCTGAAACGCGAGCCTGGCGGACATTACCTGATCTTCATCAATATGAAATCCACTGCCGATAAATTAAAGGCCCTTTTGAATGCAAACGGGTATACCTCTTCTGCCATCACCGGCGACCTTCCGCAGGATAAACGGATAAAGGTACTCAACCGCTTTAAGAGCGGGGATCTTTCGATCCTTATCGCAACCGACGTTGCCAGCAGGGGCCTGCATATTGACGGCATCACGCATGTCATCAACTATGATCTTCCGCAGGATTCCGAGGATTATGTCCACCGCATCGGCAGGACCGCACGCGCAGGAGCAGGCGGCAAGGCGATCAGCCTGGCCTGTGAGAACTACGTATTTTCGCTTCACGACATAGAAGAGTATATCCGGAAGAAGATACCTACCGTTCCTGTGACCGATGACCTGATCATTACCGATTACAAAAAGGTCTCTTTTCACCAGCCTCATGCCGCAAAGGGAGCACCTTCCCGGGGGAAAAGACCGCAGGACAAGGGCCCAAAGAAATTCGGCACAAGATCAGGCAGCAGGAGCAGCGGCCCGGGTTCAGAAAGCCGCCGGAGACCTGAAAGGCCAAAGAGAGATGAAAAAAAGCCGGCTCCCCGCAGCAAACCCGAATCCTCCGGCGCGTAGCAACCTGCCCGTAATTTCCGCAGTTCATAATTAACAACAGGTAATATAGACACGAGAAGTAGTGCTCTAGACGCCAACAGTAGTTACTTTACGCCCCGATAAAAAAGCTTTTAGACCGTAAATGACAGACGATAACGTATTGTTTTTTAAGACAATAAAGGCATGCCAGCAAACATCAGTTGACAAAATGGCCAGCTTGATATAATATCTAAACATTGCAACTATTAAACCCTCAAGGAGGCCTCCATGTCAGACAAGAAATTCGTATTTACCCTATCTCACACAACCACCAACCCTATTGAAGTGCTGGGCATTATGAAGATCGCTTCGAACATCAAGGCCTTTTCAGACGAGGCAGAGATCGCCATTTTCCTGATCGGCGAAGGCGTGCAGCTCGCAAAGAAGGGCGTTGTCGAGAATATCTCGATAGAGTTCGAGGGCAAGCAGGTCAATTTCGGCGAGATGCTCGAACTGCTGGTCGATTTCGGCGTCAAGTTCTACGTCTGCCATGCCTTCATGCCCGGCTATGGACTCACTGCGGAGAATATGATCGAGGGAGCAGAGATCAAGTCCAGTTCCTATCTCGGCGAACTGCTCCTTCAGGGATACGTGCCCTTCTCTCTCAGCATCTAAGCAGTATTCATATAAACGGAAAAGGCTCCCATGGGAACATGAGGAGCCTTTTTTATTTGGTCAGCAGGAGATTATACCGCGTCGATATCGTCGTACAGTGATGATTCTGTCGAGTAATACGGAACTTTTTCTGAAGAGATATATTCATAGACCCCGGCCGCAACAGAACCGGCGACCATGCCTGCAGTCGCTCCGAGCAGACTCCCTTTTGCCGGATGTCTCCGGTCAGACAGTATGCCCAGGGCAGTCCCTGCTGCAGTCGCAACGCCCAGCCATATGAGGTATCGTGTCTTGTTCATATTATTCTCTTCAAAAAGCAGTATAGGATACCACGAACAACCGCCTCCTGACAAAAGATGAAGACAGCACTAACCTCTCGGGGGACATCCTGATAGAGCCTTCTGTCAGGACAGAATCTCCCGGACTATTTTTTCACTTGACCGCAGGACCCTCTCGAAAACGAACCATGACAACATCCGCTATAACAAGAGGAACCTGGTAAAGGACATTGCCATATCGCTCGGGTACACAGCTCTTATGGTTGTGCTCGTAAAGACCGGCATCATCAAACCGGCCCAGCACTATATGAGATAATCAAAGCAGGTTGCGGCTCATTCTCCGACTTTCCAAGAGACCTGAGCCTTGGCGCAGGGAAATAACCTGTTATACTTAAATTAAGATGATCGAGGCCAATAAAACTCTGCATGTCATCGCCTTTTTCAGTCTTTCGTTTGTCGCGCTACTTGTCCTGACAGCAATCGCCGCCGGCATCGGCACGCGGTTCGGCTGGTGGGGCTTCCGGACAGGGCTGTCGCTTCTGAGATGGACTGTATACGGCGAAGTGGCGGTCATGGCGGTTTCCATTATCTGTGGTGTTCTTGCCTATTCCCGGGGGGCCGGGAGCGGCCTTCCCCTTTTCGTCCTTGCAGGCATCATCACTCTTGCTGCTCTCAGTGTACCGCTCCGCATGTATCTTATTGCCCGCAGCGTGCCAGCGATCCATGACATCACCACAGACACCTCAAACCCTCCTCAGTTCGATGCAGTGCTCAGCTTACGCAAGGACGCACTGAACTCCGCTGAATACGGCGGCAATGCTCTGGCTGAGCAGCAGAAAAAGGCCTATCCTGATATTGCCCCGCTGCTGCTTGAGCTCCCCCCGGTTCAGGTCTTTGAGCGCGCCCTTACGTATGCAAAGACACAGAGCTGGACAATTGTGAGGGCAGATGTTGCCAAGCTGGTGATCGAGGCTACGGATACGACCTTCTGGTTTGGCTTCAAGGACGATATCGTGATCCGCATCACACCAGAGGGCAATGGAAGCCGCGTCGACGTCCGCTCCCTCTCACGCGTCGGCAGAAGCGATGTGGGCGCCAATGCCGCCAGGATACGCAAATGCATGACAGCCCTGAAGAAAAGAGCATAGCCATGTTCCTTAAAATAGGCCACCGCGGTGCAAAGGCCTATGAGGTCGAGAATACGAACGAAAGCTTCAAAAAAGCGGTTGCGCTCGGAGCCAATGCGATCGAGTTCGATGTCAGGAGATCGGAAGATGGGGAGCTGATCATCTGCCACGATGACAACCTGAAACGCGTATTCAACATAGACCTGCCTGTCCGTGAAGCCTCTTTGGCAGATCTGAAGAAGGCCACTGAAAACAGACTGGTCACTCTTGCAGAGGCACTGCAGTCTGTCGGAAATAGCGTCAAAAAGATCCTTGTTGAACTGAAAGAGACGGGCCATGAAAGAAAGGTCCTCGATACAGTAAAAAAAGCAAAACAGGAGGAGAGGGTCATCATCATATCCTTTCATGCAGAAGCGCTTGACGCTATCCGAACGCTCGATAAGAAGATCGAGACCGGTCTGATCTATACAAAATTCAAAAATCCCGTACAAGCAGCGCTGAAGCTTCAGGCCCGGTATCTTCTTCCTCTTTACCGCTTCACCCATACCAAAGATATCGAGAAAGCCCATAAGAACGACCTCAAGGTGATCGTATGGACGATCAACTCTGCCGAAGAAGCACAGACATTTATCGCAAAAGGTGTGGACGGTATAGCGTCCGACAGACCGGATATCTTTCAGCAGATAGCGTGACCCTGCCTGCGAATCCTCTTATGCCCTTTGGCACAATCGTCTCGTAAACATTGAATTTAGGCGCGTAAATTGCTAAAGTTGTACATTATTATGATCACCTTTTTCCCCAGAAGAAAGGAACTCAGGATGCGGCAGGAGATCCTCCGCAGCGTGTACGAGGATAATCTCGTCATTCTCGGTCGGGGCCGTTCTCTCCTGACCAAGCGCCGTCTTTACCTCGGAAAGAAGTATCTTATTGCCGCATTGCTCTGCATTATCGCTGTCCTTGTTAACGGCCGGCACGTAAATATCACGTTTGCGCCGACAGAACTGACCGCACAGACAGAGATGACGAACGTGACCCAGGTCCCTGCCCCGCCTACGCCGGAAGGAGCACCGAACCCGGCCGAACTGAACTCTGTGGCAGGCACGCATAACGTAGCTCTCAGCCGCATGTTCGGCCTGAAGATCAAGACGATCATGATAGACGCCGGCCACGGAGGCTCTGATTCCGGGACGGTCGGGAAGATGGGCACGCGGGAAAAAGACATTACGCTCGACATCGCAAAGAGGCTGCGCCAGCACCTCGCGGCAAAAGGCAATTACCGCATCCTGATGACCAGGGAAGATGATTCGGCAGTACCATTGAACACACGCGTGGAGATGGCAAAAAAGGCAAAGGCTGACCTATTCATCTCCGTGCATATCAATTACCTCCCGCAGAAACCGATCAACATAATAGAAACGTTCTACTTCGGGCCTTCCACTGACGCCAATATCCTGAAGCTCGCTGAACAGGAGAATGCGGGATCAGAACAGGGCCTGAGCGATTTCAAGGTGATCGTCGAAAAACTCGGCAAGACCATGAAGCTTCAGGAATCGCGGGAATTCGCCGAATCGATCCAGTCGAACATGGTCCGCAACAGCAGGAAGCAGAACAGCAGCATACAGGATTTCGGGGTCAAGAGGGCCCCGTTCGTCGTCCTGCTCGGTGTGGAGGTGCCGTCCGTGCTCGCAGAGGTTTCGTGCATGAGCAACCGGGAGGAAGAAAAAGAACTGCAGCAGGAGGGACACCGCGAAAATATCGCCCGTTACCTCGCACTCGGGATATTTGATTATCTCAATAAAGGAGACCTTACGCATGAAGCCAAACGATGAGCTGAATCAGGAAAATGTACTGTTTGTAGGTATCGATCTCGGGACGTCCCGGAGCGCGATCTCTGCGAGCAACGGCAAACGGGAATGGATCGAGAGTTACGTCGGTTGGCCAAAGGACTTCATAGCCGAGCAGGTCATCGGCAAGTCTGTACTCTTCGGCGAGGAGGCCCTGCAGCACCGGCTTTCGCTTGACCTCTGCAGGCCGCTCGAGCGGGGCATCATCAAAGAGGGCATCGAAAGCAGCGAGCGTGCGGTCAAGGAGATCATCCGGCATTTGATCGACCTGGCCAAATCCGAGCCGGGCAAGCAGATCCACGCGGTCGTCGGCGTGCCCTCGGATTCCCTGAAGGTGAACAAGCTTGCCATCAGGCGGGCCGTTGCAGAGCACGTGCAGGCCCTCATGGTCGTGACCGAGCCCTTTGCTATCGCCTACGGCATGAACCTGCTGAACAACGCCATGGTCATCGATATAGGCGCAGGGACGACCGACTTCTGCATCATGCACGGCACGATCCCTTCGGAAGAGGACCAGAAGACAATCTTCACTGCAGGCGATTATATTGACGAGCAGCTCTTCAATTATCTGATCGAAAAATATCCTCACTCAAGATTCAACAAGAACATGGTGCGCCAGTTCAAGGAGAAGTTCAGCTTCGTGCGCGAACTCGGCGAGGAGATCCGCGTTGAACTGCCAGTCGACGGCAAGCCGGTCATGCATGACATCAAGAACGAGGTCCGCCGCGCCTGCGAAAGCATCCTGCCGGCCCTCGTCGAGACAACGACAGAGATGATCGCACGGTTCGACCCGGAGTTCCAGGTGAAGATCAAGAACAATATCGTAATGGCAGGCGGCGGCAGCCTGATCAGGGGCATTGCCGAATACCTGCAGGACGCGCTCAAGGAATACGGGGCCTGCAAGGTGACCCGCGTTCAGGAACCTCTCTTCGCCGGCTCTGACGGAGCGCTGAAGCTCGCTATGGACATGCCGGCAAAGTATTGGGAAAAGTTGTAAGCGTTCATAGACATACTGCATTGACAATGCTGACCAAAATCCGGGATTGAGGTGAGAGATGGCAGACGAAACTATTCTTGTTGTTGACGCTGACCAGGAGACTGACCAGAAGATCACCTCTGCGCTCGAAGCTGAGGGGTATCTGGTATTTTCGGGAGTCAGCCATGTTGTGACCGATGAAATGGCCGGCAAGCTCAACCCTTCACTCATCTATATAAAGCCGCTTTCCCCGAATGCTGCGGGCTTTCAGCCCTGCCGGGAGATACACGCCATACCAAAGCTTCAAAAAGTCCCGATCGTGCTGCTCGCAGCCCTGAAAGGCAAGGTCCAGCCGCAATATACCGAGTATTACGGCATTGTCGATTTCCTGAAGCCAAACTTTACCGATGAGGAACTGATAGCAAAGACCGTCTCTGTGCTTGCCTCTGCCCAGCCCCCGGCCGAGCCGGAAGAGGAAGTGTCCCGGCCGATCGAGGTTGAAGAGTCGGCCTCGTTCGAGGAGCCGCTTGCTGTTGAAGAACCTATGGTTCTAAGCAAGCCTCCTGCAGAAGAGAAGCCGGCCGCTGCTGAGGATCTCATTACCCGGAATGAGCCGACTGCTCCTGAGAAACCTTCGGTATGGAATGAGCCGACTGCTGCCGATGAACCTCTATCCATGAACAAACCCCCTGCAGAGAGTAAAACGCCCCAAAAGAAAGCACCTGAGCCAACTCGTGCCAAAGAGGAAGAGTTCGCATGGGAAGATGAGACGCCAAAACCTGCGCCATCAAAACAGCCCATGCCGAACCGGACATACCGGCAGCGCAAAGCACAGAAGCCGTCGCTGCTTCCCTGGCTGCTCGGCCTGCTCATACTCGTGGCCTTGGGCGGCGGCGGATTTTTCGCCTATCAATACTTCATGCCCGCACAGAAACCTGTGGTCCGCGAGGTTAAGAAAGCTGCTCCGCCTGCTGCGCCAGAACAGAAGGAAGCTGCGAGCGCTCCGACAGCACCGCCTGTTGCACAAGCACCTGCAACTGCTCCAGCGGTTCCAGCGCCTGTTGCTACGACCCCGGCACAAACTCCTGCTGCCGTTCCTGCTCCTGCTGCACCTGTTAAGGCCCCTGAGCCGGCACCCGTAGCAGCTGCAAAGGCCCCGGCACCTGCGGTCAGCCAGCCAGCACCGCCTTCAAAGAAACCGACATATGCTGTACAGGTCGGCGCCTTCAAGACCGAAGATATCGCTGCCGTGCTGGTCAAGAAGCTGAAGGGAAAAGGGTACGAGGCCTATGCACAGAAAGGTGTCACAAAGGACAAGGCTCCTATCATCAGGGTCCTGATCGGCAATTTTGCTGACAGAAAGGCTGCGATGAAACTGGCATCCGAGGTCCAGTCAAAGGAACAGATCAAGACCACGATCTTCACCGACTGATCATCACGATTTCTGTGCATCATCGCCTTTAATGCGAAGAAATACCAATGGACTCATGGAGATCTGAAAATAATCCTGCAAAACAGACCGCTCTTTCGATCGGCTTCCTTCTGATCGGTTTGGTCCTGGCGATCGGCTTTCGCAACTTTACCGGCACTGGCATGACAAACAGCCTTGCAGGGTTTCTGCTCGGCATCCTGCTGCTTATCATCGGCTTATGGGGTCTGCTCGTAACCGGAAAGCAGACCATCGTGGCAGACCCGAAGACACGCTCCATCACGATCGAGGACAGCACCCTCTTCAGGAAAAAGAAACGAATAATTCCATTCGGCGATATCGCTGACATCCGGATCGGTTATCTCGGGAAAAAGTCGAACTTCGTAGAGTTCTACTATCTTATCCTCAAGCTCAGAGATGGGGAAGAGTATCCGCTATTTTCTCCCGGACGATTCCATGAAGGGACATCTGACAGGGCTGTCATGGAAGAAAGGCGGCAGCGTCTCGAACAATACCTCAGACAATAAATTATTATTTTGCAGTCTTATATTTGAGATACTAAGGGGCCATAAGTAAGACCCCATGTGCTGTCATTCCCGCAAAGCCAGAAGTAGGTGCCTTAAGCAGCGGGAATCCAGTTTTTTTAAGGTGTTCTGGATTGCCCGATCAAGTCGGGCAATGACAATGAATGTGGCTTTACTAACAGTCCTCTTAGTAACTTTTGTCGGTTGACATGTCTATAACATCTCCCCAGCCCAGCCCAGCCCAGCCCTCCCCTGCCTTAGAACCATTATTTTCATGAATTTTGCCTGAAGTTTGATATGATGGGTTAGATATTCTGAACAGCGCGATAAACCATGACTCAGTAACCAGAGATGAATGAGTTTTTCTTCAAGGGGGATACCATGAGAGTGCCAGCAGGATCTATTTTCCGGGGAATATGTATTTCAGCTTTCGCGCTTACCATTGCCTGCGCTGTGGCATTCGGCGCCAGCATCATGGTCCCGCAGCAGTGTACGGACAATCCGGCGCTTAACTCCATTGCCCCTGCTGCTGTCACCCAGGGGCAGTCGAATGTTGCCCTGACGCTTATGGGCAGAGACCTTGACAGGGCGTCCGTCGCGCTCGACTTCGGTGCAGGCATCTCGGTCGTCGGCAGGCCGATGCCGGGCCAGTCTGTGAACGATTTCATAAAGCTGTATACCGTAACTATCAATGTTATGCCCACTGCCCAGACAGGCCAGCGCTTTGTCACGATCCGGTACTGCAACGGCACAAAGGTCCTTAACACCCAGGCATCCATAACCGTGCAGGCCGCACAGAAAGGTGTCATACCAGACACATCCATAGGGATAATGAGACCCGGCACACAATGCACTGACAACCCCACCGTAGCTTCTGCAAACCCGCAGGTCCTTTCCCAGGGACAGTCGAACGTACAGATCATGCTGACAGGGCGGGACCTCGATAAACCTGGGGTAACTCTCGATTTCGGCGCAGGCATCATGGTCCTCGGCCCTGCAATGCGCAGACAGGCGGCCATGGACGTTGCATCATACGCGGTGATGCTCAATGTGCTGCCGTCAGCCCCTTTTGGTCCTCACTTCATCTCAGTAAGATTCTGCAACGGCTCAAAGACCATACAGACCCAGTCCTTTGTGACAGTCGTTCCCGGAAGGGCCCTCACTCCTCAGCTGCCGCTTTCCCTGAACCATGTGCTGCCGAATATCTGGGAGCCGGGCAAAACCTATCAGCTCACCCTGAACGGCACTAATCTTGTCGACGGCATGGAGGTGCAGTTCGGCGAGGGTGTGAAGAGCAAGGGTGTGGTAAAGGTCTTCAGCCCTGTGCTTGCGCAGATGGAAGTAGAGGTCGATAGTTCGGCAAAGGGCCAGAGGAACGCCCAGGTGAGGACCGGCCAGAACCAGAACTGGAACCAGACGCAGGCAGCGGTCATGATCGCAGAACCGAAAAAACTGATCATCGCCGACATCGGGCCGATCTGCCAGCCGCTCCAGGTAGATTTCACCAAAGGCACGCTGCTGCTCCAAAAGCCGAAGCCCTATGTGGAAGACCCTGACCATGCCAAGACCTCTATCGGCGCCCCGCTCCTGAATGACGCAATACGGTTTGAATGGCGCGAGATGAATCCGGGCCTTGCCGATTACTATGACTTCAATATCATGACCCGTGACGGAACACTGTTGAAGACGATCAGGCTGAACAGCACCGAGATCGAGATACTCGGCATGAAGATGAAACTGCCGCCCCAGACCTTCTTTCATCCTGATGCTGCCTTTATCAAAGAGATACTGAACTTGCTGCCCCCGCCGCCGTCAGCAGCCGAAGCGATCGACAAGCCTGTCACCGGCGTTCAGTCCGCGGCTTCGAAAACAAAGACATCTGCAACGCCGTCAGCACAGAAAGCAGCGCTTAAAGCTGGGCAGGTAAAGGCTGCTGCTGGCGGCCCGGTTAAGATATTGCCTCCTGCTGCGCCAAAGGACACGTACCCTGCAGAGACCACCCTGCTCTGGGAGGTGGTAGGCTTCCGCGAGTTCAAGAGCGACTGCGGCTTCACTTCTGCGACAAAAAAGACAGAGCCGGCGAAGTCCTCTTCGACAACTAAGACATCGGTAAAGGATAAGCCTGCAGCGATCGACACGGTCAAAGACAGCAAGCCTATCCTGCCTGCGGTCCAGAAGGACGAGAAACTGGTGCTTGAGGTCGAACATTCTGATCGCTGGCCTCTGAGCACGCCTGAAAAGGCAGGCGGCCTCAAGGCCTGCCCTGCAGGCGGCCAGACCAAAGGCTCCCTGCAGGTCCAGAATGTGTCCGGACAGTGCATATATAAACTGAACAAACAGACGCAGAAATGGGAATGCGAAAAAGAGGTTGTGAACGGCCAGACCGTCAACAAGGTCGATCCGAACAACTATCCGGGAGATGAGTTCAAGATGTCAGGCCTGTTCAGCATTGAGCGGTCGCCCTATGCGCTCCAGCAGGAGATGAAAGACCCGCCGCCCCCGCCGCCCGGAGGCATCGACACAGGCATGAAGCAGCCGACCGGCAACTACCTGAACCTCGTGGTTGACTGGGGTGACGGCGAATATGATTCTGTTGTGCATCCTGTGCATCTCACCAGCTCATGGGAAAAGAAAGGGAAAGGTTCATACGGCAGCCTGGCGACCTGGACCTACGGCATCGAGGACCTGCGGCATAAATACCAGAAGGTCGGTTCATACAATGTCAGGATCTATATGCTCTCTGACGACGACATGCAGGTGGCCAATGTGAACACCCTTGCCCAGTCAGTGGACAAGAACAGCCAGAACCCGTATCTGAAGCTTGCGCGCATGACCAATACGCCGGGGATAAGGAGCGTCGAGAGCGCTGCGTCTGCGATCGCATCACGCGCGTACGTGCTGTACTGCAAGGTCGTTGATATCAGGCCGGTAGAAGACACGGACGCGACCGGGCCGCTCCACCTTGACTGGATCGACATCACCGGGTTCCCGGGCCATGACGCTGGACAGGGGACCTGCGGCATCACAAAAGAGGAAGATAAGAATGTCAGGACTTCAGGACCTGCAGCGCTGACGCAGCCCAAGGCCGGTTCGAAAACGCGGACTGCTGCGCAGGCAAAGATAAGCCCGTCAGCGAAGATGCCGGCCGCAGCAAAAATCAGCACAGCAAGAGCTGTTTCCTCAGCCGCGCCTGGCATGAGAAAGCTGCGAAGCACCGGGGGCGTTGACGCGACGGCGACCACCTGCGATGAGTTCCTGACCGCAGAGGGAGCGCTCGGGTACTACGGACAGGGTGATGCCAGAATATCCTGGATGCGTGAAGGCACAGTGGTCAGGCAGGAGGAGCACCATGTTCTGCCGTCGGAACAGAGAGAGAACCTGGACCGCAACCCTGAAAATTGGCCTGCGCCGATCATCAGCACTGACAGCACCATACCGAACTCAGGTAACCTTATTGAAGAGAGCACGGGCAAGGCGATTGGCAATCACAAGGTCACGGTCGATGCCATGGTGGTTGTGAAGCCGTCGATGAAAGATTTTGGCTCATACATGGACAGGGCGATCAGCAACCCCTCGCTCGGCCAGCGGATGAGTACTGTATTCAGTAAACCAGGTCCGGGCGGAGCAGCCTTCAAGGCAGGCTTCATCTCGCCGTACAAGATCAGTTCAGGCGGCGCTCCTCCGGTCGTGTACGGCAACAGTGCCTTTTCGCAGACAGCGGCCTCCAGCATCGCACAGGCGCTGCTGAGCAAGCCGAACTATGTGGCCTCAGAGCCTGCTACATACGCCATCAAGGAAAGCGACCCGAAACAGGCCTGCACCTTTATCTTTGCAGACAAGGACAATGGCGAGTTCCGGATCTCCGGCCTGCAGGGCAATGTGGTCCAGAAAGGGACCACGTACAGCGGCTGCGGCACCATGCTTGTTCCGCTGACCAGGAGTGCGGACGGCGAGTCTGAGATGTATCCTGTCCCGATAGAGTTCACGAACTGGTCAGTGAAGGACGGCCTGCATGTTGACAACGGCATGAAGCTGAGCGTGGCGCCGAACAAGGCGATCTCTGCTCCGGGCGTTATCGGAACACTCGACAAGGTCGAAGGCACCTCAGGCGACGAGGTGAAGGCGACCCTTTCGCTGAAGCTGCAGGACACGCTGCGGCTTGCAGGCGGTTCGGAAAAACCGCATGAATGGACAGGCAAAAGCTCACGCCTGCTGGCAAGCGGCGACTGGTATCTCGAAAACCAGGCCCTGCCCGATACCTTTATCGGCTGGAGCGCCTTCAAGATCAAGTCCGACAAGGTGACGCTCGACCTGAGCCGCACCAAGGGCGCAGGGACAATAGACCCGCTCTGCGGTTCCGGAGGAAATACATGGGTGGGCGTACATCTCGGTGATGCCACACTCACACCCTACACCTTCGACCTTGTGGCATCAGGCGGCTGGACATCTCCTGTTGTCCCAAACTGGGCTATCATCGACGAAGGTATCTGCGGCAAGGCCTATCTGAACAAACCGTATGATGCAAAGGTGGATGAGGGTTCTGTGCATTTTGATGCGCTCGACGTCACCTCTTCAAAGGGAACGTTCAAGGCCATTTACAAGAACATGATCGTGCATGTGCCGTGGCTGGACGCTGACCTGAAGGGCGATGCATCGCTCACGTACTCGGGCGGCGGCGACAAGGGCATATCCCTGCCGCTCTCCGGCAAGGCAGGGCTGAAGGAATACACGAACATCAAGATGCAGGCAGACAAGCTCGCCTTTACCAAAGAAGAGAATATCGGCTGGACCGTCAAGAGCGATGCGCATTTCGAACTCTCTGCAGAGGGCAAGAAGTTCAGCAGCTTTGATGTCTCCGGCCTCTTCTTCGGCCTTGACGGCCGGGCGTATTTTGCAAAGGGCGGCACCAGCGGGAATGTTGCTCTCGGCGGGCCTACGGTCCTCGGCAAGACCAGCATGGACCTGGTATCAGTCGATCTCGACACCTCCAAAGGCGGGGCTGACCGGCTGAAGTTCAGTGTTAATTCGAAGATCCATCTCTCGAAGAAGATCCCTGATACTGATGTGAGGGTGCTCTATTCGATTGCACGAAGCGGTGCGAGCTATGTCGGCACAGGACCGTTTACCGGGCCTTTCGAAGTGAATATTTCCTTCCCTCCGGGCCAGCCGACGGTCGAGGCAAATATGAAACCGAACTACACCGGCCCTGCAGGCGGCAGCGCCGGGCTGATGCAGCGCTATGCGCTTATGAATGATGACGGTGCACCAGTCACCTCTGCTGACGCCTGGAAGCCGGGCGAGCAGTATGCACTCGACATCCCCGGCTCTTATGATGTTGCGCTCTTCGGCAGCGGCGACGGCGACCGCTTTAACGGCACGCTCGATCTCGGCATGTTCGGCGGGCCGCCGGTCAAGGCAGAGTTCAGGCTCGGGTATATCGGCGGGGATGACTACTGGCTCACCAGGGCAACGGTCGGTCTCGGTGACAGCGGTATAACACTCACGCCGTATTTCTCTCTGTTTATGATCCGCGGAGGACTCGGATATAACTTCCCGATCAATGCCTTCAGCAGCGTCGACAGCCTGACCGCAGTTGCGCCTGACATGAGCGGCACGTACATGTTCATGGCAGGCATGCGGCTCGGCTCTCCGACCAAGTTCGCGTACATGCTCGACGGCGACTTGACCGTAAAGCTCGGCGTGGGCGCGCGCATGGATTTCCGGGCCTGGCTGATGACCAGCGAACATACCGGAGAAGGGACCTTCCACGGGTATTTCCAGTATGCAAGCGGGAACTTTGACGGCATGCTCGCAGGCAAGCTGCAGCTCCTGGGAGACGCAGCATATATGGAGATACCGGAGAACGCAGCAACCATGCATTTCGGCGGCGGCACCTGGCTTATTGCTGCAGGGAAGAAGGCAGGCCCCAGGATAAAGGCCCATCTGCTGATCCAGGATGTGAACGGCTATCTCCAGATCGGCAATGAGGGGCTCTTCCTGGGCGGCAATATGACGTACAAGCTCAATGCAGGCATAGGATATATCTCCGGCATCGTGGACGGCGGGCTCGAGGTGACACCTCCCCCGCATATAGCCGGATATCTTGAAGGAAGCTTCTCGGCAAAGATCTGCGCGTACGACGTATGCATAGGGCCGTCCCTGTCCGCAGGCGTGAACATGTCCGCCCTGCCGGTAAGTGTGGGCGCACATGCCTGCTTCGAGATACCGATACCGTTCTGGAACCCTGAAGTCTGCGGCAGTTTCAGCTTATAGGAGGAGATAATGAAACGATTCGCAATTATCATATTGATGCTGATCTGCAGCGCATCCCTGGCATCCGGCGCAGTGTCCGTCAAGCAGGACAAGGGCAATATATGGGCAGCCTCTGACGGCAAGGGTACCGTATCGCTCTTCTGGGTCCCTGCAAATTCTGCCTGGCCTGCGGGCGGCTGGCAGCTCGAACGGGTTGCATCCGGCAAGGCGGCGGTCATTGCAAAGAAGATCATGCCCGGCCTTGATGAGGATGCAATGAAGGCAATAGCACCAACTGATGCAGAGGGCATACGGACCTTCAGTTCCAAGATGAAGTCAGGCAGCCTTGCATCTGACGAAGGCAAGCTGGCAGGTGCGGTCTTCGGTCTCAAGGCAGCGACTGATACTGCATTCGGCAGGGCAATGGGACTCAGGTTTATTGACAGCAGTGCAGGCAGCGGTCCGGTCTCATACCGCCTGACCGCCCTCGATGCATCAGGCAGGACAGGCGCGGTCATGCAGAGCATTACGGTTGACGGTACCCGGATGACCGCTCTGCCCGAACAGATCAGGGACCTGAAGGTATCACAGGAGAATGAGGCAATCAGACTTTCCTGGTCAGCGCCAACACAGAATAAGGACATACCGGTGATCGCGTACTCGATCGAACGGTCGGCAGGCGCTGCAAAGGAGATCCTTACGCCACAGCCCCTGCTCATAGGATCAAAGTCAGATAAACAGCCTGCACCTGCATTCGTTGACCAGAAGCCCCCGGCCGAGGCTGAACTGGTCTATGCTGTCTCGACCGTCGATTTCTTCGGCAGGAACAGCGCAGCAACGCAGGTCAGGATCTTTATCCCTGACAAGGCTGCCCTCATGCCTCCGACAGAGGTGATCGCAAAAGCAGGGGACGGCCGGGTCGATCTCTCCTGGAAAAGGAACAGCAGCCAGTTCACCACCGGCTATATTGTGGAGCGGGCCATGCTCTATGACGGCCCTTACGAGAATCTCACGCCAAAGGGTCTGAAGCGTGACGAGGAGAAGTTCAGGGACAAAGCAGTGATGGGCGGTTCTCAATACTATTATCGGGTCAGGTCAGTCGATCCGCGCGGCAATGTCGGCCATCCTTCGGAGCCGTCAATGGCGCAGCCTCAGTCAGAGGACCGCTCGCCTGCTCCGGAGAACCTGAAGGCAGAGGTCGGCAACACGCGCATCAGGCTCACCTGGGAGCCGGTCAAATTTCCGGTAGCCGGATATTTTGTGTACAGGCAGACTGACGGCTCTGAGCAATGGACCCAGTTTAATGAACGGCTTACTCCTGAAGCGCGCTACGATATATCTTTTGGCGAACACAATGGCGCAAAGTTCAGCTTTCGGATAACCGCTGTCGGTTTTGACAGCAAGGAGAGCAAACCGAGCCGTCAGGTTGACGTGATACTTCCGGACAATCTTGCGCCGAACGTGCCGCTTATCAGGGCGGCCAGCGGTGCAGGAGGAAAGGCAGCCATCGATTTTGTACCGGCAAACCCTGAACAGGACACGTACCAGTTCCTTATTCTCCGAAGCGGTTCGGACAAGGAACCAGGCGTTGTGCTCGGCGATCCCCTGCCCTCAAATGCCCGCAGATTCGAGGACCCCTTTGTCGATGCAGGCCAGGAATACTGGTATCGCATTGTTGCACTGGACAGGGCAGGCAACAGAAGCGACCTGTCCAGACCGGTCGTGGTGCAGATAGGCACGCCTGAGATACCGACGCCGAAAAGGCCGGAGCTGAAATTGGCCACGTCTCCGTTCCGTCACGTAACGATCTCGTTCGATCCTCCGCCGTTCGGGCTTTCTGTTATCGTCCAGTCACGCAAAGGCAGCGCTCAGGACTGGAAGACCGTGACAGGACCTGTCAGCGATATTAAAGAAGCGGCTGACCCGAATCCGGGTGACAAGGGCAAGGCAGTATATCGCATCGTGTACCGCACTGCCAACGGCGCCCTCGGCAGAGCTTCGGACACAGCAGAGATAGATTTGAAATAGACTGGCAGCCAAGCCATACTATCACCACGGTGATCAAGTTGATAAGAGCACTGCCAAACAGGAGCGCATATTGATGAGGACCTTCAAGAAGATCAAGCAGGACTTCCGCTTCATGCCGGAGCACGAACAATGGCTCCGGGACATGCATGAACTCATGCGGGACAGTTCTGACGAGGTCATGAATACGCTTAATGCATGGATCATGGGGAATGAAGAGACCGCCCGGTTCCTGGGAGAAGGGACGGGCAGGACCCATGTCTTTCAATCGCAGCGCATATGGTTCCTCGATCTCTTTTCCGGTGTATATGATCAGGGCTTCTACGATAAACTGGTGAAGATAGGCAAGATACATGTCCGCTACAAGGTCGATCCCCATCTTATGAGCCGCGCCATCAATATCATGCGCAATACCTGTATCGGCATACTGTCCAGGACAGATGACTCGAAGGAGATGATCACGAACAGGATCATAGCCCTCTGCAAGATACTCGATATAAGTCTGGATGTGATCAATACCGCCTATTACGAAGAAGAGATCAGGTCTTACTCCCCGGTGTATAAGGTCCGGAGCATGCTGATAGATTTTTCAGAGAAGTTTGCCCAGAGCATGAATCTGATCCTTGTGCTGGCGCTCATCGGGCTTTCTCTCGGCATTGTCTGGGTCTTCGCTGCTGAGCTTGTCGGGCTCTTCAGGGGCACAACGCCCGTGGGCGAGGGGATCATCACGGCCCTCGGCTCCATGCTGATGCTCTGGGTGATGATCGAGCTCATGGACACAGAGATCGCGCACCTGAAGGGCGGCAAGACTCGGATCAGTGTTTTCGTCGGGGTCGCACTCGTCTCGTCCATCCGGGAGCTGATGATCGCGACGCTCCGCCATGAGCAGCCAGCAACCGTTTATTATCTTATCGCGGCCATCCTGGTAACAGGCGTCATCTACTGGCTCGTATCAAGGACCGAGACCGGTTCCCGCTGACCCGAGTCCGGCTGCCTTCTGTGGCGGGCAGCGGGCGCTTATCTTTTCCCCGTAGTAATTCTCCTTCAATAGCAAACATTTTTGTCTTATTCAATTCATTTCTGTTTTCCGCATACTGCCAACAATATTGTCGGATCCTTGTCTGAAGCCATTCTGCGAGTGTGGCACGGTGGTTGCAATTACCTCATGGAATTCAATTTCTCAGAGGAGGCTTTATGATGAGACAGATAGCGATCTACGGAAAAGGCGGCATCGGCAAATCGACCACAACACAGAACCTGGTAGCGGCACTCGCAGAAGCGGGCCGCAAATGCATGATCATCGGCTGCGACCCGAAGGCGGACTCTACGCGGCTTATCCTCAACCGCAAGATGCAGAACACGGTCATGGACATGGCGAGGGAAAAGGGCACGGTTGAGGACCTGGATCTGGATGAAGTACTGCTTAGCGGGTTCAAAGGCATCAGGTGCGCTGAATCGGGCGGACCTGAACCCGGCGTTGGCTGTGCAGGCCGCGGCGTTATCACCGCCATAAATTTCCTTGAAGAGAACGGCGCATACGGCGATGATACGGAGTTTGTTTTTTACGATGTGCTGGGCGACGTGGTCTGCGGCGGCTTCGCCATGCCGATCCGCGAAGGCAAGGCAAAAGAGATCTACATCGTCACCTCCGGTGAGATGATGGCCATGTATGCAGCGAACAATATTTCGCGCGGCGTTTTGAAATATGCCCAGTCAGGCGGCGTACGGCTCGGCGGACTGATCTGCAACAGCAGGAAAACGGACATGGAGTTTGAGCTCATCTCGGAACTGGCGTCCAAACTCGGCACCCAGATGATCCATTTTGTGCCGCGGGACAATGAAGTGCAGCGCGCAGAACTGCGCAGAAAGACCGTTATCGATTATGCACCCACTCATGCACAGGCTGATGAATACCGGGAGCTTGCAAGGAAGATCGCTGACAACAAGAACTTCGTTATTCCGACGCCGATCACCATGGACGAACTGGAGCGGCTGCTTATGGATTACGGCATCATGGAAAAAGAGGAAGCAGCGTAACGACCGTAATGCGTAATTCGTAAATCGTGACGCGAACAAGCTGAAGTGGATGCGTTATTGTTCGTTACAGATCACGAATTACGATTCACGAATAACGGATATTTTTACTAGGAGGAACCTATGAGCACGGCAATTAACGATACACAAAAGATGATAGAGGAAGTCCTGGATGCGTACCCGGAAAAGTCGAAGAAGGACCGGGCAAAGCATCTTGCTGCGAACGATCCGTCAGGCCAGTGCAGCACCTGCCAGGTGAAGTCGAACATCAAGTCCAGGCCAGGCGTTATGACCGTGCGCGGCTGTGCGTACGCCGGTGCAAAGGGCGTTGTCTGGGGTCCGGTCAAGGACCAGATCACGGTCAGCCACGGCCCCATAGGCTGCGGCCAGTACAGCTGGTGGTCGCGCAGGAACTACTATAACGGCCAGACCGGCATCGATACCTTCGGCACCATGCATATCACCACAGACTTTCAGGAAAAGAATATTGTGTACGGCGGAGACAAGGGGCTTGATGCAGCACTCCATGAACTGAAAGGGCTCTTCCCGCTCGCCAAGGGCATAGGCATTCTTTCCGAATGTCCGGTCGGTCTGATCGGCGACGATATCGAGGCAGTATCCAAGCGGGTCGCAAAGGAATTCAACTACCCAATCGTGCCGGTGAGATGTGAAGGATTCCGCGGCGTGAGCCAGTCCCTTGGTCATCATATCGCAAACGACACGATCAAGGATTATGTATTAGGCAAGGGTCAGCTCGATACCTCCACCCCGTACGATGTCGCCCTGATCGGTGACTACAATATCGGCGGAGACGCCTGGGCCTCGCGCAAGATCCTCGAGGAGATGGGCCTGCGCGTGATCTCCCAGTACACAGGCGATGCAACGCTCAATGAGATCGCCATCGCGACCAAGGCAAAACTGAACCTCATCCACTGCTACCGGTCGATGAACTACATCTGCAGGCATATGGAAGAGGAGTTCGGCATACCCTGGATGGAGTTCAATTTCTTCGGTCCGACAAAGACCTATGAAAGCATCAGGAAGATCGCGGCCCGGTTCGACGAGAAGATCCAGAAGAACGCCGAAGACGTGATAGCAAAATACAAGCCGCTCATGGACGCAGTTGTGGAGCAGTACAAACCGAAGCTTGCAAACAAGAAGGTGATGCTTTATGTCGGCGGTCTCCGTCCCCGCCACACCATCGGCGCCTATGAAGATCTGGGCATGGAAGTGGTCGCCTCGGGGTACGAGTTCGGCCACAGCGACGATTACAAGCGCACATACCCTGAGCTGAAGGAAGGCGCGGTCATCATGGACGACGCCACGTTATATGAGCTGGAAGAGTTCACCAGAAGGCTGAAGCCTGACATGGTCGGCTCCGGCATCAAGGAGAAATACTCGTACCACAAGCTCGGCGTGCCGTTCCGCCAGATGCACTCCTGGGACTACTCGGGACCATACCACGGGTTTGACGGGTTCCCGGTATTTGCACGGGACATGGACATGACGGTCAACAGCCCCACATGGGACCTGATACGGAGAAAGAAAGCATAGTCAACCCCTCACCCAGCCCTCTCCCTCAAGGGGCGAGGGACCATATAACCCCCTCCCTTGAGGGGAGGGGACAAAGGGGAGGGTGTAATTTTACGGAGGAAAAGATGATAAAGATAAAAGACCATAACGAGCTGTTCAATCAGCCTGACTACCAGGCCCAGTTCGAGCGCAAGAAAGAATTCGAAAGACCCTGGCCCGCAGAAAAGGTCAAGGAGATATCCGACTGGACCAAGACCGAAGAATATAAGGAGCTCAACTTCAAGCGGGAGAACATCAAGATCAACCCGGCAAAGGCCTGCCAGCCGCTCGGCGCAGTTTTCTGCGCCTCGGGCTTCGACAACACCATGCCCTTTGTGCAGGGCGCACAGGGCTGCGTTGCGTATTTCAGGAGCCACCTGAGCAGGCATTTCAAGGAGCCCTTTGCTGCGATCTCTACCTCCATGACCGAGGATGCAGCGGTCTTCGGCGGCCTGAACAATATGATGGAAGGTCTGGAGAACACGTACACGCTGTACAAGCCGAAGATGATCGCAGTCTCTACGACCTGCATGGCAGAGGTGATCGGGGACGACCTGAATGCGTACATCAAGACATCGCGCGAAAAGGGCGTGATCCCCGAGGATCTGCCTGTGCCCTTTGCGCATACCCCAAGTTTTGTCGGCTCCCATATTGTCGGGTACGACAACATGCTGAAAGGCATCCTCAAGGCGCTCTCTGAGGGAAAGCGCGGCGAGCCGAACGGGAAGGTCAATATCATTCCCGGGTTCGACACCTACACCGGGAACTACCGTGAGATCAAACGGCTCATGGCATTGATGGGCATAGAATACACCCTGCTTGCGGACGTGAGCGAGACCTTTGATTCGCCGAACACCGGTGAGTATAAGCTCTATCCGGGCGGAACCCCGCTGCCGGATGCAATGGATGCGGTGAATGCCATAGGAACGATCGCACTGCAGAAGTATTCGACCGTAAAGACCCTGGATTATATCCAGAAGGAGTGGGGACAGAAGGCGCTGACCCTGTCACCAATCGGCATCAAAAACACCGATGCCTTCTTTGCGGAGCTGAGCAAGCTGACTGGCAAACCGGTTCCTGCTGCGATCGAGGAAGAACGAGGAAGGGTAGTAGACGCAATGGTGGATTCGCACCCGTACGTGCACGGCAAGCGTTTTGCCCTGGTCGGTGATCCTGACCAACTGCTCGGCATGATCAGCCTTATCATGGAGATGGGAGGCGAGCCGGTGCATATCGTCTGCACGAATGGCGACAAACATTTCGAGGCAGAGGCGAACGAACTGCTTGCATCAAGCCCGTTCGGCGTAAACGGTAAGGTGTACATAGGCAAGGACATGTGGCATATGCGGTCGCTCCTGTTCACCGAGCCGGTGGATATCCTGATCGGCAACTCATATGCAAAGTTCCTGACGCGTGACACCGGAACACCGCTCATCCGGATCGGGTTCCCGCTCTTTGACCGCCACCATCTGCACAGGTATCCGATTATCGGGTACCAGGGGGCGCTCAATCTGGTCACCATGCTGGTTAATACCATTCTGGACGAGCTGGACAGGAGCACGGTCGATACAACGAGCTTTGATGTAATTCGGTGATAAGGAAAAATCTCCCCTTACCCCTCTTTAACAAAGAGGGGCTATTTCTTCCCACTTTGGTAAAGGGGGAATGAGGGGGATTTAAAAGAAGGTCAATCATGATCACGAACATAGATAAACTGACAGAGCATGGCTGCAAAACCGAAAAGAGCGACAAGGTCTGCCGCTCACGCGGCGGCGAGTCCTGCGCCTTCGATGGCGCCATGATCGTGCTCCAGCCTATTGCTGACACTGCCCATATTGTCCACGGTCCCATAGCCTGCTGCGGAAATTCATGGGAAGGCAGGGGCACGCAGTCCTCGAAGGGCAGCCTCCACCGTATGGGGTTTACTACAGACCTGAGCGAACTGGATATTGTGTACGGTGCAGAGAAGAAGCTCGCAGCAGCGATCAGAGAGACCTATGAAAAGGTGAGGCCAAAGGCGATCTTTGTCCATGCCACCTGCGTAAGCGGCCTGATCGGTGAGGACATCGGAGCGGTCTGCAAGAAGGCTGAGGAAAAGCTCGGCATACGGGTGATCCCGGTGAACGCACCCGGTTTTGTCGGCCCCAAGAACCTCGGCAACCGCATTGCCGGTGAGGTCCTTCTTGAGCATGTCATCGGAACGAGTGAACAGCCAGAAAATCCCCCCTCACCCCCCTTTGTCAAAGTGGGGCATGAAGGCAATGTCGATCCAAGACTCTTAAACAGTATCAACCTGATCGGCGAATATAACATTGCCGGAGACCTCTGGCTGATCGAACCTGTCCTGAAGCGGGCCGGCATCACTATATTGTCCCGCATGACCGGAGATTCGACCTTTGAAGAGATCACCCGGGCCCATAAAGCAAAGCTGAATGTGGTCGTATGCAGCAGGGCGCTGATCAATATTGCCAAAGGCATGGAGCAGAAGTACGGCATTCCGTATGTCGAGGTCTCGTTCTTCGGCAAGACCGAGATGGCAAAGGCGCTGAGAACAATAGGTTCAATGTTCGAAGTTCAAAGTTCGGAGTTCAACGACAGGATTGAGGAAGTCATTGCGGTCGAAGAGCAGAAGCTGCATGAGAGGCTCAGACCGTACGAACATCTGAAAGGGAAAAAGGCAGTGCTCTATACCGGCGGGGTGAAGAGCTGGTCATTCATATCAGCGCTCATGGACCTCGGCATAGAGATCGTTGCGGTCGGCACAAAGAAGAGCACGGCCGAGGACGAGGAGAAGATGAAGGAGATCCTCGGCGATGATGCCCTGCTGGTAGAAGACGTAACGCCGAAGAACCTTAAGAAGCTGCTTAAAGAACGGAACGCCGACATCCTTGTTGCAGGAGGAAGGAACCAGTATCTTGCGATCAAGGAAGGATATCCCTTTATCGACGTCAACCAGGAGCGGCATGTTGCGTACGCAGGATATGACGGCCTGGTCAATATTGCAGAGCAGATCAGCAACAGCATCAGGTTTTATAGCGGGCAGCCAGCGATCAGCAATCAGCGATCAGCAGTCAGTCACGGAAATGAAATTAAAACAGAAAAAGCTGAAAGCTTAAAACTGATAGCTGATAGCTGTCTTGTCGATCCTCTCAAGCACTCTGCGTCGATCGGTGCTGCCATGGCATTGCAGGGCATCCATAATGCGCTGCCGATCATACATGGGGCGCAGGGCTGCACCTTCCTCGGCAAGGTGCTTCTCACAAAGCATTTCAGGGAGCCGATAGCCCTTGCAGGGACCAAGCTCTTTGCAGAGGATGTGGTGATGGGTAGCGATGAGGCGCTTCTGAGAACGATCAGAGGGTTTATCGAAAAGAACAGCCCTGATCTGATCGGCGTGCTGACCTCAGGTCTGACAGAGGTGAAGGGCGATGACATCGCCTCAGTAATAAGGTCGTTCAGAATCGAGGGTTCGTCATCAGAGGTCCTGCATATACCGACACCTGACTATGAAGGCGGGCTTGAGACCGGGTACGCAAAGGCGGTTGAGGCCCTCATGGCCCTGACTGCTGCCCCGGTCTTGTCTGGCCATGCTCAGCGCGTCAAGGACCAGGTAAATGTCCTTGCGGGTTCACATCTGACCCCTGCGGATTTTCTTGAGCTGCGCGAGATCATCGAGGCCTTCGGCCTGAGGCCGATCATGGTGCCGGACCTTTCGTGCCTCGACGGAAGCAGGCAGGGCATATCGCCTCTCGCCTCAGGCGGCACAACGCTACAGGATATCGCGGCCATGGGCTCCTCTGCATTTACGATAGCTATCGGCAGAAGCCTTGAGCCTGCAGCAGAGATCCTGAAGAATAAGTTTGAGATCGAATACCGGGTATTTGACAGTCTGGCCGGTCTGAAAGACACAGACCGCTTTATGGAGACACTCAGCATGCTGGCCGCAAGATTAATCCCTCTGCGTTACGAAAGGCAGCGTCGGGTCCTTGAAGACAGCATGAGGGACGCACATGCCTTCCTTGCAGGGAAAAAGGTATGCCTTGCACTGGAGCCTGACCATGCGCTCCAGACCTCTCGATGGGTGGCTGAGATGGCAGTAGAGATACCGCTTGCAGTAGTGCCTCAGTCCTCCGCTGCAGCAGGACTGGGCCAGGCAGGCAATGTCGTAGTCGGAGACCTTTCTTCGGTCGCGGGAGCATTCGATCTGATCATCGCCAACTCACACGCAGAAGATACTGCAGAGCGGCTCGGCGCCCCGCTGCTTCAGACAGGGTTCCCTGTATACAAGGTCTTCGGCAATACCAACAGAGTAACCATAGGATATTCCGGGACACGGTCCCTTATACACGAAGCAGCAACCATTCTTGCAAAGGAGGTGCACTGATGAAAGTGGCATTTGCAACAACAGACGGCATAAGCGTAAACGAACATTTCGGCAGGGCAGGCATGTTCGTCATCTACGAACTGAACAGCAGCGGGCATTCCCGGATAGAGGACCGGCGGTTCTCCGAGGGCAGGGACACTGCAGTTGAAGAGACAAAGGGCATGGGCAGGGCCCACGACGAGCAGGTCGAAAACAAGGTCGACCGTCTGGCAGACTGCAGGATCATCTATCTGACCGAGATCGGCGGCCCCTCTGCTGCGCGTCTTGCCAGAAAAGGCATCATGCCGGTAAAGGTGAAGGAGCCGGTAAGCATAGAGGAGTCTGTCCAGAAGCTGTATGAGACGATCAAGACCTCGCCGCCGCCGTGGCTGAAAAAGGCGCTGGCGACTGAATAGCAGAAAAGGTCAAGGTTCAGGTCAAGGTCAAGATTACGGCCTCAACCTCAGCCTCAATCTCAGCCTTAACCTATTAACCCAAAAGGAGGAAGCACAATGAAAATGATCAGGGCATTTATAAGGCCGGAAAAAGAGCAGGAGGTGGTCCAGGCATTGGAGGGAGCAGGTTTCCCGTCACTCACCAAGATGCCGGTATTCGGCAGAGGGAAACAGAAGGGCCTGCAGGTAGGGCCGATACATTATGACGAACTGCCGAAGATGCTGGTCATGATGGTCGTGAACGACAGCGATGTAGACAAGGTGGTCAAGCTCATGATGGATAAGTCCAGGACTGGCTTTGTCGGGGACGGCAAGATCTTTATAAGCCCTGTTGAGTCTGCTTACACTGTCCGGACCGGTGAGGCGGTGTTATGAAAGAGATCACTGCGATCATACGGAGAGACAAGCTCCCAGAAACCAAGAAAGTGCTGGAGGAACTCGGGTTCCCTTCGCTCTCGATCCAGAGCGTTGACGGCCGGGGCAAACAGAGAGGCATGGTCTGCAACAATGATCTTGACCCTGACATGCCGGACAGTTTCTGTACGCCCGCAAAACTGAAGAAGACGCCGGCGGCGTACGCCCTTGAACATGCGCTCCCGACCGTGGCCCTTTTTGTTCCGAAGAGGCTGCTGACCATGGTGGTGCCGGACGACCTGGTCAACAAGATCGTAAAATCGCTGATCAAGGTGAACCAGACCGGCAAGACCGGCGACGGCAAGATCTTCGTCTCGCCAATCGAAGGTGCCATAAGGGTCAGAACGTCAGAGACCGGCGGAGAGGCAATAGCGTAAGACAGGAAAACAGGAACAGGCAGAGGTAAAGATATATAACTGCAAGAAGAATAGCGGTTTTCTTTGCCTCTACCTTTTACCTTTATCTGCATTTAAGGAGGATATTATGGCAACCATGAGTTATACACGCGGCGGCCAGACATGGACGCCGCGGTACATTGAATCAATCGATGTTAATAAATGCATCGGCTGTGGACGCTGCTACAAGGTCTGCAACAGGGATGTGCTGGAATTGATAGAAAAGCCCTTTGAGGGCGAGGACGAATTCGGCGACGACATGGGCAACAAGGTGATGTCTGTCGCTCAACCGGACAACTGCATCGGCTGCGAGGCCTGCGCCCGGACCTGCACCAAGAAGTGCCAGACCCATATCGAACTAAGACAGTAGCATTGCATGGAGGTCACAATACGGCCAGCCCGGACAGACGACATCCCCGGCATGTGCTGTCTGCTCAGCGAACTCTTCAGCATCGAGGCTGACTTTGAACCCGATCCTCGGAGACAGGCCCTCGGGCTTGGTTGCATGATCGACGATCCGTCAGGCAATACGCTTCTGCTGGTGGCTGAGTCCGGCAGTGCTGTCGTCGGGATGGCCACATGCCAGACACTCATCTCAACAGCCGAAGGCGGCCGCGTCGGTCTTGTCGAGGATGTTGTGGTGGCAAGGGAGTTCCGGGGGCAGGGAATCGGCTCGTTGATGCTCGAACATCTCACCAACTGGGCGAAGGAGCAGAAACTAAAACGGGTCCAGCTCCTGGCTGATAAGGAGAACCATCCGGCGCTGGCTTTCTATTCAGGGCTCGGATGGGAAAAGACCTCGCTCATCTGCCTGAGAAAGATGCTCTGAGTCATCAGACTGGTGCGTCGATCTTCTTTCGGGTCGAGAGAATAGTCTTCATATTGGCCGGCACCCTGACCGCTTTGACATTAGATAGTCCATGTGGTAAATTGCATTCAAGCTTGTGAATAAAGGAGAGTGCATGAAACTGCATGTGAGAATTGAACAGGATGAGGCGGGTTATTTTGTTGCAGAAGTTCCTGCGCTTCCGGGCTGCCTTTCCCAGGGCAAGACCTATGAAGAAGCTATCTCCAATGTGAAGGAAGCTGTTGAAGGATGGCTTGAAGTAATGGAGTCGAAGCAGGAGCATGATTCTTCCGGCTTGGTTGAAGTCGCGGTTTAATGGCAGGCAGTCTGAGACTCTGTTCCGGTCCGGAGGCGGTCAGGAAGTTCCAGAAAGCTGGCTGGACTGTCTCCCGTCAGAAGGGTTCTCATGTAATGATGACAAAACCCGGCTTTCAGTGGACCCTGTCAATTCCCCAGCATGACGAACTTGGCCCCGGCCTGCTCCGCAAACTCATATCTCAGGCAGGCCTTTCAGTAGATGAATTCAATAATCTGTAATCTCAAAGCTCTATTTGATGACCCGGCCAAGCGGCTAGAGAACCCCGTAACCCTCATCTTTCACGATCATTAATCTTTTGGATTGACACATAATTTCCTGCTTGATATATTAGCCTCAGTTCTTTTGGAGGGGCCGAAATGAATGGGGAGACAAGCAGGACTTTCAGAAACAATATCCACCCGCCGCGTCAACTCCAGATTAAGAATCCAATGCGTCTCTATAGGGCCATTGAGATAAACCTTCTCCTCTGGTTTCTTTCGATGGGAATACTATTTGACTATAAAATCTCGCAAGGATATAAAGCCATCGTAATTGTCGGATTTATTTTTGCAGCCTTAATGCAACATTGGGGTTATTATTCTATTTATAAAAAGCATTTAGACGCTAAAAAGAATGAAGGTCTGACGACCGGCTCGACAGCCGACCAGGGTTAAAGCTGTTTGAAAGCGGCTTAAGGGCAAGCCCTACACACTTCACATCGAACGGCAAGATGAAAAGGATTTATAGACTATTATTGTTGCCTATGATTTTCATGATGGTGCCTTTTTTGCCCTGGTGGGCAATGGATCACTATCTTTTTCACGATAAGATCTCTGCGGCACTCTTCAAAGACAGTAGCGGATTAGAAAATGCATTCTTTCTTTTTATGGTATATCTCATATTTGTTATCTTTACTGCAGCTTTAGAGAAAATACCGGATAAAGACAGAGAGGAGAAAGCCGGATTACTGGTTGGCAAATTTTTTGTATTTATCGTCTCGATCGAAGGTCTTCTAATTCTAGTTGGAGCTATCGTTTTGATTATTACTGCGGCAGTAAAACATTTATAAGAATGAGTTGACATGCAGAGTGAAGCTGAAAAATTCCTGGGCTTGCCAGAGAGCAGGGGAGATGGCGAAGGGTGAGTGCCTATGGGGTCAGACTTGCCTATTGATATTTGAGGACGTAATCATCCTTTTGAGCCTAGCCCATCCCTTTCACCTCCTGTGAAAGCTGCATCTTTTGCAATACCGATCTCAATCAATTATCAAGCCGGCTGAAGAATATTTCGTCCTACAAAAATGTCTGAATGAAACGGAAATGTAAGGAACGCCGCAAATCGCCGTCTGTTTTTTCTTTTAAATTCAAGAGGAGCTGGCTGGCATCCCTGTTGCAATGCATATATATAAATCAAGGAAAGAGAGGTGCATGATCATGGCAGGAATAGCATTTTACAAAGGCCGGGACATAAAGAAGACCCATCCCTGTTTTTCGAAGGAGGCCCATCACAAGTTCGGCAGGATCCATCTGCCGGTCGCACCGGCCTGCAATATCCAGTGCCGGTACTGCATCAGGAAATACGACTGCGCCAATGAATCACGGCCCGGCATCACCAGCCGCGTATTGAAACCGTATGAGGCGCTCGAAAGGGTAGAGGCCGTGCTCGACCGGAACGACAACCTGACTGTCGTCGGCATAGCAGGCCCCGGCGACCCGCTCGCCAATGACTCGACCTTTGAGACCATGGCAGCTATTCACCGCGCCTTCCCTGACCTGACGCTCTGCGTCTCGACGAACGGGCTCTGCTTGCCGGACAGGATCGAAGATCTTATGCGGGTAGGTGTCAGGAGCATCACCATCACGATCAATGCCCTTACCCATATCGTGGCTGAGAAGGTCTATTCCTGGGCCAGCTATCGCGGCAAGACTCTCCAAGGGCGAGATGCGGCCGAGCAGATCGTGATCAACCAGCAGAGGGGGCTGATCAATGCGATAGATGCAGGGTTCATGGTAAAAGTGAATACGGTCTATATACCGGGTGTAAACGACATAGAGATACCGATGATCGCCTGGTTCGCCGGCATGAAAGGGGCTGACATCCATAACATCATGCCGCTTATCCCGCAGGCAGAGTTCGCCGCGCTGCAGAGGCCGTCGAATGACATGATCACGAAGATGCGGAGCGACTGTGCGCCCCATATCGAGCAGATGTCCCATTGTAAGCAGTGCCGCGCTGATGCCTGCGGTGTGCTGGGTGAAGACAAGGATATGGAGCTTGAGGTGCTGAATGCCCGCATCGGGGAGGAATACTGTGAGATGGTCTAACCTGATCAGGAGCTTAGCGCTCTGCCTTCTCCTCGTAATCCCCTTGCCTGTTCTAGCTGCTGCAGGGACAGAGATCACGGTCTCTGCAGCACTGAGCCTGAAGGCACCGTTCGAGGAGATCGGCAGGCTCTATGAAAAGAAGGCAGCGGTCAGGGTGGCATTCAATTTCGGCGCATCAGGCATGCTGCAGAAACAGATCGAGAACGGAGCGCCGGTTGATGCATTTGCCTCGGCCTCGCCCAAAGAGATGGACAGCCTTGAGAAGAGCGGTTTTATCATGCCGACAACACGCTCGGATTTCGCCGGCAATGCCATGGTGCTCATAACAGCAGCTGATGCGCCACGCCAGGCAAGTTCTTTTGCAGACCTCAGGAAAAAGGAGATAGCAAGGATCGCCATCGGCAATCCGGCGTCGGTCCCAGCAGGCAAATACAGCGAAGAGACCCTGAGAAGCCTCGGCCTCTGGGATGCATTACAGCCGAAACTGGTGTACGGCGAACAGGTGAAGCAGGTTATGGACTATGTGTCGCGCAGCGAAGTTGATGCAGGCATGGTCTTTTTGACCGATGCCATGGGCAGAAGCAAGGAACTGCGGGTCATAGCCGAGGCCCCTGCCTCAAGCCATAAGCCTGTTGTCTATACGATCGCTGCGATCAGGGGAACAAAGAACAACATAGAAGCGCGGAACTTCATTGCCCTGGTCATCTCAAAGGAAGGCAGGGAGATCCTTCGGAAATATGGATTTATTGCAGCAAAGTAAAGGCCCATAACTCCCTGCTTAAAGCACCTACTGTTGGCCTCGCCCCCTCTTAGCTTAAGAGGGGGTTGGGGGGCGTTAATACAAAGAAAGGAGAACGGGTATGGACAGCGCAGCACTATTTTCGCTCAGGCTCTCACTGCAGGTAGCGTTGATTGCAACGATGCTGATCGTGCTTGTCGGCGTGGCGCTTGCGTACCTCCTTGCCATGAAGAGCTTCAGGGGCAAAGAACTGCTCGACATGCTCTGCACCCTGCCGCTCGTGCTGCCGCCGACCGTGACCGGCTTCTTCCTTGTGGTCATCTTCGGCAGGAACGGTATCCTCGGCAGGCCGCTCTATGAACTGACCGGATGGTCTATCATGTTCACCTGGCAGGCTGCTGTGCTGGCGTCCTTTGTGGTCGCCCTTCCCCTCATGATCAAAACAGCCCGAGCTGCAATCGAGTCGGTTGACAGGAACCTGATCAATGCCTCGTACACGCTCGGCCATTCGAAATTCGATACCGTCCTCCGTGTTATCCTGCCACTCGCAAAGAAAGGGCTCATCGCAGGAGCGGTTCTCTCCTTTGCACGTGCGCTGGGAGAGTTCGGGGCGACCCTGATGCTTGCCGGCAATATCCCGGGGAGGACAGACACCATGCCGATAGCGATCTATTCCATGGCAAGCAGCGGCGAATGGTCGCGTTCATGGGCCATGGTCGCCTTCTTTACCGCGGTCTCAGCGGCATTTCTCTATGTCGCGAACCTGTACAGCAGGAGGACGATCTGATGGGCATCTCTTTCTCTGCACGCAAAGCGTTCAACGGTTTCACGCTCGATGCGTCCTGGGAGATCAACAACGAACTTGCCGTGATCTTCGGATACTCAGGTGCAGGAAAATCGATGACCCTCCAGATGATCGCCGGTCTGCTGGCGCCGGACAACGGGAAGATAGTTCTGGGAGAGACAACCCTGTTCGATTCAGGAGACGACGTGAATATCAGTCCCCAGAAGCGTTCAATAGGATATGTATTTCAGGACCTGGCGCTCTTTCCGCATATGACCGTGGCAGAGAACATCTGCTATGGGGCCCATGCTGTTGAGAAGGACGAACAGGTCCGGCGCTGCGGAGAACTGCTCCGCATGTTCCGCATAACAGACCTCGAAGCCCGTCTGCCTTCGCAGATCTCCGGCGGCCAGAAGCAGCGGGTCGCGCTCGCCCGTGCACTCATCAGGAGGCCAAAGGCGCTCCTGCTTGATGAGCCGTTCTCTGCGCTCGATATGCCGATCCGCCTCGAAATGCAGGCAATGCTGAAGCAGATACAGCAGACATTCAATATACCGGTCCTGCTCATAACGCACGATGCTGATGAAGCCCTTGCACTTGCAGACCGGATGATCGTCTATGCAGAAGGCCGGGTCATACAGACTGGTGCTCCGAAGGATATTGTTATCTCACCAGTGTGCGAGGAAGTCCTGACACTCTCGCGTTTCATTGGCAGATCCCGGACAACAGTGCCTTGCCTTGGCAGTGAACTCTGCAGCTCAACGCGATGAAAGGAGAGGCCATGACCAGAGAGATCTATTTTATCGATGTGACAAACCGGGACGGCGTGCAGACCTCCCGCATCCTGCTGCCCAAACTCGCCAAGACCATGATCAACCTCTATCTCGACGAGATGGGCGTGTTTCAGAGCGAGATCGGTTTTCCTACGCTCAGGCACGAGAGAAACTATATCAATGCCAATCTGGCCCTTGCAAAGGCAGGGGCCTTCAGACGCATCAGGCTTGAGGGCTGGTGCAGGGCAATAACGAGCGATGTCGAGCTTGCGTTCCAGAACTGTCCGGACCTGCGCCACCTGAACCTCTCGGTCTCTACCTCGGAGATCATGATCAATGGCAAATTCCAGGGCAAGACCACCTGGGAAGATATTGTTGGGTCAATGGTCAAGGCAGTCAAATTGGCGAAGGAATTAGGCGCAGAGACCGTCGGCATCAATGCCGAAGATGCCTCAAGGACCGATCTGCAGAGGCTGATCGATTTTGCAGTTGCCGGCAAAGAGGCAGGAGCGGACCGGATTCGTTATTGCGATACCCTCGGCGCAGACGACCCCATAACCATCTTTGAGCGCATCAGGGCTCTGGGTAGCGCAACGCGATTCCCGATCGAGATGCATTGCCATAATGATCTTGGCATGGCAGAGGCTGTCTCTGTTGCAGGCGCCCTTGGAGCTGCGGAGGCAGGAGTAGACTGCTATATCAACACCACGCTCAATGGGTACGGAGAGCGGTGCGGGAACTGCGATCTGGTATCCTCGATGCTCGCACTTAAATTTTCCCATGGGCTCAGCAGGAAGCTGGAATGTGACCGGCATATGGACCTTAAAAAGTCCTGGAAGATCGCGAAATATGCCTCGTACGCCTTTGGCCTGCCGATCCCGATCAATCAGCCTGGCGTGGGCGCCAATGCCTTTGCGCACGAGTCAGGGATCCATGCGGACGGAGCACTGAAAGACAGGCGGAACTATGAGCTTTACGACCCGGAGGATGTCGGCAGGGGCGAGCCTGAACTGCTCGAGACCGGCCGTGTCATAACGACCGGGGAATACGGAGGCATCAAGGGCTTCAGACATGTGTATGATAAGCTCGGCATTCATTTTCAGAACGACAGAGAGGCACGTGATGTCCTCGATCTGGTCCAATATGCGAACCTGCACAACCAGAAGCCGATGACCGATGACGAACTGCGCATGGTGGCTAAATATCCGGAGATCGTACGCATGATACTGACCATGGCCCCCTGAAGTCAGCCTGCTGCAGCCGGAAACTGCGGCCTGTGAGTATGCCTGCAGACGCACCACAAACTCTGCCCGATGCATTAGAATAGTCCATGCCGATCGAACTCCAGGGCCAGCTTGAGCGCATCACCTTCCACAGCGAAGAGAACCATTTCACGATCGCAAAGATAAAGGTCAAGGGCCAGAAGGACCTGGTCACGATCGTCGGCAGCCTCTTCTCTGTCTCGCCGGGTGAAGTGGTCAAGGTCACAGGCTCATGGGACCGCCATCCGAAATTCGGCGAGCAGTTCAAATTCACCTCCTGTGAGGTCGTTGCACCTGCCACCCTGCATGGCATCGAAAAATATCTGGGATCCGGCCTGATCAAAGGTGTGGGGCCGGTCATGGCGAAGAGGCTGATCGAAAAGTTCGGCATTGAAACACTCGACATTATCGAACATCAGCCGCAGCGGCTCAGAGAGGTTGAAGGCATCGGGGAAAAGAAGCTCAATATGATCAGGGCCGCATGGCAGGAGCAAAGAGAGGTCCGCGATGTGATGCTCTTTCTCCAGAGCCACGACGTCAGTTCTGCATACGCCTCAAAGATCTACCGCCAGTACGGCAAGACCTCCATAGCGGTCGTAAAGGAAAACCCATACCGGCTTGCTACCGATATCTTCGGCATCGGCTTCAGGACAGCGGATGTCATTGCAACAAAGCTGGGCATTCCGAAAGACTCGCCCATGCGCGCAGAGGCAGGCATTCTGTATGTGCTCCAGCAGTTCGCGCTGAACGGCCATGTCTACTATCCGCATGACGGGCTTGTCGAGGAATGCCGCGAAATCCTGGACATCAACACCGACATCATAAAGCAGGCGCTTGCTTCCATTGCAGCAGAAAAGAGGATCGTCATTGAGAACGAGGCTGTGTACCTTGCGGAGTTCCATGTCGCAGAAAAAGGCATTGCCGAAAATCTCAGGGTGCTGAACCGGACCCAGCGCAGGCTCTTCATGGCAGACCGGGGCAAGGCGCTCGAGACCGTGCAGAAGAACCTGCATATCACGCTTGCAGAAAATCAGGCAAAGGCGATAACCGAATCCCTTGATGCAAAGGTGATGGTTATCACCGGCGGGCCCGGCACCGGAAAAACGACGATCATCAAGGCGATCATCACGCTGCATGCTCTCTCGGGCATGAGCATCCTCCTTGCAGCGCCTACCGGCAGGGCAGCCAAACGCATGTCAGAGGCTACCGGCCATGAGGCAAAGACGATCCACCGGCTCCTTGAATACAGCCCGAAGAATGAGGGCGGGTTCAAAAGGACCGAACAGAATCCGCTTAGTGCTGACCTGATCGTGATCGACGAAACCTCCATGGTCGACACCGTGCTTATGTATCACCTGCTGAAGGCGGTGCCGAAAGAGGCGACGCTTATTCTTGTCGGCGATATTGACCAGCTCCCGTCTGTCGGCGCGGGAAATGTGCTGCGCGATATCATTGATTCACGGCAGGTGCCCTGCATCCGCCTGAACCAGATCTTCAGGCAGGCACAAAAAAGCCTTATTGTCGTGAATGCCCACCAGATCAACAGGGGCGATATGCCGGTCACACAGGCCGAGAAGGACTCGGACCAAGACTTCTACTTCATCCAGCTTGAGGAGCCGGAGAAGGTGCTCGAAAAGATCATAGAACTCTGCGCAACAAAGGTCACTGAGAAGTTCGGCTTTGATGCGGTCAATGACATACAGGTGCTCACCCCCATGCACCGGGGCGTTGTCGGCGCATCGAACCTGAATGCAGAACTCCAGAAGCATCTTAATACATCTGCTGACGAACTGCATCGCGGCGGAAAGGTCATCAAAGTAAAAGATAAGGTGATGCAGATCCGGAACAACTATGACAAGGATGTGTTCAACGGCGACATCGGCAGGATCGCATCCATAAATAAGGAAGACCAGGAGGTGATGGTCGATTATGACGGCAAGGCAGTGGCGTACGACTTCTCTGAGCTTGACGAACTGATCCTGGCATACGCCATCTCTGTGCATAAATCGCAGGGCAGTGAATATCCGGTCGTGATCATGCCGGTCCTGACCCAGCACTACATGCTGCTCCAGAGGAACCTGCTCTATACTGCGGTCACCCGCGGCAAAAAACTCGTCATTCTTATCGGCACGAAAAAGGCGGTCGGCATCGCGATCAGGAACAACAAACCGTCAGAGAGATATACGAAGCTGAAGGAACGGTTGGTGGGAGGGATAGGATAGGGAGCGAGATTCTTGCATGTGTAGATGAACTGGCATCATCAGCGAACGATAGAATAGTTATGGTTATTCTTCATCCGCTGCTTTCAGTAATATATAGGACTTAAGGTTCTTGTCCCATCTAATTTCGCTGAAACCGCCACAATCCATACAAAACGACAGAGTGACCCCGTGCCCATTGCCTGATAATCCGAGGAATCCAGATTGCCCAATCCAAGATCGCAGAAATTCTTTTTTCCAAGAACCATCCTTCTTTTTTGTTAGGATGAGGAAAAAATTGCCATATTGATGCTTTGTATTCTGAAACACTCCAACAAGAGCTATTTCTTCAATTCCGTCATTATTAAAATCGCCCTTTTGCATAAAATTCATTCCACGACGCGCCATGCTATCCTGTCCATCTTCAAATAGGACATCATGCGGAATTGCTTCTTTTTGCAATTGAGAGGCAAATAGCCATGTAGGATCAATCTTCCTGATTAGAATTCCATACAACTCTTTGTGTGCTGGCTCAAAAGTAATACGCAGCCACCATGAATCACGTTTGGGTTCAGGCGATACGTAAGCCTTCAAATCGCTGCTATGTGAAAAAGAGGGCACAAGACATATGAAAAGCATAACGCCAAGAATTTGTTGTTTCATCAGAGCATCGTATATCTTTCTAGAT
This sequence comes from uncultured Nitrospiraceae bacterium, assembly GCA_964463135.1. Lineage (GTDB taxonomy): Bacteria > Nitrospirota > Thermodesulfovibrionia > Thermodesulfovibrionales > UBA6898 > UBA6898. Next base: position 39,854 of record CAYXBA010000020.1, read on the forward strand.
ACCATACTGGCATTTTCGCCTTTCATGAGCATGATGGTATCACATCCTGCGAACGTTGAAAAGATATACCCATAATAAAACTATTTTCATGTTATGGGTATAGGTCTCAGGAATCCCCTCCTTACCAAGGAGGGGTATGGGGAGGTTATAAATCATGTTCCAATACCCCACCCTTCCTCCCCTTGTAAAGGAGAGGAGACAAACCTCTCGCACCTGACTGCCAATCAAGAACACCTTGAAGCAGAACAAGGGAAGATGGCAATATGTATCAGGATGAACAATAAAGCAGGTTGTCGAAATTTGTGGAAATTAAAAGAGAGCAACGTGATACCAGCTAAACATCGCTTCCATCGGAGACGATCCGCATGAGCCGGATGACGCGTCACATACTCATCCCCTCGATCGTAACGGCCCTGTTCTTTGCGGTCGGGCTGTCTCCGGTAGAGTTGTTGGGCTGCCGCACTCGCGGGCTGATAGCTCTGCTCATTGCGCTGATCAGCGGGCTATCGGCACTGGCAACTGCGATCATGGGGCTCAAAGGACAGGCCCGGAAAGACAAGGATTCTGTCTGGTGGATCGCAACGACACTCGTGCTGACCATTCCGGTCGTCGCGCTCCTGATCATGGCGTAACCCGATCTCTTCGCTGATCAGAAGTCAGAGAGTTATTTCCCCTGTTTTCTCCGTGCGGTTACGATTTGTTTGCGCCGAGGCGGGACTTCCACGATTGAGGCTCACGACTCAGATGCATAACCGCCACTATTAATAACGTTGTTTCCCTTTGCTGATAGACAATGCCATATGGAAATCTGTTCGTTCTGCAACGGCGGGAGCGTTTTGATAGTTTGGTCCAGGCCTCAGGATATTGAATAATCCGTTCTATCGTTCTTTTCACTTCTGCAGCAAATTCATAACCAAGACCTTCGCTCTGCAAATTGTAATATAAGACAGCTTCTGCCAATTCAGATTCGGCAGCAGGAAGAAATTCAACAGTCATTACTTGTTGCGTTTCTCGATTCTATCAAATACTTTTTTTATCGGAACCGCGGGCATTTCCCCTCTCTCATAAGCAGTTATCCGGTCTTCTGCTTCATCTGCCCATAACGCATCAATTTTTTTCCGGGAAGAAAATTCAAAACTGGACAGAAGATTTTCGACAAGCGCCGCGCGTTCTGTTGGCGGCAATTTTAATGCCTCTGATAAGATCTGTGCTCCCTGTTTAGGCATAGGCACCTCCCTGCTTTGATCCTGTTATTACTTTAGCATATCGCTAAGCCGGCAGAAATTATTTCCCCTGCTTTCTTCTCTGCGTGACCGTCTCCCCGCCGATCCCCCAGTTGTCCGTATCCACTTCTTCGATAATGACGACCGTGGTCGCCGGGTTCTTTCCCATCACATCCCGAAGCAGGTTCGTTACGCCGCTAATAAGCTCAGCCTTCTTCTCGGGTGTTGCGCCGTCTTTGGCGATCTTGATGTTCACAAATGGCATACTATCTCCTTCTTCTTCAGTAATCTAGTCCGTATGCTTTACCGTTCCTGCCTTCGCCTCAAGGTCGGCGATCTTCCTGCGCGCCTCCAGCAGTTCGGCGATGAGCTGCTCCTTTGATCTCTCCATCAAACTGGCATCATATAACTTCTTTACAAACATCTCATACATTTGGGACGGGTTGACGATACTCATGCCGATCGCTATTTTATGAGCATCAGATTCGCTTCGCGAGAACCACTCCAGTTCGCAGTTCAGGTCAATGGCCTGACCCGAGGGCGACTGGAAATGCAATTGGATATTGTTGACCGGAATGAAGTTCTCTGTTGCCTCGATGACCAATGTCACTGCAGAACCGGTTCCGTCTGCAGAGACATTCACGATGGTCCCGGCATAGGCCTTGCCGCCCAGCAGGATCTCTGCCGCCAGGTTAAGAGGAATTCTCTCTGATCGCCTTCTCTGCATCAGCCGATTGTACCACATGCGATCCATTTTAATAAGCTCTTTCTGCCCGGTTCAGCAGAATCCGTGGAGAGTGAGCAGGGTGCAGCGAAAGGTCTTCGGCTGATTCCCAATCCAGGAGAACGATGACGCTTTATGAAGGCTAGTATATGGAGCGAATTCTGCCTGTACGTTTGTCGACGATAACCTTGTCGATCACCGTATTGTTCCTGTCCCTTATCTCTGCCTCAAAGTAGAGCTCTTTCTCGGTGATCTCGCCTATTACAACATTTTTCTTTTCGAAATACCTTTTAAAGGCCTTACGCGCATCTTCTGCCGTGCCTACCACCTCTTTTTCTCCGTATCTGCTCTGATCAGCCGCAGAAGCAATACCTGGAGGCATGTTGAAACCCCGAATCTGCAGAGGGGGGAAGAGGAGCAGGAGAGCTGCAATGATGATCAGCCATGGTTGTCTGCTGTTTGCGTTCATGGATATCATTATAGGGGCGCCATCCGTTCAGGTCAAAACCTTTTAGACAAAAAAAGGGCGGCCGATAAGGCCGCCCTTTTCTCTGGTCTAAAAGGTTACTTCTTGTGGCACTTTGCGCAGTTTGCTGCATCGCTGCTCTTGAAGGCCTTGGTGCCATTGTGGCACTCGCCGCAGAACTTCGCTGCATTCATCTCTGCCATGGTGATCTTTGCTGAACCCTTCTTCATCTGAAAGATCTTGGTGTGGCAGTCATTGCACTTAAGGCCCTTGTCTGCATGGGTCTTGCCGTCGAACACAACCTTGCCTGCGCTGCCGCCTGCATAATCAACGGTCTTGCCCGGAGGCACTGCGAGTGCACTGCCCACGAATGCTACGATCACCAGAATCACCACTGCCAATACTGTCTTCTTCATCTTCCTGAATCCTCCTTGAGATATATTTGGTTGTAAACAACCATGCTCTTTGCCTTTTCTTCTGACTACAGCATACCAGTTAATTGTGAACCGGCAACGAACGAATTATGAATGATTGTGAATATCATTTCAAGCGTTTTAAGGGGGGATGCAATAGCGATTCAATATCACCCGAATACGTGTATTTGATCCCTCCCATTACCAAGGGGAGGTTAGGTGGGGTTATAAAAGAATTTTCAAGTCCTTTTTCGTTTCATTCTGAGACTTGCATAAAGCCCGGGAATCTACTGCTTCGGCAGGGTAACGATAAAGCTGGCGCCTTTGTTGTATTCGCTTGACGCCGCAATAGTGCCCTCATGTGCAAGGACCAGTTCCTTTGCAATGGCGAGTCCCAGCCCGAGCCCCCCCTTGCTGGCCTTGTAGAACCGTTCGAAGATGAACGGCAGGTCCTCTTTTCTTATGCCTTCGCCTGTATCCGAGACCTCGATGATGACCGAACTCTCCTCTTCCTTTACCCTGACAGCGACCTTGCCGTTCTTTTCCGTGGCCTTGAGTGCATTGCTCAGGAGATTGATCACCACCTGGCTCAGCCGGTCAGGGTCCGCATGCAGCGTAACCGCATCGCTGCAGTCAAAGTCAAGAGCCACACCCTTGTCGCTGAACATCTTGCGGTACCGCTCGATTATGTTCTGGAGAAACAGAGTAAGGTTTATTGATTGCTTTTCAAGGCTGAGACTGCTGGCCTCTGCGCGGGAGAGTTCTTCAAGCCCCTCGATAATGGCCTTGAACCTTCCGATCTCAGCATGAAGCGACTGGATATGCTCCTGGTCAAGCGGTATCAGTCCGTCCATCATTCCCTCAAGCTCGCCGCGTATCGCGCTCACCGGCGTCCTGAGCTCATGCGCAATATTTGACGTCATCTTCTTCCTGAGCGATTCCTGGATCTCAAGCGCATGGGCCATGGTATTGAACGCCTCCGAAAGCCTGCTGATCTCGTCGATGCCTGATGCCGCCACCCTGCCGGTGAGATCACCCTCCGCAATGCCGGCCGCCGCCCTGGTAAGCTGCTCGACCGGCGTTGTGAGCCGCCTGGAGAAGATGATGCTCAGAAGCACTGCCGCGCCTCCCATGCCGAGGAGGGAAATAATGAGCAGCCTGTTCGAGCGTTTAATGAAGAAGAGCTCTTTCTGGCTCCTCAGAAATCTCAGTTCAACCCTGCCGATCTCCCTGCCGGAAAGAAAAAGCGGATGGGGCTGAAACCTGCTTGCATCGTCTCTGTAGCGGAGGGCTGAGATCGCCTGGATCCTCTTTTTGACGTACGGGGAGAGGATATTGACCGCACTGTCCGTGTCGATCATAAATGCGCCGTCGGCATCATACAGCTTCATCTCAAAACCGAGCATGAGGGCCCAGACCGTATTCTCGATGATCTCCGGGTTCGGCCAGACGCCGTATTTTTCAAAGGTGCTTTCGAGTGAGGTGGTGATCCAGGAAGCCCTGTCCTCGACCTCTCCCTCGATATAGCCCCGGAAGTCCTTCACCATGAACTCTCGCACAACAAGGGCTGATGAAAGCGCGATCGCAGAAACAGAGATGAGGATAAGGAATACCCTGAACCAGAGCTTTTTAAACATCTTTTTTGATAGAGAAACGGTACCCAACACCGTAGATGGTCAGGATAATAGCAGGATTTTTGGGATCGTCCTCGATCTTGTGCCTGATATTCTTGATATGCGCGTCTATGCTCCGCTCATACCCTTCGAACTGGTATCCGAGGGCCTTGTCCACAAGCTCCTCACGGGTGAAGACCTTGCCCGGGGCTGATGCAAGGGTGAAGAGGACCTTGAACTCGGTCGGCGTGATATCGACCGCCTCGCCATGTTTCTTTACGGTATAGCTGTGGCCATCGATCATAAGGCTGCCATTGCTGAAACTCATCGGTTCGGCTGAACTGAGGTCTTCCTTCTGCGCCCTTTTCAGGAGCGCCTTGACGCGGTACACTAGCTCCCTCGGGCTGAAAGGCTTTACCACGTAATCATCTGCACCGAGCGCAAAACCTGCAACGCGCTCCTCCTCAGAAGACTTGGAGGTGAGCATGATGATCGGGATATCGCCGCTCTCCTTGATATCCTGACAGACCTCTTCACCCGTGGTATCCGGGAGCATGAGATCAAGGATAACCAGAAGGGGTTTCTGTTTCAGGAGGACCGCAACCGCGTCTTTCCCTTTCTCAAAGTGGAGAACCCTGAAGCCCGCCTCTTCGAGATAGACCTTCACCACCTTTGCGATCTTCCGGTCGTCCTCAACAATGAATATCGTCTGCATGGGTACAATTATACTCTGAGAACAGCGGTTTCTGTCATTGATGAATGAATCCATCCGGCATCATATTGCCAGGGGGCCGGGCTCAGATCATGAAGGAGACCTATAAAACAGAAGCTAGTGTCAGCTAACAACGCCTGCAACCAGACGCGGATTATCCCTCGTTTGATTATGTGCCATGCTGGTTGCCCCGGCAGGTCAGCCGCATCGAAGGGCGGGCTCACGTTCCGCCTGCTCGGGTTCGGCGTCAACGGAGACGGCATCCTGCTGGACCCTACAGTGCAGAGCAGCAAGCTCATCGCCGTCTGGACGAAGATCGAACCACTCCCCCTGGTCGTTAACCGACCCTTGCCTGTCATTCTCGGCATCATGCTTTTCGGTATCGTGCACGCCTATCTGTACCGCTGGATCAGTCCGGCATGGCCGGCAGGGAGCGTGAGGCGTGCATTATCGTTTGCGCTGCTCGTCTTTCTGATGACCTTTCTCTTCTGGGAATTCTTTACCCCTTTCAATCAGTTCGGAGAACCTCTCGGCCTGATCGCCCTGGAACTTTGCTTCTGGGCCGCCATCGCCCTGGCAGACGGCTTTACGATAGCAACGATCATGGAACGATTAGTCTCAGGGGAACGGGTATACCGCTCCACGATTATTGTTCCTTTTGCGAGTTGCCGGTATGACCAGTTGTTTACACATACGATTGTGTTATAATTGTGTGTAACTGGAGGTGTAACATGGCAACCAATCTGGCACTGGATGACAACCTGATCTCTGAGGCCCAAAAGGCAGGACATCACAAAACAAAAAAAGCTGCGGTAACGACCGCATTAAAAGAGTACATTGCGAGAAAAAAGCAGGTCGAAGTGATCAACATGTTCGGCAAGATCGAGTTCGACAAGAACTTTGACTATAAAAAAGCAAGGTCCCGATGAAGGTCCTCGTTGACACATGCGTCTGGTCCAAAGTCCTCAGATATAGATCAGCTGACCCTCAGATAACCAATAGAATCAGGGGGCTGATAGAAGATGGCTCCGTGGTCATGATCGGGCCGATTCGCCAGGAACTGCTCTCCGGGATATCCGATAGTTCACAATTTGCCAAATTAAAGGGCAAACTTTCTGTATTTGAGGATATTCCCCTTGAAACTGCGCACTTTGTCAAGGCCGCTGAATTCTGCAATATATGCCGGAAGAAAGGGGTTCAGGGATCGACCATTGATTTCCTGATCTGTGCTATTGCAGCCATCGAACATCTTGTTATTTTTACGATTGATAAGGACTTTGAAAACTACAAGAAACATTTGCCGATAACATTGCTTTAACATCACACGCATTGGATCGTCAGCGAACAGCCCCTGCTTTTTGAATTGCCCGTCGGTATCTGTTTACGGCTGCAGTGTACATCCTCGCAGATCGACACCTCGCAGATCGACACCTCGCAGATCGACAACTGCGCAATCAGGATTACGTGATATAATGAGGCTGGGACGGGAATGACAGGGTCAGGGGGAGCTGAATATGCCCAAAGAACTGCACGCATCTCAGAAATACATATTACTTACTGCGATCAGCTTTTCCATTTTCATTCTCATATCGCTGCTCTTTAGTTTGCATCGGATCAAGGTACATGGAGAAGAGAAGGCACTTGCCGAGGCCAAATCCATATTCGAACTGAACCTCGCGTACCGCAGGTGGAATGCATTTCACGGCGGTGTATATGTACCGGTGACTGACCAGTATCAGCCCAGTCCCTATCTGGCGGTCCATCCCAAGAGAGACATTATTGGCACTGACGGTACCCGGCTGACCGTGGTGAATCCTGCGATCATGACCCGGCATGTTCACGAGATACTCTCCAAGACCTCGCCTCTGCCGATCATCAGCAAGGTCACTTCGCTCAAATACTTTAATCCTGACAACAAACCGGATGCCTGGGAAGAAAAAGCCCTCACCTCCTTCGAAAAAGGGAATTCCGAGGCAAGCGAACTCGTGGACGTTAAAGGCCATCCGTACATGAGACTGCTCAAGCCGTATATGGCCGAAAAAGGCTGTCTTGTCTGCCACGCCTGGCAGGGATACAAGGAGGGCGATGTCCGCGGCGGGCTCAGTATTGGCGTGCCGATGCAGCCCCACCTTGAACGCGCTGCTGGCGAGCGAAAAGATGCATACCTGTCACACCTGCTGATATGGATCATCGGCATGGGAGGCATAGCGCTGCTGGGCACCATCATCCGGCGGGCAGAGCATAAACTGGTCGAAAACGAATGGAAGTTCAGGATCCTTGCCGAGTCTTCCTATGACTGGGAGTACTGGCTGACCGAGGACAACAGGATACTTTTTATGTCGCCGTCGGCAGAGACGATCACCGGATACACCGCTGAAACATTCATCAGCAACCCGAAGATGCTGACCGATATCATGCACCCTGAGGACAAGCATGTCTGCACTGAGCATATGGCCAATTTTCGGGCATCCATCCATGAGCAGATCGAGTTCAGGATCCTTGCCAAAGACGGGAGCGTGAAATGGCTGTCGCATGTCTGCGCTCCGATCTATGTGAAAGACACCTTCCTCGGCAGAAGGGTGAGCAACAGGGATGTCACCGAGACAAAGACCCTGGAAGAACAACTGATCCAGGCCCAGAAGATGGAGGCGCTCGGCCATCTCGCAAGCGGCGTTTCTCATGACTTTAACAACCTTCTGAGCGTCATCATGGGATATTCGTCAATGCTCCAGGAACAATGCAGCAGCATGGATGATGAGTCGAAACGCTATTTGCAGACGATCATAGACGCCTCGGAGAAGGCGCGTGCAGTCACATCAGACCTCCTTGCCTTCAGCCGCAGGCAGGTGCTGACACCGAGACAGGCCGGCCTGAACAGTGTGATGCGGGAGACAGAAATATTTCTCAGCCGCATGATCGGCACGGAGCATGAACTAAAGATCAGATATGCAGCGGACGATATCCCCGTCTTCGTTGATCCGAACAAAATGGAGCAGGCACTGATAAACCTTGCAATAAATGCCCGCGATGCCATGCAAAAAGGCGGCGTCATCTCGCTTGAGGCCGGCCGTACAACGGTCAACAAAGAGACGGCAGCCCTCCATCATGTAAAGGCCGGCGACTATGCCGTGCTCTCGGTCAGTGACAGCGGAAGCGGCATGAGCCAGCAGACACTCCAGCATATTTTTGAGCCGTTCTTCACCACAAAGGAAACAGGGAAAGGTACCGGGCTGGGACTGGCTATCGTGTACGGTATTGTGAACCAGCATAACGGTTTCATATCGGTACACAGTGAACTGAACGTTGGAACGACATTCAGTATCCATATCCCGGTCGCTGAGCGAATAGAGGAGCAGGGGCCTGAAAAGATGGAAGAGCCCCCGGATGTCAGAGGGACCGAGACCATACTGGTGGCCGAAGATGAAGAGGCGCTGAGAGGGCTTATCGCAGTTACCCTCGGCAAATTCGGATACAACGTGGTCGCCGCCACTGACGGAGAAGATGCGGAAAGACAGTATCATGAGCACGGCAGGGAGATCGCTCTGCTGCTGCTGGATATCTCCATGCCCAAAAAGAACGGGCTTGAAGTGTTCCATGCAATCCGGGCAGCGAACCCCAAGATAAAGGCGATATTCATGAGCGGCCATGCACAGGACATCCTGACCAAAAAGGGCATCTACGAGGAAGGACTCGATTTCGTGCCGAAGCCTATAGAGCTGGATAAGCTGCTCGCAAAGATCAGGAACAGGCTCGACCACGGATAGGCAGCGTGCCTGATCATGTATAAGAAGGTCCTTGCCGCAGTCAACGAACACCTGAACTCCGAAGTTGCTGCACGCTATGCCCTGCATCTGGCAAAGGAGCATAACGCAAAGTTCTACATCTGCTTTGTTGCCGAAAAATGCATGTCGCAGCAGAACTGCCGGTCAGCCGAGGATGCGATGAAGCGTCTGTTCAACGAGGCCAAGGCCCTGGATGTTCAGGCAGAGAGCATTGCGGAAATGGGCGATCCGGTCGCCAATATCAGAAAGATCGTCCAGCATGAGAACATCAGCATAGTCTTTGCATCAACACGGCGGGAGGACATTGAAAGAAGGTTCTACGCAGGCACCATAGCACGAAGCCTTTCCCTGAAGCTTCCCTGTTCGGTTGCGCTGGTGCGTGTTGTCCATTCAGGGCGGGTGCATCCCGGCAAGATCCTGGTCCCGCTCAAGGCAAGGATCGACCACGTTGCTGAGCGCGCCTCTTTTGTGACCCACATGGCACATGCCTTCAGTTCAAAGGTCATCGTCTTTCATGCACCTAAGCCGCTGACAAAGTTCTTCCATGGAGAGATACACCTCACCCCTTTGGAATGGGAAGCGCGCACGTCGCAGGACATTGCGCATTTCATCGAATATCTGAAGCGGCATGATGTCGGGCATGAGGGAAAACTGCTGCCGGGGCGCACAGCCCGGAATATTACAATAGAGGCGTTCGCAAAAAGACATGACCTGATCATCATGGGCGCAAGCGAACGCAATCTGCTGACATCCCTACTCAGAGGAAATCCTGTTGAAGAAGTTCTGAGAGACGCGCCCTGCGACCTGATCATTCTGAAGCCGCGTCATGAAGATTAACAGCCTTTCGAAAGAGGATGCCCTCAGACAGCTCGTCAGTTCTGAACAAGGCCTGTCAGAGGCTGAGGCTGCCCGGCGTCTGGCTGAGAACGGTTTCAACGAGATCAGAGAGGTGCATAAGACCCATCTCGCCCTGCGCTTTTTCGGTCAGTTCACACATTTCCTCGCGATCCTGCTCTGGGTCGGTGCCGGACTGGCATTCCTGTCGGACTTTCTCAACCCGGACAGCGGCATGTCCATGCTCGGTTTTGCGATCGTCGGTGTCATCATCATCAATGCCGTCTTCACCTTTATTCAGGAATACCGTGCTGAAAAGGCCCTCGAGGCCCTGAAGAAACTCCTGCCTTTCCAGGTGAGGATCATGAGGGAAGGAAAGGAAAGACAGGTCTATTCCCGGGAGATCGTGCCGGGTGATATCGCTTTTTTTTCCGAAGGGGACAGGATACCGGCTGACGCACGGCTGCTCGAAAGCTCCATGCTCAAGGTGAATAATGCTGCCCTCACGGGCGAGTCAGAGCCACGCCTCAGGGACCATGATCCTTTTCAGGGAGAACTGCTGGAGAGCCCCAACATTGTCTTTGCCGGGACAACCGTAACAAGCGGCTCGGGCAAGGGTCTGGTCTTCGCAACCGGCATGAGTACGGAGTTCGGCAGGATAGCCCATCTCACCAGTGCCGTAGAATCGGGTCTCAGCCCGCTGCAGAAGGAAATAGCCAGGACCACCAGGATCATAGCCGTTCTCGCCACGATCATCGGCTCCAGCTTCTTTATTATCGGCCATTTCATGGGAAGGGTCTTCTGGGACAACTTCATATTTGCTATCGGTGTGATCGTGGCGCTGGTCCCCGAGGGCATGCTGCCGACGGTCACCCTTGCCCTTGCCATGGCAGGCCAGAGGATGGCAAAAAGAAAGGCCCTGATAAAGAACCTGGCATCAGTAGAGACCTTGGGCTGCGTAACCGTGATCTGCACGGACAAGACCGGTACGCTCACGCAGAACAGGATGGCCGTCTCAAAGATCTGGGCAGACAACCGGATAGCTGATGCCAAGGACTACAGGCCGCAGGAAACAGACATGCTTATGCGTGCCTCCCTCCTCTGCAACAATGCCCGCTTTGTCGACAATGATTACAAGGGTGATCCTACGGAGACTGCGCTCCTGAAGCTCTCGCAGGAGAGCATCGGCAGGGTTGATGCAAAACGCATATCCGAGATACCGTTTGACTCTGACCGCAAAAGAATGACAACCCTGAACCGGATAGGGGACAGGGAATATGTCTTCACAAAAGGCGCGATGGAGAGCATCCTGCCCTTATGCAGCGGCTTCCTGCTCAACGGTGCAGAGCATCAGATAGCTGAGCCGTTCCGCGTGCAGGCAATGGATGCATACCATAGTCTGATGGACACGGGCCTGCGTGTGCTGGCGTTCGCATATAAAGACCGTAATGCGTCATCAGTAATGAGTAATGAGAAAAAAGATATTGACCCGATGGTCTCGTCACCCATTACCCATCACTCATCACTCGAGGAAGATCTCGTCTTCCTCGGACTTATCGGGCTGGAAGACCCGCCCAGACCTGAGGTAAGTGATGCCCTGACAAAATGCCATGGCGCAGGGATCAGGGTGATCATGATCACCGGCGATGGCAGCAGGACTGCCGTGGCCATCGCGCGTGAGATCGGTCTGGTCACCGGAGAGCCTGTTGTCATAGAGGGTTCAGCCTTTGTCAAAATGACCGACCGTGATCTGAGAGAAAAACTCTCGGCAAAAGAGATCATATTTGCGCGTATGACACCCAAGCACAAGATGCGGGTCGTCTCGATCCTGAAAGAACAGGGTGAGCGGGTTGCGGTAACCGGAGACGGCGTCAATGACGCTCCTGCTCTCAAGATGGCAGACATAGGTATTGCCATGGGCATCTCCGGCACAGACGTTGCCAAAGAGGCTTCAGACATGATACTGCTTGACGACAACTTTGCGACCATCATCAATGCGGTCGAAGAAGGCAGGGCAGTATTCGAGAATATCAGAAAATTCATCGCATATTTTTTAACGTCGAATGTCGCAGAACTGGTGCCGTACCTTGCCTATATTATCTTCAGGGTGCCTCTGCCGCTGACGATCATGCAGGTGCTGGCAATTGACCTTGGGACAGACCTGCTGCCCGGACTTGCCCTGGGGGCTGAAAGGCCGACGCATGAACTGATGAAGCTCCCTCCGCGCAGTCCCCGGGAGAAGCTGCTGAATGCAAAGGTGCTATCTCTGGTCTTTCTCTTCCTTGGTTCGATAGAAGCAGCAGCTGGTCTTTTCGGATTTTTCTATGTTATGAAACAGGGCGGATGGCAATGGGGTGAGATGCTTCCTCCGAATAGCATCCTCTACCTTCAGGCAACAACCGCCTGCCTTACCGGCATTGTAATCGCGCAGGTGGCAAATGTCTTTGCCTGCAGGTCTTTCAGGGAGTCTGTGTTCAGTATCGGTTTCTTCACAAACAAAATGATCTTCCTCGGCATTGCCTTTGAACTGGCACTCCAGTTCTTCATCGTGTATCACCCGTGGGGCAACAGGATATTCGCCACGCATCCGATCGCGATGACCACCTGGCTCGTCCTCATCCCCTTTGTTTTTATTCTCTTCTTTGGCGAGGAGACAAGGAAGGCGGTCGTCAGGCGCTCTTACCGGACAATTTCTGACAGCCGACACCAAAGCTCTTGACAATTATTTCCGGGAGAGTTAAGTTTAGATAACATAACATGCAGCCGAAGTCCGCTCAAAGAGCGGACGCGGGGGACCCAATTGTGGGGCGTATTCCTGAATAAGGATAGGGCACTTCCAAGCCCGAGCCCGTCAGCTAACCTCGCAGGCATATGGAAGGGCAACAGGCAGGAATACGAACCGCTGCTTTGCCGGCGGTTTTTTTATTCCTCCTTCGTTCGCCCCAAGAAGGAGGACTTACCATGTACGCACGTATTCTCTTTGCTCGGCTTTTCCCGCTCATCCGTTTCCAGGTCTCCCGGTTCGGTATAACTCCGGCCAACCCAACCCGAAAGCCGCAACTCCCGAGCCTTGCCCGAAAAAGGGATCTCGCCGGTTTCGTAAGCCTGTCTCTGGCAGGCGCCACTCTCTTATGGACCGCCAATGTCTTTGCCGTATCTCCGATGCCTGCCGAGATCGAAAAGAATGTTGAGAAAAAACAGCATATGACAAAACAGCATGAACCCGCCACAGCCTGCAGAATAAAGATCGTATATGCTGCGGACACGGCAAGCGGCAAAGCATCGAGCGAGAACTTTCTTGCGTCATTCTTCTTTGAATCCGGAATACCCAGCAAGGATGTCTTCGAAAAAGCCCTTTTTCTCTGCGAGGAGAAACTCAGGGATGATCGAATTTCAGAAGTTTCCCTGCAGTGCAATTTCCCTGTCAGCAGGAAGGAGGAATAATATCATGTCACTCAAGAGCTTTCTGATAGGCAGCCCTATCGAGACCAAGAAGGAAAAGCACGAACGCCTCTCAAAGACCATGGGTCTGGCCGTCTTTTCCTCAGACCCGCTCTCGTCTGTAGCATATGGAACAGAGGAAATTCTTTTTGCACTTGTGGTCGGCGGCGCGGCCTTCCTCAACTATCTTCTTCCGATCGCTGTTGCGATCGTCATCCTTGTTGCTATTGTTGCAACCTCGTATTACCAGACGATCCATGCATATTCCTCCGGCGGCGGCGCATATATCGTAGCCAAAGACAATCTCGGCGACTATCCGGGTCTTGTTGCGGGCGCTGCCCTCCTCATCGACTATGTTCTGACGGTCACGGTCAGCGTCTCGGCAGGCATAGCTGCCATAACCTCCGCCTTTCCTGCGGTGCGCGATCATACGGTCTCGCTCTGCCTCTTTGCCATCCTGTTCATCTCGCTTATGAACCTGAGGGGCGTGCGGGAATCAGGCAAGGCGTTTTCGCTGCCGGTATATGTCTTCATCGGCGGTCTGCTGCTGCTTATCGGCGCGAGCTTTTTAAACTCCTTTTCACATCCCGCCGGTGCCTACGCAGCCCTGCGCGAACCTGCTTCTGCAATATTCCCTGTCTTCATCATTCTGAAGGCCTTTGCCTCAGGCTGTGCCACACTCACCGGGATCGAAGCGGTATCAAATGGGGTAAAGGCATTCAAGGCACCTGAGGCAAAGAATGCCGGGATCACCCTGATCTGGATGGCCGTCACCCTTGCGGTCCTGACCATCGGGATAGCCTATTATGCCCATTACTATGCGATACTGCCGAACGAAAACGAGACCGTGCTTTCGCAGCTCACCAGAACGATCTTTTCGAAAGGGCCCATCTATTACGGCATCCAGTTTGCCACGGCCCTGATCCTGATCCTTGCAGCCAATACCTCCTATGCAGATTTCCCGAGGCTCTCGTCGATCATGGCAAATGACCGGTACCTGCCGCGGCAGCTCAGCAACCGCGGCGACAAGCTGGTATTCTCAAACGGCATTCTTATCCTTGGTTTTCTCTCTGCGCTCCTGCTTGTGCTCTTCAGGGGCGACACCCATTCACTCATACCGCTCTATGCTGTTGGCGTCTTCACGGCCTTCACCCTCTCACAGATCGGCATGGTGAGACACTGGGTCCGTGAAAAAGGGAAAGGCTGGCTAAAGAGTTCGGTCATCAATGGATTGGGAGGACTTGTCACCGGCGTGGTCCTGGTGATCATTGCTGTAGAGAAATTTGCCCAGGGTGCCTGGATGGTGCTTGTTGCCATACCGGTGCTCGTCTATCTTGCAAAGGAAGTCCAAAGGCATTATCAATCCGTTGCCGAGCAGCTCTCGATTGATCGCTGCGTCATCGACGAAATTGATTATCAGCACCACTCGGTCATCATCCCGATCTCGGGCATGCAGCAGGCGGTCATCGGGGCCATAAAATACGGCAAGGCCCTCTCTGCTGACGTCACTGCTGTTTATGTTTACATCGACCCTGTTGAGACCCGGAAGATGAAAGAGAAATGGGACGCCCGCTGCATGGGAGTAAAACTCGAGATCCTGCATTCACCTTACCGGTCAGTAACAGAACCCCTTATTGACTATATTGACAGCATACGCGAACAATACCCTGACGGTGTTATCACGGTGGTCCTGCCGGAGTTCGTGCCTACAAAGTGGTGGCATCACCTTCTGCATAACCAGACCGCCCTGTTCCTCAAGGGCATTCTGCTCTTCAAGAAGGGCGTGGTAAGCACAAGCGTGCCCTTCCATCTACAAAAATAACTATCGATTGCACCAGGGGGGAGAGAAGATCAACAGTGTTTATTCAAAACAGTCCATACTGCGCATCTTATGTATCTCGGTCTTCTTGCGGTCGCACCAGACATTGCCGAGCTGGAGCGCACCGCCTGACGGCAGGGTTATCTTTGCCCGCTTGCAGTCAGCGCACCGGTGGACCTTGAGGCCCGGCATAGGCATAAAACAGTCCATCTGGCGGTGCTTTGCCATCTGGATCTTGCGCTTGCCGCACCAGACCGTACCGGCTGACGGTCTCTCGCCGGACGGCTTGTTGTCATATCCGTATTTGCAGATACCGCAGGTGTTAGGCATATCTGAAGTATAAAAAGGATCAGGACGACATAGCAAGCACTGCGATCAACGGGTCAGGGGATCGGGAGATTGTCATCCTTGCGGGCGCATTGAGCGCGGTCCAGAGGTATGTCGTCCCAGGAAACGGGATCATGAATTGATTCAAGGTGGGTATCTACGGTCACATTCGGCAGGGCCGCGCGGATAGCAGTCTCCATCTCTTCGAGGAGATTATGGCCCCGATCGACCGTCCAGTCACCGGGCACAAGCACATGAAAGGATACGAATTTCCGTGAGCCTGACTGACGCGTGCGGAGCGCATGGCACTGGATGTCCACCCCGCAATGCCGGTCAAGCACAGCCTGCACCACGCTGAGATCTTCGGCCGGCAGCGATGCATCCATCAGGCCGAATACGGATTCACGGACAATGCGGACACCTGACCAGACGATATTCGCAGCGACAATGATTGCAACGATCGGGTCCAGCAGCTCCCATCCGGTAAGGGCGACCAGTCCCACGCCGATCAGAACGCCGCCTGAGGTCCATACGTCTGTCAGCAGGTGATGCGCGTTTGCCTTGAGGGTGATCGAGTTGTAGCTTTTCGCAGCCTTCAGCAGGATGAGCGCAACGAACAGGTTCACCAGCGAGGCAGCAACCGATACCAGAAGCCCCAGTCCGATCTGTTCAAGCGGCTTCGGCGTGATAATCCGCTGCACTGCAGCAACGGCAATGCTGATGGCAGCGATAAGGATCAGGGAACCTTCCACTCCGCTCGAGAAGTACTCGGCCTTGCTGTGACCGTATGCGTGGTCCTCATCAGCAGGCCGCGCTGCAATGGTCAGCATGGCAAGAGCCATCATCGCACCGACAAGATTGACCAGGGACTCCATGGCATCAGACAGCAGGCCTACTGAGCCGGTCAGCAGATAGGCAGCAGCCTTCAGTGCCATGGTCAGGAGCGCGGCAGCTATCGAAAGCCAGGCAAACCGTGCAAGGGTAAGATGCGGTGCTGTCATTATGTTTCCTCTTTCATACTACGGATACCTTACCGTAATTCAGCGAATAAATAAATATGGAATTGATCGCTCTCAGGCCAGAACATTGCTGCAACTCTTTTCCTGATCCGCATCAGCAGCGCCATGTGAAAAGAAACAGTCCTGTTATAATAGGACGACTGAAACGCATGAAACTATTTTGTAATTACGGATTAAAGACACTATGAAAACAAAGAAAGCAAAGAAGACAGCAGATACTGAAATAAAACGCTTTCAGTTCCCTGAGGACGAAGCGCGCTTTGTCTGGCTTCCGATGCTCCTTGATGCATACGAGATCATCGACAGGGGCATAGACATTGCCATAAAAAGGGAGAAGAGGAAGACACAAAAGAGGATGGCATGCAGTGAAGGGTGCGGGGCCTGCTGCAAGACTCATGCTGACATCCCGGTCTATCCCCTCGAACTCGCAGGCATCTACTGGTACGTCATTGAAAAGATGCAGGGAGAGACAAGGCAAGTTTTGATGGAGCAGCTTGCAGGCCATGAGGGAAAGCCTCCCTGTCCGTTTCTTATCAATGATGCCTGTTCGATCTATCCGATACGTCCTGTTGCATGCAGGCAGTTCATTGTCTTCTCAAAACCTTGCGCTGAAGGAGAAGATGCCTTTCATACCAGGAGAGAGGACGTCCTGACCCCGCTGCAGGACTTTACTGATCAGGCCTTTTTTACGATGCTTCCGTTCTACGGGATCATTAAGGAGGCAGACCGGACTCAGGCGGTCAAGAACAAGGTCCTCAACACCCGGGTCAGGAACCTGCAGGAATGCGACTGGAAGGCGCTGGCAAAAAAGATGGAAGACGGTAGCCTGAAGGCTTCCGGGGAAGAGAAGGAGTAAGGCCTTCCATAACCTCTTGTGCAATAATCTGATTTCTGATATTCTGAATTCAGATTTCAAGTAAGTGAGGAGGCAGCCATGCAGCAAACAAAAGTGACCCTGGCAGAGATCAAGGCAAGAGGACAGCTCACCATCCCCAAGAAGGTCCGTGATAAAGGCCACCTTGAAGAAGGCCAGGTCGTATCGATCATCCCGGTGGGCGATTCACTTATCATCACACCGAAGCGGCTTGCCCTTGACGAGGCCAGACGCCAGCTCAGGAAGCTGATGAAGTCATCGGGCAGATCACTGGACGAGCTGCTCTCCGGCCTTGATGAAGAAAGGGAACTGCTCTTTAAAGAGGCCTATGGCAGGAAGCGTCGTTAGGGTCTTCCTCGATTCGAATGTAATACTCTCCGGTCTCTTCTCCGAGACCGGGCCGCCGCGAATGATCCTCGATATCTTCTGCCTCGATCTCCCGATACTCCACGGCATGACCGGCGCGTTCAATCTTATTGAGATCGAGCGCAATCTGCAGAAGAAGATGCCTGCCGCCCTTCCTGTCTATCATGAATATTTCAAAAAGATCAGACTTGAAGTCGTACCCATGCCCGAACGAACACTGGTGCAGAAGCTTTCAGGCAGCACAGCAGATAAGGACCTGCCCGTATTGCCATCTGCCATACTGGGCAAGGCTGATTATCTTGTGACCGGAGACAAAAAAGATTTTTCGAAGAACAAGTTGAAAGGGACCTATACTTTCAAGATCGTTACCCCTGCAGAGTTTGTCGATCAGGTGCTGCCTGAGATGCTGAAGGCAATAGAGGGGGAAGAGAATTAGCCGGAAAGCTCCTCAGGTTTTTTTCTCTTTATTTCTGCAGATCCACGCCATTTCGTTGCGGATAATAACCCCTCCTTACCAAGGAGGGGCTTGGGGAGGTTTTGGTAAATATTCCAATACCCCACCTAACCTCCCCTTGGAAAGGGGAGGGATAAATCCATGATTAGGTCAGAAGTTCGAGCGTCCTCGCATCTTGCTCGCCGTTGTAATACTTGTCCAGTATGCGGCTGAATACCGAGTCCGGACCTGCAACAGATGCAAAGAGCGTCATGGATGATTTAAGTTTCAGGTAATCCGGATACCCAAAGATATCAGAGGCGGTGAACCCCTGAACAGCCATTACCGCATTCGCGCACTCCAGGAGTCTCGGCCAGAGGTGGACCCCAAAGGTTGGACAGGTTTGGGGCTGAATTAAGGTGGAAACCA
>CAYXBA010000021.1:0-52583 GCA_964463135.1 uncultured Nitrospiraceae bacterium
TCAATTACCTCCCCTGGGTTCCTGAGGGCTAATACCCTCAGGGCCCTTTTTTTATGCTTCTTATTATCCGTTGCTCTGGGCTTCTGCAGGAATGACTGCGTCTCGTTCCCGGTCTTTGCTGTGGTCGCGCGCGATCAGCATATAAATGGAAGGAACAAGGAAGAGCGTGAAGAGGGTCCCGATGAACATGCCGCCGACCAGAACAAGACCGATAGAGTTACGGGCAGCAGCGCCTGCGCCCGTGACCAGGGTCAGCGGGAAATGGCCGGCAATAGTGGCTGCAGTGGTCATCAGGATCGGACGCAGACGGGTCATTGCTGCGCCGCGCACTGCATCCAGTTTGGACTGTCCCTGCAGCTGAAGCTGATTGGCAAACTGCACGATCAGGATGCCGTTCTTTGATACCAGGCCGACCAGGGTTACCAGTCCAACCTGCGAATAGATATTGAGCGTCGTGGTCCAGCCCCGGGTCCAGAAGGGTGTGTTCGGGTCAGGTATCTTCAGGAAGGTGAAGAGAAGCGCGCCGAACATGGCGAGCGGCACAGAACCTGCCAGGATGACAAAGGGGTCGCGGAAGCTGTTGAACTGGGCTGCCAGCACCAGGAATATCAGGATAACAGCCAGCGCAAAGGCAGCGAGGAATTTGCTCCCTTCAGTGCGCAGCTGGCGGGATTCTCCGGTATAGTCGAGCTTATATCCCTTCGGCAGGATCTTGCCTGCCTCGTCCTCCAGAAAACGCAGTGCCTCGTCCAGCGGCCGCATTGCAACGCCGCTGATCTTCACTGCATTCAGCTGCTGGAACCTGTTGAGCGAGCGGGGCACGACCGAATCCTTTAATTTGGCGATGCTGCTGAGCGGGATCAGGCTGTTGTTGGGTCCGGTGACATGGATGTTCTGGAGCTGGTCAGGGTTCAAGCGTCCGATCCTTTGTATCTGCGGTATGACCTTGTAGCTGCGTCCTGCAATGTCGAACCGGTTGACGAAATTGCCTCCCACCATACTCCCCAGGTCAGCGCCGACCTGCGACAGGTTGAGGCCAAGGGCAGCCACCTTGTCGCGGTCGATGATGAACTCGGTCTGTGGCTGATCGATCTTCACGTCGATTATCGGCGGAAAGGCGAACATGCCGCTCTGCATCGCCTTCATCTGCAGCTGGCGTGCGAAGTCCAGGATCTGTCCGGTCTCTGCGGTTGATGCCAGGATGAATTCGACCGGGAACTGACCGCCGCCCGGAAGTGCAGGTGGTGTTACCGGGAAGACCTGTACGCCGGGTATGGCCTGCAGCTTCTGCTGCACCCCGGGCAGGATCTGGAATATGTTTCTTTTGCGCTGGTCCCATGGTTTGACCACCATGCCGCCGAACCCGGAACTCGGAAAAGTGATCTGGAAAGTAAAGTCTGTTTCCGGCACGCTCATGAAGGCCTCATTGACCGCAGCCGCGTACATGCTGTTCTGATCGAGCGTCGAATTGGCTGATGAGTCCAGGATGCCGAAGATAACGCCCTGGTCTTCGGTAGGTGCCAGCTCCCTCGCAGACATGATGAACAACGGCACGGTCAGCAGGGTCACCACGATCCAGACGGTGTACACTGCAGGCCGCGCCCTCAGGGTTGCATCAAGTCTCCGGCCGTATGCGTTCTTGAGCCGGTTGAAGTCGCGGGAGATGCGACCTGCCAGTCCATGCTCGCTGCTTCCGGGCTTGAGCAGCCTTGCTGACATGAGCGGCGACAGGGTCAGGGCAACGATACCTGAGATGGTTACCGCACCTGCCAGGGTGAAGGCAAACTCGCGGAACAGGGAACCGGTCAGCCCGCCCTGCAGACCGATCGGGAGGTACACAGCTGCCAGGGTGATGGTCATCGCAATGATAGGCCCGACCAGTTCACGTGCTCCGATCAGAGCAGCCTCAGTCGGCGATCTGCCTTCGCCCAGATGACGTTCCACATTCTCGACTACTACGATGGCGTCATCAACCACCAGACCGACAGAGAGGACAACAGCCAGCAGGGTCAGCAGATTGACCGTGAAGCCGAAGGACTGCATCAGGAAGACCGCCCCGATCAGGGAGACCGGTATGGCGATGACCGGTATGAAGACCGAGCGGAAAGACCCCAGGAAGAGGAAGATGACCACCACGACGATCAGCAGCGTGTCGCCAAGGGTCTTCAGCACCTCATGAATAGCATTCGTAATATAGTTGGTAGCATCGTACGCGACACGTGACTGCATGCCGCTCGGCAGATCGCGCTGGATCGCATCCATCTCCGTCCTTACCCGCCTGATAACATCCAGGGAGTTGGCATTGGGCAGGGGCCATATGCCCATGAAGACCGCGGTCTGTCCGGAGAAATGCACTTCTGCATCATAACTCTCTGCCCCGAGCTGCACGTCTGCGATATCACCCAGTCGTACGATACTGTTGTTCTGCTCACGCACCGCCAGTTTTTTGAACTCATCAACTGTGCTCAGGTTCGTGTTCGCGGTCATGTTCACCTGGATGAACGACCCTTTTGTCTGACCGAGGGCTGACAGAAAATTATTGGTAGAGAGCGCCTGACGCACCTGCGCAGGGCTGATGTTCAGGCTGGCCATCTTGTCAGGCTTTAGCCAGATGCGCATCGCAAAGGTGCGGGCGCCGAGTATGTCCGCACGCTGCACACCCTCGATGGCTGACAGACGCGGCTGAACAATGCGCACCAGGTATTCGGTGATCTCGTTCTGCTTGAGCATGTCCGAGGTGAAGCTGAGGTACGCAGATGCGAACTGGCTGTCTGCAGACTCGATATTGATGATCGGCACCTCAGCCTCAGGAGGCAGATCGCTGCGGACCTGATCGACCTTGGAGCTGATCTCTGCCAAGGCCTTGGTTGCATCATAGTTGAGTTTGAGCCTCACTTTGATGGTCGACAGGCCGAGGCTGCTCTGGGACTCCATGTAATCGATGCCGTCTGCTGCAGCAATGGCGCGCTCCAGCGGCGTTGTGACAAAGCCCCGCACGAGGTCTGAACTGGCGCCGATATAGACCGTCGTGACCGTGACCGCAGCATTTTCGCTGCGCGGATACTGACGGACATTGAGGGTGCGGATCGCCTGAAGACCGGCGATCAGGATAAGAAGGTTCACCACCAGCGCAAGGACCGGGCGGCGGATAAACAGGTCAGTGATGTTCATAGCAGGAACACGGTCTCAGTTGTTCTCAGGTTTTGGTGACTGCTGAAAGTCAGGAGCGAGTTTGTTGTCAACCACTACTGACTGGCCGTTGCGCAGCTTGAAGACGCCGGTCGTTACAACGGTTTCGCCTTCCTTCAGTCCGGTGGTGACAGCGATGAAGTCACCGCGCTTTTCTCCGAGCCGGACGAACTGCTGGCGCAATGTCTTTTCGCCCTTGCCGTCTTTCTTCTCCTCGACAACAAAGACCGAATCGCTGTATGGTGCGTACAGGATTGCCGTGGCAGGGATGATCATCACCTGCTGACGTGCAGGCAGGCCGACTGCTACGCTTACGAACATGCCCGGCCGAAGCTTTTCCATCCGGTTCGAGACCGTGGCCTGTACCTTGATGCTCCGGGTATCAGCATCGATCAGAGGATTGATGGTCGTGATCTTGCCGTTGATCGTGCTGCCGGGCAGGGCATCGCCTGTAACCTGTACCGGCAGACCGGGGTGTATCTGTATAAGCTGCTGCTGCGGCAGGGTGAAGTCAACAAACATGGGGTCGAGCGATTGCAGCGTAACGATCGGATCGCCCTCGCGGAGGATCTGGCCGAGGTTCACCTGGCGGATGCCGAGGCGGCCGCTGAAGGGCGCCCTGATCGTCTTCTTGGCGATGGCAGCGCGGATTGTCTCTGCCTGTGCCTGTGCCTGCTCTGCATTTGCGACCGCAATATCGCGGTCTGAGCGGGAGATGATCCCTTTTGCGAGCAGCAGGTTCGCCCGTTCGAGGTTCGTGGCATACAGGTTCACCTGACCCAGGACACCCGGAAGCTGTGCCTCTTCAGAGGAGGTGTCCTGACGGATCAGGATATCTCCTTTCTTTACTGCAGCGCCCGGCTCGAACTCGATCCTTACCACCTTGCCTGCCAGTTCAGCCGCAATGGTCACCCCCTGCACCGCGTTCAGCGTGCCGACAGCGGTCAGCGCAGTGTCCCAGGTCTCAGACTTTACTGCTGCGGTGGTGACGGTCTCGGGCGGGGGGACGAACTTCTTGCCCTGGTCGATCATTGCCCTGATCTGGAGCGCCTTGATGCCGCCAAGGATGGCGATGAGAATGACCAGACCGATTGCGGCGAAGGCAATACGTTTTTTCATAATGAGAGCAACCCGGCTGACTCTTTGTAGGAGAGAATATTATTTATCAACATGTAAAAAGATTAGCACTTCATTGCGATTTTCTCAATATAACCAGAGCTGTCAGCGGGTTATCCTAAATAAGCAATCGCTTCAGCATTTGCAAGCGACTATGGCAATGTCTTCAGGGAGAGTCAATTAAGAGGAAGTCGGACAAGACTAAGATGTTCGATATCGTCAAAGTGGGCATCATTGCTGAGAAGCGGAATTTTATGCTCAATGCACAAAGATGCAATCCAGAGGTCGTTCTCTGGAATGGGCTTGCCCTTCTTTTTCAGGGACAAACGCGTCTTTGCATACACAATAGCTGTTGTTTCAGTAATCGTTAAGGCACGCGTTTTCTGGATAAGCTTTTTGTGTCTGGCAAGATTCTGTTCAGCGTGCTTCGAATTCAATGCGCCGAAGAGAAGTTCTCCTGCAACAATGACAGGCAAATAAACATCAGGGTGCTTGGCAAGAAAGGCGTCAATTATTTCGTTGCCGTTGAGAAACCGTATAGCTACATCTGTGTCGAGAGCGATCTTACCACTCACTCATGTCCACCTTTTCAAACTCTTCATCTATAACCTTCAGCATCTCAGCCGCATCCTTGTCCGGGAGTGTGCCGCAAAGACCGGCAAGGGGATGCTTCTTCCTTGATGACGTTTCCAGTGTGATACGGACTTTTTGGCTGCTTTTTAATCCTTTTATTGGGCTGAGGGGCCGAAAAATACCTTCTTCATAAACTGCTTCTATCGTCTTGGTCATAAGAGCACCTCCGACAACATTTTAGCATAAAGCAAAATCGCAATTGTAATTACAGAAGCATCGGCGTTGCAATAACCATTTCTCTAGTTGGCAGTAAAGACGATCTTTACCGCACAAGCTGAAAATAATGATCAAGCTTCATCTTTGATCCGGGGATATTTCCATAAGGACGATAGACCTGCTCAATCCAAATGTTCTTTGAGAATTTGTCGGATTGGAGAAAAAACTATGCAGCCTTCGGGCCGAATGCTACAATGGTTGGCATGAAGACGGACGAGTCACCGAATGGTAATACAATGCGCGGCATGAACAAGCTCGTCCTGATATCCTTGTTTGCAATAATTCTCACCGGCTGCACATTCCTAAAGACCCCTGAGATCAAAGGGGTGGTTGTAGATGCCGAGACCGGCAAGCCCATCGCCGGTGCGCGGGT
This sequence comes from uncultured Nitrospiraceae bacterium, assembly GCA_964463135.1. Classification (GTDB taxonomy): domain Bacteria; phylum Nitrospirota; class Thermodesulfovibrionia; order Thermodesulfovibrionales; family UBA6898; genus UBA6898. Next base: position 5,528 of record CAYXBA010000021.1, read on the forward strand.
TTATGCGTCCTGGAATAGAATAATTGCAGGTCCGGGGGGAACAACAGAAGGTGCAATTCTTAAGGAATTGCGTATGCAGACGAAGGCTGATGGCTCATTTGAAGTGCCCGGCTATCTGCTTGTTAATATTGTGCCATTCCCGTTCGGGCAAGGAGGTAATTTCGGATTTATTGTTTATGATCATGGATATGAAGTGAAGCGCTTTAACTTTAGAGAACAGGTAAATTTTAGAACGCCCAAATATGATGAATTTAAGATGGGTTTTCAGCAGACAAAAATAGCAATGTCCAAGATCACTGATCCTGAAAAATATAACTCGCAAATTACTGTAAGATTCGGCGATGAGTATCTGATTGGCGAGTATCAATATTTTCTTGAACATTTTCCTGAAAGCAGATGGCGCCAGGATGTTCAGATACAGCTCAATAGTATGAAGAAGCCATAGCGGGTTACGGATAGCAGCCTTTTCGCACTTGCACTTGCTTGGATTCAGAATTTAACAGACGAAATGCATATGAGGCTATGAAGCGGTATAGATCAGAACTCCTGGTATCTGCTCAAAGTGTTTGTCGAGAGTAAAAACTGAGAGGTTATGCTCAATGGCAATAGCAGCAATAAAAATGTCAGAGAGCGGAAGCGTTACGCCCTTTTTCTTCAATGATGAAGAAAGCTCGGCTGATCTCAGCCATAGTTGTTCGTTCATTTCCCTATACGGCAGGCCAGAAAGGGCATCCATGATAGCAGCCTTTTCTTTGTCAGACTTGACCCCTTGCATGAGTTCGAACAGCACGATCCCGCACGTGACCACTGAGTTTTCAGTCAGCAGAGTTTCAAGCAGATTGCCTGCAGCGGTATCTGGCCTGAAAAACTCTATCCAGATGCTTGTGTCTGCAAGTATCTTATTTTTCAAAGAGCGTTAGCCTCTCTTCCTGGGCTTTCAGTTCCAGCTCTTCCTCTTTTTCCCAATCGTAGTCGATCTGTATCTTGCCTCTTAGGGAGAGCAGTTTCTTCATTTTCTTGTCCCTGACAAACTCTTCCATGGCAGTTACGATAGCCTTGGTCTTGGACTTTTCTCCGGAAAGTTTCTGGACATCTGACATTAGGTCATCAGGGATATTCAATGTCGCACGCATATAACGCACCTCCTTGATATGCTTTTATTGTATGCGTTATGCGTATGCCTGTCAAGAAGAGAGGGAGTTGGCGATAGTTCTCAACATAAAAAATTAAGGATGACAGTCACGCGGAGACAGACTAAACGAGACCGAATTAATGCCCGATTGTACGTCATGGTAACAAAGCGGCGGAGCTTACCTCGCAGGAGACTTCCATTCCTCGCCGGTCATCAATTTCCACGCATTCTTATAGGCAATCTTTTCTGCCACATCAGGACGCAATCCCTTCAGGATGATGTTTCTGTAGGTGTCTATAACCCGGTCGAAGTTCTCAAACCTTCCCGTATTGATATCTGAACCCAGCACAAACCGGTCAGGGAACTCTTCGATCACCTTCTTCCACTCAGGGTCGATTTCAACACCATAGGATGAAATTTCATACATAACACCTTCTACCTGTCCGGTGCCATGATATTTGGAGCCGGGTTTAGATGCAAGGAAGTCAAAATACAGATTAGGGTATTTCTTCAGGTAATCTCTTGCGGCATCAGCACGCCGGAACTTTTTCCATGTGCCGGGGTTGCGGTTCCTTCCGATATGACACCAGATGACCTTGGCTTTTGGATACTTGACAAGCATTCTCTCAAGCTCCGGGAGAAGACCATCTTCTGCCTCATGATGAAGAAGGAACGGCAACCCTGTTTCAGCTGAAAGTCCGAAGACAACCTGCATCGATTCAGAGTCAACCGGCATATGGACATCCCGGTTGTTTGTGCTTGAAGGATAGTGGCGAGCTTCAAATTCACCCATGGCATAATATTTTCCCGACCTTGCATCTCTTGTCAGATCATCGAGAAAACCCTTGTCACTGCTGTGCCAGCGGGGACCATCACCATGCATGGTCACCGGAACAAACCGATCAGGGAATTGCTCATTCATTCTTACTGATTCCATACTGCCAAGCTTTTCATTGGGGCCAAGCCAGATCAGGGCAACGCCATTATCATCCATGCGGTCTATAAGCTTCTCGATCTCCACTTTGCCGCCGTGATGAAACTCGACGTCGATGATCGGCAGAACCTTCTTTTCGATCATGCCCCGGAGTTTCTTTTCGAACAGCCTGGTCTGTTCCTGTTTGTCAAGAGCTGAAGCCAATGGTGCGGTAACAAGAAGCATCAGCAGCCCGATGCAGAGTCTCTTTATGATGGCCCAAAATAGCATTCTCTTCATTGGGAAGAACGGTCAGCTACGCGTCGCGGTGATATTCCTGTATCGACTTGATATTGATCTTCTTCTTCTGGAGCTGTTCGATCGCGGTGACGACCGCCTTTGCGCCTGAAACAGTGGTGGTGTAGGGCACGCCATACTGGAGAGCACTTCTCCTGATCGACATGGAGTCCATCTTCGCCTGAGCTCCGCTTACCGTGTTAATGACAAAGACGACCTCCTTGTTCTTGATCAAGTCAACAATATGCGGTCTGCCCTCGGTCACCTTGTTGATCACCTCGACAACGTGTCCCTTTTCGTTCAGGAACGCTGCCGTGCCTTTTGTCGCAACTACCGTAAAGCCTGCAGCATAGAGCCTCTGCACCAGATCGCAGATGCCGGGCTTGTCCTTGTCCCTGATGCTGATCACGATCTTGCCTGCCTGCGGGAGCTTGTTGTTGCTCGCTGCCTGGGCCTTTGCATAGGCCCTGCCAAAGTCATTGTCTATGCCCATCACCTCGCCGGTCGACTTCATCTCAGGCCCGAGGATGGTGTCAACGCCGGGGAACTTGTCAAAGGGGAAGACCGCCTCCTTTACCGCAACATGGTTTATCTGCGCCTCGGTAGTTATGCCGAGTTCCTTCAGGGTCTTGCCGGTCATCACCTTTGCAGCGATCTTTGCAAGCGGAACGCCGGTCGCCTTTGAGACGAACGGTACGGTCCTTGAGCCGCGCGGGTTCACCTCAAGGATATAGATCTCGTCCTTTTTCACGGCGAACTGCACATTCATAAGCCCGATGACGCCAAGGTCAAGGGCAAGCTCTTTTGACTGTCTCTTTATCTCATCAATGATCTCTTTGCTCAGGGAGTAGGGCGGCAACGAGCAGGCAGAGTCGCCTGAATGTATGCCTGCCTCTTCAATATGCTCCATGACGCCGCCGATGATAACGTCCTTGCCGTCACAGAGTGCATCAACGTCAACCTCGATCGCGTCGTCGAGATATTTGTCGACGAGGATCGGATGCTCGGGAGATGCCTTGACCGTGCGGGCCATATAATTCCTGATCGACTCTTCGTCGTATACGATCTCCATTGCCCTGCCGCCGAGTACATAGGACGGCCTTACCATGACCGGGTACCCTATGGCGTTTGCAGCTGCCACCGCCTCTTCGACCGACATGACCGTATCGCTCTCCGGCTGTTTCAGGTTCAGTTTGTGAAGGAGCGCCTTAAAGCGTTTTCTGTCCTCAGCGCGGTCGATCGCGTCAGGAGATGTGCCCAATATTTTTATGCCCTCTTTTTCAAGGGGCACGGCAAGCTTGAGCGGTGTCTGGCCGCCGAACTGGACGATCACGCCGATCGGTTTTTCCGCATCAATGATATTGAGCACATCCTCGATCGTGAGCGGCTCGAAATAGAGCCGGTCAGCAGTGTCATAGTCTGTGCTGACGGTCTCGGGATTGCAGTTGACCATGATCGTCTCGTACCCGAGCTCGCGTAAAGCGTACACAGCATGCACGCAGCAATAGTCGAATTCTATTCCCTGTCCGATCCTGTTCGGGCCTGATCCGAGGATAACGATCTTCTGCTTGTCTGTGGGTGCGGCCTCGGAGTCAAAGATGCTTGCAGGCTTGTCAGCTTGCAGGCTATTAAGCTTATAGAACGGTCTTTCATACGTTGAATAGAGGTACGGCGTATATGCAGCGAATTCTGCAGCGCAGGTGTCGACCATCTTGTACACAGGCCTGATGTTATTGTCTTTTCTGAAATTCCTGACCTCAGCCTCCGGCAGTCCGAGGAGCTGGCCGAGCCTCCTGTCGGAAAAGCCATACTCCTTTGCCTCGCGAAGAAGTTCTATGTTCGATGTTCTATGTTCCCCGTTTACTGAACCCTGAAGCTTGAACTTCAAACCTTGAACTTTGAGTTCGTTTTCGAACTCGATGATCTCCCTCAGGTTGTTCAGGAACCAGGGGTCGATCGCCGAATACTCGAAGATCTCTTCAACGGTCATGCCGGTGCGCAGTGCATGTGCAACATACCACATGCGTTCGGCGCTCGGGATCTTCAGTTTCTTCTTGATCTTCTCGAAATCAGCGCTCACCTCTTCAAGACCGTAGCTGCCGTTTTCGAGGCTCCGCAGGGCCTTCTGGAGGGATTCTTTAAAGGTCCTGCCTATGGACATGGCCTCACCGACCGACTTCATCTGCGTGGTCAGCAGCGGATCTGCCTCAGGGAACTTTTCAAAGGCGAACCTCGGGAACTTGGTCACCACATAGTCGATGGTCGGCTCGAACGAAGCCGGTGTTTCGCGCGTGATGTCGTTCCTGATCTCATCGAGCGTCAGTCCCACTGCCAGCTTTGCCGCGATCTTGGCGATCGGAAAACCGGTTGCCTTGGACGCGAGCGCAGAACTGCGCGAAACGCGCGGGTTCATCTCGATGATGATCATGCGGCCGGTCTCCGGATTGAGCGCGAACTGGATGTTCGAACCGCCGGTATCAACACCGATCTCGCGGATGATCGCGATCGAGGCGTCCCGCATGCGCTGGTATTCCTTATCGGTCAGCGTCTGGGCAGGGGCCACGGTTATCGAATCGCCGGTATGCACACCCATGGGGTCAAAGTTCTCGATCGAGCAGATGATCACCACATTGTCTTTTGTGTCGCGCATCACCTCGAGCTCATATTCCTTCCAGCCGAGGCAGGATTCTTCAACCAATATCTGGCTCACCGGGCTGAGCTTCAGCCCTTTATCAAGCAGCTCAGTATATTCTTCGATGTTGTATGCGATGCCGCCGCCTGTGCCGCCGAGCGTGAAGGCAGGACGCATGATCGCAGGGAAGCCGATCTGGTCGATCGCATCAAGCCCTTCCTTTATGGTGGAGACCGTGGCGCTCTTCGGCAGATCAAGCCCGATCCTGAGCATAGCCTGTTTGAACAGCTCCCTGTCCTCAGCCTTCTTGATCGCATGGAGCTTTGCGCCGATAAGCTCTACCTTGTATTTATCAAGGATGCCGCCTTCGGCAAGCTTCACTGCCAGGTTGAGCGCGGTCTGTCCGCCCATGGTCGGCAGGATGGCGTCAGGCCGTTCCTTTTCTATGATCATTTCGAGGATCTCAACGGTCAGCGGTTCTATATAGGTCACATCAGCGGTCTCGGGATCTGTCATGATCGTGGCAGGATTGGAATTGACGAGGACAACCTTATATCCCTCATCGCGCAGCGCCTTGCATGCCTGGGTGCCTGAATAGTCGAATTCGCAGGCCTGGCCGATCACGATCGGGCCTGAACCGATCAGCAGTATTTTCTTGATGTCTTCTCTCTTGGGCACAATTACCTCTCAGATATATGATTTTCAGAACTATTCAGGTTGTTTAGACTGTAGTCTGTTAGCACAGACTAAACACCTATCTGCCTACAGACTATCCAGCTAAGTATTACCGATTTTCAAAAACTCCTTCATCTCATCATAAACAGCGATCACGTCCTGCATTGTTTTGTCTGCGAACACTATCCGGTCCGTGCCATCAGCGTGCCTCAGCTTGAGCGAGTAAAAGACCGTTTCTTCGCCGAACCCGGGTATCGCTGCATTGTGCTGCGCCGAGATCTTCTGCACAAATTCTACGCCGTCGCGGTTCTTGACCTCTGTCTTCTGCGTATCGATCCAGAGGCCTGTGATATCTGCCAGGGGGACCGTTTCCAATACCTTCTTCCTGATGCCCTGCCGGGTTATGACTGCCGTTGCTTCAGTCCTGTCAAGCACGGTCTCAAGGAACTGTTCCCTGAAGACATATTTTCTGAAGAGCGGGAAGGTCCCGATGAACAGGACCATGAAGACCGCATACAGGACGGTCCCCTTCCCGAAGCCCATCACCAGAAAAAAATAGGCGATCCCTGCAAAGGTAAAGGCTGCGAGCCAGGAAGAGAACTCCCTGTTGTATACGCCGCTGTGCAGCACACTTCCCTGACCTGCAGTAAAATTTGCTGTCCTGAAGACGAGTCTTGCGTCGTCCCTTGCCAGGCTGTATGTACCGGTCTGTTTTTCAATCAAGCCGCACCTTTTTCTATCATCTCTCTGAACTGTCTGAATATATGCGTCGAATCATTCGGGCCGGGTCCTGCCTCCGGGTGGTGCTGGACCGAAAAGACCGGGAGTTCTACATGCCGCATGCCCTCTTCAGAGCCGTCGAACAGGTTCCGGTGCGTCAACTCGACCTTGCCCTTGAGGCTTGCGATGTCAACGCAGTAGTTGTGGTTCTGCGAGGTGATCTCGACCTTCCCGCTTGCGAGGTCCTTGACCGGGTGGTTGCCACCGTGATGGCCGAATTTCAGTTTATAGGTCCTTCCGCCCATTGCAAGGCCGAGGATCTGGTGGCCGAGACAGATGCCGAAGACCGGGAGCTTGCCGATGAGCCTGCGTGCATTCTCGATACCATAGGTGATCCTCTCCGGATCTCCCGGCCCATTGCTCAGAAGCACGGCATCAGGCTTCCTCTCGAGCACTGCCTCTGCCGGTGTCTCTGCAGGGACGACGGTCAGGCTGAAGCCTGCATCCGCAAGGTTTCTCAGGATATTCATTTTTATCCCGAAATCGTACACAACCATAGTCCGTAAAGCGTTAGGCGTAAAGCGTGAAGCGCTATCCGTAGCCGGACCGGTACAGACGCCCCATTTCCAGCAGCCTTCATCCCATGAATAGATCTCCTTTGTGGAGACCTCTTTCACATAGTCAAAGGCAGAGATGCCGGGATGGGCCTTGACCTTCTCCAGGAGCTTGTGCGGGTCACTGTTCTCAGTAGAGATGATGCCCATCTGGGCGCCGTGGTTCCGCAGATGGCGTGTGAGCGCCCTCGTGTCAATGGCCTGTATGCCGACGATATTTGATTTCTTCATGTATGCGGTCAGGCTCGAAGACGACCGCCAGTTCGAGGGATATTCGCAGGCCTCCTTCACGATAAAGCCTTCTGCCTTGATGCTGCCTGCTGATTCGATATCTTCTTCATTCACGCCATAGTTTCCCATCTGCGTGTACGTCATGGTAACGATCTGTCCCTTGTACGAAGGGTCGGTCAGAATCTCCTGATAACCGGTCATCGAGGTGTTGAAGACCACCTCGCCGATCGTCTCTCCTTCTGCGCCAAAGCTTTTTCCCTCAAAGACCGTACCGTCCGCAAGGACGAGCAGCGTTTTTACTCCCATCGGTATATCCTTCCCTTTGCAATCGTGACCGCAGGTGCTGCTTTCAGCACCCAGCCTTCAAAGGGTGTGTTCTTTCCCTTTGACCTGAAGTCCGCTCCACTGACTGCATATTCTTTTTTTGTATTTATGATCGCGATATCTGCATCTGCCCCGGACCTGAGCGAGCCCTTTTTATCAGCAATGCCGAGAATCCCTGCAGGCGCTGTACACATTTTATCGACAAGCTGGGCAAGGGTAAGGACCTTCTGGTCCACAAGCCGCATGCTCAGGCCGAGCGAGGTCTCGAACCCTGAAATGCCTGAGGGCGCATTGTCGAATTCACCGGACTTCTCGTCCTTGTGGTGCGGCGCATGGTCTGTTGCTATGACATCTATGGTCCCGTCCTGAAGGCCTTGCCTGATCGCCTCAAGGTCTGCCTGTCTGCGGAGCGGCGGGTTCACTTTGGCATTGGCGTTGTACCCGATGACAGCGTCCTCGGTGATCGAGAAGTAATGAGGGCAGGTCTCAGCAGTGATATCGGCAATCCCGCGCTTCTTTGCCTGCCTCAGGAGTTCGACCGAGCCTGCGGTCGAGACGTGTGCGATATGGAGCCTGCCGCCGGTCAGTTCAGCAAGTGCGATATCGCGGCTGATCATGACCTCCTCTGCCTGTGCAGGGATACCTTTCAGCCCAAGGGTGATCGAAAGGAGGCCTTCGTTCATCACGCCGCCTGCTGCCAGGGACATATCTTCGGCATGGGAAATGATGAGGGTCTTTCTGATCCTTGAATACTCGAGGGCCCTGCGCATCAGCAGTGAGTCCATGACCGGTCTGCCGTCGTCAGAGAAGGCCACACAGCCTGCATCGAACATCATGCCGAGCTCTGCAAGTTCCTCGCCTTTTTGGCCCTTGCTTATGGCGCCGATCGGGAAGACCGAGCAGGAGCCTTCCAGTATTGCCTTTCTCAGTATGAACTCCGTGATCCCGGGGTTGTCGTTCACCGGGTTCGTGTTCGGCATGCAGCAGACCGAGGTGATTCCGCCCCTGACAGCCGCTTCAGTGCCTGTCCTGATCGTCTCTTTATATTCGAAGCCCGGCTCTCTGAGGTGCACATGCATGTCCACCAATCCGGGCATGACCAGCATGCCTGTGGCGTCGATAACTTCCTGTTCGCCCTGCGCGGCCTTCTGTTCGGTTCCGTTCTTCTGTGCTTTGCCTTTGGTCTTCTGCTGCCGGAGCTCCTTGATCTTGCCATCTTCAATAAGGATGTCGCAGATCTCGTCGATCTTCTGCGTCGGGTCTATAAGATGTCCGTTCTTAATGATAATGGTCATGACTTGACTCCTGAGACCAGATAGAGCACCGCCATACGCACGGCAATGCCGTTGGTCACCTGATCGAGGATCACCGAACGGTCGCTGTCAGCAACCTCTGACGCTATTTCGATGCCGCGGTTCATCGGGCCGGGATGCATGATGATTGCGTCCTCTTTCGCCCGCGAAACTCTGGCGGCAGTGAGCCCCCAATTTCTGAAATATTCGTGGGTCGAAGGGAAGAACCCCTTGCCCTGCCGCTCAAGCTGGATCCGGAGCATCATGATCACATCAGCGCCTTCAAGGCCTGCATTCATATCAAAGTAAACCTTTACGCCGAGCTCTTTTAGGCAGTCAGGTACAAGCGTTGGCGGCCCGATCAGCCGCACGTTAGCGCCGAGCTTTGTGAGTGCATAGATGTCCGATTTTGCGACCCTGCTATGCAGGATGTCTCCGACGATCGCCACCTCAAGGCCCTTGATGCTGCCTTTCTTCTCCCGGATAGTGAAGAGATCGAGCAGCGCCTGCGTTGGATGCTCATTCGTGCCGTCACCCGCATTCACCACAGAGGCATCGATATTCCTTGCAAGGAAATGCGGCGTTCCGGAGCAGCTATGCCTGATCACCACAATATCCGCACCAAGCGCCAATACGGTCTTTGCCGTATCGAGCAGGGTCTCGCCTTTTACTACGCTGCTGGTCGAGGTTGCTATATTGATCACATCAGTGCTGAGCCTTTTTGCAGCAACCTCAAAGGATGTCCGCGTCCGCGTTGAGGGTTCATAAAAGAGGTTGACGGTCGTCTTGCCCCGGAGTGCAGGCACCTTTTTAATATCCCTGCCGAGCACATCCTTGAATCCTGCGGCTGTCTCAAGGATAAGCTCGATCTCCTCAGGACTGATGTCCTTGATGCTGATGAGGTCTTTTGACCTGAGGCTCATGCGAGCACCACCATGTCTTCTTCACCGTCCTCGGTCAGTTGGACCTTTACGGTTTCGTTCATTGAGGTCGGGATATTCTTGCCGACATAATCCGCCTTGATCGGCAGTTCCCGGTGGCCCCGGTCCACAAGCACGGCAAGCTGTATAGCAGAAGGCCTTCCGAGGTCCATGATCGCATCCATGGCAGCGCGGATCGATCTGCCGGTAAAGAGCACGTCGTCGATCAGCACGATCTTCTGGTCATTGATCTCGCAAGGAACCTGGGTCCTGCGGACCACGGGCTGTTCTGCCCTTACATTCAGATCGTCGCGGTAAAGGGATATATCGAGGGTGCCAACCGGAAGGTCGCTTCCCTCTATCTCCTTCAGTTTCGCGCTCAGACGGTGCGCTATGTGGACGCCTCCGCGCTGGATGCCGACCAGGCAGATGTCCCGGACGCCCTTGTTCTTTTCTATGATCTCATGGGCCATGCGCGTAATAGCCCGTTCAATATCTTTTTTGTCCAGAAGTTCTTTAGACATGGTAAATACCGTGATGGGTGATGGGTGATGAGTAATGAGAAAGAAAAAAAAGCGCAAAAAAGGGAATACATGGCTGTGGAGTTTTCGAGACGGAAGAGAAGGGTTTATTGTTGCGAATGCAGCTCACGCTGACTCCTTTTGCTTTTTAGCCTCACCGGGCTATTTTTAAAGCGAAGGTATTAAACCACAGTCAGCGAAGGGCTGTCAAATTGAGCCTATTTACCCCAGTCATATTTGTGCCTGCCTCTGTGGTGCAGGAACTTTTCAGCAGAGAGTGCGGCAACTGCGCCGTCAGACGCTGCAGTGACGACCTGCCTGATCTCTGTGCATCTGACATCGCCGGCTGCAAAAACGCCGGGCAGGGGCGTCTCCATCATCCTGTTCGCATCAAGGCATTCTTCCTCGGTGAGCGGCACTGAGCCGTACAGGAAATCGATAATAGGCTTGGAGCCCTGGATGTATACAAAGACGCCTGATACGGCAAGTTCAATAATTTTCTTCTCGGCATCCATGAGCATGATCTTTTCGACCGTCTCCTGACCCTCGATGGAGGTGACCGAATGAGCTGCAAGAACCTTCAGGTTCTGCGACTCAAGGGCAGGATGGTCCTCGACCTTCAGTTTCGGGGTCGGCGAGATGAGGTAAACGGTCTCTGCAAATCGGGTGAGGTATCCCGCTTCTTTGACAGCTTCTTCTGAATTGCCGATCACGCAGACGACCTTACCTTTGAAAAAGGCGGCATCGCAGACAGCGCAGTAGCTGACCCCTCTTCCCAAGAACTCGGCCTCTCCCTTTATGGTCGGTTTTCTTCCCATGGAGCCTGTTGCGATGATCACGCTTTTTCCTTTGTACCCGCCCTCCATAGTGAAGACTTCCTTGACCTCGCCGGCAAGGTTTACGCCGACGACCTGCGCCTCCACGTATTCAGCGCCGAACCTGATCGCCTGGTCGCGGAAAAGGTCAAGGAGCTCTTTGCCGGAGATCGGCGCAGGGATGCCGGGGTAGTTCTCGATATGGCCGGTGTACGCAAGTGCACCGGCGGTCCTGGACTTGTCGATCACAAGGGTCTTGAGCTTGGAGCGGGATGCGTACTGGGCTGCGGATAAACCGGCAGGTCCTCCGCCGATGATCAAAACGTCATATATGTTTTCTGTATCAGCCATGAGTTCTCCTTTAAAAGAATCTTAATACATTGTAATACGTGTCCCGCTGTGCCGGGGCAAAGCCCGCGGCACGGATGGCATTGATTATGTCATGTTTGGTGACCGCAAAGCTGACGCCGGTGGATGCGACGACATTCTCTTCGATCATGGTCGAACCGAAGTCATTCGCGCCGAACCGAAGCGCTATCTGGGCCATCTTCAGGCCCTGGGTCACCCATGAGGCCTGGATATTCTCGATGTTATCAAGGTAGATCCTTGAGAGCGCCAGCACCCTGAGATATTCGACGGCCGTAGCCGGACTCTGAACGCTAAATTTTGAACGGTGAACCTTCTTGCCTTTTGCCCCTTGCCCTTTGCCCTTTGCCCCCAGATCCGTATTTCCCGGCTGGAATGACCAGGGGATGAAGGCGGTAAATCCGCCAGTTTTGTCCTGGAGTTCTCTTATGGTATCAAGGTGGGTGATGATGTCCTCAGGAGTCTCGATGCTGCCGAACATCATGGTCGCTGTGGTTCGCATGCCGAGCCTGTGCGCCGCCTCCATCACCTCAAGCCAGCGCGAGGACTTGATCTTCTTCGGGCTGAGTATCTCGCGCACCCGGTCGGAGAGTATCTCGGCGCCGCCTCCGGGGATAGAGTCCAGCCCAGCAGACTTCAGCATGCTAAGGGTTTCGCGTATGGTCAGGTCGGATGCATCTGCGATAAAGCAGATCTCCGGAGGCGAAAAACCGTGGACATTGATCGCGAACCGTTCCTTTATCGCAGAGAGGAGGTCCATGTAATAAAAGATATCGAGTGCCGGGTGGAGGCCGCCCTGGATCAGGATCTGCGTGCCGCCAAGTTCGAGCGTCTCTTCTATCTTCCGGAATATGGTACCCATATCGAGCAGGTACGCATCCGCAGCGTCTTCATCACGCCAGAATGCGCAGAAGCTGCATTTGTTGATGCAGATGTTGGTGTAATTGATGTTCCTGTCTACAACAAAGGTGCAGACGCCGTCAGGATGGAGCGCTTTTTTAATACTGTCAGCCCATATGCCCAGGCCGAGCAGGTCCGCATTTTTGAATAATGCGAGGGCCTCTTTTTTGTCTATGCGTTTCTTTATTGGATATGCTTTCATGTATATGTCCTGACCGTTTTGTAGAAGGAATCCCGCTCGACCGCTTTTTTGCCTGTCTTCTGTATCAGGTCCACAAGCTGCTCTGCTGTCAGCTTTTCACCGGTCAATGCGCCTGCAGAATGGGTGATCTTCTCTTCGATGATCGTGCCGTCAATGTCATCAGCACCGAACAGGAGCGCCAGCTGAGAGATCTTTTCCCCGAGCATTATCCAGTAAGCCTTGATATGCGCAAAATTATCGAGGAAGATTCGGCTTACTGCCATGGTCTTCAGGTCATCGATACCGGAGGTGTAACTGCCCTCGATCTCGGTATTCTTTGGGTGATAGGCAAGGGGGATAAATGCCTGGAACCCCTCTGTCCTGTCCTGCAGGCTGCGTAAGCGAGAGAGATGATCGACCCGGTCAGCGAGGGATTCAACATGTCCATAGAGCATGGTCGCATTTGTCCTGATGCCGACGCGGTGCGCCGCCTCCATCACCTCGATCCAGCGGTCACCCGGGATCTTCTCAGGGCAGAGCTGGTTCCGAATGCCTTCGCTGAAGATCTCTGCGCCGCCGCCCGGCATGGAGCCGAGGCCGCTCTCCTTCAGGGTAGTGAGTGTATCTTCGAGCGAACGTCCGCTGATCTTCGAAAAGTAATCGATCTCGACTGCGGTGAATGCCTTGATATGCAGTCTTGGAAAATGCTTTTTTATGGCAGAGAGCATATTGAGATAATGTTCAAAAGGCCACTCAGGATGAAGGCCGCCGACAATGTGCACCTCTGAAATGCCGATATTAGCTTGTCGGCTTGCCAGCTTGCCGGCCTGCAGGCGTGGCTGCCCTTCGCCGATTTTCTTAATTATTTCGTCGATCGTGAGTTCGAATGCGCCTTCCTGTCCCATTGACCTGCTGAACGCACAGAACTTGCAGCGGTTCACGCAGATATTTGTCGGGTTGATATGCCTGTTCCGGATGAAATATGCCTTCCTGCCGTTCTTCTTTCCGGCCACGTGGGATGCAAGCGCGCCGAGGGTGAAGATGTCGTCAGTTTCGAAGAGATGCAGGGCGTCCTCCTCCGTGATGCGTCTGCCTGCGAGGACCTTTTTCTGTATTCCGGAAAGCATAGACCATTATAAATGAAAACACCGGTCAAAGACCAAAAAGCCGTTCCGGAATGCTTTTATTGACCTGATGGTACAGCCTGTGGTATAACAATTAGCTCCTTGCTCTTCCCTTGGGGAAGGGCTTTAATCCCTGCTACTGCGGGGAACAATCCATAAGGAGGTGTTTGCATGAACATCTACGAGAACGTCGTCATCCTCAATGCCTCTCTCTCTGACGAAGAGATCAATGCAGCTGTTGCGAAGATCAAAGACCTCGTCACGAATTCCGGCGGTGAAACAGTTAAAGCAGATCTCTGGGGCAGAAAAAAGCTGGCCTATGAGATTAAGAAGCAGCAGAAAGGCTTCTATGTGCTCTTTGTATTCAAGACCCCGGCAGCCACGATCAAAAAGCTTGAAGAGCTGTACAAGGTTTTTGATTCGGTCATCAAGTACATGGTGATCAAACTTGGGCCGAAGCAGGTCAAGGCATTCGAGACTGCCCAGGCTGCTGCAGAGGCTGCTGCACAGGTCGCTGCCCAGGCTGCCGCAGAGGCAGAACAGACCAAAAAAGAGGAATAAATGTTCAACAAGGTCATACTCATAGGCAATCTTACCAAGGACCCTGAACTCAGGTATACGCCAAAGGGAACGCCGGTATGCACCTTGAGGCTCGCCTCTACCACGAAGTACAAATCCGGCGACAGCATGAAGGACGAGACGCTCTTTATCAATGTTGTTGTCTGGGGCAAACAGGGCGAGACCGCAGCGCAGTACCTTGCCAAAGGCAAGTCTGTACTTGTTGAAGGAAGGCTGCAGGAACAGCGGTGGGAGAAAGACGGGCAGCAGAAATCGCGGTTCGAGATCGTTGCCCAGGATTTCCGCTTCCTCAGCAAGAAGGATGAGTCCGGAGCCCACGGCAGCAGCCCCTCCGATGACTTTGCTCCCCCGGATGAGACAACGGACCTTGAGCCGTTCTAAGAAAATAACACTGTAATAAAGAAAAAGGAGATATTATATGGCAGCACCACAGAAAAGGTTCCAGAGAAGAAAGTTCTGCAGGTTTTGCTCGGAGAAGGTCGATTTCGTAGATTACAAGGATGTGAAATTCCTCAGAGGCTATCTCACCGAGAGAGGCAAGATCCTCACCCGCCGCATGACCGGCACGTGCGCACGCCACCAGAGGGTGCTGAGCGAGGCGATCATGAGGGCCCGGAGCATCGCTCTCATTTCCTTTATCGAGAGATAAGATGCGCATACCGAAAACATGGGTCCCGATCATGGCAAAGAGGATCATTGAGAACCTTATTGCCCATGAGATGATCACGCCGAAGATACCTGTTGAGAAGCTCATTGAACAGGCGGACGCGATCATCCTTGAGGAGCTCATGCTTGAGGACAGGCTGAACAACGAGGTGCGGGAGCTCCTGAAGAAGCACGAGACCGATATCGAGCGCAACCGGATGGACTACCGCAAGCTTTTTGAACTTACCAAGCAGAAATTGGTCAAGGAAAGGAATCTGGTCCTATGATGCTCTCGGAAGATAAGATCTCGCATCTCAGCCATATCCTTCTGAACAAGCTGTATGACCTGGACATCATCGATATGGATGAGGATGAGGAAGCAACGGTCAGAAAGGAGATCAAGCGCACGATCGTGGGTGAACTCAAGATCGGCGAGGAGATCGACCAGATCGTCAGAAAAAAGCTTCAGTCGTTCTCAAAGAAACTTATAGAAGGTAGCGCTGAATGGGAAGTCCTCTACAACAAATATTTCCGGGAAGAGGAGATCAAAAAGGGAAGAGCTACTGGCTGAGGGCAGCAGCTGTCTCCCTGCTCGTTGCTGCCTGGGCCGGTCTGCTTCTTAACTATCCTCTCCAGCATCCCCGTATCTGGTTTTCGTTTACTGCAGTTACCCTTATTGCCTGCGGCGCTCTGCACATACTTGCCGGCAGACGTGAATATGCGATCGAGTTCCTCTATGCAGGCCTGCTTTTTTTCGCCGGGATAATAGACAGCACCGGCCAATTTTGGCTCAAGCTCGCGTATTTCCCCTTTTTCATCGCCCTGACCCCCTATTACCGCATGAACGTCATCATTCCTCTGGCTGTCCTCGTACCCTTTAACGCATTGAGGTCCTTTACCATAAGCAGGGAAAACATTGTATGGGAAACGGCATTCTCTTTTTTTCTGGTCCTTACGTCGGTCGTTGTCTCGTTCCTGGCAAACAGATTGCGCAGCGAAAAGGATAAAGCGGTCAGCGAGCTTGAAGAGATAAAGGCCGGTGCCCGGGACAGAAGGCAGGACACCGAGATGGAGTCCCTCGGCAGCGATGAGCTCATCTCTCACTACTTTGCATCCAGGATCAGGGCAGATGAGGAGATCCAGGAACTGCTCCATGCCATAAAACATGCAGTCTTTGCCGATGCTGCACACTTCTTCGAGCCGCATGGCGACACCTTTTCTCTGAGAAGTTCCACTGCTGACAAAGGAAAAGTGATCATCACCGGAAAGGGTGTGATGGCGACCAGTCTGCGGGAGCGGAAACCTTTTCTCTCGGGCGAAGTAGATGAAAAGAAGATGGAAGTCGGGTACATCAAGGAGACCAGTATCCTCTCACTCATAGCGATCCCGGTAATGGAAGGCTCCTCGCCGGTCGGTCTTCTTATTGTTGACACCTCGCGTTACCATGCCTTTAACGAACCTGAGCAGAAGACCGTCCAGATGTTCTCCGGCCAGATCGCAAAGATACTGGAGCGTGAACGGGTGTACACCATTATCAAACATGATATCACTGCGCTCAGGATCATCAAGGAGTTCAGCTCAGGCCTTGCCGCATCGATCCATTATGATGATGTGATCAATAAGCTCTGTCACTATTCCGGGCAGGCCTTTTCCGGAGACGCCTTCTTTTTTGAACATGGCATACAGGGCTTTCAGTCAAGGCATTTCCCGGGCGAAATTTCCGGGGAGCCGAAGGAGATAGATTTCAGGGGAACACTGGCAGGTCTAGCCATAGAGAATAACCATAAGGAATATGTGAGCGACATCAGGCAGTTTGCGATGAAGGTGCTTCCCCCGCAGTTCAAAACAGAGGATGTGCGCTCTGCGATCGCGCTCCCGCTTTTTTTTGAGGGCGAGCTGATAGGCGTTTTCGGCATGGTATCAAACCAGAAAGAATTTCTTGACAGCAGACAGATCAGCCTTGTTGAAGTGATGTGCAATCAGGCAGCGACCTCCATTGCCAATGCAAAGATGCATGCAGAGATCGAGCGGATGGCAACAACGGATGGTCTGACCGGGCTCTGCAATCACCGGGTCTTCCAGCAGAAACTGACCGAGGAACTCAAACGGTCTGAGCGGCATGGAACCCCACTTTCCCTGCTCCTGACGGACATAGATTTTTTCAAGAAGGTGAACGATACCTATGGCCACCCGGTAGGAGACCTTGTGCTCAAGGGTGTTTCGAAGATCCTGCAGCATGAGATCCGGGATATTGATACCGCAGCCCGGTACGGCGGCGAGGAATTTGTTGTCATCCTGCCCGGCACGGACAGCATGGGAGCAAAGAATTTTGCGGAAAGACTGAGGAAGGCGATCATGGCAGAGACTTTTTCGGCTGATGGGAGGACCCTCCAGGTCACGACCAGCATTGGCATTGCAACGGTCCCGGCTGATGCACGGACCAAGGAAGACCTTATAGAGAAGACAGATCAGGCGCTTTATCATGCGAAGCATAACGGAAGGAATCAGAGCGTGAACTGGGGGATGATCAGATAAGCGTATGGACTATTTTATCTCGGACGTCAGCGAAACGGAGATCAAGAAAGAGCGCGCCAAGGCGCGAGAGATGAGGCATTCCCCGTGGTGGAAAAGGAGGCTTGCAGAAGGTCGCTGTTATTATTGCGGTAAGGCGCTGCCTGTACAGGAGCTGACCATGGACCATATTGTACCGCTTGTCCGGGGCGGCAAAACGACCAAGGGAAACTGCGTGCCTGCCTGCAAGGAGTGCAATAACAAGAAGAAGCATATGCTCCCCATCGAATGGGAGGAATACCTTAATACGATGAGGAAAGAGGACGACCTGTTGTAGAGGGGGGAGCTGAATACATATCACAAACCCTCCTGTTCAGGGTTTCAGTATTTCGTTTATCTTCATTTCCAGTTTTTCAGCGGTGTACGGTTTCGCCAATAATCCTGTGATCCCTGCCAGGCGAGCCTCTTCTAATACCGCCTCGTTTGTTTCAGATGTTACCATGAGAATCGGGACCGATGCAGTCCCCTTATAAGATCTTATTTTTTTGGTCATAGCTATTCCATCTGTATCCGGCATATGGAGATCCGTCACTACAATGTCGGGCTTTTCGGTCCGCGTCTTAATAATGGCCTGTTCTGCTGAATCGGCGAAGATCGGATTAAACCCTCTGCTCTGCAGATAGAGACCTGTTATCTTTCTTATGGCAGCCATGTCATCAACGATAAGTACTTTTATTGGCATAATAACCTTCCTGCGTATATGAATTTATCTTTGTCAGCTTCACGATCTGCCCGACTGGAATCATTTTCCCATATTATTAAATTATCAGCAATAACAAAATAGACGTTGACCGAATGCAACGTAACGCAATAATGATAGTGATGAGAACGCAAGGGGAAAGCAGACAATGCTGAGACGTATGGCCTACGAAAAGAACATATTTAGACAGTTTTTAAGACTGTCGATCCTGTAGGGTTTGTTCAGAACAGCTGAAAAGCCATAGGCAGGATAGTCGGCCATAACCGGGCTGTCGGCATACCCACTTGACACAACTGCCTTGATATTGGGGTCGATCTCCCTGAGCTTTGCGATAGTCTCTTGCCCGCCCATACCGCCCTTTACCGTAAGGTCAAGTATTACCAGATCAAACGGATTGCCTGCTTCCCTGGCCTGGATGAACAGCTCAATCGCCTTTTTGCCGTCTCCCGCTTCTTCCACCTGATGGCCAAAGGCACTGATCATCTCTTTTGCGACATTTCTTACAAAATCTTCGTCGTCCATCAGCAGGACCCTGCCCCTCTTTGCGCTGGCAATGGCTGACGCCGTTATCGCGGATTCCGCTACCCTATTCCTTGAGGCAGGCAGATAGATGGAGAATGTTGTACCTGTGTTCAGTTGTGAGCTTACCTCGATCACGCCACCGTGGTTCTTTATTATGGAATACGATGTTGCCAGGCCGAGCCCGCTTCCCTTCTGTTTCGTCGTAAAGTAGGGGTCGAAGATCTTGGAGATGTCCTTGGCGCTTATACCTGTGCCGGTATCCTGTATGTCTATACGCACGAACTGTCCACCCTTCAGCATCCTCGGGTTGGTCTTTGCCGGAATATCTACGTTATGAGCAGAGATAGTTACCGTGCCCCTTCCTGCCATGGCCTCATTGGCATTGAGAACTATATTCTGTATGACCTGGGCAAGCTGACCAGAATCAGCCTCAACAGCACTGAGGTCAGCGGCAATGTCCAGCCGATAGTCTGTATGAGAACCGCTCAGGGCAAATTTCACTGCATTTTCAATTACCGGTTCGATTTTGATCAGTTTTTTGACCGGCTTGCCTCCCTTGGAGAAGGTAAGCAGCTGTGTTGTGAGGTTTACTGACATGTGCAAGGCTTCTTCTGCCTGATCGAGCATGGCAAGAGACTTCTCCTTGTTGTCATGGGTGAGCTTTGCCATGGAGATGTACCCGAAGACTCCCTGGAGCAGATTGTTGAAGTCATGGGCTATGCCGCCTGCGAGCGTGCCTATCGATTCGAGTTTCTGGGTCTTGAGCTGCTCATCCTCGAGGAGGTGTTTTTCGGTGATGTCATCGAAGACCACAAGCACCTTATCTGCGATCCAGACGCCAAAGATCGCCACGATCTTCACGCTTCTATCCTTGCAGGTGACACGGTATTCCCGCTGTTCAATCTCACGATTATGCAGACGGGCCTCGCCGACAAGCCCCATCCATAGGGCAATGACTTTTTCACGATAGATCTCGTCAGGATATGCCTGTACCCACCAGCGTTCCATATTGGGTATGTCCTGGGGCAGATATCCAAACGTATCGATAGCCTTATGATTAATATACTCGATCACACCATCCGCGTTGACCAACGCCATAGAAAGCGGACTGTTCTCGACCACTCTTCTGAACTGGTCCTGGCTCTCCCGAAGTGCCTCCTCAGTCAGTTTGCGCTCGGTGATATCTCTGGAAACAAACACAGCCGAGACGGCACGATTGCCGACGAGAATGGGGGCAACTTTGATGTCATAGTGTCTCCATGTACCGTTCGGTCCTGGTCCCATTGACTCATATTGACTGACCCCGCCATTCTCAAAAACGAAGGATAAGGCTTTTTCGACAGTTGCATGTTGTTCGGGAGGAACAAGATCGAAGACCGAAGAAGAAAGAAGCTTTTCTCGTGTAAGGCCTGGCAGAAGCTGACTGACAAACTCGATATGCCCGGCTCGATCAGCCAAAATTATGGTGTCAGGGACATTGTCGGTGATGCTTTTTAATTTTGATTCTCTGTCACGCAGCTCCGCTTCAGCACGATCTTTCTGCTTTCCATACAGGGAGATAAAACTATAGAGAAAGACGGATGACAGCAACATGTATAGCCACCCCTTGGCTATACTGAGCGTTGTGTACAGTTCCTGATCTTTGGTGAAACGGGAGACTGCAATGTCGGAAAAATAGATCCAGCAGAGGCTGAAGATAAAAAAGAATACGGCAATTCTCAGAGGTGTCAGTTTACGCATATGCAGATGCAGGCTTTATGGCTGGCCTTAGAACACTATGTGCAATACATTTACCTGTTTCCGAATGCATAGCACCTGTTCATGCCACTGACCCCATTTATCCCCTCCCGGTGGATTTCTCTCTATAATAATACGAACGGGTAAAAAATAATATAACTATGTGCTGTCTGAGCAAATACCTCCACTTGGAGAGGGGACGAGCGGATTATGTATAATAGTGCAGCCGTTTCGGTCACGACATTATTTGCAGGCAGGTTCCTTTGACAAACAACCCGACATCTTCTGCACGCGCGATCTTCAGTCTCCCGGTCATTGTTGCTGCGCTCGGATATTTTGTGGATATATACGACCTGGTGCTCTTCAGCATTGTCAGGGTGCCGAGCCTTAAAGCGCTTGGGCTGTCCGGTCAGGAGCTGATAGACAATGGGGTGCTGCTTCTGAATATGCAGATGGCTGGTATGCTCATGGGAGGGATCATATGGGGCGTTATGGGCGACCGGAAGGGCAGGCTCAAGATCATGTTCGGATCGATCTTCCTGTATTCGATCGCTAACATAGCAAATGGCATGGTGACGTCTCTGAACGCTTACGCAGCCTTTCGATTCATTGCCGGCATCGGTCTTGCGGGTGAACTCGGTGCGGGCATCACGCTCGTATCTGAGGTGCTGCATAAGAGCATCCGCGGTTACGGCACCATGATCGTCGCATCCCTCGGGGTCTCCGGGGCCGTACTTGCAAACATGATCGCAAGCGCATATGACTGGCGCAATGCCTTCTACATAGGCGGCGGACTGGGCCTTGTTATCTTAATTGCCCGAATCAGCGTGGCCGAGTCAGGCATGTTCCGTGCCATGGCTGAACAGCCTGGCATCAGTCGCGGGAACATGCTAACTCTCTTTACCGACCGGAAGCGGTTCTTTCGCTATTTCAACTCAATCCTGATCGGCGTGCCGATATGGTTTGTCGTGGGTATCCTGATCACCTTTTCTCCCGAGTTCGCCCGGGCACTCGGCACAACAGGTGCGGTTTCTGCCGGGAATGCTGTGATGTACTGTTACCTGGGTCTGGTATTCGGAGACCTGACCAGCGGGCTGCTGAGCCAGGCACTGAAGAGCAGAAAGAAAGTGGTCTTTCTGTATATGCTGCTGATCGTAGCCGGTATTGGCGTATACTTTCTTCAGGGAAGCAGAAGCCCCGGCTTCTTCTACGGTGTCTGTTTCTTCCTCGGCTTTGCATCGGGCTATTGGGCCATATTTATCACCATTGCGGCAGAGCAGTTCGGCACGAACCTGCGTGCAACGGTTGCGACGACCGTGCCCAACTTTGTACGAGGCATGGTCGTACCGATCACGCTTTTATTCCAGTTCTTTCGCCACAGTCTAAGCCTTGAGGCGAGTGCGTTTGTGGTCTGTGCCCTATGCCTTGCAGCGGGATTTGCAGCCCTTGTTTTTCTTGACGAAACATTCCATAAGGATCTGGATTACTTTGAGGAGTTTCCGTGATGAGGGCAGAATGCCTGTTAACGGTGAATTGACAGATGCTCTGAAAAGCACGCAACTCTTTGATTTTAAAGTGGTGCGGGGGAGGGGATTTGAACCCCTACAGGTTGCCCCACTGGATCCTAAGAACAAATAGCACGTTTTTAGCCTAACATCTTAACCCCTTGAAAGCATGAAATAATTCAATGCGATCAAGGGGTTTTCTTTTTTCTCTGAGTCAGATGGAGTCAGGTGAAATCAGTCTGAATTTAAGTGGCACGGGCACAAAATGGGCACAAATGAACATGCAGGAGAAATTTAAGAAAGAGAATCCAACGACCATACATTGTTGCTAATACTTCCTCTCGCCCATAGTGTTAATCGGCATTGGAAATTGACCCACCATCGGCGTCCAATTTTGACCCACACGAGCATCAATTATTTAATTTGAGAACAGTTGGTTAAGGCCTTACAGCCTGGGTCACCGTTGAATGCCGATTTGACCTAAAAGTGGGTCAACTCAGCACGCCGATTAACGCTGCTATTTCTATTATTTTTTCTGCTTGTTTGTCGGCTTCTCTCCCTGCTTCCTTGTGTGTGAGCTGGTTGCCAGAGCGATTTGCTGTGCTATCGAGTCCTCTAAGCTCAGTGGCGAATGTTTGCCAGATTTTGCCAAAGCCTCCAAATGCTTTATTCGAGTCAATTCCAAGACGTTCATAGTGTTGTCCTCTTGACCTCATTATATTTGATTCTGAACCTGCTTACAAGGGTTCGAATTGCATCACTAAAAAACGATATGAAAGAGAATGGCTCTGGCGTTGAAGTAATCAAGTCTAAAGTTCTCCGTTCAGTTCATCAAAACTGAAATAGATAAGGCAGCAAAAATTATTAAATTTTCTCAGCACCTCGGACACCGTATGGGGGAGGTCCTCCTTTATAATGGAATCATACGGAGGAAACAAACATGTCGATGACTTTTGGGGAAATTCACTGCGATCTGTGTGACTTCAGGACGACCACGATGAACATTTGGGGCTGGTTTTTCTACGTGTTTCCCGATAACTATCAGATGTGGGTCAACAGAAAATTGGGCTGGTGCTACTCTTGCAAAACAATGCAACCCGTTGAAACCTTTCCTGAGCTGAGTAAGCTGACAGAGATCGTTCCTTACCTGAAAGCAGAACTTGCTAAATTAACCGGAAACGGTATCCTTAAATTCCTGAAACCGTATTTCGGAAAGAATAAGGTTGAAATTGGCCTTATCCTGGAAGAGATCGTTAAGGCAGAGAGGTTTATTGCCTTGTTAAAAGAAAGAAAAAGCCCGCCCAAATGTCTTGAATGTTCCGGCAGTGAGATTGCTTGCTTTGACATGCCTGAATTTTATGAAAAGAAGGGACCTCAACAGATATTATTTAGGCATCCTGGATGTAATGGTCAACTATGGATAGAGGAAAGCGATTTGCGCCTTGCGATGCAGATGAGAAGCCGTTACTACACATTGGAAGGCGACTTCATTTCAGAGGATGATGATCAGTCTCCCCAGAGTTTTTACAGTAAGAGACCAAAGGACCACCCGTTAGACACAATAAAGAGGCTTTATTTTGGTTAGGGGAAGATACAATAAGCTGAGAGATACCATCTCGATAGAGGTGAAGACTGATAAGGAGTCGCAAAGATGAATGGCAGGCTTTTGGTAATAGGTGATATTCATGGAATGTATGATGAATTAATGCTATTACTCAATTCGAGCGGTTATGATCCGGAAACGGATGAGCTTGTGGTTCTCGGTGATTATATCGACAGAGGTCCCAAGTCCAGAAGTGTTATTGAGTTCTTTATGGATCTCAAGGCCAGACATGGCTCAAGAGTGACACTTCTTAAGGGCAATCATGAAGACCTTTGTCTAAAAGCACATCATGGGGATGAGCGTAGCCGTGCAACGGCAGAGCGTCTCTGGATGGCAAATATGGGGGATAGAACACTCGGCAGCTTTGATAACAAAATTCCAGATAAGGTGATATCATTCCTAAAAAAGATGCCGGTTTATGCAGAGACCGAACAGTTTATTTTTGTCCATGCCGGCGTACACCCTTCGCTTCCGCTATCCAAAATGAGGCCTGCAGATCTTATGTGGAGTAGCTCCAATTTGCCCCATTTCAGCGGTAGGATGGTAGTCGTTGGCCATGCCATTCGTGATGAGGTAAGTTTTGATGCCGGATCAAACACCCTTTATATCGACACGGGTGCTTTCCAAGGTGTCCGGGGCAGAGAAGGCAGATTAAGCATGGTTGACCTTACAAACAAGAAAGTCCACTGGGTTAATACAGGGGGCCGCAATCCTGGAACATATAAAGTGAGTGAACTGATTATAGCGCCAGAGCGTTCGTAGAGATGAGCAGAAACCTATAAATACTTATTAGGAGAATCCACATGGCCTTATTAAGAACAGTCTCAACACCTCAAGGCGAAGTTAAACTTTACTCTCCCACAGCGGAGCTTCTCGACACCATCCGCTCTTTCTTGCCCTTCGGAATAGCCCGCTATACTACGCCGCAGCAGGGGGCCGACTATGGGTTAGTCATAAAGCGCGGCGAGGACGAGCTCTTCGCTGTCAAGCAACAACCCGTGGATTACGATGAGGAGCAGAGCAGGATCACACAGCAGGCCAATGCAATCCTTGTTGCAGAAAGTCTGGCAAGCTACCTCAGTCACGGCTTTTTAGGTCTGTTCATGCCATTCGCCTATCGCCGCACTAAAGACGCTGGCCGCTTTGAGACAGGGATAGCATATATTGGGGCTCCCTCCAAGCAAGGCCGTGAGTGCCTTGAGTATCCCTTTGATGAGGCCTATGACAGGCAGTTCGGTCATGGCTTTACCACAATGATGCTTACGTTCATTCGGGCGCTACAGCAGAGTTCTAAAAAAATCGGCATCTCTCTATCTCCAACAATTGGCCTCGAAGTGAGATCTTTGCTGCAACTCGGCTCGTTTTCATTCGGCTATATGCTTGTCGGCCCACACGTTGTTTGTCTCAAAACTGTTGTATCAGAGCAGGACCCATCATGGACAGGCCTCAAATATTCTGGCATTACCGAGGTGTTTCACATTCCGTGCATGGCTGCTGTGCTTAGATCATCGACGAGTGCAAACTGAACATGGAAAGGCAGGGGTCTCATAACATTTATTCATTCATGTGTCAAGAAAACTTTACATTATATGCGCTAAATGATATTTTATTAAATATAACGTAAAGTTATGCAAGGGGGAAGAATGAGCTGGAACGGAGAAAAAATAAAAGAAAGACTCGCTGAGGCAGGGAAATCACTTGTCAGTCTCTCACGCGCTATAGGCGTTTCAAGGCAAGCAATTGACGCGTGGATAAAAGGACAGACTCCACGAGGAGAACATTTAATTAAGCTATGTAGAGAATTGGAAGTTACTCCAGCATATTTTTTCACTCCTGAAACGGATTCTCTTGTTTCTGTTCCGCAGCACAGAACCGTGAGAAAAATAAAGGTGACAGATGAGATGCAGGCCGCTTCAAAAGAGATGGCAGAGCAGTATGTTAATCTTTTTAGATCCGCGCCTTCTTCGAGTATTGTCAGCGTAATAAGGGCAAGCCAAAGGGACGATAAAAATGCAAAGAGCCTCTCTGCTAAATTGCGGAGACTGTCGGGCATAGAAGATAATCGCCCGATGGATTTTGAACATGCTTTTTATCTGCTCGCAGAACTCGGCATTTATACTATATTTAGACCTTTCCCCGAAGAAACAAGTAAGGATATTTATGCTTTTTATTCTACAATTTGCGAGCAAAGGGTTATATTTGTTAATACTGACACAAATATTATAGACCTGATTTTTCAGTTGCTCCACGAAACAATTCATGCTGTACGAGATGAAGAACCAACTAGATTCAACGAAAGCGAAGAAGAGGAGTTCTGTGATTTAGTTGCCAACTATATTCAGTTTCCTGATGAATACATAGAGGCCGTATCAGAGTCGATAGAGGGGTGTAGCAATGGCGTTAAAGTCAATAAACTTAAAGGTTTTGCCAGAAAACATGCTCACTCTCTTTTTGGCCTTAGTAAACGGCTTGAGCAAACTGGCGTTGCACTTAGTATAAATATTGCAGGTGCGAACACTAACCTTAAGAAAATACTTCCGAAGGTCAGGGATATCCTTTTTGATAAAGGTGATGCTCGAAAATATATAGAGACACTCTGTGAACTGTCTCCAGGCTTTATTGATTTGGTTGCGAAGCAATCATCCAATGCCTCACTACGAAAACTTGCTGAATGGCTTGGCCTCGACAATACCCTTGACGCAAAGGAAGTAATGAACGAATTGCAGCGCATCGGCGAAGGATCATGAGGGGTCTGCCCGGTGATCGTATTATGTGATACTTCCAGTATACTGATGTTGCTCCGGATTGTTCCCCAAATGTTTGAGGATGAAAGGTTCGAGTGCATTACGATTAGAGAAGTATATAACGAGCTGACCCAAACGACAAAATTCAAGAATAAATACCCTTGGGCAGCATCAATGAGGAATAAATTAAAATCTCTTCCATCGGGAGAAACAGGAAAAGATGAAGTAAAGTTCTATCAGGATGCGATTAAAATTCTTAACGACAATGGGACCATAGACCAAGGAACAGACAGATTGTTCAACCTAAGTCGGGAAGATATTAAGGTAATGGCCTGTGCGTTAGCTTTAGGACATTCTGTTACCTCTGGCGACGGAGGCTTGGTCAGGTTTTTGGAGCAGGAGTTCAAAGATGACTTTAAGGGGAATATCTCCCCTTTGGAGCTAATCAATACCTGGCTCGAAAAAGGGTTGCTATCATGGGACGACACAAAGCACGAATACATAGCTGAATGGAATGCCAATGAAGAACACGCCCAGCCCAAAAAAGAGATTGCCAAGTTTACGAAATTAACAAGACGGTCATATCCAGGGCCGTAATTACTCCTTCGTTTTAACAGGTAGCTTTATCTATTAAGCCTGCAAGTTCCGTCTGCCAGTTGCTCTCAAAAATCAAAGAGCAGGTGACAATTACTCCCTTCTCATTCACCAATTCCAGTTCACCATCCGCACCGATATTTTCGAAACGGAACGACTGAGTGCATAGATCCAGCAATTTCTTCTTATAAGCAGTGTCAGGATTATCGAGATAATCACCTTTTGTTTCGAGAACCAGAAGTCTATCCTCGCCCTGACGGTGTGTCAGCGCAAAGATAAAATCAGGATATACTTTGTGCTTGCGCCAACCTTGCAGCCCATATCCAACCTGCGCTTTGGCAACGTTTCTATGCCACCATTTTAGTGCACTTTCTCCGTCAAGATAACAAGCCACCTTTTGCTCATATCCGTCTAAATCTTCCTTATATGTCGGGTCAAACAGACTTTTCTTTGATATGCTCGCACCGCATTGTAAAAGAGGACTGCTTACAGGCTTGTCTGTCCAGAAATGCTCGGGCATAACCCAGTTGCTGCGGCCAGTACGCAGTCTAAATTGAATAAGTCCGCGATCAACATCTTCGAGAAAGATTGTTTCTGCCAATCGATCACGCTCCTGTGTCAAGTGTGAGCGCAAAGTAGCAATTATAAGGCCGCTGCAAGAAGCAAGAGATTCAGCGGTAAAGCCCCTTTTGTCAAGAGCCGCTAAAACAACTTCCACGAATTCTCTTGCAATCCACGGATTCGGTACTATATCAACGATAGCTCTCGTGACATAAGCTGGATCAAAAACTGAATCATCAGCCAACCGATCTATTTCATCAGTATGTAAGAAATTCTCTTCAGTCGGGTCGTCAACGAGGCCAAGCCGGACAAGTTGAGTCCCTGGCAGTTGCACAGACTTTGGAATTTTATCAGCCAACTCGTCTAATTTGACTTGATTCCAATTGATCCTGAAGAGGATGTCAGCTTCGTAATCGAGCGGACGGGACTCGGAACTGTCCGTCCTAAGCACAAGGGGTAAATATATCCGCGCATTCTGAAAATGTGGGCGACGCTGAATTTTTCTGGGCTTATCCGACCCCTTCCCATCCCCATTTCCTTTATCCCTTATTTCACTTGTCAAGTCTGCCATTCCGTCCTGTTCAAGTCCGTATTTAATTGCCTTAACCACATCACTTGTTGATGAATGATGACAAAAGACAAAACATTCATTCAGCGGTGCAGATGCGGTCTTTATGGTATCGGGCTGCCGCAAAATGCGACCGACCAGTTGTGTCATCGCTCCTCTGCTGGAAACTGGGGCTAATGAGCACAAAACATAGGCAAAAGGGCAATCCCAGCCTTCCTGGAGCGCCTGCTTTGTGATGATGAAGCGGATTTGATTCGTAGGCCTCAGCAAGTCCATGTTTTCAGGCTGATTCAGTTCGTTCGTCTCTGCTGTTTTTACAGCTATTTGCTCTTGATCTATGCCTAATGTCAACAGATACTCTCTGGCATCTTCGGCATGAATATGTGTGCCGTCCCTCTGATCTTTGCCGGTGCGTTCTACCTGAATAAGGCAGATGGGCCGGATGTATCTATTAGAATCGGCCCGGAGACTATCCGCTTCCGATTGCAGTCGATTTAAATGCTCCACGCTTTCCCTCAGACAGTCTCGCCAATCATCGCCGCCCCGCACGGTTACATTGATAGGTAACTTGACCATGCTCTCACGGTCCAAATCCGTGCCCCGAACATCAACAAGCCAATTACTGTACATGGGCGGTTGGTCGCCGGGCCTGTCAACAGGCGTCGCTGTCAATTCGAGGACAAAACAGGGATTGAAACCGTATAGTGTATTTAATGCCAGTTTAGAATATCCCTTGTGTCCCTCATCAAGAACCACCACGGGGTGGATTACTCGAAGTGCATTTCCAAGTGAATCCTTGATAATCGCACCGATGTTATCTCTATTTCCGTATACGTCCAGGTTTGGTGTTGCGTCAAGGACTTTTGCATGAGCCAAAAGATCATCAGAAACCGGGAAGAAGCCATGCACGTTGCCCCGATCACGGAAGAGCCTAAGGGATTCCTTTGTTTCCCGGTTGGCAGACTGAAGCATAAGAAGCATCACGCAGAGATGGCTTTCAACATCGCGGCGATCCAATCGATCCATCTTTTCAAGTATCTTCACCCTTCCGGCAGCGGCTTTATCCAGAGTTTGCCTGTATGGATGCTCCCTGTTGCGAAATGCCTTTATTGTCTGACTATATATGGACTCGTTGGGCACGATCCACAAGACGAAGCCCGCATTCTTTCGGACCCACTGTCCCATGATACGGGAGGCCGCATAGGTAGATAATAGTGTCTTCCCTCCTCCGGTAGGGATTTTGAGGCAGACTGAAGGCACTGGTGCGCCTGTTCCGTCTTTTCGCGGGCTGAAGGAGATATTCCTGCGTGTCTTAGGAAGTTTGTTCTGATTAAGAAGGATGTTCCAGGCCGACGCAGTATAGTCCGGAACAGGAATCCCGAGATCCGGCTGTGCCCGACTCAGTGCTATAATTTTTTCAGTCCTTTCACGCTCTGCTCGCAAGTGCCCGAGATACTCGCTGAAGGTATCCAGCACAGTCTGCTGAAAATCCTTCAGTTCCATCAGTTAATCCCTCTCGACACGATAAAGTGCAAAGGGCAATGGCGCGTGCTCAACTCCCAGGGGTAGCAACATTTTGTTGGGAACAAACTTCGCAGGTGCAAAGACCAGATGTGGCTTATCTTTGTGTGTCTCGGCAATCTTCTGCGCGACACTTAGAGTAAGTGCCGCCTCGCGTGATTTGAGGAACTCCAGATCAGGCTTATAGATTAGCCAAACGTGATTATTTGTACTCTCCCCCAAATACCAACGTTTCTCTTTTACTTTTTTGTCGTCCAACGGCTGGCCGGTAGCTGTGTGGAAAAGCCACGAGCCAAGGTTTACATAACTCGGTAACGTCTTGCCGGTGAGAATCTTGTCGATGTCGAGGGGATCTCCAAGGGTGTAAAAAGTGAAGTCTCCGCCCAACCCCTCTACTCTTTCAGTTGCTTTTTTTTCACCAGTAACAAGTAGCTCTCCGTCTTTAATTTCTTTGGATATTTTATCAAAGCGGTGAGCATCGAGATTTTCAATCGTCTGAATCCGATCAAGCAATCTGTCTCGGCTCTTGTCTTTGCTGAAAGAAGTCCATGTTATTTTTTCGCGCAGTAGTTCTTCTCGCTGTGTTCCCTCGAATTTGTAACCCTTTATCACGCGTCTCACTCTTTCCGCAGTGAGCTCGTCAGCGTAGCTCTCACATTCAACGAGGATAAAACGACGATGACCTTCTTTGGCATTCAGAGAAAGCACAGCTTGAGCTGTTGTCCCCGTTCCAGCAAAGGAATCAAGCACAATTGCATCAGACTTTGTTGAAATGCTAATAATGCGTTCGATTAGTTGATGAGGTTTAGGTGCGTGGAACTCTAATTTGTCTCTGTCAGCGAAGATAGCGAGAAGGTTCTTCTTTGACTCTTCCGTATCACCAACTTCTTTTGCCAGCCAAAGCGTATCAGGGACAAGACCTTTCTCATCCTCTGGAAAGCCCTTCACGCGGGGCCTTCCATCACCGTCCTTGGGCCAGTAAATCTTGTCTTCTTTTTTTAGTTTTTCAAATTCGTCTTCCGTAGCTCCCCAACATCTACCTTTGGGTGGCTTTAACACTTTACCCGTAGGTGTTGTGATAGGGTAGACTTGGTTCTTACGAAAACCTTGAGCAGAGAAGGGAATCGATCTCCATGGCCCTCTTGTATCGTTGTCAGGATTGGAGCAACCATTACCTTCAGCCGGCATAAGATTTCGGAACAAACGCCAGGAATCCGGCAAACTTTTTGAATAGACGATTAGATGATCAATGCTTGGAGATAAAGTTGTTCTATTCTCCCTTGACGTTCTCTTTTGCCAGGCAATCTGGCCAACGCAACAATCTTCGCCAAAAACATCGTCCAAAATGCACCGAGCACGATGGACCTCGTTATCGTCAAGTGTAATCCAAAGACTGCCATGATCGCTGAGAAGTTCATGTAGTAGTTTCAAACGCGGATACATCATACATGCCCATTTGTCATGCCGAAGCATGTCTTCCTTATTGACGGGATTGCCAGTCAGCCATTCCCTCATAATTGGACTGTTTACATTATCATTATAGTTCCAGTTTTCATTGCCGGTATTGTATGGCGGATCGATGAAAATGCAGTCAACTTTACCCGCATAACGCGGAAGTAGGGCTTTAAGTGCATGAAGATTATCGCCGTGAATTATCATATTCTCTGACTGCTTGCCGATGGACTTGTCGGGGTGGGGCACAAGCGGACGAAAGGGAACATTCAGATGATGATTGAAGACGTATTCTTTACCCTTGAAATGTAACTCAGGCATAATGCAGTATTATATTCTTTGATCAGAGCAAAGGCAATTGCGCAGAGTGCTTGCTTAACTTGAAAGGGATAATAATGAAAAAGAACAAAGACACTTTGAAACCCCAATTCTCGCAAGTTCTCAATATTAAAAAGCACCGCGAAAAGGACCTTTTGACTATCGACGGTGTTTTGATGATTGAGGATGGCTGCCGTATTCATGGGAAAATGCTTCACAAATCTTCTGCCCATTGGCCCATCAATTTTCAGCTTGCAATGTCAGAAGAGGACTTGCATAGATTTTTTTCCTATTCATGCAATAATGACAGTGATTTTAGCGGTCAGTTTTCTCTCGTTTTAGCCGATGCTATCCAGCGGATTAAAAAAGGTGCAAGAGGAAAAAACAGAGGCAATGAAACAACTCTTTTCTGGATTAAAACGGAGGCAGGCTACCTATATCTTTTCTTTTCATATTGGTTCAAGAAAAAGATTCAGGAATGGCCGGAATATTTACAGAACCTTATAGAAATTGCTAAGAGTGATGGTTATGAACCTTACATAACGACCTCAAAGGGAAAGTATGATGCTAAGGAACTGGCTTCTTATTGTGATCTTCCCCCGATTTTATGGACACAGAGTTTAGTTAGGCTGCCATAGCCTCCAGCTCAAATGATACCGGTGACCGGTAACCCAGAGCTGAATGCCGTCTCTGCCGATTATAGAACATTTCGATATAATCGAAAATGCTCTGCCGGGCCTCTGCCCGTGTTTCATACCGATAATCATACACGTGCTCGGTCTTGAGCGTATGGAAGAAGCTTTCGGCAACCGCGTTATCATAGCAATTGCCCTTTCTGCTCATGCTCTGGATAAACCCATAGGCACTTAGCACATCCCTAACGTCTTTACTCGCATATTGAATGCCTCTGTCAGAGTGCACTATGCAGCCGGATGCAGGATGCCGACGGCCTATCGCCTGATATAAGGCCCTCACAACAAACCCTGAGGTCAGTCGATCACTCATGGCCCAGCCCACGACCTGCCTGGAAAACAGATCAAGAATCACTGCCAAATACAGCCAGCCTTCCCTCGTAGGTATATACGTGATATCTGATACCCATACGGTATTGGGCTTCTCTGCTTTAAAGTTCTGATTCAGCAGATTCTCTGCAATCGGCAGGGCATGCTCGGAGTTTGTCGTAGCCTTGAACTTCTTTTTTGCCTTGCCTGCGATCCCATTGATCTTCATCAATCGAGCCACTCTGTTTTCACCACAGGGTATGCCTTTCCCCTGCAGCTCCTCGGCAATCCTCGGGCTTCCATATATCCTGCGACTATTCGTATGAGCTTCTTTTATTTCCACGAGTATCTTCTCATTTTCCTTTTGCCTCTTGCCCTGAGGCTGCCGCTTCCACCGGTAATATCCGCTCCGTGATGCTCCTATGACCCGGCACATCTTCTGCACCCCATGCGTGGAGCGATGCTGGTCCATGAACCAGTATTTCATTTGGGGTGTGTTGAGAAGATGGCCAACGCTTTTTTTAGGATCTCCCGCTCCTCCTTGAGGTTGGCGTTTTCTCTCTGCAGCCTCCTCAGCTCCTCGTCCTGGGGCTTCACGTGCCCCTTTCCCGGAAAACTCCCTGTCGGGTCTTCCTGATGCTTCCGTTTCCATGTGTGTAGCAGGTTCTCATGTATCCCAAGGCTCCGGGCTACGTCCGCTACCTGCCGCCCGCCTTCTGTCACAAGTCTGACTGCCTCGTCCTTGAACTGCTTGTCATACTTCCGCCGACCACTTCCTTCTTGCATTTGACACCTCCTAAGGTTATCAGGTTATATTGTACCTAACCTTTCGGTGTGTCCTCTATATCGGGGGAAGTTCATTGTATCGAAAGATATTATGCCAAGGAATTAAAAGAGCTTGAACTAAGACCCTTCGATGACCCGAATAACTTCTATATCACCTATATTCATCCGAGCTTGAAATTATGTCGCCAACTTATAAAGGAAATTGACTATAACAAAGCTGATACCATTGCCGATTCTGCAATAGGACCAATATTTAAGTACCTCAAAATTATATAACCCTAAATCTGCATAATTACAGAATTAGGGTTAATGTGTTTCTTTTTATGCGGTGTTCTAATAGGGCATGAAAAAGAACAAAGAACAATCTGCAAGAGTTTATACCACCCTCGATGCCTACCAGGCCGGTTTCCTAACCCTCAAAAAACATACCCCTGATTTTATTGATCAACAGGGAAAGATCGTTTTTGTCTTCACTCAGTCCGACCAACTTCTACAGGACCTTGCTGATTATCACGCCGGTGCCGTTATTGAGGCTGTCAGATTTGCGTTTGCGATAAAGACCTTAAAAAGTCAGATACATTCACTGAGAAAGAATAAAGAGAATTTCAATGGCTCGGAAAAGATCGAGTAAATCTACCGACTGGATCGGGGGGCATTATGTGGCCGTCCCTTTTGAGATGATGGATCACGTGGCTTTCAGAACCTTGTCTGAAGCGGCTATCCGGGTGCTATTACATTCGATGAGAAAGGTATATGGTTCCGAAAGGTATCTCAAGATATTCAAATTCACGTACCCTGAAGCTAACAAGCGCTTGCATATATCAGACTCGACGTTCAGACGAGCAATGAGACAACTCCACAAGGCCGGTTTTATTGATTATTACTCTCCTGGCGGGCTGAGGTGCGAGATAGACCCTAATGGCAGGATCGAGGGGAAAAGAAAAGATCCTAAGGGCTATCAGTTGTCATTGCGATGGAAGACATACGGCACACCATCATTTGACGAAAAACACGAAGGCTATTATACGAGCATCCATGGCTAACCACCACGCCTTTATAAGAAGACCAAATGCTTCTTATTCAGAAGCGTTAGAGAGGTTTACGGAAACAACACTTCTTAATGAGGAGTGTTATAGCGCACTTTTGATGACACTGTGTCTTCTGATTCAGAAGAGTATATATATATACCATCTCTGCATGTCAATTTGTCCAGATATTGTCCTCACAATTTCTCGTCTTCAGTCGGCAGTCAGTTGCGAGAAAACCTGCTCAGTTAACCTGTTTATGGTCAAGACAACAAGGTATGAATCGCTAATGATTTCGGAAAAAACAGTTTCTACGAGAGAGGCTGTTCATGGGTAGGTGGAGTTATTCAACGAGGGGCACCACCGGCAGCACTAAATCTTTGTCGGTCTTTTCACTGCGAAGGCGGAATTTCTTTGATGGAATTCGATGTGGGACATATAGCTGGAGCAGAGCCGATATAACAGTTGCTTCTGTTTACATATGTGTTTCGACGATTGCAGGTCGAGAGCATGTCAGTTTTCAGTATTTATATAAGAATGCGCAAACAGGCGAAGAGGAAGCCCTTAATTATTCAGCCAGGCTTGAAGCTACACGTTGCCATTTTGGTGGAGAAAGATGGTGGTTTATCTGCCCTTGTAGCGTTAAGGGTCGATACTGTGGGCGCAGAGTCGGGGTGCTTTATTGGGTCGGGAAGTATTTCGGATGCCGGCACTGCCATAACCTTGCCTATGATAGCTCCAGAAACCATAGATCATTTTATGAGAACTTTACAAAGCGCTTTGCGATAAGCGACAAATATAAGACGATCTGTGCCGGTAAGGGAAGAAAAGGCTTTAGTAAAAGAGAACTATCTCAGATTGCAAAACTTGAGCGAAAAATAGTGCGCCTGCCCGAATTTCCTCCAAAACCAGTAATCGTATACAAATCCCTGAAGAAAGATAAGCGGCGAGGAAGATCTTGATCGAACAAGTAAGCATAGCTATTGCAGAATCGGTTCTTGTCGAGGCTAAATCGCAGTGGTTCGGTAATCCAGTGCGTGTCTGTATAGCCTTGATATTAGCTGATCTGCAAGGGCCTGTGCCTGGGCTGTGCCCGTAATGAATAAGATTATGTCACATAAGGACAGACCAGAAAAAAGGGTCTATAATCTTAAAGAAGCGAGTCTTTATATGGGCCGGACTGTTTGCGCTTTGCGTGAGATGATCTGGGCCGGTAAGCTGCCGGTTATACGGGACGGTAGAAGGGTGTTGTTGGATATACACGATCTTGATAAATGGATCGAACAGAGTAAGACTACATACACCTATTAGAAGCCATCTCAAAAATACCTTCTCAGGAGAATTAAGGTGCAGGCCAGATGAGCAAAGGCCAGAAAGTTATCGATATGGTATTCATATCTGACAACAATACGCCTGAAATTATGCATCCAGGCAAAGAGCCGTTCAATATGCCATCTTCTGCAATATCGTCTCAGAGCACGTCCGTCCTGGGTAGGTGGTTTCTTCCTGTTTTGCTTGTGAGGAGCGATAAGCTCAATGCCTTCGGCAGCAAGCATCTGATCCAGAGGATCACTGTCGTAGGCCCTGTCTCCGATCAATCGTTGAGGCTGATCCTCGATAAAGCGTTCTTTGAGAGTATCCCGGACAAGGGTGACTTCATGCGGCGAAGCAGACGTAGTGTGCAGGGAGAGAGGAAGACCAGAGCCATCTGCCACTGCCATGAGCTTCGTACCCTTGCCCCGCTTGGTCTTTCCGACACCGAAGCCCCCTTTTTCGCTACCACAAAGGTTGCGTCTATAAAGCATTCGCTGAGATCGAACTTGCCACGGTCTCGCAGATCAGTGGCAAGCGCCTCCAGGATACTTCGGAATACTCCTGAGTGCACCCATTCCTGGAATCTCCGGTGGCAGGTCTGGTAGGGTGGAAACCGTTCGGGCAGATCATACCAGCGGGCTCCGGAACGCAGTATCCAGAGGATGCCGTTGAGGACTTCCCGGTCTGAGCGGCGTGGTCGGCCCTTGCGGTCTTCCCGTATGACTGGCTTGGGTATAAGCGGTTCGATAATGGTCCATTGGATGTCTGATAGTTCTTCTTTTCGTGCCATGCGTAAACTGTACCAAAGCTCGATAAAAAGTACAAGGTGTTTTTGAGATGGCTTCTAATAATATGTGTTGACAATGGCAACAGAACATAATATGATTAGACTATGAAATCTGATGAACTCATTCAATGGCGGCAATCCCGTAATCTTACCCTTGAGGAGTTAGGTAAAGCCCTTGGAGTAACAAGGGGATGTCTATCAAGGTGGGAAGCCGGGGGAAGAAAGATTCCACCATTCCTGCATCTTGCCCTGAGATGTCTGGAATTAGAAGGAGGTGAATTGAAGAAGAGGAAGTCAGGCCAGTATCCGATTCAGGAAGAAAAAGTATACATCGGAGAAAGGAAGGCTCCGTATAGGGCGACGAAAACGAAAAAGAAAAAGGAGGTTTAAGTAATGGGAATGATCTACTTGCGTGGCAAGACTTTCTGGGTCAAGTATTACCGCAATGGTAAACCTTACCGGGAATCTTCCCACTCTGACAAAGAGACTGATGCAAAGCGTCTTTTGAAGATCAGAGAAGGTCAATGCGAATCAGGCACCTTCAAAGGCCTTAATGTAGAAAGAATCAAGTTTGATGAACTCAAGCAAGACATCCTCAATGATTACAAGCTGAATGGCCGCAAATCGCTTGAACGTCTTGAATATAGCCTACTGCACCTTACGGCTTTCTTTTCAGGGATTAAGGCCGCTGGGATAGGCACAGACACAGTTCAACGATACATCCTTGAGCGACAGGATCAGGAAGCAGAAAACGGAACCATTAACCGGGAGCTGTCAGCCCTGCAGCGCATGTTTACCTTAGGAATGCGGCAGACACCGGCTAAGGTCCTCAGGATCCCGTATATCCCAAAGCTCAAAGAAAATAATGTGCGATCCGGATATTTTGAACATGGCGAATACCTGAACCTGAAGAAGGCCCTTCCTGACTATCTCAAACCTGTTCTGATAATGGGATACCACACAGGCATGAGAAAAGAAGAAATCCTTTCCCTGACATGGGAGCGTGTGAACCTCATTGAAGCGAAGATAACTCTTGAAGCAGGCACAACAAAGAACAATGAGGCGAGAATTATCTTCATGACTCCAGAGCTGTATCAGGCAATATCACAGCAGAAACAGGTTCGGGATAATCAGTATCCTGAATGTCCTTATGTGTTTTTCAACGAAGGGAAACGGCTCAAAGATTTTAGGTGGTCCTGGGAAGTTGCTTGCAAGGTTGCCGGTATTAACGGGAAGCTCTTCCATGACCTCAGAAGAACAGCAGTAAGAAATATGATCCGTGCCGGTATCCCTGAAGTCGTGGCAATGAGGATATCAGGCCACAAGACAAGGACGGTCTTTGACCGGTATAACATTGTGAACGAGGCAGACCTTCAGGCGGCTGCTTCAAAAGTAAGCACTCTTCACCAAGAGGCCGGGGAGAGGCTTGCAAGGAAAGATTACGGGCACAATATGGGCACAATCGTGCAAAGTGGTGAATTTACAGATACGTTGGAAAGCTCGCAACTCTTTGATTCTAAAGTGGTGCGGAAGAGGGGAGTCGAACCCCTACGGATTGCTCCACTGGATCCTAAGTCCAGCGCGTCTGCCAGTTCCGCCACTCCCGCATGCTTTGATTGTAAGGGAAATTTCTGCGTGCGGTCAAATGTCCTGTGCCCTGCAGGTTGTTTCGCCAACAAGAAAAAGACTAGAGTAAGAGGGCATGAGCAACAAGACGATCTATGAGCGGTTTCTCTGGTTTGACGAGAGGGCACGATCGCGAAAATTCCCTAATGCCACGAGCCTTGCTGCCAAGTTTGAAGTCTCGATAAAGACAGCCCAGCGCGATATCGAGTTCATGCGCGACAGGCTGAACTGTCCGCTTGTCTATGACCAGAGAGAAAAAGGTTATTACTACGGGGACAATACATTCAGTCTCCCGTCTATCTACATCTCTGCAGAGGAGCTTTCAGCACTTCTTATAACACGAAAGATGCTTCAGGGTATCAGCGCTGCGTACATTGGCGCTGATCTGTCCCTGTTGATCGACAAGATCACTGCCATACTCAGAAAGCATGTTGTTGACGATGAGATCATCGATAATGCTGTTTCGATTCAGCATATTGAGTATGTGCCCCCTCCCGAAGAGACGTTTAAAGCAGTTCTAGAGGGCTGTCTTAAGCGTAAATACCTTGAATTTTCCTATTACTCGCCCCTGAGTGACCAGAGGACTCGCAGGAAAGTTGAACCGTATCATCTGTTCAACTATATGGGCACCTGGCATCTTGTAGGGTACTGCCATCTGCGCAAAGGCATTCGGGATTTTAATCTTGCACGCATAACAGACGTGCTGGTCCTGGATGAAACATTCAAGCCGAAGAATAATTTTGATTTTCATGATTACTTCAGCGCGGCCTTCGGCCTGTTCAAGGGCGGCCCCAAACGCGCGGTGACGCTCAGGTTCACGCCTGAGAAGGCAAAGTGGGTACAGGAGCAGGTCTGGCATCAGGAACAAAAGAAGCGGATTCTTGCTGACGGCTCACTCGAACTGAACTTTCCGGTTGCCGATTTTGCCGAGATCACGATGGAGATCCTGAAGCACGGTGCAGGGGTTGAAGTGGTTGAGCCGGGTGCTCTCCGTCTGCGTATTCAAGAAGAGGCTTTAAAGATCTGCAAGCTCTACACGGAGTAGCTGCAAGACGGCTTTATTTCTGTATGCCTGTGATAGATCAATATGCCCGAATCACCTTCATCGAGTTACCAGTTTTTTGGATAAATGAGGCACTGAGGCATCTCCCCGGACATAGGACATGTTATGGGGGAGGTCCCCCTGTATACTGAAAAGCAGAAAAAAGAGAACGAAAGGAGAATCGTTATGCTTTACAGTGTCGGAGTGGGTATCTTGGTGGTCTTTTTCTCGGTCTTGTTGTCACTGAATCTGGTGCAGGGTATCAAAATCGCCCAGAAGCGTTACAGGCAGACCATGCTGGCAGTCGATCGGGCGAATATGGCAGCATTAGAGATTCAACGGCTGCTTGCCAACAGATCTCTTCGATCCAGGGGCTGACAGTAGAATACAGGCCTTACCCGTTATTGGTGTTTAGGCTCGGCATGGTGTAAAGGCAATGCTGATGAGTCGCCATGAACATTTCGTTATCATGTCCCGGCGATGATATCTTTCATTACCCGTCTCAGCTCTTCGAGTTTGTAAGGTTTTGGCAGGAAACCGCTGAAACCGTAGTCCTTGAAATTAGCCATGATCGGGTTATTCGAAAAGCCGCTTGAGACTACTACCCTCACGCCAGGATCATAGTCGATCAGATTTTTCATGGCTTCCTGCCCGCCCATGCCATTCTGTATGATAAGGTCGAGGATCACTGCATCAAACGGTTTGCCGGCTTCTTTTGCTTCGCGGTACCGCCTGAGCATTTCAGCCCCGTCCTTTGCAAGCTCTGTTTCGAATCCGCACTGAAGGAGAAGCCTCTCAACCACAACGCGGACGATCTCCTCGTCATCCATAACGAGTATCTTCCCCCGTCGTCCGGACTGGACGGCGCCAGGTTCAGGAGTGACCTGTGGCTTTTCCTGGACCGCAGGCAGGAACAGACGAAACGTTGTGCCGATGCCAAAACGAGACTCCGCGGTAATATGACCATTGTGTTTCTGAACTATGGCAAAGGCACTTGCAAGTTCCAAGCCGGTGCCATTCATATCACCGGAACTAAACGGATCAAAAAGGGTCTGCAGTTCCGCTTCAGAAATTCCCTCCCCCTGGTCTTCTATGGCTATCATGGTATATCTGCCCTCCCTGAGCGGCAGGGCTGATGTGCGGCTTATGTTCATATTTTCAGCAGAGATCTTTATTCTGCCGTTCTGGGGCGTTGACTGCCTGGCGTGCCTGAGCAGAGCAGTGAGTGCCTGGCTCACCTGGCCCTCATCAATATCAACAGCCCAAATGTTCTCCGGGATCGTGACCTCGCAGGTATTGTCTCCCGAGTGCGCTGAAAGTCCGAGCAGATCCTGCAGGAACTCCCGAATGAATACGACCTTTCTGACCTGAATGCCACCTGTTGCAAAAGAGAGAAGCTGTGAGGTCAGGTCTTTTGCCCGTAACGAGGCTTTTTCTGCCTCGATCAGGACATCATATACCTCATACCCTGGTTTCGCGTACATCTTTGCAAGGGCAAGATTGCCGATTATGGCGGTGAGGATATTGTTGTACTCATGGGCAATGCCGCCGGCAAATGAACTCAGGGACTCAAGTTTCTGCATCTTCTGGATCTCTGTTTCCATTTTTCTTCGCTCGGTAATGTCCAGAAATGTGCCGATAATGGCAGGCTTGCCATTAATCTCTGTTCTTGTCCCTTCTGTTTCAAGTTCTATAATGGCGCCGTCTTTTCGCCTGCACCTGAGAAAGGAGTGGGCGATTGACGCTTCTCCTGAAAACAGACGGTGTATATTCTGTTCTGCGATGCCGCGGTCTTCTTCAACAATGAATGCTGACAGGGGCATTACAGCTATTTCCTCCTGGGTGTAGCCAAAGACATCTGCAGCCCGTGGATTGACATAGGGGAACATCCCGTCCTGAAAAATATAGATCCCGACGAGAGAATGCTCAACAAGGTTCCGGAATTTCTCTTCTGCGAGGCGCAGCGCATCTTCTGTCTTTCTGCGGGCCGTAAGGTCTCTGACAACTTCAATGCCGGCAATGATATTCCCCTGGCTGTCCCTGAGCGGAGACGCTGTTATCTCTACGCTTGTGATCCCCTTTTCCCGGGAGCCAGGCTTCTCAACGGTATGGGTCAGCCCATCGTTGAATGCAACGGCAACAGGACACAATTCACAGGTGCTGTCCCGGTTTACATAGGCCTGATAGCAGAGTTCGCCTACGTGACTTCCCATGAATTTTTTATGTGCTTCATTTTGGTAGAGGATCCGGAAGGAAGTATCCTGGATACTGACCGGATCGCCGATAGCATTCAGAATAGTCTCCATCCTGTTCTTTTCTTCCTCTGCCTTCTGACGGGCAGTCTGAACATGCCCATCGTTCAGGAGGGTCGCTTCAAGCTCAGCGATCCTGCAGCGGAGTCTGAGGATTTCATCTGAAGTTTCCGGCAGTTTATCTTGCGGACTGCTCATCTGGATCTACCTGCAATAATGGGATTGAGAAATATCCTTCATGATGGATTAAGCTTACCACTTGATATGTTTACTTTGCAATGGTGATAAGGGGGCCGGCAGGGGATTTAGAAATGCAAAAAATATACTATTGCTCTTTGCAAGAACCGGGATAGTAATGGTCGGGGCGAGAGGATTCGAACCTCCGACCCCCTGCTCCCAAGGCAGGTGCGCTAGCCAGGCTGCGCTACGCCCCGAACTATTTAAAATACAGGAGAGTATAAAGAAATGTCAACGAACAGGGTCACGGCAGAGAAGAGACACGGGCACTAAAGATCAATACTTGAGTATTTCGAGATAGTCGGCGAGGTCTTTCTGGTCGTAGGTCGAAGCGCTGTTTTTTCGCATCATAAAATCTTCGGCAGCGATTTTTGCACTTCCCTTGTATTGAGGGTTCAGGGCTATGGCACGGGTAAGTGCGGCTGAAGCATCGCCATACTTGGCCGTTGCATTATAACAGAGGGCAAGGCCCATGTAGGGAAGGTCGAAACTGGGTGCCCGCTTAAGCGCTTCCTTATATGCTGCAACAGCATCGTCGTATTTACCAAGACGATAATAGGCCTTTCCCATGTTGACATATGCCTTTTCCGGAGTAGCATAGAGCAGGTTTGAGACGGCTTTCTTGTAGAAGGGAAGTGCCGCATCAAACTTGCCCATTTTTGCATGTGCATAACCCAGATTGTTGTATGCCTCTGAGTAGTCAGGGTCTACTTTCACTGCGCGTTGAAAAAAATCGATTGCCTTGAGGGTTTCGTCAAAATCGAGCAGATAGATGATGCCTATTGAATAGAGCACTTCCTTGTTTTGCGGGTTCAGTTCATAAGCATGCTGGAACTCGATAAAGGCCTGCTGGACCTTGCCCTCGCTGTAATAAGCGACCCCCATTTTATGCCGTGCAGCTGCATTTTGTAAGGTTCCTTCTGTCTCGACCGTAGCACAGGAAGCAATGAACATAAGAAGAAAGATGACCATAAGAGGTATGGTCATTTTCAGTGCCCCCGGTTTTCGACTACTTGGCTTCATCCCGGTACGTTATCAGATGCCGGAAGGCAAGTAAAGAGGAAAGTGCCGGCCGAACGATGCCCTTTGGCCCTACGGCTGTATTTTTCTGTCTGCATAATATTCCATCAGTTCAGTGACATCCCAGGGGCGGCAGTCCTGTCTGCTGAACCCCAGTGCTTCAGCACAGCTGTAGATGGTCTCTATGTCGCGGCCCTCGATCTCAAGGAATTCAGGAATATACCCATAACGGCCGCCGTAACGGTCGAGTTCAACATGTATTTCACCGAGTTCGTATCGTGTCCTTTGTTTGCTCATCTCAAGCCAGGGGGAGTACCCAAGTCCTTCA
The DNA here is from genome assembly GCA_964463135.1 of uncultured Nitrospiraceae bacterium. Classification (GTDB taxonomy): domain Bacteria; phylum Nitrospirota; class Thermodesulfovibrionia; order Thermodesulfovibrionales; family UBA6898; genus UBA6898. Next base: position 48,223 of record CAYXBA010000021.1, read on the forward strand.
AGGACCGCTTTCATCTCCTCGACTCCGCAGACCTCGACCTCATGTTCCACCCGCTCTTTTGCCGATGCATTTTCGACATGCAGTTTGAGTGTCAGGATTGTTTTCTCGCCTTCTTTTCTGAGGCGAAGAGCTTTCCCGGTCCTTTTTAGGCTGTTATCCTGAGTATCATAGTAGATGGCATACATTTCATCGTCAAAGGTCTTGCGCGCGCCCAGGGCAATAAGCCTCTTTTCTACTGCCTCCCTGTCAATTTCAAGGATTTTGACCTCTATTTCTTTCATATCATGCCTTGTCGTGAAGGTGGTTCATATCAGGGTTCATAGGCTATAATTATAAGCATTACCATGGTTAAAATGTAACAAACGGAAGGTGTCATACAATACGAATGATAACTATACTGCTAAGCCGGTTGCTGCTCGCTGTTGCGTTGCGCTGAAATGGGCCTGTAAATGGACGAGCTTTCAAAAGAATATGTCATTTCCTTCTTTGACAGGAATCTCCAGCTTCATGGGGACATGCCTGAGGCTGTCCGTTGGAGTGGGCAGGGACAGCGCCTGCATTATCAGAGCCTCCTTGATATCGGCCCGATGGAGCATACAAAAATCCTTGATTTTGGATGTGGCAAGGGAGATTTCCTGCAATTTCTTTCTGAACGAGGCACAACGGTCGATTATACCGGCTATGATATCAATGAAAAGCTCATATCCCTTGCTCAAAAAAAATATGGGGATGATCGGTTCAGGGTCTTTGATCTGGAGAAAGATGTTCTTGAAGAGGATTTTGACTATATTATTCTCTGTGGTGTGTTCAACCTCAGAATTGCCGGGCTGGATCTCATTATAAAAAAAACCCTGACGAGACTGTTTCGGCACTGCCGCCGCGGACTTGCGTTCAATGCACTGTCCGACCTGAATCCGAAGAAAGATTTTGAACTGTATTATACGTCGCCGGCGGGACTCTTCAATTTCGCGGTTACGACCCTCTCACCGTATGTTGCACTGAAGCATGACAGAATGTTCTACGACTTCAACTTATTTGTTTATAAAGATCCTTTGCTGCCTGTCTAGCGTTACATCTCTCCGGTCTTCGGTGCCTGAGCAGATCATATGGTCAGGATGCATTACCACGAGCGATTGAGATTCAGTTAAGGGCAGTTTCAGATGTAAAACAGGTAAGTCTGAGGGCCGGGCAGGAACGAATGAGGGGAAAGCATGCTTTCCCCTCATGAACGTCGAATTACATTTCCTTGATTTCGATGCACTTATCAGGACAGACTTCTACGCACGAAAGGCACCCAACGCACTCTCCGGCCTGAAAGGGATCGGTCTTGCCGTTAGCGCCCATCTGATAAACCTGAACAGGGCAGATGTTCACGCATTCTCCACAGCCGGTGCAGCAATCCATGTTCACATTGACTAAATACATTACAGCCTCCTCTAAAGTGTTTTAATCGACAGGTGTTACCACTGCCATAACTACAAGCCTGCTACCTTTGTCAGCCTTGAAACCATGTTGTACCATAGGGTCACAAAGAAGGCAGGTCTTTTCGTCAGCCTCAACTTCCTCTTCACCTATAATAAACGTTCCCCTGCCTTCAACGCAATACATGAGCAGCCTCATTGGCGCCTTGTGAGGTTTCAGTTCCTGGCCAGCTTCAAGGCACATGAGCGCGACCCGCATTTCAGGTTTGTCTGTAAGCATTTCCCTGCCGATCTTGTCCGGATAGAACGCAATGAGTTTTTTGAGATCAAGTATTTCCATGAAAGCCTCCTTTTCTGATATTATTGCACAGGTCATTGCGCAAGGCTATGACTCATATCATACGGGGACAAAGAATAATGAAACATTTTCACCTTATAGAGACGATCCCAAACGGGCTCAGGACCGTCAGGACCTTTTTCGAGGCCATGAATGCCGATTATAAGGTATTCAGTTCGGTCGATGATGCGCTCAATTCCGCCGAAGTGCCTGACATGGTCGTTCTGCTTGCGCGAAAGGAAGAAGGGGATTATAAGAGGGACATCGGTATGATTTTGCTGGACCGGGTCTATGGAAAGATACCAAGGGTTGCTGTGCTTCCGATCAGTCTTTCGATGAAGAGAAAGACTGCATCAGTGGTCGAAGGCGAGGCCGAGTTTCCCCTGCCCGTGGACAAGGATAAATTTCTTGCCGCAGTTGCCGCCTGTCTTGATATATCCCAGCGCAGGGCCTGTCAGATCATCATTACGATCGTGACGCCTGACAGCAACCTGCAATATTCCGGCATGTCGATGGATTTCAGCGAGACGGGCATGGGATTTGAAAGCAGGGCAGGTTTTGCTATTGGACAGCGTGTCAGGACGTCGTTTGTGAATCCGGGGACAAAGAACAGGCTTCAGCTGACGGGTGAGGTGGCCAGAAAGGTCCCTGCGGCATCGGCAGATAAGTTCCTGTATGGCATCCGCTTTCTTGATATGCAGGTGCAGGAAGCCGAAGAACTGAGAAGACTAATTACAAACCAAAAAGTCTAGTTCGGCAGTTCTTTCTTATTTGCGAAGATAGCATCCCATTTACTCTTAAATGCTCCAAATTTCCCTTCCTCGACAGCTGCTCTCATCATCCTGAAAAAGTCCTGGTAGAAGTATAAATTGTGGATAGTGTTCAGGCGCATGGCGAGGATCTCGCGCGAAAGGAACAGATGCCGAAGATACCCTCTGGAATAGTTCCTGCAAGCGTAGCAGCCGCAGTCAGGGTCAAGAGGACCGTTGTCAAATTTGAACTCCTGGCGCCTGATGCTGAACCTGCCCCTGCTGGTGAAGATGGTTCCGTTCCGCGCATTGCGTGTGGGCATGACGCAGTCGAACATGTCAAAGCCTGCCTCCACAGCTGCGAGCATGTCTATGAAATCGCCTATGCCCATGAGATAACGTGGCTTATCTTCAGGAAGCAGAGGGGCATTGAAATGGATGATCTCGTGCATTTCTTCTTTGGGTTCTCCCACGCTGACTCCGCCGACGGCATAACCGTCAAACCCGATGCTGATCATATCCTCGGTGCTTCTTTTTCTCAGATCCTTGTACATGCCGCCCTGTATGATTCCGAAAAGCGCCTGGCCTTCGTTCTGATGTTCCTTGCATTCTTTCGCCCATCTGGTGGTGACCCCGATCGACTTGGCTGCATAGTCATGGGTAGCCGGATAGGGTATGCATTCATCGAATGCCATGGCAATGTCAGAACCGAGTACGCCCTGGATCTTCATCGCCTCGGCAGGGCCGATGAAGTGGAGAGATCCGTCAATATGAGACCGGAACTGCACGCCGTGTTCTTCTATTTTTCTGAATGACGAAAGACTGAAGACCTGAAAGCCGCCGCTGTCCGTCAGGATAGGGCGGTCCCAGTTCATGAACCTGTGCAGCCCGCCCAGAGCGGAGACCACATCAAGTCCTGGGCGCAGATAAAGGTGATAGGTATTGCCGAGAATGATCTCCGCGCCTATTTCTTTCAGCTCATCGGAAGACACTGCCTTTACTGTTCCGATCGTGCCGACCGACATGAAGGCGGGCGTATTGATGATCCCCCGCGCTGTTCTGATCTCAGCCCTGCGCCGTTCTCCGTCCCTTGCAATGATCCTGAATTCCATGCCTTTACTTTTCTCCTGTGAATCTGTTTTAATAGGCACGTATTATACGGGAAACGCAGTAACTACGACAGCAAAGAACTGCATTGAAGATTTCCTCGATAGTCTCTTGACAAAATTAAATTGATTTGTCTAAGATACTCACTCGCTCTTTGAGAACTGAAAAAGGTGCGTAGCGTACCGTTGATTGAAATGAGTTTAAGAGAAACCAGTATCAAATGAGAGTTTGATCCTGGCTCAGAACGAACGCTGGCGGCGTGCCTAACACATGCAAGTCGAACGGAGTTAATCAGCAGCACCAAGCCCGCAAGCGGGCAAGCTGGCGAGCTAAAAAGCCTTATGTTTTTTAGCCTGATAGCTTGTGAGCCTGATAGCTTGTAAGCTTAGTGCTGTTGATTAACTTAGTGGCGGACGGGTGAGTAACACGTAGGTAACCAACCCTCAAGCGGGGGACAACCCAGGGAAACTTGGGCTAATACCGCATAAGACCACGGCCTGGAATGGCTGAGGTAAAAGGAGCAATTCACTTGAGGATGGGCCTGCGGCCTATCAGGTAGTTGGCGGGGTAATGGCCCACCAAGCCTAAGACGGGTAGCCGGACTGAGAGGTTGAACGGCCACACTGGAACTGAGACACGGTCCAGACTCCTACGGGAGGCAGCAGTGGGGAATTTTGCGCAATGGGGGAAACCCTGACGCAGCGACGCCGCGTGGAGGATGAAGGTCTTCGGATTGTAAACTCCTTT
>CAYXBA010000022.1:0-37027 GCA_964463135.1 uncultured Nitrospiraceae bacterium
GAATCATGGCCATGGACGTGCTACAGCCTAATCCTTACAATCACAGAAAGCTCTTCAAAAAAGGGATTGAAGAGCTTTCTGCTGATATAAAAGAAAGGGGTATATTTTCTCCTTCTCCGGACTTTACAACCGTTGTAAAGTCCGGAGAAGGAGAAAATTCTTCTGTTATTTCAGATAGTTACGAAGAGACTATTTCTGCAAATTATGGATGACCGCCACGGCCTCAAGTCAACCTTCAGCACCAGCCGGTACCCGGTTGCCAAATGGCATGACCGCATCGGCGAGCCGGCCGATATTTGCGTTCCATTTGTCGTATTTTGTGGTAAATTCTAAATATCATGATCACCAATCAGGATGATTTCGAACATATCCTTGAGGAATCCGCACGGGTCCACGGACACCTTTGTCCTGGCCAAGTGCTGGGTGTGAAGATGTCGATGCTCGGTCTCCGGGAGATCAATATCTCTGATCCGAAGGGAAAAGACCGGAAGAACATCATTGTTTTTGTCGAGATGGATCGGTGTGCGACCGATGCGGTGCAGTCCGTGACCGGGTGTACTCTTGGGCACCGGACCATGAAGTTCATGGACTACGGCAAGATGGCAGCAACCTTTCTGAACCTTAAGACAGGCAAGGCAGTCAGAGTTCTCGCAAAAGAGGAGGCCCGCCAGACAGCAAAGGAATTGTTTCCTGCCATCGAAAACAAATACGAAGCTCAGCTTCAGGCATACAAAGTAATGTCTGACGATCAGCTCTTTGAGGTGAGCGAGGTGAAAGTAGCACTAAACCCGGAAGACATGCCGGGACGGCCGCTTGGCCGGACCACGTGTGATGCATGTGGTGAGCAGGTGCAGGACATGCGGGAAGTCTCTGTCCATGGCAGGGTGCTCTGCAGGCCCTGCGCTTCAGGCAGCTATTACGAGATTTTTCAGGGAGACCGTTATGCAAAAAAAGCATAACGACATTGATATACGCTCCAAGATATGGATCGAGGTGGATGGAGACCCTGTGTTCGGCCGCGGCAGGAGGTTTCTGCTTGAGGCCATAGACTCCTATGGATCGATCAACCAGGCAGCAAAGGAGATACATATCTCATACCGCAAGGCCTGGAGTTATATAAAGAATATGGAAGAGCGGCTCGGCATCAAACTGGTGGAGCGGCAGGCAGGCGGCAGGAACGGAGGCGGGGCTGTGCTGACTGCAGAAGCACGCGATTTCCTTGAGAAGTACCGTTCCCTTGAGCAGGGCATCAATGAGTATGTTGATAAGCGGTTCAGAACATTTTTTCATGGAGGCAGCCATGTGCGACACACTGAATGAACATGCCCCATCCAACGGCAGGACCATACCGGTCGAGAAAGCGGTTGGGACGGTCCTTGCCCATGACATAACCGAGATACGTCAGGGGGAGTTCAAGGACAGGGCCTTCAGGAAGGGCCAGGTGATCCGGGAGGAGGATGTCTGCCATCTCCAGCGGCTCGGCAAAGAGAATCTCTTTGTTCTCGAGATATCGGATGATGAACTGCATGAAGATGATGCTGCCTATGCCCTGGCACAAGCCCTCATGGGTGAAGGCGTGATGATAAAGGGCGAGCCGAAAGAAGGGAAAATTACTATTGTTGCCGAACGGGATGGTCTTCTTAAGGTTGATAAAGAAGCCCTTCTTTCCTTCAATATGCTCGGCGATGTCATGTGTGCCACGATCCATAGCAATACAGTCGTGAAAAAGGGACAGACCGTAGCCGGGACAAGGGCGATCCCCCTGATCGTCAAAAAAGATGTGCTGCAGACAGCAGTGCAGATCGCGCATAATGGGCAGACAGCAGAGGGCGAGGGGCGAAGGGTAATAGAGGTAAAAGAACTAAGGAAACCGAAGGCAGGTGTGGTCATCACAGGCAATGAAGTGTACCACGGAAGGATAAAGGACGCCTTTGCCCCGATCATTACTGAAAAGATACAGGCTGTCGGCGGAGAGATCGTCGGCATATATTACGCGCCTGATGATGAAGCATTCATCGAGTCACGGCTGAGGGAATTGATCAATGCCGGGGCTGACCTGCTTATCACAACAGGCGGCATGTCTGTTGACCCGGATGATGTCACACGCTTTGCCATACGGAAGCTGGGCGCAACAGCTATCGCATACGGTTCTGCAGTATTGCCCGGCGCAATGTTCCTGTCAGCGTACATAGAAAAAGGGGTTGAAAATTTAGGGGTTAGTGAAAAACCAACCTCCAGTCCACAGTCCCCAATCCCTATTTTAGGCATCCCTGCCTGCGGCATGTATCATAAGACCACGATATTTGATTTGATGCTTCCCCGGGTACTCGCCGGAGAGCAGATCGGGAGAAAAGAACTTGCCGAACTCGGCCACGGCGGGCTCTGTATGAACTGCGAGGTATGCCGGTACCCTGTCTGCCCCTTCGGGAAGTAACCCGGCACCATAGGCCTCGCATTTCCCCAAGAGGCCTCAAAAGTCCTAATACTGTCCCTAATACTGCCCCGGATTGTATTTTGGCGCTGCAGTGATATACTGACAATTACAGGAGGTAAAGACCATGAAAAAACCGGTTGTTGACTATGATACGTGCATCGGATGTGCGTCATGCCCAGAGATCTGTCCTGAGGTATTTCAGATGAGAGATGACAAGGCCTGGGTTGTTGGCGAGGAAAAATGCGGGACCTGCAACTGTCAGGAGGCAATAGACGTCTGCCCTGTTCAGGCGATCAGCTGGAGCGAATAGGTGCTGCTGAAAGGGATAATTAATATTACGAAAAAAGGAGACAACATGAAAAACAGAAAGATTCTCGCCACTGCTCTCATTTCTGGAGCATTTCTGATGTCCGCACTGTTCTTTGATATTTCAGCGGCCCAGGCAGAAACGAAATGCAAGATGCGTTTCAGTCTTCACGGATGGTCAGCTATTTACGAGACACACACGGGATCGGCCACGATCACCTGCGACAACGGACAGTCGGCAAAGGTATTACTCGACACAAAGGGCGGGGGGCTCACTGCAGGGAAATCAACAATCAAAGGCACCGGCACGTTCTCCGGTGTGTCTGATATCTCAGAGCTTTATGGTGCATATGCGAAGGCAGAAGCCCATGCAGGTGTGGTGAAGTCTGCGGGCGCGCAGGTACTCACCAAGGGAGAGGTTTCGCTTGCCCTTGCCGGGACCGGCAAAGGCGTTGACCTTGGCATAGCATTCGGCAAGTTTACGATCAAACCGTCAGGCGCCAAGAAGATGATGAAGAAATGATGCAGGGCAAAACAGTCAGGGAGACGAGTGTGACCATGGCCCAGGTCATGCTGCCGCAGGACGCAAACCCGGCCGGGAATGTTCATGGCGGTGTGATCATGAAGCTGATAGACACGGCAGCAGCGGTCGTAGCAAGCAGGCATGCCAGATCAAACACGGTCACTGCCTCTCTCGACCGGCTTGATTTTCACCATCCTGTTTTCGTGGGTGACCTGCTCTTTCTGAAGGCCAGCATCAACATGGCCGGCAGGACTTCCATGGAGATAGGCGTGAGGGTCGAGGCGGAGAATTTCGTGACCGGCGAGGTCAGACATACCTCGTCAGCGTACCTGACTTTTGTCTCTCTTGATGAGAACGGCAGGCCGAGGGAAGTGCCGCCGCTTGTTTTCGAAGCAGACGATGAAACGCGGAGACATCGGGAAGCCCTTATGCGGAAGAAGATGCGGCTCGATCAGAAGACAAAAGAGGACAGATGCCAGAAAGACGGCATCTGCGAACTGTGAAATATTATTGCCCCTTTAGTCAAGGGTGCAAGAAGTCTCCCCTTTGCAAGGGGAGGTATTGGTGGGGTATAGGCAATTAGCCATAACCTCAATCCTTTTGGTATTTGGAAGATGCCGGGTGATTTTGATAAAATAATGCATGAGCAAAATTATTGCATATCAGAACACGGCCCGGCACTGCTTCAGTCAGATCCGGTTTGACAGCAGAGAACGGATCCTCATTTCCGTGGCAAACCACCCTGTGCACAGCATTAAGGTCATAAAACTGCTGGCCGGTATTTTCCCCTATAAGACCATTTGGGAATTCAGCTTGCCAGAGGGAGAAACGGATGGCCATGGCAAACTGATCTCTTTGTTTGAGCAGCAATCAGCAAAAAAGTGCGATCATCCTCTTGATGCGATCACCACAAAACTCCTTGCCTGCAGATCCTGCAATGAAGCTGTCTGGGTTTTGCAGCAGGCAGAGAAGAACTGAGGAGAGCAGGTCAGATACAGGCCTGTTTCAGTTCAAGGAAGGACTTTTTCCAGGATGCGGAGAGCGCATCAACCGCAAGTACACGCCCAATGCCTTCGCAGTCAGTCCTCCGGTGCTGAAAAATACTGTTTGCATACGCAACGGTCACGAGATTGTCATCCCTTTTCTTTAACTGCAGCAGATCTCCTTTTTTGACGCTGCCTGCCTTTGCCACCCTGAAATAACATCCGGTAAAACCTGAATCCCGCACAAGCTTTATCATGTCATCTCTCCCATAACGGACTGACAGCGTCCTGCAGGGCTGGCGCGGCTGGCTCACCTGCAGCAGGGCCGAGCCTGCCTCATAGATGTCGCCGATGCAGACGTTATCCTCACGCAGACCGGAAATAGTTAGATTTTCGCCGAATGCAGCCTTGGGCATCTTTATGCTGAGAAGCTCTTCCCAATAAGGATAATGGTCCAGGCTGTACACGCAGACAGCCTTGTCCGCGCCGCCATGGTGCTTCAGGTTTCCAACGCCGTCGCCTTCAAACCCTGTTACGGAAAGATCAAGAGGGCCGGATACCGGGGTCTTGCATATGCCGGTAATTACTTCTCTGCCCTGAAAGAATTCTTTTTTCGGCAGACCGATATTGAGAGCTTCTATGATCATGCCTGCTAGAGCCAGAACTCGGGATATCTTCTGTTCTTTGAGAGATTATTTACCAGCAGCGCAATGACCAGCATGATCAGAACGCCTCCGCCGACCGGGAAGAGTGCGTACATAAACCCGAGATCGTGGATCTTTTCTCCTCCGATGACCGCAATGAGCGCAGTTGCGCCGCCCGGCGGATGCAGCGTTTTGGTAGCATGCATCACGGCGATCGCTGTTGCGACTGCCACTGCTGCACCGAGCCAGATCTGGATCGGAAAGAGCTGATAAGCTGCAACGCCGATGAGCGCGGACAGAACATGACCGCCGACCAGATTGCGGGGCTGGGCAAGCGGGCTTTTGATCGCACCATAGATCAGCACGGCAGAGGCCCCAAAGGAACCCACGATCATCAGCAGGTCTATTTTTTCAAAGATATGATAGTTGGCAAATGAGATAAAGCCGATGCCGAGGAATGCGCCGAGCCATGACCAGGCGATCTCGGCGAGACTGACGCGGGGAGGGCTCTTGGTCGTGCCCTTCATCTTTACAAAATATTCCGTCAGCATGCTATGGCAGCCTGATCAGCTGGGCCCTCAGGATATCGGCCCGCGAAACAATGCCCGTGAGCTCGCCTGAACGGTCAAGGACAGGGACCCGGTTGATCTTTTTGGTATTGAAGAGGTCTATGATCTCGAGCGCTGAACTTTCCTCGTGAACGGTTATTGCCGGCGATGCCATGATATCAGATGCCTTTTTGCTGCGGATCGGCGCTGCCAGACACCCCTTGCCTCCGAGACACGCAGCAATGATGCCCATCACGTGTGCTGTATCCGAATTGCCCAGCGAATGCAGAAAATCCTTTTCCGAGATGATCCCGGCAACGCGGCCTGCATCGTCAAGCACAGGCACTCCGGATATCCTCTTGTCTGCCATGACCTCTGCCACATCCCTGAGCGGTGTGTTGGTCCTGACAAAGTACACGGCCCTGGTCATGATCTCCGCAGCTGTTACCGAGCGGGTCAGCCGGTCGACTGCATGGCGGTATGCAAAACGGAATATCTCCTTCAGGTCAGCAGGTGTGATGTCGAGATACCCCGGGATATCTTTCATCGCCTCATAGATGTCACTGTCAGAAACTTCCAGGGGAAGCTCTGCATTATTCACCGGGGAGGGTCTTTCTTCAGAGGACATGGTCCTTTACCTCATAGTGTTTATGCCGTAAATCCTTTGCGGTTACTTTACCCGTTCATAAGACAGAACTATATGATTCTTATCATAGCAGAGATGTCAGGCCCGTGATACGGTAAAGTCACATTATATAAGGAGGTGTTTCGATGAGCAACAAAGCAGCAAAAAATCTCTTTATCCTCGGCAGTCTTTTTTTCTTTGCGATCTTCCTGGGGCTGACCTATGACACCATGGGGCAACTGGACAAAAGGGCTCCGGAGATCACTGAGCAGGTGAACGCAGGGAAGATGGTCTGGCACAAGTATGACTGTATCGGCTGCCATACGATCTTCGGGAACGGATCGTATTTTGCCCCTGATCTGACCAAGACGACCCTGAACAAACCGAAGAGCTATCTCAAACAGTTCCTGATGGACCCGAAGTCCGCAAACCCGAATGCAGCCATGCCAAAGCTCGGCATCAGGCCAGAGGAGGCGGAGGACCTGATCGCGTTCCTTGACTGGACGTCAAAGGTCGATACCAATGGGTGGCCGCCAAAACCGATCCTTGCAGGAGCCGGGGGAGTAGCCGGCAAGGAGCTTACCGAAGGCCAGAAGATCTATCAGGCCCATGGATGCTCCGCATGCCACACGATCAACGGCATCGGCGGTACAACCGGTCCTGATCTTACCAAAGTCGGTGCAAAACACGACAAGGCATGGCTTATCGGCCACTTCAAGGATCCTGCCAAGTATGTCAAGAGCTCTGCCATGCCGAAGGTCGAGGCGTCTGACGCCGACATCGAAACATTAAGCGATTACATGCTTACATTGAAATAGGAGGTGAAACCATGAGTGTAAAATATCAAAGTCAAAAAATAGCAGAATACTTTTATACCTTTGCGGTTGTCCTGTTCCTTGTCCAGGTTGTGGTAGGGATCATCGCAGCTGTCCAGTTCATCTGGCCGAGTTTCTTTATCCTGAATTTCAACACGATCCGGACCCTGCATATCAATGCCCTGGTTGTCTGGCTCCTGAGCGGCCTGATGGGAGCAACCTATTATGTTGTGCCCGAAGAGTCCGAGACAGAGCTCTGGAGCCTGCCCCTTGCAAAGCTCCAGTTCTGGGCAACAGTCGTGGCGATCACCGCTGTTGTGCTTGGGTACATATGGATGGGGCTCAATCCCCAGGCGAACAGTCCGATCATGGGCATCAATCCGCTTAATGAGGGAAGGGAATATATCGAGGCCCCGCGCTGGGCAGACGGCCTGATCGTCATCTCGGTCCTCCTCTTCCTGTTCATCAATTTCATGACCATGCTGAAGACCAAGAAATGGACCGGCATACAGGGCACGCTGGTTGGCGGTCTTCTGGTCCTGGCCCTGATGTATCTGCCCGGCATGTTCTATTCAAAGAGTATGGTAAAGGACCAGTTCTGGTGGTGGTGGGTCATCCATCTCTGGGTTGAAGGCGCCTGGGAGGTCATAGCCGGTGCGCTCCTGGCATTTATGTTGATGAAGGTCGTCGGTGCCAAGAGAGAGGTTGTGGAGAAGTGGATGTACATCGAAGTAGGGTTTGTCATGTTTACCGGAATCCTCGGCACAGGCCATCACTATTACTGGATCGGCACCCCTGGCTATTGGCTCTGGGTCGGCGGTATCTTCAGTTCGCTCGAGCCGCTTCCGCTGCTCTTCATGGTATGGGACGCATTCAGGACCACGAGAGAGGCAAGAAATGTCGAGAACAAGGCAGGCCTGTACTACACGGTTGCGCATGCCATCTTTAACTTTGTGGGAGCAGGATTGTGGGGTATTATCCATACGCTTCCCCAGATCAACAAGTGGACGCATGGCACCCAGATCACGACAGCGCATGGCCATCTTGCCTTCTACGGGGCATATGTCCTGCTGGTCATGGCCATGATCTACATAACACTGCCTGCAATACGCGGCGTGAAGTCGTTCGATGCTTCCCGTGCATTTGCATCATTCTGGTGGATGACCATCTCGATGGTCTTTATCGTGCTGACCATCACCGGTGCCGGCATGGTGCAGGTGTATATGGAAAGGCTCATGGGGCTCGACTATGTGGCGGTGAAGGCGAACTATAACCTCTGGTTCTGGATCTTGCGCGCGATCTTTGGCGTGGGCTTCCTGATCGGCGTCGGCATCTTTGTGATCGACTTCTTCAGGCTCGGCAAGGAACCCGCCCCTGTCGTAACTGCAGCGGCTGAACGGGCTTAACTTTTTTTTCAGCAGGGGGCGGCTGGTTGCAGCCGCCCCCTGAATCATCTATCATAGCAATATGAAGAGGCTTGCAATTCAGATCCTTCTGTTCTCTCTTCTCCTTATTCCTGCTTTGTCATCTGCCACGACCGATTATGCCCGCCAGACAGGTTATGAATGCAAGATCTGCCATGTCGATGCCATTGGCGGCGGCAAGCTCACCAAGGCAGGTGAGCAGTTCATTGAGGATATGAAGCTTAAGGGGCTTTACCGGCCTCTCAAGACACCGCAGAAGATCATCAGGTTCATTATCGGGTACATACACCTCCTCACGGCGATCGCCTGGTTCGGCACGATCATCTATGTACATGTTCTCCTGAAGCCCGCGTATGCTGCAAAAGGCCTTCCAAGGGGCGAGCTCATTCTGGGGTGGATATCCATGATCATCATGTCTGTAACCGGGACATTGCTCAGCATTGCCAGGATCCCGTCATGGGACGTGCTTTTCACCACAAGGTTCGGCATATTGTTGACCGTCAAGGTCCTGCTTTTTCTGGTCATGATGAGCACCGCTTTTTTTGTAACCTTTTTCATAGGGCCGAGAATGAGGAAAAAACTGCAGGCCCTGCCCCAGGGGAACATCCCGAATGACCGGCAGGAGTTCACGCTTAAAGAACTCCATTATTTCGACGGGAAAGAGGGTCGGCCTGCTTATATTGCGGTCAAGGGGCAGGTGTACGATGTTACGAACAGCAGGCTCTGGAAGGAAGGCAGCCACGCCCGTAAACACCTGGCAGGAAATGACCTTACCGATGCGCTCAAAATGGCTCCCCATAACGAGGAAAAGGTACATGCGATGAGGCTGGTCGGAAGACTTGTCATGGGTGGGGCAAAGGCTGTAAGGCCTTATCATGAAAGGATATTTTACTTTATCGCATACATGAACCTTGTCCTTGTTTTTCTGATCGTCTTTGTCATAGCCCTGATGCGCTGGGCGTAGATCTTTTTTTGGGGAAATATGAGCCAGATCATATCCTCTTTAAAAAATTTGAGGTAACATATATAATATTTCTTTGTCCCCAGAGGCTGCCCCTGTCCCCTCCAATAAACCGGGGCAGCCTCCCCCTAACCCCTCTTTTTTGCCCCCATATGACGTATATCATGGCAGGAATAAGGCTTCAGTGGTAGAGTTGCATCATGAGCATAACCGCTTACAGAAGAACCACACAGATCGCCTTTATTTTGCTCGTTTTTCTCATGCCTGTGCTGAATATTTTCCGGTATGACACTGCCACAAAAGAATTGATCATTTTTGGACAGGTCTGGGGTCTTGGGCTGAAAGAGGCCTTCTATGCAGACCACAGTATGCGCGCAGCAGGCCACGTTGCCCTGCAGTTCTTCCTGAAGGCCATACTGCCCTGGATCGTATTTCTTGCGATCTTCCCCCTGCTGGGGTTTCTGACCGGCAGGTTCTTCTGCGGCTGGTTCTGTCCTGAAGGGACGCTTTTTGAGCTTGCTGACAATCTCACCCTCAGGTTTCTCGGCCGGAGGAGCCTTTTTGTTAAGAGACCGAATGATCCTGAGGTCTCCGGAGGGAGAAAGCTGTTATATGTTGTCATTGTCCTGCTGAGCATGGTTGTCCTTCCGGTACTCGGCGGGATAGCGCTGACCGGCTATCTTGTGGCTCCCAAGACCATCTGGACCCATATCATGACCTGGAACTTCACCTTTGGCGTGAAGGCAGGGATCATAGGTGTTTCGATCTATATGCTTATCACTTCCATATTCGTTCGCCATTCACTCTGCAAATATATCTGTGCTGCCGGACTGATGCAGATGCTGTTTGGCTGGGTCAGTCCTGTTTCCCTGCGGGTGCGGATGGATGCTGCACGTGCCGAAGAATGTACGAACTGCAGGGGCTGTGAAAAGGCGTGCTTCATGAACGTACTGCCGAGGATGAATAAACGCGACATCTCCTGTGTGAACTGCGGGGCCTGTATCGCTGCATGTCATAAGGAGCTGGGTGCAGGCAAAGGTCTCTTCCATTTCCAATCAGGTGAGAAGATGACTGCTGCCGGAGCAGAAAAAGAGCTGCATGATGCTTCACACCAGCCTTCCGGCCACACCACATTACAGACCAGGATGTAGCTGACAGGGAACCGGCTGAACAAGCCGGCTCCCCATACAAGTGACTCCTTAAGAGAGGCTCCCTTGCCCATTTTCTTCTCTCTTTATCCCTTATCGATCAGGCGATTTATGAACAAAAGCTCATTTGACATCATCCAGTATTAGTTATATATTACCGACACATATAAATAATGAAGATGTTCCTCTGTCCGGCCAATGTACAGCAACAATCCAAGAGAAAGGGGTAACGAGATGGCACTATCGAGACGTGATTTTCTGAAGTATTGCGCTATGTCCGCTGTTGCACTCGGACTGAGCACGACAGATCTTCTGAATTTGGAAGAAGCGCTTGCTAATCCCGGAAGCCCTTCTGTGCTGTGGCTTCACGGCAGCGGATGCTCCGGATGTTCCATATCATTTCTGAACAGGGTCTCAGGATCAGCGCCGACCTCTGCTGCTGACCTGCTGGTCAACTCGATCAATCTGGTATATCATCCGACCCTTTCAGCAGTTGCAGGCGAAGATGCTGTCCAGCTTATAGATCAGACATATGCGCAAGGGAATTATATTTTAATAATAGAGGGAGGCATCCCGACCGCTTTTGGCGGAAATGCCTGTATCGCATGGAATTCCGGCGGAACAGACGTCACATTTCAGGAGGCGGTAAATAAGCTGTCGGCAAAGGCAGCACATATTGTGAGCATAGGGACCTGCGCTGCCTGGGGAGGAGTTTCAGCTGCAGGCTCCAATGTTACCGGCGTGCGCGGCATCAGTTCTTTTACCGGCAGGAAAACAGTTAATATCCCCGGCTGCCCGCCGCATCCTGACTGGATCGTATGGGCTGTCAGCCAGATACTTCTTAAAAAGAAGATTAAGCTCGACAGTTCAGGACGGCCAAAAACGCTCTTTAAGAAGACCGTCCATAGTCAGTGTCCAAGAAGGGATACGGATGAAGCATCTACCTTTGGCGTCCCAGGGCGCTGCCTTATAGAGCTTGGCTGCAAAGGCCCTCAAACCCGCGGCAATTGCCCGACGGTCAAATGGAATGGAGGGGTCAGCTGGTGCATTGCTGTCAATTCCCCGTGTATCGGCTGCACAGAGCCGGCATTCCCAGGCACTGCCTCTTTGTACACCCCAGGCGATGATGATTAATACCAGAAACCGCACCATAGAAGGAGAAACAGTATGTCTCCCTTAATTACGATTGATCCCGTAACAAGAATCGAAGGTCATCTTTCCGTAAAAATTGATATTGACACGGTCGGCGGCGTTCAGCAGGTTGTGGATGCATGGTCGACCGGCACGTTATTCCGGGGCTTTGAAAAGATGCTGATAGGAAGAGATCCGCGCGATGCCCAGCATATAACGCAGCGCGTATGCGGTGTCTGCCCCACACCCCATGCCATGGCAGCGGTAAATGCCCTTGACAAGGCATATGGCGTTACCGTGCCGGCCAATGCGCTGCTGATGAGAAATCTTGTCCTGGGCGCAAACTTCATCCAGTCGCATATCCTTCACTTTTATATCCTGTCCCTTCTCGATTATATGAGCGGGGCCAATATGCCGGTCTGGAAGCCGGGCTATCAAACCGATATGCGGATCGATTCAGCAAAAACAACACAGCTGTTCAATAATTACGTGGCTGCTCTTGATATGCATCGCAAGGCACAGGAGATGGGGGCCATTTTTGCAGGAAGGCTCCCGCACACCTCTGCTTTTCTCCCGGGCGGGATCACGGCAAATCCCACAAGCGCTGACATTACGCTCTTTAAATCATATCTCAGTCAGGTCATTGCTTTCATCAACAACGTCTATATGCCTGACGTCGAATATCTTGCCTCGGTCTACAGTGACTATTTTGACCGAGGCGCCGGGTACGGCAATCTCATCTCTTTTGGGGTGTTTGACAACAATGTTGCCGGCTCGTCCCAATTTATCAGCGGAGGAATCGCAGCAGGAGGTTCAGCGACAATTCTGCCTCTCGATATCAATATGATCACTGAAGATGTTACCTTCTCCTGGTATGCAGACAGCACGAACAATCTGCCGCCCGCTGACGGAGACACTATTCCGCAATACCCGAAAACCAATGCGTATTCCTGGCTCAAGGCACCCAGATACAATAACCAGCCGTTCGAGGCAGGGGCACTGTCACGCATGTGGATCAACGGCGATTATCAGGAAGGTATCTCTGTTATGGACCGCCATCTTGCCAGGGCAATTGAATCGAGGAAACTTGCGGCTCAGATGAACATATGGGTCAACAGCATAATCCCGGGCCAGCCCGTATATGCGAAACATACGCCTGCAGTGACTGGTGATACCTTTGGGCTGACTGAGGCGCCGCGCGGGGCATTAGGACACTGGGTGCAGATACGCAATTCGAAGATCTCCCGATATCAGATCATAACACCCACCTGCTGGAATGCTTCCCCCAGCGATGATTCAGGGAACCGGGGGCCTTTGGAGATGTCACTGATCGGCACCCCTGTAATGAATGTCAAGGAGCCGATAGAAGTATTGCGGATCATTCATTCCTTTGATCCCTGCCTCGCCTGCGCCGTACATGTGGCAGATATTAAGGACAACAGCGCCATAAAGATAACCATTCGACAGTAACGGATTGTCGAGTTTCGACTGTTAATTTTCCTGAAGAATGCATACCAATCTTGGCAGATGGGCAGAAGACGAACTGGACCGCATTATCCGGGATGCATCGGGAATCGCTGATCCGGGAGAGCACATTGCCTTTCTTTCAGAATATTTCCTCAACACCCCCTATCAGGAATCGACCCTTATCGGAAGCGAGAATAAAGAAGAAGAGCTGGTTATCGATCTCAGCCGTCTGGACTGTTTTACGTTTATCGACTACGTGGAGGCCATGAGATTATCGCGCTCTTATCCGGACTTTCATGAGAGACTCATACAGGTCAGGTACCAAAGGGGCCTGATCTCATACAGGACAAGGAACCATTTCTTTACTGACTGGGCTGCATGCCGCCCTGCCTTTGTGCGGGATATAACAGAGGAGATCGGAAAGGGCGCGGCGAAGAATGTTCTAAAGACGCTGAACAGAAGAGACGACGGGACGCTTTTCCTAAACGGGATAGCGACCGTGAAGAGAGCGATCACCTATATCCCGGCAGACAAAATTGATGATGCCGTGCTGCAGCGGCTGAAGACAGGCGACTATGCTGGCATCTATTCAGATTCAGCAGGGCTTGATGTATCTCATGTCGGGATCATTGTCAGGGCTGGTGATTCCCTGTTTCTGCGGCATGCTTCCTCATCGCCTGATCTTCGCAGGACAGTCGATCATGATCTCAAACAGTATGTGAAGGCCAAGCCGGGGTTGATTGTCTTGAGGCCTCTGCCGGTGAACGACTGAACGCCTGTTGCAGCACGCTCACCTGGCTATATGCTCGATCTCTTTTTTCAGGGCTATCAACATGATGAGCCCTGGCAGAGCGGTCAGCGTTGCTATGATGAAAAAAAGCGGCCAGCCGACCGCTGCTGCAAGAAAGCCCGAGGTTGGCGCAATAAATATCCTGCCGAGCGACGCAAGAGAGGACAGCAGCGCATACTGGGTTGCACTGAACCGCTGATTGCAGAGCGCCATGAGCAGGGCCACAAAGGCTGCGGTGCCCATGCCTCCGGTAATGTTTTCGAGGCCTACTGCCAGGATCATCACGCCATAACTCTTGCCAGTCATTGCAAGGACGGTCATCGAGAGGATCGAGACAGCCTGGAGGATGCCGAAATACAGAAGGGAGCGAAACTGGCCGAGCCTTACCATCAGCGTGCCGCCGAAGGTTGCGCCGACAATGAGGGCTGCAAGGCCGAACCCTTTATTCACCGTGCCCACTTCTCCTGCGGTGAACCCCATGCCTCTTATCAGAAAAACGGTCGTCATGCTGCCTGCGTATGCATCACAGAGCTTGTATAAGACAATGAGCAGCAGGAGCAGGAGTGCAGAACGCCGCGCAAAGAAATCTTTCAAAGGCCCCCAGACAGCCTCGCTGATGCTCTTTGGCGGGACGATCTTTGCTTCAGGGTCAGGGGCCATAAGCGTGGTGAGCATGCCTATGACCATGAGGCCTGCCATAAGAAGGTACGTTGCCTGCCATCCAATGCGTTCGGAAAGGATCATTGCCAGGGCTCCTGATACGAGCATGGCAACCCTATACCCGGTGACAAAAACTGCTGCACCGACACCTCGCTCCTGCTCTTTCAGGATGTCCGTCCGGTATGCATCAACGACAACATCCTGCGACGCAGACGTGAAGGCAACCCAGACCGCAAGCACAGCAACAATAACCGGGGAATCCTTTGGCGAGAGGAAGGCCATTGCAGCGATGCCGAGCAGGAGGAGAAACTGCGTTGTTATGATCCAGCCGCGCCGTCTGCCGAGCCAGGGAGGCACAAAGCGGTCCATCAGGGGAGACCAGAGAAACTTTATGGCGTACGGCGCGCCGACCAGGGCAAAGATGCCGATAGTCTTCAGATCAACCCCTTCGACCGCCATCCATGCCTGGAGAGTGCCGCTGACCAGTGCAAGGGGAAGGCCTGATGAGAAACCGAGCAGGATCATGATGCCGATGCGCCTGTTACTGAAGACCTGCAGATACTCCGAAAGACCTGAACTCATGGCCTCTATATTATCAGGGAATATTATTTTCGTCTGCAGCGTTGTCTGTCTTGCGGCACCGCTGCCTTATGCCGGCTGCTTGCAAAAAAATGAACGGCATGGGAATATTAATGCTGTGTATCAGGTTACGGACAGGGAGGGGAAAGCGTAATTGGTCAAGTCTAACCTGCTGAGGGGAATTCTGGTGTTATCTCTCTGCTCAGTCATATTCCTGCCTATCTATAATATCGCTTTCCTATATCCGTCATTTGACCGGTTTCTGACCGAACAGACAGAAGCTGAGGCGGCAGCGCTTGCAGCGCATCTTGCCTCCCGACTAATCCCGGCGAAGACCGTATTGACCAAAGAGCTGATAACGCCGGCCTTTGTCCGGGCAATTGAGCAGAGCGCGAAGGATATGCAGCTGACGAAGGTGAAGGTGTTTGCACCGTCAGGGGAGATCCTCTTTTCCACTGAGGCCAAAGACATCGGCGAGATAAACACGCAGAACTATTTTCTCGAGATCGTTGCCCGGGGCGGCAGTTATACCAAAGTGGTGAAGAAGTCTGCGCAGTCTCTTGAGGGGCAGATAATGACCAGGGATGTTGTTGAGACCTATATACCGCTCAGGGACGGGGAACAGTTCAATGGCGCTTTTGAACTGTACTATGACATCACGAAAAGCAGGGCAAAGCTCGGCAGACTTGTCTCCGTATCCTCAGCGATCGTCTTTGCTGTTGCCCTGGCCCTCCTTCTGGGCGTTGTTATCAGTGCCATGAAGGCGCAGCGGAGCATACGGGAATGTGACAGGGCTCAAGAGGAACTGAGAAAGCACCAGGAAGACCTTGAAAAGCTCGTTGAAGAGAGGACACGGGAAATTGTGCAGGCGCACGAGAAGATAGAAATGGAGATGCTCGAAAAAAGGCGGGTTGAAAGCTCTCTTCAGGACACCGAAGCAAAGTATCGGTCTCTGGTCGAATCGACCGAAGACTCCATCTATCTTGTGGACAAGGATTGCCGCTACCTGTTCATGAACAAGAAGCATTTCATGCGGATGGGCCTGCTTCCGGACCAGTTCCTCGGCCATCAATACCACGAGTACCACTCGCCTGAAGAAACAGCACGGTTCGTGACACAGGTTAATCAGGTCTTCGAGACAGGAGAATCGCGCCAGAACGAACATATGAGTAAGCGTGACGGGAAATATTTTCTTCAGACACTGAGCCCGGTAACAGATCAGGAAGGCAGCATTGTTGCCATAACGGTCATTTCGAAGGATATCAGCGACCGCAAGCGCATGGAAGAGGAACTTCGGGCTCTGTCTCTGACCGACGAACTTACCGGCCTGTACAACCGCAGAGGTTTTCTTACCCTGACCGATCAGTATTTAAAGATCGTTAACCGCATGAAAAACAAGATATCGATATTGTACGCCGACCTCGATGACCTGAAGAACATTAACGATACCTTTGGCCATCAGGAAGGGGACAAGGCGATCATCGAGACCGCAGAGATCCTGAAAGAAACGTTTCGGGAATCTGATGTTGCTGCCCGGATCGGCGGCGACGAGTTTGTGGTAATGCCGGCAGTGATCAGCAATGCCTCTCTTGAAATGGTTCTGGAGCGGTTGCATAAAAATATCGACCGTGTCAATGCCCGGGCTGATAGAAAATATCAGATCTCCCTAAGTTACGGCATCGCGCTTTATGATCCGGAAGAGCCCTGCACGATCGAGGAACTGCTGAACCGTGGAGACCGGATGATGTATGAGAACAAGAAAAGCAAGAACCACAGGGCCTGATCGCCAGGGCCCAGGCATTGCTATTCTGCTGACCTTGAATAATTGCGGGAGATAATCTCCCTGAACCTTAACTGCATATTCCTTCGGCGTATCTCTCTCCTAATTCTTTGTGAGCCACTCGTGAATATGATGCAGCTCATTTTTTTTGCTCTTTTTTTGGGGGGATACTATGATCATGACGACAAATCAGGGTTGGCACAATGCATAGATATTTTCTGAAAGAATACGGCTCCTGGGGCGTCATGACCATGGCTTATCTGGCAGGCCTCGCTGCAGCCCGTCAGGTCAATATGAACGCCCTTGCAGGCTTCCTTGCACTGGTTCTCCTGATCAATGCCAAACAGGCGGTCACCGTCTGGCTGCGGACTGCCTCAACGGAGCGCCTTGAGCCGGCAATGATCTTTGGCCTCCAGATCCTGTCTGCTGCTCTTCTCCTCTGGCCGCTCTACAACAGATACAGCCTTCTTCAACTCCTCCCCTATACTGCCTTTCCTGCTGCCTATCTTCTTTCGCTGCGGTTTTTGGGGGAACATGCTATTGTCACAGAGGTGCTCGGCTTCATGCTCCTGTCTCTCGCCGCACTGGTCGCAAAGGCGATCGTCGGCAGCGGGCTTGATATCCACCTCTTTATTGCAGCGACAGTCTTCTTTGTTGCAGGAGTGCTCCGCGTGCGCATCCAGTTCACAAAGAAATTCCGGTACCGGGTGGCCATGATTTGTTACGCGGGGGCTGCAGCCGGGCTATTTTTCGGCATGGGGTATCGCGTTCTGCTTCTTCTGCCTTTCATTGATAATCTGGTCTTTGCCCTGACCCTTTACCGGGTCAGCCTGCAGAGTACCGGATGGATCGAGATGGCGAAAGGCGTGGCATTTCTGCTGCTCATGGCAGCCTTCGGCTATCGCTGAGCAGCCGAGAAAATTGCTTCAGCCGGGATCATCCCCTGCCTGACTATCCTGATCTCCCTGCCGGTCACATCGACAATGGTGGAGGGTGCATTCCCCGGAGTTTTTCCCGATTCGACGACCGCCTGCACTGAACTGCCGAAATAGCCGAGCACCGTGTCTGCTGTTTCTGCAGGGGGCATGCCGGTAAGATTGGCGCTTGTTGCGGTGATCGGGAAGTCGAGGCGCCGGGCAAGGTCGAGCGCGAACGACGGACCGGGGATGCGGACAGCCACCTTGCCGGTGCCTGCAGTGATGTGGTTGGAGAGACTTTGCCGCGCCTCAAGAATAAGGGTGAGGGGGCCGGGCCAGAAGCGGGCCATAAGTCTCTGCGCCGTGTCAGGCAGCAGAGGCGTCAGCAGAGACAACTGTTCGGGGCTGCCGATAATGAGCGGCATTGCCTTTTCATGCGGCCGCTTTTTTATTATATAAAGTTTTTTAAGCGTGTCTTCGCTGTCGTATCTGACCCCGAGCCCGTAGTACGTCTCTGTGGGATAGGCGACGATCTCTGCATTAGCAAGCAGCTGACAGAGGCGGCTGACCGCTTTATCCATACCTGATTCGGACAACCGGATGATCTCCATGGGAGATGGTAGCACAGCCCTGTCTTCTTTAGGAAGTTCCGTAATAATTCCTTGACAAAAGCTCAGGCATTAGGCATATTTAGGCTATCCTGTGAAGGCATCTGTCGGTGCTCAGGAGGCGTTATATCTCGAGGAGGAAGCATGGGTACGAGACTGTATGTTGGGAACATCTCATTCAGGGCAACGGAGGAAGACCTGCAGAACCATTTTTCGCAGGCAGGCGAAGTGGCGAACGTAAAACTGATCAAGGACAATGCCACCGGCAGACTGCGGGGATTCGGCTTTGTTGAGATGGTTTCCGAGGAGGACGGGCAGAAGGCTATCTCCATGTTCAACGGTCAGCAGTTCATGGACCGCGCGATCGTGGTGAATGAGGCAAAGCCCATGGAAAAGAGAGAAGGCGGCTTCAGACAGAGATCAGGCGGCAGGGGCGGCTCACGGGACAGAGACTAACTGTCCGGGCAGTATCAGCCAGAACAGCGCTTCAGGACTTCTTCAGGAGCATAGAGCAGACAGGAAGTCCCAATTCCCTGGAAACCACGTCGCATTTTGACTGAAAGAGGAAGTAGGTCCTTTTTGCAGTTCCAAAGAGCGTTTCGAAATTTCCCTGTCCTTTGCTGATAATAAGCTCTGCATTCTCAAATTCATCTTGAAATCCGGATGATGTCCAGGGCAGTATTGTGCCGATCGCATCAGAACCGTTGTCAATGACCTCGCATACGGTATCAAGGCCGACCTGGACAGCATCCTTGTCAGTAACGTCATTCAGTACTGCCGAACCTTTTACCACAGCCTTGACCCGCTTGCCCATGAGCCCGAGTTCCTCTATCAGAAGCCTGTCAAAAACGATCTCGCCTGCATTATCCAGCAGATAGAGGATATCGCGGGCAGAAGAAAGGTCCTGCCTGAAATCCTCATAATCATCTGCTGCTATCTCGGTCTGCAGGGATTGCTCAACCGATTTCTCGATATCAATGCTGGTGAATATGCCGAAGTCTATGATGTTGCCTGCGATAGCAAGCCGTGCCGAGGTCTTGAGCGGATCAGCGCTCTTCTTTACCTGTTCTCTGAGTTTTGGGTAAAGCCCAAGGGCGATGTCATTGTACTCCTGTTTGATCTTCTCGAACGGATCGCCAGCAATGCCGCTGCGTATTGCCCGGTGGATCAGCGTCGTGGTATACGCAGGAGGTTTGCTCATGTCCGTATCCTGCATGATCGAAAGGACGTCCCTGAACACGGCCTTCTGCGTGTCCTCATCACAGCCATACTGCGTTAAGGCGATGACCGTCTGCTTCAGGAAGCAGGGCAGGCAGTCCATGAAGGTCTTCATTATTTCTTTGTTTCTACCTTTCGTGCTTTTGTCTCAACTTCTTTTGCCATCTTCTTTCTGTGGGTAAGAAGTTTTTTTGTGAGCTGGGGATCTTTTCCCGCCATGATCTGTGCCGCAAGGATCGCTGCGTTCTTTGCGCCTGCCTTACCGACGGAGACCGTTGCAACAGGGATGCCCGGAGGCATCTGCACGATGCTGAGCAGCGCATCCATGCCGTTGAGCGAAGAGGAATCGAGCGGTACGCCGATCACCGGCAGCACGGTGTGCGATGCGATCACTCCGGGCAGATGTGCTGCCATGCCCGCAGCCCCGATGATGACTTCAACCCCATTCTTCTCGGCATCTTTGATGAGGCTGAGGGTCCTCTGCGGGGTCCTGTGAGCAGATGCAACCGTCATGGAAAAGGGTATATTGAAATCAGCAAGGACCTTTGCTGTCTCTTCCATAACAGGCAGATCAGAGTCGCTTCCCATGATGATCAGGACTTTTGGTTTCATGCAATATCCTCCATAAAATAGTAATTCGTGATTAGTAATTCGTGATACGGAAAAATAAACGAAGCGGTTGTCTGCTCATTACGATTCACGATTTACGATCTATTTAATGCCCGGTCGGCAATATCCCTGCGGTAATGCATGCCGTCGAAATGGATCTTTTGGACAGCCTCATACGCCCGCGTTTTTGCTGCCGCGATGTCCGTACCGATCGCTGTTACGCCAAGGACCCTTCCGCCCGAGGTGACGACCTTGTTATCCTTGAAGGTGGTCCCGGCATGAAAGACCTGGACGCCTTCAAGCAGATTTGCTTGCTCAATGCCGGTGATAACATCGCCTTTGCGATAGTTGCCGGGATATCCCTCTGATGAGACCACAACACAGACAGCGGGATCCGGCAGCCATTCGATCGTGACCTCAGCGAGGCGTTCTTCAGCTATCGCCATGGCTATTTCCATGAAATCGGTCTTGAGCCGCGAAAGCACAGGCTGTGTTTCCGGGTCGCCGAGCCTGCAGTTGTATTCAAGCACAGAAGGAGCGCCATTGTGGATCATAAGTCCTGCATAGAGAATGCCTTTATAGGTGATGCCTTCTGCGCGGAGCGCCCTGACCGTAGGCTCGAGGATCTTCGTCATGACGATCTTCTCGATCTCCGGTGTTATGACCGGAGCAGGGCTGTATGCTCCCATGCCGCCGGTGTTCAGTCCCTTGTCGCCGTCAAAGATCCTTTTGTGGTCCTGGGAGCTGACCATCGGCACAATGGTCTTGCCGTCGGTGAATGCCATGTAGGAAGCTTCCTCGCCCTGCAGGCATTCTTCGATGATCACCCGCTCTCCCGCTTCACCAAAGGCCTTGTCCTTCATGATCACGTTGAGCGCATCCAGGGCCTCCTCGACCGTAGAGGCAATGAAAACGCCCTTGCCTGCAGCGAGGCCATCAGCCTTTATAACGATAGGGGCGCCCTTGAAGCGCACATGTTCTTCTGCATGAATATAGGAGGTAAAGGCCTTGTATTCGGCGGTGGGTATGCCGTGGGACCTCAGCAGGTCCTTGCAGAAGACCTTGCTCGATTCGAGCTGGGCAGCTGCCTTTGTCGGCCCGAGGATCCTTCTGCCTTCCTTCTCGAAAAGATCTACAATGCCTCGGGAGAGCGGGTCTTCAGGACCGACGATCGTGAGGTCTATCCATTCATACTTGACGAAATCGAGAAGTGCCTGGAAATCATTCTGATTGACGGATATGCATTCCGCGATCTCTGCAATGCCGGCATTGCCGGGGCAGCAATAAATTTTATCAACTGATCTGCTCTGGGCAAGCTTCCAGCAGATCGCATGTTCACGTCCGCCGCTGCCGATAACCAGTACTTTCATAACAATACCCCCATCTGAAAATTCAGCATCCGGAATGCAGAGGACAGAATATGAAGATAATGCGGATTAACTGCCAGGGAATTATTCTGACCACTGTGTACCGGACCCTGATTATTATACGTTATCCTGCCTTCAAATAGCCTTTTTCGAGCATGCTGGCGTACCCGTTTTCAGCAACAATGATATGGTCCAGGACCTTTATGCCGACAATGTCGCCTGCACTGGCAAGCTTTTCGGTGATCAGGATATCCTCGCGGCTCGGCGAGGGATCTCCGCTTGGGTGGTTATGGACAAAGATGACCGAGGCTGCAGATGCTTTTATTGCATCCCTGAATGCTTCGCGCGGATGAATGAGCGATGAGGTCAGGGTCCCGGCTGATATCTCTGTCTCGGTCTCATTGATCAGCCTGTTCTTTGCATCGAGCATGAGACAGAAGAATATCTCCTTTTTCAGCCCCTGCACCCGGGGGAAACAGAAGGCATACACATCCCTGCCTGTGGTAAATGGCTGGTCCCGGGAAACGGCTTCGCGGAACATCCTTCTGCCTATCTCGGCTACTGCCTTGATCTGGGCTGCCTTTGCATTGCCTATACCTTTGACCGCAGCAGTTATTTCATGGACTGATGCCTGTTCCAGGCCCCTGAGGGAGATGAAGGTCGTGATGAGTTCCATGGCGAGATCAAGGGCGCTTCTGCCGCCCGCTCCGGTGCGCAGGATGATCGCGATCAGCTGCGCGTCTGACATGCTCGCAGACCCGTGCCTGAGCAGCCGCTCGCGCGGTCTTTCGTCTTCCGGCCATTCTTTGATGCTTGTATGGGTCATGGCGTGGAAGGATTGTATCATCAGCAGTGACGGCAGGTAAAGGCCCCTGTGCAAGGAAAAAGAGCATCCTGAATCATGAAGTTGCATGCTATAATCAGCCTGTAGCTGATTTTAACGCGACACCAGAGGCGCCATGCCGGAAGAGAAACAGGAAAAACTGCCTCTTGATGCAAAACTGCTTTCAGACGCTGTTATTGAGCTGAACATCTCGCGTCGCAGCGTCGGCCTGTACCCGCCTGAGCATCCTATTGTCCGGACCTCCATCGAAAGGGCCTTCGATCATCTGCAGAAGCTTTTTGAGATACGGGTCGAGATCACACTCGGCATTGCCGGGGACGTCCTTATTATCGATGAATATACCCTTGACCGCAGGAATCCTGTTTTCAGGGAATTTGCGCAGGCCCTCCATACAAAGGGCATCGCTGCAGTCACCTTTTCCCTTGGCCTTGGCCAGAGAGATCTGACGCGGCTCCACGAGTTTATTTCAGGCCAGGAAATGCCGGTCGGCAAGGAACTTGTGGAGCTAGCGGACAGGGAGCTCTCTCATATACGACTCAGCTCAATTGACCTGGGAAATTTCTGTTTTATTGAAGGTACCCAGCGGTCCGGCCCGGCATGCGGCGATGTCTGGGAAGATTATGTATACGGCCTTCTTGAGGGGAAACTGGGCGAGGGGAACGGCACAGAGGGCATCCTTTCGATCCCACCGGAGATGGTAGCTGACATGGTCAATACCTCCCTGCCGGAAGGGGCGAAGAACGAGACGTATGACCGGGTGATCACTGCCTATATCAGGAAAAAGAGCGAGACCAAGATCAGCAGGGAGGCGTTCACTAAGTTCTTTGCCTTTATCGACAGGCTCAGGCCTGAGATCAAGCGGCAGTTTCTCTCGAGGGCCGGGTCCCGGCTTACGGAAGATATCGGGGATGTCGAGGCGATCATCAACGGGATGACCCCTGAGAATTTTGAAAAGATCGCTGAGCTCCTGACCGAAAATTCATCGATCATTCCGGTTACACTCAAAAATCTTATCGATAAGCTTTCTTCCATCAAGAAGGAGAAACTGGGGCACTTTGATTTTTTTTATAACGATACCGCAGTGCTCCATGATATTGAACTTGGCGATGAAGTGATCAAGCTCTTTGGCGAGGACAATTTCCATTCCTATGTGGGCAAGGATTACCAGAAAGAGCTTCAGCGCATGCTCGGGGTCGCCGCAGAGGATAATAACCGGTTCATCCGCTTCAGGAAGGAATGCGCTGAGGAGGAGGTTGAAAAAGAAGCCCTCGGGATCATGCTTGAACTCCTGTATGAGGACTATCTGAAGCCCGAAGACTACCTGACGCTCATAACCAGGCTTTCCGAGTTCATGAATAACTTTGTTGAGACCGGTCGTTTTGAAGAGATCCTGGATACGTACAACACCCTCATTACCCATGTTCTCACCGGCAGATTCCGGGATCAGGCATCCAGCATAGTGGACTATTTTTTTCATTCCGAAGATTTCATCACCAGGCTTGTTGAGGCCTTCAGGCTCTGGGGCAGAAAGGACCGCGACGGTGCGCTCAGACTTGCCAGAGCACTGCGGCGGTCCATCATTCCGCCGCTTCTTGACGTCCTTGAGGAGGAGACGGATGCGAGCATGAGAAAGTTCCTGATCTCGATGCTTGAGACGATCGGCAGCGATGTAATCCCCCTGGCGGTCCAGCGGCTCAGCGACAGCCGGTGGTACGTGGTGCGGAATATGATCTGCATTATCCGTGACTGCCACGGAGAGAAGCAGCTCGATAAGATCAGGAAGTTTCTTAAGCACGAAAATGTCAATGTCAGCATGGAAGCGCTCAGATCACTTATGCAGTTCAAGACCCTGGATGCAATACCCCAGCTGCGCGCCTGTCTCCAGAGCGAGGACCAGGAAGTCCGTGCCGGCGCCATTCGACTTGCCGGCAGTTACCGGGTGAAAGAAGCGGTGCCGTATCTGATAAAGTATCTGGAGAAGAGCGACCTCTTCGGGACCGAAGCCTATTACAAGATCGACATGGTCAGGGCCCTGGGCGAGATCGGCGACATCAGGGCGATAGAAATGCTCGAAAAGATCTGTCATGCAAAAACGATTTTCTACCGGAGCGACCTGGAGGGATTAAAGCTGGAGGTTTTCAGATCGCTCGAACAGTATCCACTGGAATCTGTCAGAAAGCTGATCGAGTATGGCCTTGGCTCACGCAACGATGAGATCCATGCCCTGAGCGAGAAGCTCCTGATAGCCCTGCATACCGGAGATCAGAGGGGACAATGATCGATGTCTGAAAAAAGCGTTGAATTCATATCGAACATCATGACAGCGCTGTCGAACTGTTCCCTGTACGGCAGGGAACACCCGGCTGTCAGGCATCTCTCTGAAAAGGCCATGGTGCTCCTTGATGGACTTTTTGTTGAGGACAGCTTCAGCATTGCTCTCTTCGGCGGCAGCATGGTCATCAATGAACAGCCGCTTCCCCCCAAAAATATGCATGTGAGCAGTTTTATCAAGAAGCTCAGGAGAAAAGGCATAGATAAGATCGTTATCGCCCGGGGGGTTACTGCTGCGGAACTGCAGGAATTCATCGTTGAGGTCGCCCTCTCGGACAGGGTGAGCGGCTCGTATCCTCATATCACGTCCGGCATTATCGAGGTGAAACTGGGCGGCGGCAGTAGCGATATCGGGGCGCTGATGAACGAGAACGTCGAAACGGTGAAGAATGTTTATCATGGGGTTTCCCGGTTCAAGCGGCTCGATATGGTGGGGCTTGAGGATGTGGTAATCAGCTTCATCTCAACGCTCAAGCAGGAGGCGAATGTCCTGAAGGTCGTAAGTCCGATCAAATCGCATAGCGAATATACCTATGCCCACAATACCAATGTGGCGGTGCTCTCCATCTTCCAGGCAGAGAGCCTTGGTGTGAAGCAGGATCTCCTCCATGATATCGGCATGGCAGGCCTTCTCCATGATATCGGCAAGATGTTCGTTGCCCGGGAGGTCCTCGAAAAAGAGGCGAAGCTGAATGACGAGGAATGGATGGAGATGAAGAAGCATCCTGCGTACGGGGCCATGTACCTGGCCACGCTCCCGGACATTCCCAAATATGCGCTTGTTGCTGCGTACGAGCACCACATGAAGTTCAATGGTCTGGGCTATCCGGCAACCAGGAGAAAAGGCAGGACACAGCATATCATAAGCCAGATCATCGCCATATCAGACTTCTTTGACGCACTCAGAACAGACCGGCCGTACAGGAAGGCGCTTGAGGTCCCGGTCATCATCGGCCTTATGAACGACACCTCAGGAAAGGACTTTAACCCGCTGCTTGTTGAGAATTTCATCCGTGCGCTGAAAAAGGCAAGTATCGTTACATCCTGACAGTTTGCCCCCAGGCCGGGGAAACTGCCGGATAATGGCTGCGGTGAACAGATGCAAAGGTCCCTCCCTTGAAAACAGAAGCCCGAATGGTGTATATTCTTCTTTACCTGCCGAAGTGGTGGAACTGGTAGACACGCACGTTTGAGGGGCGTGTGGAGAAATCCATGCGGGTTCGAGTCCCGCCTTCGGCACCATCTCCCTCTCTTATAATCAAGCAGCTGGTCCCAACCGACCTGCATAATCAAGGTATGAGAACACTATTCTCCTGTTCCCTTTGTGCTTTTAAGGCTGTCGGTCAGAATCGGTCAGGCGGGGTCTGCTTATTGTCATCATTCCTTTCAGGGAGGCTTTTCACATTGTCCGGAGGCTGAGCCGGCTGCACTCTTATTTCCCAATTGGACTTGCTTTCAGAACCAGCGGGCTTCCCCTTTTCCAAGGGCTGGGCCGGCTGCTTCTCATCTCTGCCTGTCAGACCGCCCTGCAGCTCATCTGCACCTGCATCAGCAAAAACGTATACACCGCTTACAGCGGGCATCATTGCAAATGCGTTGACTGCCGTCAAAGCTGACGCACCGAACAGAACGACTATTGCCGCTGTTGCTATCCTCTGCCATCTTTTCATGGAAACCTCCTTAAGCCCTTTTGAATCATTGTATCACTACCAATAATTATTGCAACGTTTAGCTCAATCTGATGCTCGCTGCATCCCCCGCTCCATGCGAATTGCAGGTCTGGCGTTCATGGATAGTACTCGTGGCTGGAGTTTCCTCAAATATGTTTATCAGGAGAGGGGCGACAAAAAATCTCAGCGCAGTGTGCGTCAGCTCAGCATAATGCCGAAGCGGCGATCCGGTTTGACTGATGAGGGAGATAAAAGGGTTGTTGCTTGCGTACGAGTGAGCAGGGGATATTCAAACGCTGGAGGATCTGACAGATAAAGAGCACAGTATCACCCCGGAGGCCAGTGCATGGCCCTGCCGCCCAGCAGATGCAGGTGAATATGAAAAACGGTCTGGCCTGCTTCAGCGTTCGTGTTCATGACCAGCCTGAAGCCTTTTTCGTCTATGCCTTTGTCCTTTGCGATCTTTGCTGCTGCCCGGACAAGATGGCCGACAAGGGCGCTGTCTTCTTCAGCGATCTCAAGGCTTGTTGAAATATGTTTCTTCGGGATGACCAGCGTATGCACCGGCGCCTGGGGTGAGATGTCCTCAAACGCGAGGCAGAGATCATCTTCAAAGATTACCTTGGCCGGTATTTTCTTCGCTGCGATCTTGCAGAAGATGCAGTCACTCATCGCTTTCTCTCCTTTTCTGAAACCGTATTTCGAGTTCCCTGAAAATATCGTCATGGCTCAGGCCTTCCTGCTGCAGCAGCACCATGCAATGAAACCAGAGATCTGCAATTTCATGGATGACTTCTTCCCTGTTGCTGTTTTTTGATGCGATAATGACTTCAGAGGTTTCTTCGCCGATTTTTTTCAGTATTTCATCTTTCCCTTTTGCCTGAAGCCCGGAGATATAGGAGCCCGGCTGTGGATTGATCTGCCTGTTTCTGATCACGGCAAGAAGGTCGTCGAGGATCATTTCTTGCCGTAAACGTCTTCTTCGGAAAATACCTTGCCGGAGATTTCAGCGCCGTTGATATCAGTATAAAAGCATGACCGGTGGCCGGTGTGGCAGGCTCCCGGCCCTTTCTGATCGACCTTGATAAGTACGGTGTCCTTATCGCAGTCATACAGGATCTGCTTCACTTCCTGGACGTGGCCAGAGGACTCACCCTTTTTCCAGAACTTCTGGCGGGACCGGGACCAGAAATGCGTGTACCCGGTCTCGACGGTCTTCTGCAATGAGGTCTGATTCATGTATGCCATCATCAGGATCTCATTATCCCGGGCATCCTGGATGATCACGGGTATGAGCCCCTGTGCGTCGTATTTCAGTTCAGGTATGTTCATCTATTCTCCCTATTTATAATTTGTAGCCGATTTTTCTCAGGAATTCATGCCGGTGGGCCTTGTCCTCGGCATTTTCAACGCCGCGGGGAGAAAACCCGTCGATCACGCCAAGAACGCCTTTTCCCTCTGCGGAGCCGGCTGTGATCACCTCGACCGGGTTTGCTGTTGCGCAGAATATCCTGCAGACCTCAGGGCAGTTCTTCACCTGATTCAGGATATTGACCGGGAACGCGTTCCTCAGGAGTATGCAGAAGACATGGCCTGCGCCAAGAGCCTCCAGATTCCTGACGCAGACGTCTGTCAGGCTGCTGTCATTGCCCTCGGTCCTGATGAGGCAGGGGCCGGATGCCTCGCTAAAGGCAATGCCGAACTGTGCCTGGGGGACTGTCGTGGCGATGATCTCATACAGGTCTTCTGCTGTCTTGATAAAATGCGTCTGGCCGAGGATGAGATTGGTGCCTTCCGGAATCTCGAGTTTTACGGATGTTATCTCCATGGGACCCCCTTTCTTAGGCCCTGAAACCCTTTTGGAATTACAAGGTTATGCTATAATGGAAATATTTTTCAGGAGATGTCAAGCCAAAATGTCTCGTATTTTCACCATACTTCTGCTTGTGATCGCCGTGTTCTGCCCTGCTGCGTCAGAAAGTCAGACTCTCGCAGGGCCGGAGGTGAAGCTGGCCAATAATGACCTTTTTGTCTCTTTCAGCCTTAATCTGCAGGACAAGAACCTGGAGGCGATCAGGGGCGGGGTGGACAAGGAACTCAAGTTCTATATCGACCTCTTCAGGATCTGGAAGATCTGGCCTGATGAGTTTGTGCTTGGCAAGACCTCGGTAAGGACCCTGAAGGTGGATCCGATCAAAAAGGAATATGTGGCAACCTCAAGCGACGGCAGCGTGATCATAGAAAAGCGGTTTAAATCCTTTGAGTCCATGATGGAATGGGTTGTTGTATTCAGGGACCTGAAGCTCACCAGCATAAAGGAGCTTGAGCCCGGCCAGTATTTTGTGCGGATAACGGTCGAATCGAAGATCCGCAAGCTGCCTCCGGTCATCGGGTACCTGTTCATCTTTGTTTCCGAGAATGAGTTCAGGGTCATGAAGGACTCAGCGGTCTTTACGATCGACACCAGCCGATGAAGAAGTTACGGTTCCCGCTCTTTATTTCTCTTATCATACTTTTTATCATTACTGCCTTCTCTATCGAATTCCATTATATGGGGCTTGAGGATGTCCCTTTCCTTACCAGGGTCCTCCTCTTTGTTCTTTTTAATCTCAACCTCATTGCGCTTCTGACCCTGATCTTCTTTGTCGGGAAAAGCCTGATCAGGCTCTTTTTTGAGCGCAGACAGAAGGTGCTCGGGTACAAGCTCAAGACGAGACTGGTCGTGGTCCTTGTTGTCATGACCCTTATTCCGTCGGCCTTTCTCTTTGTTGTTTCGAGCGGTGTTGTGACGAACTACCTGGACCGCTGGTTCGACCCCCAGATAAAACAGCCGCTGGACCTTGCCATCGAAGTTGCCAAGTCTGCCTATGAGATGCAGCGTCAGCAGACCCTTGTCTATGCAAAGGCCGCAGCTTCAGGCCAGGCTGTGCCCGAAGGCCTGAAGGTCTATACCCTGCATGCAGTGCCGGATAATGCATCAGAGATCATAAAGGGCGGCTTTGATGGCAGGGAAGATGTGGAGGTGATCTCTGCGAAGGAAGGGGACATAGTCCGTGCCGTGGTCCCGAAGGACCGGCAGAGACCCCATGAAGGCATTGTGGTCGCAGAATCGCTCATGGACAGAAATATCAGCAGGAACGCCGAAACGATCCAGACCGCGTATAAGAATTATCTGACCCTTGAGTCGTGGAAACTGCCGATCAAGACGAATTATCTCCTGATACTCGGCTTTACCACCCTGCTCATCGTTTTTATGGCGCTCTGGATTGCGCTCAGAATTTCCCGCGGCATTACCGACCCGATCCAGGCCCTTGCGCAGGCAACCGCAGAGGTCGCAAAGGGGAATCTTGATATGGCGGTCAGTATTGAGCGGGATGATGAGATCGGCCTTCTGGTCAGCTCTTTCAACAACATGGTCAGGGACCTGAAGGAGAACAAGGAGTCGTTGCAGCAGGCCTCCCAGCTTTCGGACAGACGCCGGCTTGTCATAGAGAAGATCCTGGAGAACGTGAACTCGGGCGTCATATCCCTGGATGCTGAGGGCAACATTCTTGTCATCAATAACGCGGCATGCAGGATATTGAACATAGCCCCTGCAGATGTCCTTAACAGGAACTATGATGTCCTCCTTTCGATCATTGACTCGGATGAGCTGAGGGAAACGGTAAAGGGTATCAATATCAGGGATTTTAAGGGCGTTGAAAAAGAGATCAGGATCGTGCTTGGGGAGAAGCGCATCCTGCTCAGACTCTTTATCACGAGTCTGAGGGACGCCGAAAGTTTCACCGGGACCCTGGTCGTTTTTGATGACCTGACCGAGATCACCAGGGCGCAGAAGGCCATAGCCTGGCAGGAGGTTGCCAGAAGGATAGCCCATGAGATCAAGAACCCGCTCACCCCGATAAAGCTGTCGACTGACCATATGGTGAAGAAGTGGCTGAACAAAGATGAGGATTTCGGCAAAGTCTTCGAGCGTTCTACAAAGACGATCATCAGGGAGGTCGAGAGCCTGAAGAGGCTTGTGGATGAGTTTTCGCGCTTCGGCAAAATGCCGGAGATCCGCAAGGCTCCTGTTCTGCTCTCTCCGATCATGGAGAGCGTTATAAATCTTTACAGGGACTATAAAGGCATTGAGATGTATCTGTCGGTGAAAGGCGGCGAAGAGCCCATTGAACTTGACGCTGAACAGTTCAAGAGGGTCATCATCAACATAGTGGATAACGCGATCCAGGCAATGCAGAATCAGGGAAGGATTGATATAATGATACACCAGGATGCCCTCTCGAACCGGGCGTATGTGGACCTGGCTGATAATGGCCCCGGAATTCCTGAGGATGACAAAGACAAGCTTTTCCTGCCCTATTTTTCTACCAGGAAGGACGGCACCGGCCTTGGGCTTGCGATCGCCAGCAGGGTCGTGACCGAACACCGGGGCTATATCCGGGTCAGGGACAACACGCCGCAGGGGACGATTTTCAGCATAGAACTGCCGATAAAGGAAGGATAAATGGCAAAAGCTCTGGTAATGATCGTTGACGACGAAGAAGGCATTCGGGAAAGTCTTTCTCAGATCATGGAGGACGACTATGACACGGTTACGGCATCGTCAGGCGAGGAAGCTGTCAGGATAGCAAAGGAGACAGCTCCTGACCTTGTGCTGCTGGACATCTGGATGGACAGCATGGACGGCATCCAGACGCTTCAGCTGCTCAAAGAATCGCACCCTGACGTCCCGGTCATAATGATCTCAGGGCATGCGAACATAGAGAATGCGATCAAGGCGACGCGGATGGGAGCATACGACCTTCTCGAAAAACCGCTCTCCCTTGAAAAGGTCCTTCTTACGGCACAGCGCGCACTCGAAAAGAAGAGCCTTGAGATCGAGAACAGGGAACTGAAAGAGAACTTTTCGAGAAAATGGAGAATTGTCGGAAGTTCTGCAAAGATAAAACAGGTGGTGGCGCAGGTCCAGATGGCCGGTGCAAGCAACGGCAGGGTGCTCATCCTTGGAGAAAGCGGTTCAGGCAAGGAGCTTGTTGCCCAGCTTCTGCATCAGAACAGCCCCCGGCATGACGGTCCCTTTGTCGAGGTGAACTGTGCTGCCATCCCCCAGGAGCTGATCGAAAGCGAGCTCTTTGGACACGAAAAAGGGTCCTTTACCGGCGCGTTCGAGCGGAAACAGGGCAAGTTCGAGCTTGCTGACAAGGGCACGCTCTTCCTTGATGAGATCGGCGACATGTCGCTTCAGACTCAGGCAAAGGTCCTCAGGGTGATAGAGACCCAGGAGTTCCAGCGCGTCGGCGGCAGCAAGGTCATCAAGGTCGATGTGCGGATCATCTCGGCAACGAACAAGGACCTTGCGGAAGAGGTTAAGAAAGGTGCATTCAGGGAAGACCTGTTTTTCCGGCTCAATGTGATACCGATCAGGGTGCCGGCGCTCAGGGAGCGGGCAGAGGACATCCCTGCATTGGTGGATCATTTCCTGGATCTCTTTGCCGCCGAGTACGGGCAGCAGAAAAAGGAGATAACGCCTGAAGCGCTCAAGGCCCTCCAGAACTATTCCTGGCCAGGCAATATCCGCGAGCTGAAGAATGTGCTTGAGAGGCAGGTGATCATGACACCGTCAAAGACGATCAATAAGGTAGATATTATTGCGGCGGATTCCCCGCGTTCCGATTACTTTTTCTTGACCGTTCTGAAGGATGCGCGAGATGCCTTCGAGAAGGACTTTATCATCAGGAAGCTTGAGGAGAATTCCTGGAATGTCTCAAGGACCGCAGAACTGCTCGATATTGAACGGAGCAACCTCCACCGGAAGATCAAGGCCTACGATATCAAGATGCCGTAGAAGGCTTGCTGGTGGTTGACTTGCGGATATTATTGAACTGATCGAGAAAAAAGAAGACGTGGAGACCCCCACACATTGACAAAAGGTATACTTGATACTACTATTAACTACTAAGTATTACCTTTATCAGGGAGGTCATAATGCAGGCACAACTGAAGCCTATGGCAATTAAAATAACCGAAGGAGATAGAGAGCGGCTGAAACGCCTCGGCGATCTTAAAAAGAGGACTGCCCACTGGCTTGCCAAAGAGGCAATAGCTCAGTATCTGGAGCGTGAAGAGGCTGCCGAGTTATTCAAACAGGAGACGGTTGCCCGCTGGGAGGAGTTCAGCCAGACCGGCAGATCAGTCTCCGACAAGGCGGTAAAGGAGTGGCTCGACTCCTGGGGAACTGATAAGGAACTTAAGGCCCCTAAGTGACGATACAATGGCTCATTCCGGCAGTTCATGATCTTCAAAGGCTCCGGCAGTTCATTCTTCCCCATAATAAAGAAGCAGCCCAACGCGCAGTGAAGGTTATTAGAGCGGCAGTTGCGGCCCTTGCAGCAAACCCGCGTATCGGGAAACCGGTGGAGGGTGTGCTGGAATACCGGGATATTGTTATCCCCTTCGGCGCAGCCGGGTATCTGCTCCGCTACAGGATTCATGGAGATGTGGTCTATATTGTTGCTGTGCGCCATTGCAAAGAGGCCGGATATACCGGGATGGAGACAAAGTAACGCCCCTGCCTTTACCTGCTTCATGGATCGCACCATTCGGCAGCTGATTGGCTGTTTCGGCACCTATGGCTTAATGCTGTTTCTGTCCCATGAGAAATGCTGCTGCCAGTTCTCTCCGCGCTCCTTGAAGTCAGAACGAAAATGCGCGCCAACGCTCCTTTTTCTTGCAAGCGCAGCCTGAACAATGATCCCTGCGACGGTCAGCATATTCTTCAGTTCGAGTTCCCGGCGGGTGCCGTAGTCCCGTTCAGTGATCATGTTCCATTCAAGCAGTTTGGCGGCCGCTTCACCGAGGGACGAGGCGCAGCGTATGATGCCGACCCGCTCCCACATCAATTTTCTGAGTGCGTGGCGGATCTCGTCATGGTCCCTGATAGAGGCCGGATTGAACACGGTCTCAGCCTTTCCTGACGGACTGATCGGTGAAGAAAGCGCTGCCTTGCCTGTCCGTGCGCCGAACACAAGACCTTCGAGCAGGCTGTTCGAGGCAAGTCTGTTTGCGCCATGTACGCCGGTGCAGGCGACCTCTCCTGCTGCGAAGAGGCCCTTTAC
Source organism: uncultured Nitrospiraceae bacterium (assembly GCA_964463135.1). Classification (GTDB taxonomy): domain Bacteria; phylum Nitrospirota; class Thermodesulfovibrionia; order Thermodesulfovibrionales; family UBA6898; genus UBA6898. The sequence continues at coordinate 33,501 of CAYXBA010000022.1, forward strand.
CGTGGTTCTGCCGTCAGCGTCTGTTTTTACTCCTCCCATGATGTAATGCGCAGCCGGCGATATCGGGATGAGGTCACTGGTGATATCAAAGCCGTACTGGAGGCAGGTTGCGTGGATGTTCGGGAACCGACTCCTGACAAACTCCTTGCGCAGATGCCTGAGGTCAAGATAGGCAAAGTTGCTGCCGGTCTTTACCAGTTCGGATATGATCGCGCGGGACACAATGTCCCTGGGTGCAAGTTCACCGAGCGCATGGTAAGACTGCATGAACCGCTGGCCGTCGCTGTTAAGGAGCAGGGCGCCTTCGCCGCGCATTGCCTCGGACAGGAGAAACTGGGGTGCTGTCGGAGAATAGAGGCTTGTGGGATGGAACTGGACGAATTCCATATCCTCCAGCTCTGCCCCTGCCCGGAAAGCGATCGCCATGCCGTCGCCGGTCGCAACCTGAGGATTGGTCGTGCGGGAGTAGAGCTGCCCGCCTCCGCCGGTAGCGAGAATAGTGGCCCGGGCATACAGGGCGGTCATCTCGCGGTCACGCAGAACATAAGCGCCATGGCATTCGTTGTCCTGAATTATAAGGTCCACGGTTATTGCAAAGGGATACCTGCGGACCGAGGGGAACGTCCGGGCCTTATTGAGCAGAACACGGGCCAGTTCCTTGCCGGTAGAGTCTCCCTGGGCGTGCAGCACGCGCCTGCGTGAGTGGGCAGCCTCGAGGGTGAGGTCCAGTTTTGTACCTTCCTTATCGAACTCGGCTCCCCAGGAAATGAGCTCATTGATGCGCTCCGGACCTTCTTCGACCAGGGTCCTGACATTGCTTTCGTTACAGAGCCCGTCCCCTGCCTTGAGCGTATCTTCGAAATGGATGCCCACTTCGTCCTCATCGCTCATGACCGCAGCTATGCCGCCCTGCGCATATTCAGTATTGCTCTCGGTGGGCTTGTCTTTGGTGACGACAAGGACATTGCCATAGGGCGCGAGTTCGATCGCAGCCCGAAGACCTGCCACCCCGCTTCCGATAATGAGGAAATCAACGATCTCCTGCCGCATACTGCTAAGGATACAGGATGGGGGAGGGGAAATCAAGGCAGCTCCTGGCCGGCATGTTGCTAAAAAATGCGGATATTTATTAAAATACAAGACCAAATTTCAGGAGGCAGACAGTGAAAGCAGATATTCACCCGAATTATCAGGAAGTCAATGTGGTTTGCGCCTGTGGCGAGACCTTCACCACACGTTCAACCCGTAAGGACATTCGCCTCGACATCTGCTCCAAGTGCCATCCGTTCTTCACCGGCAAGCAGAAGATCATGGACACTGAGGGACGCGTCGAGAAGTTCAAGAAGAAATACGCCAAGAAGTAGTTAGGCTGGGAATCTATAGAAAACAGGAAGCTGTCATGGCTTCCTGTTTTTTTCTTGCATACCTATGAGCACACACCAGAAGATAAAAAGCGTCGGCGGACAGGCTGTTATTGAGGGCGTTATGATGCGCTCACCAAAAAACTGGACCGTAGCCGTGCGCGACCCGAAGGGCACGATCCACCTCCTTAAAGAGAAGCTGACCGATATGCCCCGTTTTTTCAAATACCCGATGATCAGGGGTGTTGTTGCCCTTTTTCATGCATTAGCTTTGGGAATCAGGGCCATAGAGTTCTCTGCGGGCAAGGCTTATGAGGAAGAGGGCGAAGAGAGCCTGAGCAAGTTTTCGCTTGTGGTCACCATGATCGTGGCATTCGGCCTCGGCATCGGTCTCTTCATCCTGCTCCCCCTATATGCCACAAAGCTTGTCGGCCTGGTCGTTCAGGGCGTGGAAAAGAGCTCCTTTCTGTTCAATGCTGTTGACGGCATCATCCGGGTCATGATATTTCTGGCCTATGTCCTGATCATCGGCATGTGGAAGGATATGGCGAGGATCTTCATGTATCATGGCGCAGAACATAAGGTGATACATGCCTATGAAAATGGCCTCGACCTTACACTCGAGAATGTCAGACAGTATAGTCCGCTCCATCCGCGCTGCGGCACGAGTTTCCTCATGATCGTCATGGTGGTTAGTATCCTTGTCTTTTCGTTCATCCCGCAGAGCTGGCCCTTTGTATATAAATTCCTTTCGCGGATCATCTTCATGCCGGTCATCGCAGGGTCGTCCTTTGAACTTTTGAAACTTTCTGCAAAATGGGACCATCACCCGCTGATGCATTTTATGATCACGCCGGGTCTCATGCTCCAGCGTCTTACCACACGAGAGCCTGATGATGCGCAGCTTGAGGTCGCTCTGAGCGCATTGATCGAAGTCCTGAAAATGGAGGACGCAAATGCTGCAGAAGCTCCAGGCGCTTGAGCACAAATATGAGGAGCTGAACAATCTTCTCAGCGACCCAAAAGTACTTTCAACGCCGACCGATTACCAGAAGTATTCCCGCGAACATGCAGAACTCCAGCCCATTGTCGAAAAGATACAGGAGTACAAGAAGCTCATTGCTGACATCGAAAGCACCGAAGAGCTCCTGAGCGGTAATGATGCCGAGATGAAGGAACTGGCAAAGGCCGAGCTTGAAGAGCTGAAGAAGAAGGCCCCGATTTTTGAAGAGGAACTGAAGTTCATGCTTCTGCCGGTCGACCCGCGTGATGCAAAGAGCGTTATTCTTGAGATACGGGCAGGGACTGGCGGTGACGAAGCTGCCCTGTTCGGCGCAAACCTCTTCAGGATGTATACCAAATATGCCGAGTCAAAGAGATGGAAGGTAGAGCTTATCAGCATGAACGGGACCGGCATCGGCGGCATAAAGGAAGTGGTAGCGTCGATCGAGGGGAAGGGCGCATACAGCAGGCTGAAATATGAAAGCGGCGTGCATAGGGTGCAGAGAGTCCCGACCACTGAGGCCTCAGGCAGGATACATACCTCGGCCGCAACGGTTGCCGTGCTTCCTGAAGCAGAGGAGGTCGATATCAAGATAGACCAGAAAGACCTCAGGATAGACACCTTCTGTTCATCCGGCGCAGGCGGCCAGAGCGTCAATACGACCTATTCTGCGGTCAGGATCGTGCATATCCCGACCAATACTGTTGTTCAGTGCCAGGACGAGCGCTCCCAGACAAAGAACAGGGACAAGGCCATGAAGGTGCTGCGCTCAAGGCTCTATGAGATACAGATCGAAGAGAAGGATAAAGAGCGGGCGCAGGAGAGGAAGTCGCAGGTCGGCTCAGGCGACAGGTCCGAGAGGATCAGGACCTATAACTATCCGCAGAACCGCATCACAGACCACAGGACCGGCCTGACGCTGCATAAACTCGAGCAGATACTCGAAGGCAATCTTGATGAGATGGTTGATAACCTCACTACGCATTTTAACTCCGAACGCCTTAAGGACCTGTAAAATTCCTAGAGAATAAAAAGAGGGCTGGATGTCTCTCAAACTCCATGAATTGACTATAACTTTAAGTGGCATATCTCTTCTTGATATCAAACGGAGTTACAATCAAAAAGTGTGTAAATAAGAAAAGCAGGCGGTGTATCCTTTCAAG
>CAYXBA010000023.1:0-31412 GCA_964463135.1 uncultured Nitrospiraceae bacterium
TCCGGGAAGGTGGCCGCACGGTTGGTGCCGGTGTCGTCACCGAGGTCATGGGGTAAACGTGAATCAAAAGATAAGAATAAAATTGCGGGCATACGACCATAAGGTCCTTGACCAGTCACTAAAAGAGATCGTGGATACTGCGCAGCGGACGGGTGCAAGGGTTGCAGGGCCGATTCCCCTTCCGACGCATATCAGTAAGATAACAGTGCTGCGGTCTGTGCATGTTGATAAGAAGTCAAGGGAGCAGTTTGAGATCAGGACGCATAAAAGGCTGATCGATATACATGATGCAACGCCGCAGACCGTTGACGCGCTGATGAAGCTCGAGCTGGCTGCGGGCGTTGATGTGGAGATAAAACTATGACAGGGATTCTTGGCAGAAAGCTTGGGATGACCCAGGTTTTTGATGAAAGCGGCAGGATATATCCTGTGACTGTTGTTGAGGCAGGACCGTGCTGCGTTGTTCAGATAAAGACAAAAGAGAACGACGGGTATGAGGCGATCAAGGTCGGGTACGGCGAGATCAAGAAAGAAAAGAATGTGAACAAGGCCATGAAGGGCATGTTCAAAAAGGCCGGCACCGCATCGTACAGGCTTCTCAAAGAGTTTCCAATGGCTGACCGTAAGGTAGGCGAGATGATAACGGTCGAGAGCTTTCAAAAGGGTGATCTCATCTCGGTAGCCGGTGTTTCAAAGGGAAAGGGTTTTCAGGGTGTCATGAAAAGACATAATTATTCAGGCGGCCCGGCTTCCCATGGATCTACGTCCTACAGAGAGGTTGGCTCTATCGGCGCAAGCTCATTCCCCTCAAGAGTCTGGAAGAATAAGGGAATGCCCGGACATATGGGCTCGGAGCTTGTTACCGTAAAAAACCTGAAGGTCGTTGATGTTAAGGCCGAGCAGAACCTGATTCTTATTTTGGGTGCAGTCCCCGGATCAAAAGGGACGTATCTCGAAATCAGAAAGGAAAACTAAGATGGCAGAGATCGATATAAAAGATAAGAACAACTCATCAGTTGGCAAGTTAACTCTTCCTGAAGAGGTCTTTAGCACTGCAGCGAAGCAGGGAGCGATCCACGATTCCATTGTGAATTACCTTGCAAACCAGCGTCAGGGAACTGCAGCGACAAAGACCAAGGGTCTTGTCAGCGGCGGCGGAAAGAAGCCGTATAAGCAGAAGGGTACCGGACGGGCAAGGGCCGGCAGCAGTCGTTCGCCGCTCTGGAAGGGTGGCGGCACCGTATTCGGACCGCAGCCGAGAGATTACTATTACAGCTTGCCGAGGAAGGCAAAGAGGGTTGCTCTGCATAGTGCGCTTTCAGCAAAACTTGCCGACAACGAGATAATGGTAATTGATGGCATATCGTTGGATAAGCCTCGCACAAAGGATATTCTTGCGCTCCTTAAGAACCTTGGACTTGACGGGAAATCAACGCTCATCGTTATGCCGGAGAAGAATGACAATGTTGTCCTGTCGGCAAGGAACATTCCGGGAGTCAAGGTTACCAGAGTTACAGACCTCAATACGTATGAGGTGGCAGTGCATAACATGGTGCTGCTCACAAAGCAGGCTGTTGAGATGCTTGCGGAGGCGGGGAAGAAATGAAAAATGTTTTTGACGTAATCAAAAAGCCGCTCTTTACTGAAAAAGGAAGCAGCCTTAAGGAATCCGAAAATAAGGTCCTGATTGAAGTGGCGCGGGAAGCAAATAAAATAGAGATAAAAAAGGCTGTCGAAGAACTTTTCAAAGTAAAGGTCGAGAAAGTTGCAACCATAAAGGCCCACGGCAAAATGAAGAAGTATGGCAAGTTTGCCGGCAAGACATCTGATCGGAAAAAGGCCCTGATCACCCTCAAAGAGGGTGAAAAACTCGACTTCATCGAAGGTGCATAATGGGAATAAAAAAATATAAACCAACATCTCCAGGCAGACGATTTCGCACAGTTATGGATTATGCTGAGCTGACGACTGACAAGCCGCTTAAGTCTCTGGTCACTAATCTGAAGAAAACCGGCGGCAGAAATAACCTCGGCCGCGTGACCGCATGGCAGCGGGGCGGCGGTAACAGGACAAAATACAGGATTATCGATTTTAAGAGGGATAAGACTGGAGTGCCCGCAACAGTTGCCACGATAGAATACGATCCGAACAGATCTGCCCGGATTGCGCTCCTGAGCTATAGAGACGGCGATAAGCGCTATATCATCTCTCCGGTTGGGCTGGGTGTTGGCGACGAACTCATGTCGGGTAAGGGCGCTGAGATAAAAGTTGGTAATACCCTGCCACTAAGTGATATGCCGCTTGGAACGTTTATTCATAATGTCGAATTAAAGGCAGGTCAGGGCGCAAAGATGGTGAGGAGTGCCGGGACTTCTGCTCAGTTGATCGCTAAAGATGAAGACTATGTTCAGATCAAGATGCCGTCCGGTGAGGTCAGGAAGATTCTTGCCCGCTGCATGGCAACGGTTGGCCAGGTAAGCAACCCGGAGCATGAAAATATCTCCTTTGGCAAGGCCGGCAGATCGCGCTGGATTGGCAGGCGGCCTCATGTGAGAGGTGTTGTCATGAATCCTGTCGACCATCCGCTGGGAGGCGGCGAGGGCAGGAGTTCGGGCGGAAGACCCCCTTGCACTCCGTGGGGCGTGCCCGAAGGTATCAAGACGAGGCGCAATAAACGGACGAATACGTTCATCGTTAAGAGGAGGAAGTAAATTGCCACGGTCATTAAAAAAAGGTCCCTTTGTGGATGAAAAACTGATGAAGCGGCAGCAGGCAATGGTCGCTTCAGGCGATAAGAAACTTATTAAGACCTGGTCGAGGCGCTCTGTAATATTGCCTGAATTCATCGGGTATACCTTTGCAGTGCATAATGGCCGGAAATTTATTCCAGTCTATGTAACAGAAAACATGGTCGGGCATAAGCTTGGCGAGTTTTCTCCGACAAGAACATTCAAGGGCCATGCAGGCTCGGGAAAGACCACTACGGTAAAGGGCTGATTCCATGGAGGCAAAAGCAATTCAGAAGTACGCAAGACTTACACCGCGCAAGGCTAAGCGGGTAATGGATCTCATCAAGGGTAAGAGGGCAGGCGATGCGCTTATTGCGCTGAGATTCATGCCATACAGAGGCGCTCGCTTCATCGAGAAAGTGCTGAAGTCCGCGATGTCGAACGCGGAGCAGAAAAACGCTAATACGGACTCGGAAGCATGGGTGATCAGCAGGGCCGTTGCAGATGCAGGATCTACCATGAAGAGGATTGAGCAGAGATCAATGGGCAGATCAAATGTGATCAAGAAGCGGTCCTGCCACATAACGCTGGTATTAACCGAAGAATAATCAGGAGGAGATTTTGGGCCAGAAGACACATCCGATAGGAAACAGGCTGGGCATTACCAAGACATGGGATTCGAGATGGTATCTCAAGAAGGGATATGCAGATCAGTTGCTCGAAGACATTGCTATCCGCAAGGAGATCAAAAAGAGGCTGTTCCATGCTGGAGTGTCGAAGATCGAGATCGAGCGCGCTGGACAGAAGATCAGACTTATCATTTATACGGCAAGGCCCGGTATCATCATCGGGAAGAAGGGCTCTGAAGTGGAGAAGCTTCGCAAGGATGTTGAGGCAATGAGCGGCAAGCAGGCTTCGGTTGATATCAAGGAGATCAGAAAACCTGAGATCGATGCACAGCTTGTTGCTGAGAATATAGCCCTGCAGCTCGAAAAGAGAGTTGCCTTCAGACGTGCAATGAAGAAGTCAGTATCATCAGCAATGCGGTTTGGTGCTCTTGGCATCAAAATTACCTGCTCGGGCAGACTGGCTGGCGCAGAAATAGCGAGGACGGAATGGTATCGTGAGGGCAGGGTGCCTCTTCATACGTTCAGGGCTGATATCAACTTTGGTTTTGCCCAGGCCCGGACAACCTTCGGCATCATTGGTGTCAAGGTATGGGTGTATTTAGGAGATGTGCTGCCTGAAGTGGCCAAGACTGAAGCTCAGGCAGCTGCGATATAAGGGGTATACGTTATGTTAATGCCGAAGAAAGTCAAATTTAGAAAGATGCAGAAGGGAAACATGAACGGCAAGGCCTATCGCGGGTCTGATGTTTCCTTCGGGGAGTTTGGCCTCAAGGCCATGGAGCCAGGCTGGATAACCTCGCGGCAGATTGAGGCGGCAAGAATTGCAATTAACCGCCATGTGAAGAGGGGCTGTAAGGTCTGGATAAGGATTTTCCCCGACAAGCCGATCACCAAGAAGCCTGCAGAAACAAGAATGGGTAAAGGCAAGGGTGCTTTGGAATACTGGGTGGCCGTGGTCAAGCCGGGAAGGATCATTTATGAGATGTCAGGTGTTACTGAAGATGTAGCAAAAGAGGCCCTAAGGCTTGCGTCTCACAAGCTTCCTCTGTCAATGAAGTTCGTCAAGAGGGAGGAGAGCGTACAATGAAGGCCGCAGAGTTACGCCAAACAACGGTAGAGGAACTCAGGAAGAAAGAGCAGGACCTGAGAAAAGAACTCTTCAATCTCAGATTTCAGCAGGCAACGGGAGAGATAGAAAATCCGATGCGTATCCGCGCGATAAAGAAAAATATTGCAAAGATACTGACGCTGATAACTGAGAAGAACAAGCAAAAGGCTTCATAAAAAGGATCTGGAAGGGAACCATGATTAACAAGGTCTATACAGGAAAAGTAGTGAGCAATAAGATGGAGAAAACCGTTGTCGTTGCCGTAACCAGGATGTTTCAGCATCCTGTTTACAAGAAGACGGTGAAGAAGGTCTCTAAGTTCAAGGCCCATGATGAGGTCAACCAGTGCAAGGTCGGCGATGAGGTCAAGATCACAGAGACGCGGCCCCTGAGTAAGGACAAGAGATGGCTTGTCCTTGAAATCCTTGATAAATCAGCGAGGAGTGCCAAGAAATGATTCAGATGAGCAGCATCCTTGAGGTAGCAGACAATTCAGGTGCTAAAAGAGTCCAATGCATAAAGGTCCTCGGCGGATCAAAGAGAAGGTATGCCGGGCTCGGAGACGTTATTGTGGTCAGCGTCAAGGAAGCAATGCCCGAGGGGAACGTCAAGAAGGGCGCTGTTGCGAAGGGCGTGATTGTGAGGACAAAGAGGGATTCAAGAAGGCCTGACGGCTCATACATTCGCTTTGATCAGAACGCCGTTGTCCTGATCAATGCCCAGGGCGAGCCCATTGGAACACGAATTTTCGGACCAGTCGCAAGAGAGCTAAGATGGAAAGAGTATATGAAGATAATTTCCCTTGCTCCTGAAGTGCTGTAGGAGGAGAGATGAGCTTAGGAATAAAGAAGGAAGATGCCGTGGTTATTATCGCTGGCAAAGAGAAAGGCAAGAAAGGTCGTGTCCTTGCGGTGAACAGGGATAAGCATCAGGTCCTTGTCGAAAAAATTAACATTATCAAAAAACATATGAAGCCAAATAAGCAGTATGCTCAGGGCGGCATCATTGAGAAAGAGGCGCCTGTCCATATATCCAATGTCCAGCTTTCCTGCCCCAAGTGCAGCAAGGCAACGAAAGTTGCCGTGACTGTCCTTGAGAGCGGCGAAAAGCATCGGACATGCAAAAAATGCAAGGAGGTCATTGACTGATAATGACTCCACGACTGAAAGAAAAGTATACCAAAGAGATCATACCGGCCATGATGAAAGAGTTTTCCTATGGCAACATTATGGAAGTCCCCAAGGTTCAGAAAATTGTGCTTAACGTAGGGCTTGGCGAGGCTATCCAGAACATTAAGCTTCTTGAGGCGGCACAGAAGGAACTCGCGTCCATGACCGGCCAGAAGCCCGTTGTCTGCAAGGCAAAGAAGTCGATCGCGACCTTCAAGCTCAGAAAAGATATGCCGATAGGCTGCAAGGTCACCCTGAGAGGCAGCTCCATGTATGAATTCCTGGACAGGTTTATCAGCATAGCATTGCCGAGGATCAGGGACTTCAGGGGCGTTTCCGGGAAGTCATTTGATGGCAGGGGCAACTATGCCATAGGGCTCAAGGAGCAGTACATATTCCCCGAGATTGATTTTGACAAAGTAGAAATGGTTCACGGACTTGATGTGATCGTATGCACTTCCGCCAAAACAGACAAAGAGAGCAAGGCGCTCCTTCGTTACTTCGGCATTCCTTTTAGAAACTAGAGAGGTATTAAGACATGGCAAAAACATGCATGATAGAAAAATCAAAGAGGCCGCCGAAATTCGCGGTGCAGGCCCATAACAGATGCAAGATATGCGGAAGGCCGCGTGGCTATCTCAGAAAGTTTGGGATGTGCAGGATCTGTTTTAGACATCAGGCGCTTCGGGGGCAGATTCCCGGCGTTACAAAATCAAGCTGGTAGAGGTGACGGATGGTAACTGACCCGATTGCAGATATGCTGACAAGGATAAGGAATTCAGTCATGATAAAGGCTGAAAAGGTTGATATCCCTGCCTCGAAGATGAAGCTGGAGATCGCAAAGATCATGAAAGAGGAAGGCTTTATCAGGGCATACAAAATCCTGAAGGACAAGAAACAGGGCATCCTGAGAGTTACGCTCAAGTATGCGCCTGATAATGAACCCGTGATAAGCGGAATAAAGAAAATAAGTAAACCCGGGAGAAGGGTCTATGTCGGTCACGACACAGTTCCCATGGTAATGGGCGGAGTGGGTATATCTGTTCTTACTACGTCCAAGGGTCTTATGAGCGACAGGACATGCCGCCGCGAAAAAGTCGGCGGTGAAGTGCTCTGCTACATCTGGTAAAAGGAGACGTAGGATGTCAAGAATAGGAAAGAAGCCAGTAGATATTCCTTCAGGAGTGAATGTCACATTGCTGGATAATACTATAAAGGTGAAAGGACCGAAGGGGGAACTGCAGTGGTCCCACCCTTTTGGCACAAAAGTATCGGTTGCTGCCAACAGTATTGTTGTGGAACGCGCAGATGATACCAAGAAGAATAAGGCATTGCACGGTCTTACGAGAAATCTTATAGCCAATATGGTGACCGGCGTAACGACCGGATATCAGAGAGTCCTCGATATTTTCGGCGTCGGCTATCGCGCCCAGGTTCAGGGAAAGAAGATCGTTATGACGCTCGGTTATTCCCACCCTGTAGAATTTAATCTGCCGGACGGCATTACCGCGGCAGTTGATCAGAAGCAGACGCAGATAACCCTTAGTGGCATTGACAAGCAGAAGATCGGCCAGGTAGCAGCCAATCTGAGGGAACTCAGGAGTCCTGATGCATACAAGGGCAAGGGTGTGAGATATTCGGGTGAGCGTCTGAAGCTCAAGGTCGGGAAGACAGGCAAAAAATAGCTAGCCGTATCTGGCCCATGGACGGAAATCATAGGCCTTAATCAGGAGGATATTTTGGGAAAGACCAAAGAGATAGGCAGAAAAAGGCGCCATGTGCGCATTCGCAGGAGGGTTGTCGGTACTACTGAACGGCCGAGACTTTCTGTATATAGAAGCTTGAATCAGATCTATGCTCAGGTAATTGATGACACCAAGGGCGTGACCTTTGTAGCTGCATCAAGCCTCGACGAATCTTTCAAGAGTGCAAAGGGAAAAGGGAACAGTGCGATGGCAAAAGAGGTCGGTACTCTGATCGCAAAAAGGGCAGTTGAAAAAGGCATCAAACAGATAGTTTTTGACAGAAGCGGGTACCTGTATCACGGAAGGATTAAGGCTCTTGCGGACGGCGCGCGAGAGGCAGGGCTCGAATTTTAATGATGATTCATATCGCAGCGAGGAGGTAAGGTGGGAAGGATTGACCCAGAAGGGCTGAATCTCAAGGACAAAGTGGTGTTTATCAATAGAGTCGCCAAGGTCGTCAAGGGCGGAAGAAGATTCTCGTTCAGCGCCCTCGTTGTTGTTGGCGATGGAGCTGGAACGGTTGGCATAGGCAAGGGCAAGGCTACCGAGGTACCCGAGGCGATACGGAAGGCTGTTGAGCAGGCAAAGAAGTGTCTCCTGAAGTTTCCGCTTAAGGAGGGAACAATCCCTCATAGGATCATAGGAAGGTTTGGAGCAGGAAGCGTTGTTATGAATCCGGCCCAAAAAGGAACTGGTTTGATTGCAGGCGGGGCGGTAAGGGCGATACTCGAGGTTTCCGGCATCCAGGATATTGTTGCAAAGTCTCTGGGCAGCAATAACCCGTACAACACGGTTAAGGCAACCGTGGATGGCCTCCTTAACCTCAAGGACCCAGATGTGGTCTCGAGGCTCAGAGGCAGGAGTGAAGAGGAAGCGCAGGAGGCTGTAAGCTGATGCTGAAGATAACATTGAAGAGAAGCTATATCGGAATTCCCGAGAAACAGCGCAAGGTCCTTGCCTCGCTCGGATTGAAAAGGATCGGTCGGAGTGTTACGCAGGCGGACAATGATGCAATCAAAGGGATGGTTCACAAAGTATCTCATCTCGTGGCAGTGGAACGAGCAGATAAATAATCAGGAGGTTGGCGTCCTATGAGAATAGAAGATATACAGCCTGCTGAGGGAAGCAGGAAAAGAAGAAAGAGAGTCGGCAGGGGTGTCGGTTCAGGTCACGGGAAAACCGCCGGTAAGGGGCACAAGGGCCAAAAAGCCCGCTCTGGCGGACCGAAGGGTGCTGGTTTTGAAGGTGGCCAGATGCCGCTCCAGAGAAGGGTCCCGAAGAGGGGTTTTACGAATAATTTCGGTGTTGAATATGCCATTGTGAATCTCGATGTCATAGAGAAGCTGAGGGCAGAAGGCACGATCACTCCTGAGCTGCTTTACAGTAAAGGGATCATTAAGAACATGAAATGCGGACTTAAGGTCCTTGGCAATGGCAATGTGCAGGGTCCGGTAACGGTTAAGGCTATGATATTCAGCGCTTCTGCAGCTGCAAAGATAGAGGCAGCGGGCGGAAAGGCCGAGGTGCTATAGCTTGACCTTCCTTTCGAGAATACAGAATATATTCAAGGTCGAGGAGCTCAAGAACCGTATCTTTTTTACTCTGGCACTCCTTGTCGTTTATAGAATAGGCTGTCACATACCAACTCCGGGAATTAATGGAGAGGAGCTGAGCAAGTTTCTTACCCAGAACGCCAGTGCCTTCATGGGATTTTTCGATATGTTCTCCGGCGGGGCTCTCTCCAGGGTCACGATATTCGCACTTGGCATTATGCCCTACATCAGCGCATCGATCATTATGCAGCTCCTTACGGTGGTCATTCCGTCCATCGGCAAGCTTGCCAAGGAAGGTGAGGCCGGCCGGAAGAAGATCGTCAAATACACACGATATGGCACGGTCTGCATAGCTGCGGTCCAGTCCTTTGGAATTGCGGCAGGGCTTGAGAAGATGCAGGGCGGATTGTTCGTCCAGAATCCCGGAATTGCTTTCAAACTGGTCACTATGATTACGCTTACATCAGGCACCGCTTTTATCATGTGGCTCGGCGAGCAGATTACGGAGCGGGGTATTGGAAACGGCATATCCCTGATTATCTTTGCGGGTATTGTTGCCCGATTCCCTAACGCAATTATCAGCACGATCCGCCTTATCCAGGCAGGCGAGCTGAATCTCTTCTTTGTCATCATCCTGGTCGCCATGATGGTGGGCGTGGTCGCCGCAATAATCATGCTTGAACGGGGGCAGAGAAAAATACCGGTACAATATGCAAAACGTGTAGTTGGGAAGAAGGTTTATGGTGGTCAGTCTACTCACCTTCCGCTCAAGATAAATACGGCCGGTGTAATTCCGCCGATCTTTGCGTCGTCAATTATCATGTTTCCCGCGACGGTTGCCGGATTCATTGAGATCCCTTGGGTACAGGCCTTTGCAAAGCAGCTTTCGCCCGGAACAATTGTTTACACATTGCTTTATGTCAGTATGATATTCTTTTTTGCCTATTTTTATACTGCAATTGTGTTCAATCCGGTTGATATTGCCGACAATCTCAAGAAATACGGCGGTTTTGTACCGGGCATCAGGCCAGGCCAGAAAACATCCGAATATCTCTACAAGGTGCTGTCACGGCTGACCTTTGTCGGGGCGATCTATTTGGCCATTGTGTGCGTAATCCCTGAGGTGCTGATACGGCGATTCAATGTGCCTTTTTACTTTGGAGGGACATCGCTTCTGATTGCGGTTGGTGTTGCACTCGATACCGTATCCCAGATTGAGTCGCACCTTGTCACCCGCTCATATGAAGGGTTCATGAAAAAGGGCAGGATCCGGGGAAGAAAAGGTTAGCCCAGAAGCGCATCGAAGAAGATCAGACTGCGCATGACAATTCAAACAGCATTGGACCTTGAATAATCAGGTGATTTACCTTAAGTCTCCTCAAGAGATAGAGATCATGGCCGAAGCAGGCAGGATCGTTGGACAGGTAATGAAATCGCTGAACGAAGTCATCTCGGTTGGCATTACGACCAGAGAGATAGAGCAGTTTGCTGATGATCAAATCCGGTCTCTGGGTGGCAAATCAGCATTCAGGGGCTATCGGGGTTACCCGTCGAGCATCTGCTCTTCTATAAACGAAGAAGTTGTACATGGTATCCCTTCTTCCAGGAAACTGAAAGATGGGGACATCATCAGCATAGACCTGGGTGTTTTTTACGACGGTTTTTTTGGCGATGCGGCCTATACTTTTCCCGTAGGAAAGACTGACGAGGAAACAGCCCTGCTCATGAAAGTTACGGAAGAGGCGTTATATCGCGGTATCGAAAAGGCTGTTGTCGGCAACCGGGTGAACGATATTTCCCACGCCATACAGCAGCATGCTGAGCAGTATGGTTTCTCTGTTGTAAGGACCTTTGTCGGACACGGCATTGGCCGTCAGCTTCATGAGGAGCCCCAGGTTCCAAATTTTGGAGCTCCCGGGCGTGGTCCGCGGCTGAAACAGGGCATGACACTTGCCATCGAGCCGATGGTGAATGCCGGGACCTTTGAGGTCAAAGTTCTGGAGGATGGCTGGACTGCAGTGACCGCTGACAGCAGGCGGTCGGCTCATTATGAGCATACCGTGGTTGTAATGCCCGATAGGGCAAGAATATTGACTAAATTCAACTAAAGTGGGTATAATTCTCGTTCCATGGCAAAAGAAGATAATATTGAAGTTCAGGGCACCATTGTCGAAACCCTGCCGAATGCAATGTTCAGGGTAGAACTGGAGAACGGCCAGGTCATACTGTCCTATGTTTCAGGGAAGATGCGGATGAATTTCATAAAGATACTGCCTGGCGACAAGGTTACACTTGAGCTTTCCCCCTATGACCTGACCAGGGGGAGAATTACGTACCGATTTAAATAGGGCTGAAGGAGATAGCGTATGAAGGTTCGTTCATCAGTAAAACCAATCTGTTCAAAATGCTCGGTAATAAAGAGAAAAGGCGTCATCAGAATTATTTGCGACAACCCCAAGCACAAACAGCGTCAGGGTTAAGTTAAGGAGGTTTCAATTGGCAAGAATCGCCGGAGTTGATTTACCCAAGAGCGAGCGCATCGAGATCGGCCTCACCAGAATATTTGGTATCGGCCGCTCGCACTCGAAGAAGATACTAAAAGAGGCAGGAGTGAACCCTGACACCAGGGTGAAGAATCTTACCGACGAAGATACGGTCAAGATCAGGTCCGTGCTTGAAAGGGACTACCGCGTCGAGGGTGACCTGCGCCGTGACATCTCGCTGAGCGTTAAGCGGCTTACGGATATCGGCTGTTATCGCGGCACGAGGCACAGAGCCGGCCTGCCGTGCAGGGGGCAGCGTACCAAGACGAACGCCCGCACCAGGAAAGGTCCGAGAAAAGCGGTAGTCGGCAAGAAGAAGGAGGCATAGGACATGACCCAGAAGAAAAAAGGCATCAAGAGGGACAGAAAGAGCATAAGCTCTGGTGCTGCTTACATACAGGCGACATTTAACAATACCATTGTTACCATAACAGATCAGACCGGCGGCGTCATTACATGGGCAACCGCAGGCCATATGGGGTTCAAGGGATCACGGAAGGGCACGCCCTATGCGGCACAGATGGCGGCCGAGGCAGCGGCAAAGAAGGCTGTCGATGCCGGCATGAAGCAGGTCGACGTGTATGTAAAAGGTCCGGGATCGGGCAGAGAGTCGGCCATCAGGGCACTCCAGGCTGCCGGACTCGATATTAATCTCATAAAGGATGTTACCCCCGTGCCTCACAATGGATGCAGGCCGCCGAAGAGGAGGAGAGTGTAAATTGGCTAGATATTCAGGAGCATTATGCAGGATCTGCCGCAGGGAAGCGGAAAAGCTTTTCCTGAAAGGGGATAGATGCTATACAGAGAAGTGCGCTATAGAGAGGAGGCAGTATCCTCCCGGACAGCATGGCCAGCGCAGGAGCAAGCTTTCTGACTATGGCGTGCAGCTGAGGGAAAAACAGAAAGTAAGAAAAATTTACGGCCTTCTTGAAAAACAGTTCCGGACCGCCTTTGGAAGAGCAGAGCGCAAAAAAGGTGTTACCGGTGAAGTGCTGCTTCAGCTCCTTGAAGCGCGGCTTGATAATGTCGTATACAGAATGGGATTTGCGCCGAACAGGAACAGTGCCCGGCAGCTTGTGACCCATGGACATTTTCTCGTCAACGGCAGAAAGACGGATATTGCCTCTTTTTCGGTCCGCGTAGGGGATGTTGTCGAACTTAAGGAAGCGAGCAGGAATATCGCGATCATCAATGAGAATGTTTCCAAGATGGAGCACCGCGGCGTTCCTGTCTGGCTTGAGATGGATTTCACGAACTTCAAGGGGAAAGTAACACAGGTGCCTTCACGGGAAGATATTCAGCTGACGGCGAACGAACAGCTTATCGTCGAGCTGTATTCAAAGTAACACCGGAAGCGGAGTTCGTCTTCAATAACGAACAGTTAAGTATTAATGACATATAAATTTAAGATACGGGAGGCCTGATGAACCTTAAGAAAAAAGGCTTTCAGCTACCTGAAAAGATCAGGTTTGATGAAGAGACATTAACAGATACATACGGCAAGATCGTCGTTGAGCCGCTTGAGCGGGGCTTCGGAGTTACTTTGGGGAACTCTCTGAGAAGGGTAATCCTTTCTTCGCTTGAGGGAGCAGCCATTACGTCGGTGAAGATTGATGGCGCACTTCATGAATTCTCATCCATAAACGGCATCAAAGAAGATACGATCGATATCATTCTCAACCTGAAAAAGCTGAGATTCAAATCTCACGGTGATGCGGCTAAAACAGCTGTCTTTAATGTGAAAGGCCCGGCTGTGGTGACGGGAGCGGATCTGCAGTGTGATTCAACCATAGAGGTTCTGAATCCGGAACAGTTGGTTGCTACGCTTGACAAGAATGCGAATTTCAATGCTGAAGTCTACATAAAGAAAGGCAAGGGCTATCTTTCGTCAGAATATGGCAAGAAGGAAGATCTTCCCGTGGGCATGATTGCCGTTGATGCTGCTTTTTCACCGATCAGAAAAGTGAAGTTTGATGTCGAGAAGACCAGGGTCAAAGAGGCTACGGACTATGACCGGCTCATCCTCGAGATCTGGACCGATGGCAGCGTAACCCCCCAGAGGGCTCTTTCGGATGCAGCCTCGATTGTTATCGACCATATGGATATTTTTGTGGCTGATGAGGAATACGAGACCGTCCAGATAGAAGCAACAGACGCAGGCGACGGACCAAGCATTTCAGGCTCCAATCCGAATCTCAATAAGACCGTTGATGAGCTTGAGCTTTCGGTCCGCTCCTATAACTGCCTGAAGAATGCTGATATCAAAACCATTTCCGAACTTGTGCAGAAGACCGAGCCGGAGATGCTCAAGACAAAGAACTTTGGAAGAAAGTCGCTAAATGAGATCAAGGAGATCCTGAGCAGAATGGGACTCCACCTCGGCATGAAGATAGATGCCGATACAAATGGCAAATAAGAGTCACAAAGACCGGAGGAAATAGATACCATGCGTCACAAGGTAGATGGAAGACTATTCGGGCGGCCTTCTAATCAGAGGAAGGCGTTGCTTCGCTGTATTGTTACAGCACTTTTTGAGAACCAGAGGATTGAGACAACTGTTGCAAAGGCAAAAGAGGCAAAAAGGATAGCGGAGAAGATGATCACCTTCGGCATCAAAGGAGATCTTCACTCCAAGAGACAGGTGCTCTCCTATGTAACCGCTCGGGATGTCGCATCCAAGCTCTTCAATGATATAGCTCCCCGGTTTGCCGGACGGCCTGGAGGCTACCTGAGAATTGTCCAGACGAGGCAGAGGCTCAAGGACTCGGCGCCGATGGCAATTCTCGAGTTCATCGATTATGAGGCTGTCAAGAAGCCAAAGGGCAAGGCTGCAAAGGCAGAGAAGGCTGCCAAGGCCGATAAGAAAGAGTAGTGAACGACCTTCTGGTAGGGATTGGCATCATCGCTGCTTGGCTTATACTTCAGCTCGTTGTCTTCCCCAGACTTGGGGTACCGACTTGAGCTGTACCTGACCCGAAGGTGTCGGGCAAACGGAAAAAAAGCTGTAAATAAAAGAAGGGCTCGTAAGAGCCCTTTGACGTTTTAGCTCCTCCCGGATGTGGGCCTCGGCGAGTAGAATGCCCGGCAGCAGCAGGAATAGTTCAGATTACGTCCTTCCTCCTTAAGTAGTGAAAAATTCCGCAGATACTCCGTAAAAACGATTCACTTTCTCTGGCCAATTGTGTTGCATTGGTGTTCTCCCCTTATCTGTACCCCGATAATGTCAGCAAAACAAGTCTCTATTATTCCCCCGAAATGCTCGAGAATTATGATCTAAATCATAGAACCTCACGTGATTAGATCATATGATTAAGGCGACTTATGTCGTTATATGTAAAGCTGCCTGTGTATAAATAATATTATATTGACTATAAATTACAGCTTGATAGACTTAATTTATAACATAAGACATTTTTGTCGGAATGGTCTCGCGAAAGGGCCATGACGCCCAGCGCAGGAGGTGACCGCGAAGTAAAGTGAAATTGCAGCAGAAATTCTCGTATAAATATTAAATCGTAAAGAGGAGGGTTCCATGAAAAAGAAAGTTTATGCAGTTTTTGTTATGGTCGTAGGGGTAATGCTTGCCGGTATGTATTACACGAGTGCAGACGCAGAGAAATACAAGGCAGCCAAGTCTGCTGAGGCAAAGCCGGCAGAAAAAGATGTAAAGGTCGACGCCTGTTTCAACTGTCACGCAACGGTCAAGGACCTGCACAAGATGGGGAAGCACGCCAAGCTGAACTGTACTAAGTGTCACAGCGGCCTGGCAAAGCATCTGAGCGCACCCGGACCCGACACCCGGCCGGCAACCAATCTGTCCTGGGAGGCCTGCGGGCAGTGCCACAAGGACCAGCTCGACAGCTTCATGAAGGAGGCATACCACCGCCCTGCACGGGACGAAAAATCGCAGCTTACCGGCAGATCACCCAATCCCTACTGGGACAAACTCATGGCAGGCCATGGCTTTACCAAGGAGCATAACACAACGCGGAGCCACGTAAATATGCTGGTCGACCAGTTCGCCGTTGACCGTGCTTTTGGCGGACGGTTCCAGGGCAAGAACGGATGGAACTATATCTTTGACAAAGGCAAGGTATGGGATATCCTTGTTGACAAGTATCCCGATAACAAGGAACAGAAGACGTTCATTCCGCAGACAGCCGCTGCTGCAAACCCGGTCTGCATGCAGTGCAAGACCCAGGACCAGATACTTAAGTGGTCCTACATGGGGGACAAGGTCGAAGGTAAGACAACCTGGGACCGGACATCCAATGTCGTAGAGTTCGTAAAAGATCTGCAGCACGGACTAAACTGCATTACCTGCCATGACCCGCATGCGGCAAAGCCGAGGATCGTGCGAGACGGTCTTATCCAGGCCCTTACCAGAAAAGAGGCTGATACGCTCTGGCACAAAGACCCGAAGCATACCAATATCAAGGTCATCGACATGGGCGTAAGAGGCTTTACCCGGAAGATCGCTCTGCTGGACAAATATGACACAAGGCTCCAGTGCGGCCAGTGCCATGTCGAGTACAACTGTAATCCGGGAACTGATCCAAAGACGGGCGAGCCGGTAAAGATGTCTGATCAGAGGACAAACCACTTCCCGTACAAAGATGTCTTCGGTCTTTATGACCATTATGTGAATCAGGTAAGTTTCCTCGACTGGAAACACGCTATCACCGGCGGACTGCTCTGGAAGGCCCAGCATCCTGAATCAGAGACGTATTACAACTCCAAGCATGCAAAGGCAGGCGTTGGCTGCGACGATTGTCATACACCGAAGATAAAGGGAAAGAACGGCAAGATGTTTACTTCGCATTTTGCGGTGACACCGAAAGCAATGCTAAAGGAAACCTGCCTGAAATGCCACACAAAATGGACAGAGGAGATGGCCCGGTACTCTATAGATTCAGTAAAGGCCTATGGCAAGGGAAAGATGAGAAAGGCGGAGTTCCATCTCTCAGCGCTGATCGACAAGATAGTTGAGGGGAAAAAAGCAGGTCTTGGAGATGATGTTATCAAGCAGGCACAGGATCAGCATCTCAGGGCGCATATCCTATGGGAATACTGGACTGCTGAGAACTCTGACGGCTTCCATAATCCTGAAATGGCACGGGAATCCCTGACAAAATCGGTGGATGAATCGCAAAAAGGCATTAAGATCATCAATGATGCCATAGCAGCAAAGACTGCGGCAAAGTAGATGAGGTTAGGAGGCGGGGCCTTGGCCCCGCCTTTCTTATTCGTAAAGGACTTGAACGGGAAAATCTCCCCACGCCCCTCTTTGCTAAAGAGGGGAATTATCCCTCCCTTTGTCAAAGGTAGGTTAGGAGGGGTTTTACAAATAAAGCTACATTTAAAAAATGCTGGATACTGATTTTATAACCATCAAGTCAGGAAGAGCCTTAAAGAGAAGGAGGGTTACATGAAACTGACACGACGGGAACTGCTTAAGACAACAGCTGCTGTCGCAGCTGCCACGGCGGTCGGCATGAGCGTGCCGAAGGAACTGCAGGCAGCTGCAAAGCAGACGGAAGCCAGATGGAGATGGGACAAGGCGGTCTGCCGTTTTTGCGGCACAGGCTGCGGGCTTATGGTGGCGACCAGGAATGACAGGATCGTAGCTGTAAAGGGGGATCCTGCAGCGCCGGTGAACATGGGCCTTAACTGCATCAAGGGGTATTTCAACGCCAAGATCATCTACGGCGCTGACCGCCTCACGGAACCGCTCATGCGCGTTAATGCCAAGGGCGAGTTCGACAAGAAGGGAAAGTTCAAACCTGTAACCTGGAAGCAGGCCTTTGAAGAGATGACAAAACAGTTCAAGAAGCATTACAGCAGTCTTGGACCGACAGGAGTTGCTATCTTCGGATCCGGACAGTACACCATAATGGAGGGCTATGCTGCTGCCAAGCTCATGAAGGCCGGGTTTCGATCCAATAATATAGACCCCAATGCCCGCCTCTGCATGGCAAGCGCTGTTGCCGGTTTTATGGAGACCTTTGGCATTGATGAGCCAGCCGGCAATTACGACGACATGCACCATTCCGACACGATCGTGCTCTGGGGTGCAAATATGGCCGAGATGCATCCTGTCCTCTGGTCGAAGATCACGAATCGGAAACTCGCAGATGCCAAGAGGGTCAAGGTCGTGAATCTTACGACCTTCACGAACCGTTGCTCGAGCCTCGCTGACAGCGAGATCATCATAAAACCGAACACTGACCTCGCCATACAAAACTACATCCTGCGCGAAATAGTGTATAACCGACCGCAGGCCATAGACTGGGATTTTGTGAACCAGAACTGTATTTTTGCTACCGGTTTTGTTGATATCGGATATGGTCTGCGACCGAAGATCAACCATCCTAAATACAAAAAAGAAGAGCTTGATACTGCAAGCAGAGAGGCCTTCAAGATCATCACGAAAGAAGAAGCTGTTGCCATGGGAACTCTTGGCTTTAAAGAGGGCGACAAGATGGAGATGAAGCATAATGCCACGGCTGGAAACCATTGGGCGATCAGCTTCGAAGATTTCAAGAAAGGGCTTGATCCATACACGCTCGATTTTGTTGCAGCTCTTGCCAAGGGCGACTCTTCCGAATCTCTTGAGGATTTCAAGAAGAAACTCATTGCTCTCGCTGATCTCTATACGGAGAAGGACCGGAAGGTCGTGAGCTTCTGGACCATGGGATTCAACCAGCATGTGCGCGGCACCTGGGTGAACGAGCAGATCTATGCGATCCATCTCCTGCTCGGCAAACAGTCCCAGCCGGGCAACGGCGCCTTCAGTCTCACCGGCCAGCCTTCAGCATGCGGAACTGCACGCGAGGTCGGCACGTTCAGCCACAGGCTTCCTGCTGACATGGTCGTTGCCAATCCAAAGCACCGGGCCATCACAGAGAAGATATGGAAACTGCCTGAGACAACGTTGAATCCGGTCATAGGTTCCCATTTCATGAAGATCCTGAGGGACCTTGAGGATGGGACAGTCAGGTGGGCATGGGTTCAGGTGAATAATCCCTGGCAGAACGCAACAAACGCGAACCACTGGATCACTGCTGCTAGGGAAATGGACAACTTTATTGTTGTCTCGGATGCATATCCGAGCATTTCTGCCAAAGTGGCAGACCTCATCCTGCCAGCAGCCATGATCTTTGAGAAGTGGGGAGCGTACGGAAATGCGGAGCGCAGGACGCAGCACTGGAAACAGCAGGTGACGCCGATCGGCAATGCTATGTCGGATACCTGGCAGACGGTCGAGTTTGCAAAGCATTTTACGCTTGGCGAGGTCTGGAAGGAATGGAAGATCGATGACAAGACCACACTGCCGAGTGTGATAGAAAAGGCAAAGGCCATGGGATACAAGGAGACGGACACGCTCTTTGATGTTCTCTTTGCGAACAAGGAGGCAAAGACGTTCAAATGGCCTGCACCGGTAGGCGAAGGTTTCATGAACTCCGAGGCTGGCGGCGACAAGAGGAATGTCGAGGGTTTCAAGGGATACGGGTTCTTCCTTCAGAAATATCTTTGGGAGGAATACCGGCAGTTCGGTCTCGGCCATGGTCATGATCTGGCGGATTTCGACACCTATCACAAGGTGCGAGGGCTCCGGTGGCCAGTAGTGGACGGCAAGGAGACCCTCTGGCGGTTCAATGCTGAATATGACCCCTATGCAAAGAAGGAGAATCACGGCAAGTTCGCTTTCTACGGTGATGCCATGAAAGAGATCCCCAAGGGCGACCTGTCCGGGCCCAAAGGGGAAGAGAAGGTAAAACTGCCGAACAAGGCCAAGATATTCCTGAGGCATTACATTGAGCCGCCGGAAAATCCGAGCAGTGAATATCCATTCTGGCTCTGTACCGGCAGGGTGCTTGAACACTGGCATACCGGGACCATGACCATGCGGGTGCCTGAGCTGTACCGGGCCGTGCCCGAGGCGCTTTGCTTCATGAACGCAACTGACGCAAAGAAGAACAGCTTCAAGGATGGAGAACTTGTCTGGATCGAATCGCGAAGGGGTAAGGTCAAGGCCCGTGTCGAAACCAGGGGAAGGAATCTTCCGCCCCAGGGGCTGATCTTTGTCCCGTTCTTTGATGAGCATGTTTTTATCAACAAGGTGACACTTGATGCCACCTGTCCGATCTCAAAGGAACCGGATTTCAAAAAATGCGCAGTTAAAATGTACAAGGCATAGGATTGATGGCTATTCATGGGAAGCGGAGATAAGGAAGAGAAGATGCCTGAGCGAAGGAAATTCCTGTTTGATATGGTCAGGGGTTTTGGCGTTGCTGCAGTTGGGGGCCTTGCCTGGACAGGCGTGCTTGACGGCAAGAAGGTCTATGCGACCATCCTTCGGCCTCCCGGTGCGGTACCGGAACAGGAGTTCCTCGCAAAATGTACAAAATGCGGTCTCTGCGCAGAAGTATGTCCTTACAAGGCGTTGCTGCTTGCAGCCCCCGGGGATGAACGGCCTGTTGGTACGCCCTATTTTCAGATGCGCGAGCATCCCTGCAGGATGTGCAGGGATATTCCCTGCACGGTCGCCTGTCCTACCGGTGCTCTTTCTCCTGCACTCGTGAGCGACACGGATGAGCATGGCAGGGAACGGCTGGATATCAACCGTGCAAAGATGGGTCTTGCCGTGATCGACCGTGAGACCTGCATAGCATACTGGGGGATCCAGTGCGATGCCTGTTACCGGGCCTGTCCCCGGATCGACAAGGCGGTGACCATAGAATACATGAAGAACGAACGGACCGGGAAGCATACGATCATGGCTCCCGTGGTCCATAGCGACCACTGCACCGGATGCGGCCTCTGCGAACATGCCTGCGTTACCAAGAAGGCCTCTGTCTTCGTGCTTCCGCGCGAGCTTGCCATGGGAGAGTCGTCCGACCGGTACATCAGGGGATGGGACAGTGCTGATGAGGAGCGGATGCAGGGCATTACCGAAGAGACAACGACCGTGACACCGCGGTCAGAAAAGTCTGCTCTTGATTATCTGAACAAGGAGGACTTCTGAAATGCCTGCATTCCGGGAGTATAAGTTCCTGGTGTCGCGGCGGATCAGCCAGATATCCATTATGCTCCTCTTTGTATCAGGGAATCTCTTCGGATGGCATATCCTGAGAGGCAACCTCAGCACCTCGAAGGTGCTAGATACCCTGACACTGGCTGATCCTTTTGCGCTTCTCCAGATCTTTGCTTCCAGGCACCTTGTTTCAGGGGAGGCGCTCGTGGGCGGACTGGTCATCCTTCTTTTTTTCGGCCTTTTCGCAGGCAGGTCCTTCTGCAGCTGGGTCTGTCCGATGAACATGGTGACCGATCTTGCCAACTGGCTCAGAAAAAAAACAGGGCTCAATGCTTCAGGGAAGAGCTCCCTGATCAACAGGAAGGCGCGCTACTGGGTGATACTGACCAGTCTTGCGGTTTCCCTGGCAACAGGTATTGCCGCTTTTGAATGGATCAGCCCGATCTCGATGCTGCACCGGGGCGTTGTCTTCGGCATGGGCATGGGATGGACTCTTATCCTTGCGGTCTTCTTATTCGACCTGCTGATGAAACAGGACGGATTCTGCGGCCATCTCTGTCCTCTCGGCGGGTTTTACTCGCTGATCTCACACTTCAGTCTGGTCCGGGTGAGGCATAGCAAAGAAAAATGTACGCTCTGCATGAGATGTCTTGCCATATGTCCTGAGCCGCAGGTACTCCCGATGCTTGGGAAGGCCAGCGTCCCGGTCACGTCCGGAGAGTGCACGAACTGCGGACGCTGCGTAGAAGTATGTAATGACAATGCCATGAAGTTCGGCATCCGGTTTTCTGCTGAAAGGCAGTAAGCACTGTTCATGAACAGATAAGGAGGGTCATATGAAAAGGATATTCAGCAAGGGATTGATAGCGATGGGGATGGCAGGGATCCTGGCATTCGGGGTTAGCCCGTCATATGCCGACAAAAAACAGTCCAGGGAAAAGAGCGAGGATGAACTGGGCATAAGAAAAGAATCGCTTTACAGTGAAGAGAAGGAAAAGCCGGAGCACGGCGAATATTCGAAGACAGAGCCCGGCAAGAGCAAACGCATCGAAAGGGCATTTGAAAACAGCCCGCCGCTCATCCCGCATGACCTTACCGGTATGCTCCCTCTGTCAGAGACGAACAATGCCTGTCTGAACTGCCATATGCCTGATGCTGCCCGGGCGATGAACGCAACGCCGCTCCCGAAATCGCACTTTTTTGATATGAAGACCGGCAAAGACCTTGGCAGCAACCTTGACGGCAACCGCTATCCCTGCATGGAGTGCCATGTGCCGCAGGTGAATATTCCGGAGCCGATCAAGAACACGTTCAAGGCTGACTTCAGAAGCAAGAAATCGAAGACCAGCTCCGGTCTCCTCGATACGCTGAATGAGGGAGTAGAATGAAGAGCGGCCAGGATCTTCCGATGAATGTTTCGAGCCTTGTTATCAATACTGCTCCTGAGCATATTGAAGAGGTCATTGATATGCTCAGGAAGTCAGGACTTTGCGAGGTCTTTTTTCATGACCCTTCCGGCCGGATCGTTGTGACGATCGAGGGCAGGGATGTGAGCGAAGAGATGCGGAAACTGAAGGACATACAGGCTATAGAGCATGTTGCTTCAGCTGAACTTGCCTATTCATACAGCGAACATGAGGTGATGCAGGACCTTGGAAAGATCAACAGCATAAGCGACCCGGTGCCTGAAGCCTTGAGGGATGCCGGGACCGCGTAGAGAACAAGGGAAGGGATTCATGCTATTTGACATGTTATATCAACTTATGTTTATATGAGACATGCTCCATGAATTCTCTTCCCTGGTCACCTATCAGTGGCTGTCCCTTGCTGCAGGTTCAAGCCTCGCTGCTGCTGTAGAATTCTTTGTTTACGACACGATAAAGATATTCCTGCTGCTTTCGGTCATCATTTTTGCGGTGTCGGTCATCCGCTCATATTTTCCTCCTGAGCGGACACGGAAAATACTTTCCCATAAAAGAGAGTTTATCGGAAATATCCTTGCTGCACTACTCGGCATAGTTACCCCTTTTTGCTCCTGCTCTGCAGTTCCTCTCTTTATCGGCTTTGTGGAGGCCGGTGTGCCTCTTGGTGTTACCTTCTCCTTTCTCATATCCTCTCCCATGGTCAACGAAGTTGCGGTTGTCCTTCTCTGGGGGCTCTTCGGCTGGAAGATAGCAGCGATCTATCTGGGTACCGGCCTGTTGGTTGCCGTCACTGGCGGCTTCATTATCGGGAGATTAAAGCTCGAGAAGTGGGTCGAGGCATATGTTTACAAGATCAGGATTGGCGAAGGGCAGGAGCTCGCAAAACAGGTCTTCAAGGACCGTCTGCAGTATGCAAGATCGAACACAGCCGAAATCCTGAAAAAGGTCTGGCTCTATATTTTCGTGGCCATCGGCATCGGCGGGGTTATCCATGGGTATGTTCCCCAGGATTTTCTCCTGAAGTACGCCGGGCCGCAAAATCCCTTTGCTGTGCCGGTTGCAGTAGCGCTCGGGGTCCCGCTCTACTCGAATGCCGCAGGCGTGATACCGATCGTCTATGCCCTCATGGAGAAGGGTCTGAGCACGGGGACGGTCCTGGCATTCATGATGGCAGTGACCGCGCTGTCGCTGCCGGAGATCATCATTTTGAAAAAAGTGCTCAAGGTTCCGTTGCTTGCAGTATTTGTCGGGATCATGGCCGTCACCATTACCGCTGTCGGCTATCTGTTTAATGCGATCTTATAGGAGGTTTACCATATGGAGATCAGGGTATTAGGACCGGGTTGTGCAAACTGCCACAAGATGGAGGAACTGGCACGGACAGCAGTCAAAGAACTCGGTATTGAGGCGCAGGTTGAGAAGATTTCCGAGATCCAGGAGATCATGAAATATACCATGTCAACTCCCGGGCTTGTCGTAAACGGCAAACTTAAACACGCTGGTAAGCCGTTGCCGAGCCTTGAGAAGATGAAAGAATTGCTCAAGGCTGAGGCCTGATACTGTGCAGGACCTTCTCATCATATTCAAGGCCCTCTCCGATGAGACGAGGCTTAGGATCATCAAACTGCTCGAAAGGGGGGAACTCTGCGTCTGCGATCTGGTCGCTGCCCTGGATATGAGCCAGCCGAAGGTCTCCTTTCATCTGAACGTGCTGAAAGAGGCAGGCCTGATAAAGGACCGTAAACAGGGGAAATGGAGCCACTACCGGATCGAGCCGGACGACATGTTCAGGAGGATGCTCATACTCTCGGTCACAGAGAAGATCGATACGGGCTTGATGGACGGAGATAAGGACAGACTTAACGATTTTATTGACGGAAAGCCATTAAAAGGGGACGTTGTCCTGCTCAAAAATAAGAAGAGGTGTTGCGGAGGATGACCATGACCCAGAAGACAGGGAAGAGACTTTCTTTTCTTGACCGGTTCTTAACGCTATGGATATTTGGAGCTATGGCCCTGGGGGTTGGCCTCGGGTATTTCATTCCTGGGACCGAGGGGTTCATCAATCAATTCCAGGCTGGAACAACGAATATCCCGATCGCCATCGGGCTTATCCTGATGATGTATCCGCCGCTCGCAAAAGTGAAATACGAAGAGCTGGGTGAGGTATTCAGAAACAAAAAGATCCTGTTGCTTTCTCTCATACAGAACTGGGTGATCGGCCCGGTCCTGATGTTCCTGCTCGCGATCGCATTTCTTTCCGGTTACCCGGAATATATGGTCGGCCTGATCATGATAGGCCTTGCGCGCTGTATTGCGATGGTCATAGTCTGGAACGATCTTGCCTGCGGCGACGCGGAATATGCTGCAGGGCTTGTTGCGTTCAACTCGATATTCCAGGTGCTCTTCTTTTCTGTTTACGCCTATGTCTTCATAACTGTGCTGCCGTCATGGCTCGGCCTGAAGGGTGTGGTCGTAAACATAACCATGGGACAGATAGCTGAGAGCGTCTTTATCTATCTCGGCATACCGTTTCTTGCAGGCATGCTTACCCGCTTCGTCCTGCTCAAGGTCAAAAGCCGGGAGTGGTATGAGAAGACCTTTATCCCCAGGATAAGCCCGATCACCCTTATCTTCCTGCTCTTCACCATTCTCGTCATGTTCTCGCTGAAAGGCAATTACATCGTGAGGCTTCCCCTGGATGTCGTCCGCATTGCCATACCCCTGCTCATATATTTCGTGGTCATGTTTCTCGTTTCGTTCTTTATGGGCAGAAAGATCGGCGCGGATTATCCGAAGACAGCTACACTCTCCTTCACTGCGGCAAGCAATAATTTTGAGCTTGCTATTGCTGTTGCAGTCGCAGTTTTCGGCATCAATTCCGGAGCCGCTTTTGCTGCGGTAATCGGCCCATTGGTAGAGGTGCCGGTGCTGATCGGATTGGTCAATGTGGCACTCTATTTTCAGAAGAAATATTTCAAGATCGGATACTGCAGGGCTGAAGGAGCGAGTTTATTATGAAAATGCGACGGCGTGCATATCTATTTCTGTTTACGTTGACAGCTCTTCTGGTCCCGTGGATGAGCGCTCAGGCGGCAGGTATTGATGATCTCCTGAACAATGCAAAAAAAGAAGGCAAGATCGTCATGCTCGAACTCGGGTCGATTGGCTGCAAACCGTGCGAGCAGATGAAACCGGTAATGGAAAAACTCCGGTCGAGTTACAAAGGCAGGCTTGAGGTCATATTTATCGATACGCGCAGGGACAGGGACACCGGGCGGAAGTTTGGCGTTGCCATGATACCGACACAGGTCTTTCTGGATAAAACCGGCAAAGAGTTTCACCGGCATATCGGCTATTATGGGTATGACGAAATTGCGCTGGTTCTGAAGAAGGCCGGTATATAACAGGCAGCACATGGCAAAGAACCTGATCTGTTACTGTTTTGGATACTCTGAAGAGGACATTGTCAGGGATGTTCTGGAAAACAACGGCATGTCTAAGATCCTGACAAGGATACTGACTGAAAAGAAGAACGGGACATGCAACTGCAGATACAATCACCCCCAAAGCAGGTGATGCCTCGCAGATGTCCGCCGTGTCGCGGACAGGGCAAAGAACAGATCAGTCCAATGATCACGGAAACACGGTAATGACAGAACTTAAACTTATAAAGCCGGGCACGAAGGAGACGGCAGCCTGTTGCAGCCAGCCGCCGGATGAGATGTCATGCAGGCCCTGTCTTCCGCTCCTGGGAACGAAGCGTCCGTCATGGGCAACCGGAATCGTCACGACTGAAACAGGTGCTGTTTATAGCGTATCACCTGACCTTGCCAGGGCTGATCATTGGGAGCATGTAAAGTGCCGGACAAGCGCATTCAGAAATGACTTTATTGTTGATCCAGGCCTGTACGCCATAGGTGTGCCGGGCAAAAGTTCAGATGTCTTCGCAAGTGCAAATTATAAGCTCAGTTTTGACAAGCTCAGGACGGCATTGAAAGGTCTGAATGCCTGGATCCTGGTCCTTGATACCAAAGGCATCAATGTTTGGTGCGCAGCAGGCAAGGGCACATTTGGGACAGAAGAATTGCTCCGTCGGATCTCCCTCGCAAAACTGGACAGGATCGTCGATCACAGAAGGATAATTGTCCCGCAGCTCGGGGCTCCGGGGATCAGCGCCCACGAGGTAAAGAGATCCTCAGGGTTCAAGGTCTGGTACGGGCCTGTGCGGGCAGAGGATATCAAGGCGTACATCGCAGCCGGATATCAGGCGACAAGGGAGCAGAGGATGGTAACGTTCCCTCTGGTCGACAGATTGGTCCTCACGCCGATGGAGATAAATCCTGCAATGAAGAAATACTATCCCTGGTATGCGCTGATCATATTCGTGCTATTCGGTCTTCAGCCCAGCGGTCTTATTTTTAGGGATGCACTGGATGGCGGGTTGCCATTCCTCCTGCTCGGTCTCATATCCGTAATTGCCGGGGCTCTGGTAACACCGGTAATGCTTCCGATAATTCCTTTCAGGTCTTTTGCGGTAAAAGGCTGGATCGTGGGGATGCTTGCCGTCATTCTGTCCACCACATTTATTCCAATGCTCAGCCATTTGAATGTAGTCCTCTCCATTGCCGCATATCTGTTCTTTCCTTTGGCGAGTTCCTATATCGCACTCCAGTTTACCGGGTCGAGCACCTTTACCGGAATGTCCGGCGTCAAAAAGGAATTGAAGATCGGCATTCCCCTGTATATTTCGGGTGTGGCGGTCTCGCTGATGCTCATACTCGTCTATAAGCTTGTTGCGTGGAGGATCTTATGAAATATCTCTTAAACACGGCAAGCCTCGAAATTTTCCCGGAGCGTTGTGTCGGCTGCGGAATGTGTAATGAGGTATGTCCGCACGGGGTCTTTGCCATCAAAGACAAAAAGGCAGTTATCCTGAACAGGGACCAATGTATGGAATGCGGTGCCTGTGTCAGCAATTGTGCCTTCGGGGCGCTTACGGTAAACAGGGGTGTCGGTTGCGCTGCTGCTCTTATCAATAGCCTGATCACAGGGGGAGAGCCGTCATGCGACTGCAGCGGTGATAACAAAAAGGGCAGTTGTTGCTGATATGGATGCTTATTTCAATAATATCCAGCATATCATTCAGAGCCAGCATGGACTCGCCTTTGTCGCCGTATTTATCGGAGGCCTGATCTCTGCTGCAAGCCCCTGTGTCCTTGCTGCTATACCTTTGATAATCGGGTACGTCGGCGGCTACTCCGAAGGGAACAAAAAGAAGTCAGCCCTTTTCTCCCTGGTTTTTGTTCTTGGGCTCTCGATCACATTTACCCTGCTCGGGGCTGCTGCCTCGGTCATGGGACAATTCCTCGGCTTTATGGGCAGGTGGCTCTATATCGCACTTGCAGCCATAGCCATAGTGATGGGTCTCCAGCTCATGGGGATCATTTCGATCCCTTTGCCTTTTCAGAAGACAAGGGCAGTTAAAACAAGGGGGCTCCTGGGAGCGTTTCTGCTCGGCATGCTCACGGGTACGATATCGTCGCCCTGTGCAACTCCTGTCCTTGCAGTGATTCTGGCCTATGTCTCGACTCAAGGGGATATGATGTACGGAGGCTCACTCCTTTTTGTCTATGCCCTTGGACACTGTGCCCTGATATTTTTTGCCGGTCTCTCTGTCGGATTGACCGAAAGCATCATCAGCTCGTCAGGAGTAAAGAACTTTTCGGTCTATGCAAAAAAGCTGAGCGGCGCAATACTTTTAGTGGCCGGCGTATATTTTGGTGCAACGAACCTTTAAAATGAAAGTATATGGATAATACTTCAATAAAGCGGCTTGGCTGGAGCCTGGTCGTTACCCTGGTCATTTTCATTGCCGAGGTGGCCGGCGGACTGATCAGCCATAGCCTTGCGCTCCTGAGCGATGCCGGCCATGTGCTGACCGATGCGTTCGCGCTCGGCCTGAGCCTCATAGCCCTTTTGATCATGAAGCGGCCTTCCGACCATAAGGCAACCTATGGGTACCAGCGCATAGGCCTGCTTGCAGCTCTTATTAACGGCATCAGTCTTGTTGTTATCGCCATTTTCATCTTTATGGAGGCGTACAAGCGTTTCCAGGACCCGCCCCAGATCAATGCCTCGGTCATGCTTTCGATCGCTGCTGCCGGTCTTCTGGGCAATCTCATCATGGCATGGATATTGGGGCATAAGCATCATGATCTGAACATGAAAAGCGCCTGGCTCCATGTGCTTGGCGATACCCTGGCTTCGGCAGGGGTAATTATAGCCGGACTTATCATTAAGTTTACCGGCTGGCTGCTTGCAGATACCATTGCGAGTGCCATTGTCGGATGCCTGATCATCATCGGCGGGACCCGCGTTATTAAAGAAGCCCTCTGGATACTGCTGGATCTCAGCCCGATCGGCTTTCATGCTGAAGATTTTGCGAAGGTGATAGCCGAAATACCGGGAGTGCGCAATGTCCATGACCTTCATATATGGTCCATCGGCCACGGCATACCTGCCTTTTCGGGACATGTCCAGGTCCACGATCAGAAGATCAGCGAGGCGGATGCCATCAGACAGGAGATCGAGCATATGCTCGAACAGAGGGGAATAAAGCATGCCGTTATACAGATGGAGTGCGCAGACTGCTGCAGCAATGAAATGTACTGCAGTCTGAATGCAGACAGCAGCCATACCGGCCACTACCACTGATAGCAACTGCGACATCTACACTGTAAGGCTTATATCGGCTCCACAACCTTTTTTCTTGACAGAAATTTTATCCCGCGCTATTCTTTCAAAAAAATAAAAACGTAATACATTTTTTAGTTGGGGGGGGAACATGAATTATTTTTTTCGGCATTACGGTTGTATCATTCTGCGCGCAATCTTCGCATCGCTCTTATTGATCCCGGCAGTTCTTCTTTTCACAATCACCACGGGCTTTGCCGCAGCAGCGCAGACTGTTGATGCTTTGCCTGTTGATGCACCCGTCGCAGAACCAGCACCCGACGCAGCCGCTATAGACGCAGGGATGATAGACGCACAGGCCACCTCCTCCGCAGCCATGGAATCAACACCCTCCACAGGCGGTGAATTCGGAGAGGCAGGCACATCAGTAAGCGCACCGACCACCAACACCTTTGCCGGTGCAGCCTCCTTCAGCATCCCGATCCAGGTCCTCCCCGGCAGGCTTGGCGTGGCCCCCAGCGTAACCCTCAGCTACAGCAGCATGGGAGGAAACGGCTTCCTCGGCATGGGCTGGAACCTTGACATGGGCTCCATCCAGTGCAGGACCAAAGACGGCCTGCCAGCCTATCCCTGCACAGAATTCATCTTCAGCAAAGGAGGCTCGACCTCAGACCTCATTCTCAAGACAGGAAACGAATACCAGGCAAAGATCGAAGACGG
Source organism: uncultured Nitrospiraceae bacterium (assembly GCA_964463135.1). Taxonomy (GTDB): domain Bacteria; phylum Nitrospirota; class Thermodesulfovibrionia; order Thermodesulfovibrionales; family UBA6898; genus UBA6898. The sequence goes on from CAYXBA010000023.1 coordinate 29,354, forward strand.
CAGCTTCATAAGATTCTTCTTTGACACAACCAGCAAGATCTGGACCGCATACGACAAAAACGGTATGGTCTATACGTATGGCACCGCTTCAGGCTTGCCTCAATATTCCCGGCTTGACGATACCACCGGCCAAAAGATATTCAAGTGGGCGCTCGACAAAGTCACCGATACAAACGGCAACTACATGACCCTCAGTTATTACAAAGACCCAACCAACCGGGAGATCTACCTTGACCAGATAGATTACACCGGCAATACCAACACCGGCCTTACCCCCACGAACCAGATCAAATTCATCCGTGATGATGGCAGCCGGCCTGATGCAACAACAAACTACCTCCCCCGCTTTGCAGTCAAGACCAGCTACAGGCTCAGCAGCATAGAAGTTCGCGCAAACATCGGCGGCTCATACCAGCTCTCCCGCAAATACGTGCTGAACTACACCCCCAGCCCCAGCACGGACCGTTCAATCCTCAGCACCGTAGTCCTGTACGGCAGCGACAACACCGCAATGCCGGCAACTCTCTTTGACTATCAGCAGGGAGAGTTGGGCCTGAACCCTGATGAATACTGGACAGCCCATCCCGCCCCCTACTCAAATTACTCCGGCGGTTTCAGAATGGCAGACGTCAATGGAGACGGCATAGCAGATTTCGTCTATGATCAGGCCATGGATACAAACAACGCCATCAGGGTTATGCTCGGCACAGGGACCAACTTCCTTCCTGCCGCGATATGGAGCTATCGGGTAAATTCCTATAATAATAACTGCAAGGGCTTCAGACTGGCCGACATGAACGGTGACGGCCTGCCGGATTACGTGTACGACAATAATGGCATCCGTGTGCTTCTGAATACCGGCAACGGCAGTTTTCGGGCCGATGATGCCACTGCCCTCTGGGGCACCCGCACAAAGTCATATGAGAGCGGCGGGGGCGGCTTCAGGCTGGCGGATTTCAACAGGGACGGGCTGCTCGATGTCATCTACGAAAATTCGAGAGCTATCCATGTGCTTACCAATACCGGCTCCGGACTCTCTGCAGACACCATTCGGGGATACCGCACCCAGAGCATGTCCGACAGCAGCGGCGGCTTTCAGATGGTCGATATGAACGGCGACGGCATGGCCGACTATGTCTATGACAATAACAATAATATGCGGGTAATGCTCAGCAATGGGACCAATTTCCCGTCAGATGTAATATGGGGCCTCCGTGAGCACAACTACGACAATAACTTCCCCGGCTTCAAACTTGCCGATCTCAACAGCGATGGGCTGCCTGATCTGATCTACGACAGTGCTAACAGCACCGCCGGCATCAGAGCGTTAATAAATACCGGCACTAACCTGCTGATCGATACAAGATGGGGAGACAGGCAGCAGCACTATTCTCTGAAGAGCGGCGGCTTTCAGGTTGTGGACATGAACAGCGACGGCATGGCCGACTTCATCTATGATGACGACAGCAATGACATAAGGGTAATGCTCAACACAGGCATTTCATTCCAGACTGATGACAGCACCACCATTTGGGGTGAGAGACTGGAAAGCTATCGTGACAGAAGCCCAGGTTTCAAGATCGCTGATGTCACGGGTGACGGCATATCTGACATTGTTTATGACAGCGATTCAGGGGGAGGTAACACCCATGTCCTCAGAGGCAAAGGACCTTTTCCTGATCTCATCTCAACCGTGGATAACGGCATAGGCGGATTATTCACCGTTGCCTATGCACCATCCTCCAGCCCCGGAGAGCGCATTCACGAAACACTGCCTTTTGTGCTTCAAACTGTAGAATCCATCACTGCAGCAACCATTGATGCTGATGGTCAAATGCAGTCCTCAACAACGAACTACACCTATTCAGGCGGTTTCTACGATATTGAAGACCGCGAGTTCAGGGGCTTCGGCTTTGCTCAGCAGATCAATCCTGATTTTTCTACCTATGAAACATGGCATCATCAGAGGGACACCGGCGCATGGTACTGGGACGGCACCGCATGTGTGCACGCCATGAGTTAATGATACCGAAATCATAGAAAACTGGGTAACACTTTT
>CAYXBA010000024.1:0-29072 GCA_964463135.1 uncultured Nitrospiraceae bacterium
CGTTTGTCGTATTTTACACCTTATACGACTGTCCGATTTCCGGGGTCCACCTCTGACCCCACATGCCTCTTTTGAGGCAGTATCTTTAGAAATCCACCGCTAAATTTTCTTCAAAACAACCTTGACGGTCGCTTATTTATCGGCTCGGGTGCGACAGCATACCATTTTTCGTCGGAGTTTTCCCGTTGAGCGCAAACTTCCCCGGACGCCTGCATTTTGATCCTGCTGTCAGGCAAAAACCAAGTCAAAGCTCCAGATAAAATCCAGTAAGCAAGCCATCCCACGCCTCAAACCAGTATTCCTGTTTTGGAGTTACTGTGAAGATGTCGGCTCCTCTCCACACCTCTGCCGGGGTTCGTCCGTCCAGATTCTGATGAGGACGGACATGGTTGTACCAGAAACGAAACTGGACAAGAGCCCCGCTAAGTTCTTCCTTGTTATTCACCTGCCACTGATTCAGCTTTTCCTTCAGCGTGCCGAAGAACCTCTCGATCCTTCCGTTCTGCCACGGACAACACTTGTCGATCCGCTGATGACTGATGCCTATGAACCATAACCCGACTCGAAATAGTCTTGACGTAAACACTGGCTCATTGTCCGTTCTCAGAAATTTCGGTTTGCCGTAAATCTCAATGGCAATGAGCAGTGTCCGCAATATCGTCACGGATGCTTTGTCTTTCAAGGCAGCCAAATCAAGACTCAGCCTGCTTTTATGCTCCACAATCCCAAGCAGATTGTGTGCGGTTCCATCCGCATCGATTTTCCCGGTCAGATCCATGCCCCACACCAGGTTCTTCGGCACGCCTTTCGGCTTCCTGTTCTTTGTCTCCTTTCTCATAACCTGGATCTCGTAATTGAACTTTCTTACGGTCTCATTTACAAAAGTCTTGCTGACCGTCATCTGCCTGTTTCCTGCAAACCTGCGGTTGAAAGTATGGGCAACCATTCGACAACCCGCCTCAGGCATGAGAGCCTTCAGCCGAATCACTTCATTTATCACCCATGAGGGCTTGGGCTGCCTCCGATGAAATGATTCTTTGTCGATCTTGGCTCTTCGCCGTCCGAATTTCGCGCGATGTCCGGAAGGAATAAGAAAGGCAATCAAGACCTGCAGCCAGCACTCAAAAAAATCCAGGATCCATTGCAACAATAGGAACATGGAACACCCCTCAAATTAGATTTTATATTGAAACAAATACGGCAGGAGGAGACCATTTTGAATAAAGAGAATGCGAGTCATATTAGAGATCATTACATATTCTTCTGATATAGCCTCTAATATCTTACAATTTAGCATTAAGATATGTTATATAATATGACATAATGTTTAACCGTCATATTCATAACTACCTGCTTGAATGGAAGAATAGGGCTAATCGAAAACCTCTTGTTATCAGGGGTGCTCGCCAGGTCGGTAAGACTTCGGCAGTGCATCATCTCGGCAGCGAGGCATTTGAAACGTACATATATATTAATCTTGAACTTAAAGATGATAGCGCCCTGTTTTCTCGTATGTATCCGCTCAGGGAACTGCTCCAGCTGATTCAGCTCAAATTCAACAAGAAGATCATCCCCGGTTCCACCCTCATTTTTATTGATGAGGTGCAGAACTCTGCCATAGCCATGAACCAGCTTCGTTACTTCTACGAAGAAATGCCCGATCTTCATGTAGCTGCGGCAGGCTCCCTTCTGGAGGTCAAGATGAAGACAGAGGGGTTTACCTTTCCTGTCGGCAGGGTGGAGTATTGCTATATGTATCCAGTGACCTTTGATGAGTTCCTGACCGCCCTGCAGGAGACAGAGGCTTTGAACTATATAGCCGCCATAAACTCTGATTCAGTGGTCCCTGAAGAGATACACAGCCTCCTTATGAAAAAATTCCAGGAATATGTTTTGGTAGGAGGCATGCCTGAAGCCGTTGCCCGCTATGTTGATACCCGGTCATTTATAGATGTTGACCCTGTATATGAATCTCTCCTCACCGGCTTCAGGGATGATGTCTCCAAATATGCAAGCGCTGCCAGGACAAAATATATACAACATATCATTGAACATGCTGCTCAGTATGTAGGCCTTCAGGTGAAGTATGAGAAGTTTGGAGAGTCCAACTTTCGAAGCAGAGAGATGAGCGAGGCTTTTGATGTGCTTGAGAAGGCCATGATAGTCAGCAGGGTTCATGCTTCTACGTCCAAGCAGCTACCTTTGATGAGCAATCTGAAGAAAGCGCCCAAACTCCTGCATCTTGATGTTGGGCTGGTCAATTACCAACTGGGCATAAGAAATGAAATAGCGACTATTACGGATATCAATGCTGTTTATCATGGCCAGATTAGTGAGCAGATCGTTGGGCAGATGCTGCTGTCGTTGAATGTCAGGAAGAATGCAAACCTGCATTTCTGGTACCGGCAGCAGAAGGGTGCCACATCTGAGGTGGATTACCTGGTTGTGATGAATGAGAGGCTCATACCGATTGAAGTTAAATCCGGCAAGACAGGCACTTTGCGCTCATTGCACAATTTCATTGATGAAGGCAACGGCAGCTTTGCTATAAGAGTCTATTCGGGGAGGATGAAAATCGAAAGAATAGCAACTCTGAACAAAAAAAGTTATTCACTCTTTTCAGTTCCCTTTTATCTGCTTTATCGAATTGATGAGCTTATAAATGGTAATATATGATTGTATAAAACGGGCGGCAGAATAGGTCACCCGGTCACTGAAAAAGTGGCAAAATAGGTAGAGATATGAGTCGTGATAGTGTGGTATTTTGCATGTCGCAAGAATGTCGTGAAAATGTCGGAAAAATTATGATAAATAGTGCGAAATTAGGACAAATTACGACAAGATAAAGCAAATAAAATCAAATAGATAGGGTATTTGATAGCGTTTGGGGTGCGAGTGGTCGCCTGTTCAAATCAGGTCGCCCCGACCATATAAGATCAAGGATCTGCAATGACCTGCAGGTCCTTGATCTTTTTTATTTCGTGAGAAGACTGCAGCTTTTTTTCGTTTCAGAAATGGGCGCTTAACGATGTTGAAAAAAAGATCTGCTTGATTTAATATAACGCTGTTAATAAAAAATAACGGCGATAAGGTAGTCTGAATGGGCGTCAAGGAAAAACGGGCAAAAAACAAAGAGGAATTTCGTCGCGAGATCCTCAATGCAGCGCGGGAGCTTTTTATCAATGAAGGGTATGAAAAGTTCTCGATGCGCAGACTGGCGGAAAAGATCGATTACTCGCCGACCACGATCTATCATTATTTCAAGGGCAAGGACGACCTGCTTTTAGCCATATGTGAAGATTTCTTTGAAAAATTTTCTGCTCGGTTGGGTCATATCAGGGCGGTCTCTCAGGACCCTGTCGAAACCCTTCGACAGGCTCTTCTTTATCTGATTAATTTCGGGCTTGAGAACCCGAATCAATACAAACTGATCTTTTTCACGAAGAGTGTTTATGGGACCCGTCAGGAATTGGTCGAAAAGGAGTCCATGGCGCGCAACACGTATTTTGTCTTCCAGGAGATGGTGCAGGACTGCATAAGCGCCGGTACATTGCGGGAGATAGATGTGGACATCATTGTTGATACGCTTGCGATGGGGTCCCACGGGGTAATGGCGAAGCATATCCATTGCGAGGGTTTTTCGAAAGACCGATGCGAAATTGTGGCTCATACGCTGGTAGACGTATTACTGCGGGGACTACAGAAATAGTTTTTGCTCTCCCGGCATAACACCGGCAGTCAGGAACAGAAGAAGAACAGGCTGCCTATTTATAACAGGAAATTGGAGGAATCGATGATATTATTCTCAGAGATGTACAGGCTGGCCATCAGCAGGACCGGAACAATTGCGATCATTGGAATACTGGCCGGATCTTTTTTACTGACCGCGTGCAATAAAAAGAACGCTGTGCAGACACCGGCCGGTCCGCCTGAGGTGGGCATTATCGTGGTCAAGACCGAGCGTGTTCCGCTTACCACAGAACTTGCCGGCCGCACCTCCGCTTTTTTTGTTGCTGAGGTCCGTCCGCAGGTGGGCGGCATTATCCAGAAACGCCTGTTTACCGAAGGTGCTGATGTCAAAGCCGGCGAGGTACTCTACCAGATCGATCCTGCTTCGTATCAGGCAGCGTACAGCAGTGCAAAGGCCCAGCTCTCCAGGGCTGAGGCCAATGTTATCCCTGCCCGGCTCAAGGCCGGGAGATACAAGGAACTGGTAAAGATCAATGCGGTAAGCCAGCAGGACTACGACGATGCAAGCGCCTCGCTCAAGCTTGCAGAGGCTGATGTCGAAGCAGGCAAGGCCGCAGTCGAGACCGCACGCATCAATCTCGCATACACCAGTGTTACGGCACCCATTGCCGGCAGGATCAGCAGGTCATCGGTTACTGTTGGTGCGCTGGTATCGGCGAATCAGGGAACTGCCCTTGCAACGATCCAGCAGCTTGATCAGGTGTATGTCGATGTTGCACAGTCTAGCGCTGAAATGCTGCGGCTGAAACAGGCACTGGCAAGCGGTCAGCTCAGGAAGGGAGCGGCCAGCCAGTCGAAGGTCAGGCTTCTGCTCGAAGACGGTACCCCGTATCCATTGGAAGGTGTCCTGAAGTTCTCAGAAGTAACGGTAGATCAAAGCACTGGCTCTATCACGCTGCGTACGGTCTTTCCGAACCCGAAGCATACTCTGCTGCCGGGCATGTACGTTCGTGCGGTCATTGAAGAAGGAATAAATGATGCGGCTATCCTCATTCCTCAACAGGGGGTGACCCGTAATCCGGCCGGCAATGCCATGGTGATGGTGGTAGGGGTTGAAGAGAAGGTGGAGCCGCGGCTGATCAAGGTCGCCCGAACGGTCGGCGACAGCTGGCTGGTCACTGATGGACTGAAACCGGGTGATCGTGTGATCCTGGAAGGTCTGCAGAAGGCGCGGCCCGGCACGCCGGTCAAGACCGTTCCGTTTGGCAGCAAAGCGGAGAATACTCCTGCTGCTGCGCCGAATCCGGCAGCAAAAAAATAGGGGAGACAGTTTATGCCAAGATTTTTCATAAATCGTCCCATCTTCGCCTGGGTCATCGCCATCATGGTCATGCTGGCCGGCATCCTGGCGATCAAGAAGCTGCCGGTTTCCCAGTATCCGCCGATCGCACCGCCGCAGATAGCCATCAACGCTGTCTATCCCGGCGCCTCTGCCCAGACGGTTCAGGACACGGTAACCCAGGTGATCGAACAGAAGCTGAACGGCATCGATAATCTGATCTATATGGCATCCACCAGCGACTCGGCCGGTTCTGTGTCGATCACCCTGACCTTCAGGGCAGGCACTGACCCAAACATAGCCCAGGTTCAGGTGCAGAACAAGCTGCAGCTCGCGATTCCGCTTCTGCCTCAGATTGTCCAGCGGTCCGGGATCCAGGTGGTCAAGTCCACCCGGAACTTTTTGCTGATCGTCGGCCTGGTGTCGGAGGACGGTTCGATGGACAGGAACGCCCTGACCGACTACATGGTCTCCAACCTTCAGGACATCATCAGCCGTCTGGAAGGGGTCGGCGAACTGCTCCTGTTCGGCACCCAGAATGCCATGCGTATCTGGCTGGACCCTGCAAAGCTGAATAATTACCACATGACCACCAATGACGTGATCGCAGCGCTGCAGGCGCAGAACGTCCAGATCTCTGCCGGTCAGTTCGGCGGCGCTCCGGCAACCAGGGGACAGCAGTTGAACGCCACCATCAATGCCAGGGCTCTGCTTCAGAACACGGACCAGTTCGATGCCATTGTGCTACGCACCAATCCGGATGGCTCTACAGTGAGGCTGAAGGATGTGGCAGAAAGCAGGATCGGCACAGAAAACTATGAAATGCAGTCATACTACAATGGCAAACCATTGGGCGGCATGGCGATCAGACTTGCATCAGGGGCCAATGCCCTGGAGACCGGCGAACGGGTCAAGGCCAAGATGGCGGAGTTGTCCGGATACTTCCCGCCGGGCATGAAGGTCGTCTATCCGTACGACACCACGCCGTTCGTCAGGATCTCGATAAAGGAAGTGGTGGAAACCCTGATCGAAGCGGTCTTTCTGGTTTTCATTATCATGTTCCTCTTCCTGCAGAACCTGCGCGCAACGCTGATCCCGACCATTGCGGTCCCGGTGGTACTCCTGGGGACCATGGGGGTTCTTGCCGCAGCAGGGTTCTCGATCAACACCCTGACCATGTTCGCCCTGGTCATTGTCATCGGGCTGTTGGTTGACGATGCGATTGTCGTGGTCGAGAACGTAGAACGTATCATGTCCGAAGAGGGACTTTCACCCCATGATGCAACCATTAAATCCATGGGGCAGATCACGAGCGCGCTCTGGGGCATTGCGACCGTACTGACAGCGGTCTTTTTGCCGATGGCCTTTTTCGGCGGGTCCACCGGCGTGATCTACCGCCAGTTCTCGATCACTATCATCTCTGCCATGATCCTCTCCGTATTCGTGGCGATGATCCTTACCCCGGCACTCTGCTCCACCCTGCTCAAGCCGATCGAGAAGGGGTGTCATCCGGGTGATTCAGGCTTGTTAAAATCGTTTTTCTGCTGGTTCAACAATTGGTTCGACCGCAGAAGGACCCAGTATGAAGGGATTGTCGGCCGTTCCTTCGGCAAGCCGGTACGGTATCTTTTGATATACGGCATGATCGTGGCTGCCATGGCCTGGTTCTTCCTGCATCTGCCCACGTCGTTCCTGCCGGATGAGGACCAGGGGTTCATCATCTGCCAGATCCAGCTGCCTGCCGGCGCTACACAGGAGCGAACCATTAATGTCATACGGCAACTGGAGAAGCACTTTCTTGAGCAGGAAGGTAAGACCGTAGAAGGAGTTATTACCGTTGCCGGGTTCAGTTTTGCAGGTCTCGGCCAGAACATGGGTCTTGCATTTGTCAGGCTGAAAGACTGGAGTCTGCGCAAGACCCCGGACCTGAAAGCGCAGGCCATTGCAGGCCGGGCAATGAAGGCCTTTTCCCGGTTCCGTGACGGCCTTGCCTTTGCCTTTTCGCCGCCCGCAGTCCTTGAACTGGGCGTTGCGAACGGTTTTGATCTTCAACTGCAGGACAGAGGCGGCCTCGGGCATGAGAAGCTGATGGAAGCGCGTAACCAATTGCTGGGGATGGCAATGAAGAATCCTAAACTGATCGCGGTGCGCCCGAACGGCCAGGATGATTCACCCCAGTTCAAACTGGACATCGATGACGTTCGTGCCGGCAGTCTCGGTGTGTCTCAGGCTGATATCAACAATGTCCTTTCCACTGCATGGGGAAGCACCTATGTAAACGACTTCATCCAGAACGGTAGGGTGAAGAAGGTCTATCTCCAGTCGCAGCCCCAGTCGCGCATGCTGCCTGAGGACATCAATCGCTGGTATGTCCGCAACAATCAGGGAGAGATGGTGCCGTTCTCGGCCTTTGCCACAGCCCGCTGGCAGTACGGATCGCCGCGGCTCGAGCGCTACAACGGCATTCCTGCTGTTGAGATCCTCGGGCAGGCAGCACCTGGTGTGAGCACTGGTGAAGCCATGCATGAGGTCGAGAAGATAGTCGGCCAGCTGCCGACCGGAATAGGATACGAGTGGACCGGCCTTTCATATGAGGAAAAGAATGCCGGGGCCCAGGCGCCGGCGCTTTATGCCATCTCGCTGTTGGTGGTATTTCTCTCCGTGGCAGCCTTGTATGAGAGCGTGACCATTCCCTTTGTGAACCTGCTGATGCTGCCTTTGGGTCTGGTTGGTGCGGTGACGGCGGTCAAGCTGCGCATGTTCCCCAATGACGTGTACCTGCAGATCGGCCTCCTGACCACAGTGGGCCTATCTACCAAGAATGCCATACTGATCATCCAGTTCATCAAGGCGCAGATGCATGAGGGACATGAACTGGTTGAGGCAACCCTGGCAGCGATCAGGATCAGGCTCCGTCCGGTCATCATGACCTCGCTTGCCTTTTTCTTCGGCACGCTGCCGCTGGCGCTGACCAAGGGCGCGGGCGCTGCAGCGCAGAACGCCATCGGAACTGCCGTGACCGGCGGACTGCTGTCCGCTACCTTCATCGACCTGATCTTCATCCCCTTTTTCTTTGTGATGGTGTCACGGCTCTTTGGCCGTAAAAAATATAAACCGCAGGCAGCTACTCCTGCAGTTCCGACAGCTGCGGAGGGACAGTAATATGAAAAAACTTGGCATCCTTAAACAGCTTCCAAGCCGACAAGCTGGCAAGCCTGCACGCTTAGCCGTTGTCCTTGTTCTGCTTGCTCTCTCTGCCTGCACCATGGCACCTGAATACGTGCGGCCTGATGCTCCGGTACCGGCTGACTGGCCGAGCGGTCCGGCGTATAAGGAGAGTTCTGCCAGGCCGGCCGGCAAGGCTGCTGCAGAAATAACATGGCAGGAGTTCTTTATTCATGATCAGTTGCAGAAGCTGATATCACTCGCTCTCGAAAACAACCGCGACCTGCGAATCGCCGCTCTGAATATCGAGCGATCGAGGGCGATGTATCAGATCCAGCGCGCGGATCTGCTACCGACCGTGGTCGCGTTCGGCATCGGGATCGAATCGAAGACATCTGCGAGTCGTGCGGCCCCCGGACAATCGCTGAGAGTGCATCAGTACAGTGCTGACCTCGGGTTCAGCGCGTATGAACTCGATCTGTTCGGCCGCGTACGAAGCCTTAAGGACAAGGCACTGGAGGAATTTTTTGCAACTGAGGAGGCACGCCGGAGCGTGCAGATCAGTCTGGTTGCTGAGGTTGCGGGCAAATACCTCACCCTTGCCGCTGATAAGGAGCACCTGAAGATCGCTCAGGATACGCTGGAAAACCAGCAGACCTCTTACAACCTGATCAAGAGCCGCTTCGAAGCGGGCGCCTCTTCGGAGCTGGATCTTCGTCAGGCCCAGACGAGCGTTGATTCTGCCCGTGTTGACATTGCCCGCTTCACAGGTCTGGTGGCACAGGACCAAAATGCCCTTGCCCTGGTGATCGGTTCACCGGTGCCGGCTGATCTCATCCCTGCAGGCCTCAGCACCATTACTGCCCTGAAGGAGCTCGGTGCCGGCCTTCCGTCTGACGTACTGCAGCGCCGTCCTGACATAATGCAGGCAGAGCACCTGCTTATGGCTGCCAATGCCAATATCGGAGCTGCCCGCGCAGCCTTCTTCCCGCGCATCACCCTCACGACGAGCCTTGGTGTTGCAGGCCCTGAACTGACCGAACTTTTTCATCACGGGAATGACGCATGGAGCTTTGCGCCGCAGATCACCCTGCCGATCTTTGACACCGGGAGGAACCTTGCCAATCTGAAAGTAACAGAGGTTGACCGCAAGATCTTCCTTGCACGGTATGAGAAGGCGATCCAGGTTGCGTTCAGGGAAGTGGCCGATGCTCTGGCCCAATATGGGACACTGGGAGATCAGATGGATGCGCAGCAGTCCCTGACAGATGCCACTGCGGCGAGCTATCGCTTGTCAGAGGCGCGGTACACCAACGGTATCGCAAGCTATCTGAATGTCCTGGATGCACAGCGCTCCCTGTACAATGCACAGCAGGGGCTGATCTCGGTCCGCCTCTCCAGGCTGAATAACCAGGTAACGCTCTATAAGGTCCTGGGCGGCGGTGCAGGGGAGTAAGGCGGGAGGCGATCTTTCCGCGGCGGGCAGGGATGCAGGAATAACGTTGCATCTGGCCTAAACTGTCCGCGTGCTTTATAATAAAGGCCGGATGAACGCCCGTAATGATGCTGATGAGCTGCTCGTCAGGGGAACCGGCCTGCTTAGGGCAGGCAATTCTCTGGCCGCGCTTGCCTGCTTCGAAAAGGCATTCACCATCGAAAAGACGCCGGCAATAAGATCCTGTCTCGGCCTCTGCATTGCAACAGAGCGTGGCAAGATATCCGAAGCGATAACCCTCTGCAAAGAGGCCATAGATCAGGACCCCGGCAACCCTCTTCATTATCGAAATCTCGGGAAGGTCTATATGAAGGCAGGCCGCAAGACCGATTGCCTTGAGGTCCTCCGCAAGGGACTTTCCTGCGGAATCGATCCCGAGATATCTGAACTCCTGGAACGGATCGGTATGAGAAAAACGCCGGTCTTCTCTTTTCTTCCCCGCAGACATTTCCTGAACCGGTACGTTGGCCTGATCATGCGCAGGCTCAGGCTGCGATAGCCTGCTTTCTTCTGCTTCTTCGTGGTATTATTTCTAAATTCCGATGCAACAACACGTGAAAAGAACGATCAGAAAACGCTCACAGAAGTCGGGCCTGCCGCCAGGTACGCTGGTGCATATCGGCAGGCAGCGTGCAGAGAAGGCAAAGATAACGGTCATTGATTATGATGAGAAACAGTTCGCTGAAGAGCAGTTTGAATCCATAGATGCCTGCTTTGCCTTCAAAGACAAGCCGACGGTCACCTGGATCAATATAGACGGCATTCATCAGTCGGAGATCATCGAAAAGACGGGCGCCTGCTACAACCTTCATCCCCTTGTACTCGAAGATATCCAGAACACGGAGCAGCGGCCGAAGATCGAGAGCTACGCCGATTATCTTTACATTGTGCTTAAAATGCTCTATTTCGACGATGCTTCAGGCGCTGTTTCGACAGAGCAGGTCAGTCTTATCGTCGGCCAGAACTATGTCATCTCTTTTCAGGAGGGTGTTGAGGGCGATGTCTTCGGCCATCTGCGTGAACGACTCAGGAACGAGAAGGGAAGGGCACGAAAGCTGGGCGCGGATTATCTCGCATACTCACTGATCGATGCCATTGTGGACAACTATTTCGTGATCCTCGAAAAACTGGGTGAAAACATCGAAATGCTTGAGGAAAAGCTTGTTACAAATCCGACGACCACCACGCTGCATGATATTCATTTCCTTAAGCGTGAGATGATCTACCTCAGGAAAGCGGTCTGGCCTCTGCGTGAAGTGATCAGCATCTTCAGCAGGACCGATTCGGATATTGTTCAGGAATCGACACGCATCTATCTGCGGGATGTGTACGACCATACCATTCAGGTGATCGACACGGTCGAGTCTTACCGCGACATGGTCTCGGGTATGCTCGATATTTACCTTTCGAGCGTATCCAACAGGATGAATGCGGTGATGAAGGTGCTGACGATCATTGCCACGATCTTTATGCCGCTCACCTTTCTGGCAGGTGTGTACGGCATGAATTTCAAACATATGCCAGAGCTTGAATGGCGCTACGGTTATTTCATGCTCTGGGGCGTCATGCTTATCATTGCCATCTGGATGCTGATCTTCTTCAGAAAAAAGAAGTGGCTGTGAGATAAGGCAAAAGGCAAGGTTGAGGCTAAGGCTGAGGTAAAGGTATAGATAATGACTGCTTGACCTGGTATCGTGGTATTCAAATCCCCTCCCTGGAGGGGCAGTGGGGTGGGTTAATTTTCTAACTGATCATTATATTTTATGAAACTAAACAATTAAAGGAATACACGTGGAACTGATAAAGACCTTCATAGATATATTCATGCATCTGGACAAGCATCTCGGCTCGGTGATCCAGGCCTATGGCATCTGGACGTATCTCATCCTTTTCCTGATCATATTCTGCGAAACAGGTCTTGTGATCACGCCGATCCTTCCTGGCGACTCACTGCTCTTTGCTGCCGGTGCCTTTGCCGCGATCGGGGCGCTTGAGGTGATGTGGCTTTTTGTTCTTCTGTCCATCGCTGCCGTTGCAGGAGACACTCTCAATTATTGGATCGGCAGTTATATGGGGCCGAAGATCTTTCACAAGGAGAAGGTCAGGTTTCTGAACCGCGATTACCTCGACAGGACACATGCCTTCTATGAAAAGCATGGCGGCAAGACGATCATTATCGCGCGGTTCATGCCGATCATCCGCACCTTTGCCCCCTTTGTGGCCGGCATCGGCAAGATGACCTATCTCCATTTTATCAGCTACAACGTGGTGGGGGGCATTGTATGGATAGCGGCCTTTGTCTTCGGCGGGTTCTTTTTCGGCAACATCCCTTTGGTCAGGAAGAACTTCACACTGGTGATCATGGCGATCATCGTTCTTTCGGTACTGCCTGGCGTGATCGAGTTTCTTCGCCACCGTTTTCGCAAGGCCTGAAAACATGATACTATGAATACAAAAAACTCGGGAGGATATATGCAGAAACTATTTCTGAAAAAAAGAGTTTGGATCCTTGTTGCAGCAGTAATGTTCAGCTTCTCTTCTTTTGCTATGGCAGCAGAGAAGAAGCCCCCTGTCACGCAGTACTGGATGAACGCGGCAACGCAGAACATGAGTATACCCGGCATGTCATCGCAGGAGATGGGCGGTCTTGAAGGCATGATGATGGGCAGGATGACCGGCATGGGACCGAAGCGTACCCTGCTCCTCCAGCTCAACTCGCCGAAGGTGGTGCCTGCGGAGCCTGAGGCTACGCACGATATACCTCCCGGACAGAAGATGGGCAGCACCCTGCCTCTTCTTATCCCTGAACGCGATAAGACGGTCCGAACGGATGAGGAGGAGACAAAATACGAAAAACCGAAGATGCGCATGCTCATGTACTGGGGCTGCAGTGAGACCGTGCGTCCTGGCCAGCCAAAGGTGCTGGATACCGAGAAGATGAGCATGGCTGACTTTGGCAAGGCCATGGCAGGCAGGCACGGCTCTGCCCAGTATCCTCCTGCACCCAGATCGGGGTGGGCATACGCAGAATGGCCCAATAAACAGAATCGGAAGGAAGTCCCGAAAGGCAGTTCCCTGCAGGGAGACCATTTTGTGCATGGCAATTATACGACTGATATCAAGTTTGCGATCGACGATAAGCATGACTTCATGGCCCCGGTCGAGTTTTCATCCGTAAAAGGCGGGCTTACGGACAGTGTAAAATTTCAGTGGAAAAAGATCCCCGAAGCTCTGGGGTATTTTGCGATGGCCATGGCCAGCAACGATAAGACCGGCGAGATGATCATCTGGTCATCCAGTGAACCCCAGGACCCGGGGTATGGGCTGATGAACTATCTTCCGCCTGCTGATGTCAGGAAGTTCATCAAGGAGAAGGTCGTGATGGGGTCTGAAGTGACGAACTGCTCGATCCCGCAGGGTATATTCAAGGATGCCAAGGGCGCTGCCGTGCAGTTCATCGGGTACGGTGACGAGTTGAACATAGCATGGCCGCCTAAGCCGAAAGATTCGAAGAAGCCCCATGATTATATCTGGACCATGAAGTTGCGGAACAAATCGACCGGCATGCTTCCGCTCGGTCAGGAGGACGGCAGGGAAGATCGCGGGAGCCGCGGCAGGCAGACAGATCAGGAAGAGAAGTCCGGTGATGCGGAAAAGAGCGAAGAAGCGCCGCAGAAGAGCAAAGGCGGGCTTATCAGGGGATTATTCGGTTTCTGAGTTTTTTGTAATTACTCAATAAGCAGAGTTTGTAACTTTATTCTTTTTGATGGTCATTCCGGCAGTCAGTAAGCCGGAATCCAGTTTTTAAGTGCCTTCTGGATACCGGATCAAGTCCGGTATGACGACAAAAGAAATTTATGGACAGACTCTGACTATGTTCGTTTGATTCGTTCAGATGATTAATAGGGCTTGCCTGGAGGGCTTCTTAAAAAGGTTCTCCGGCAAGCCTTAGTTTTTATAACCCCTCTTTTTGCTTTGCACCACCTCATCGTAAAAAAATATGCTGATATATGATGCACGTCATACCAAGTCTCAATTTTAAAGTTTAGACTAACCTCAAGTCAGGAAATGACTGTCATAAAATCCATATCATGTATACAGGAGGTTTTTCATGTTTTGTTATCAGTGTGAACAGGCTGCACAGGGTAAGGCATGCATCAAGATGGGAGTATGCGGAAAGAATGAAGAGGTGTCTGCTCTTCAGGACCTGCTCGTATATTCTCTGAAGGGGCTTTCACTCTTTGCAGAAGAAGGCAGAAAGAGCAATATCAATGACCATGACGTAAACGTGTTTACCACAAAGGCGCTCTTTTCAACACTCACCAATGTGGACTTTGACCCTGCGCGCTTCGAGCTGCTCATCCGCAGGTCTGTCGAGCTCAGGGAAGGTCTGAAACAGAAGATAGCTGCTGCAGGCGGCAACATCGCATTCACCGACAAGACTGCATCCTTTGTCCCTGCAGATTCGCTCAGCGGTCTCGAGAAGCAGGGCAAGAAGGTGAAGGAGCATGTGCCTGACAAGGCTGTTGATCCTGATATCCAGTCGCTTCAGGACATTGTCCTTTATGGCCTGAAGGGCGTTGCTGCATATGCTGACCATGCCCATATCCTCGGCAAGGAAGATGATGTTGTTTATGCCTTCATGCATGAGGCGCTTGCAGCCATGACAAGACATGATCTTGTTCTGAACGACTGGATCGGGCTGGCGATGAAGTGCGGCGAGGTGAATCTCAAGGTCATGGAACTTCTGGATGCAGCCAATACGGGTTCTTACGGTCATCCTGTTCCTACCAAGGTCTCGCTCGGCGTAAAGAAAGGCAAGGCCATCCTTGTATCAGGCCACGACCTCAAGGACATAGAGGAGATCCTGAAGCAGACCGAAGGCAAGGGCATATCGATCTATACCCATGGAGAGATGCTGCCTGCCCATGGATACCCTGCATTAAAGAAGTATGCTCATTTCCAGGGCCACTACGGCACGGCATGGCAGAACCAGCAGAAGGAGTTCGCGCAGTTCCCCGGCGCGATCGTGATGACCACAAACTGCATACAGAAGCCGCTCGATACGTATCAGGACAATATCTTCACCAGCGGGCTTGTCGGCTGGCCCGGCGTTGCGCATATCCAGGGACAGGACTTTTCTCCTGCCATCGAAAAGGCGATCAGCCTCCCCGGTTTCCCGGAGGATGTTCAGGGCAAAGAGGTAACGACCGGTTTTGCGAGAAACGCGGTCCTGGGTGTTGCTGACCAGGTGATAGAAGCGGTCAAGAAGAAAGATATCCGCCACTTCTTCCTTGTCGGCGGGTGCGACGGTGCAAAGGCGGGCAGGAATTATTACACGAAATTCGTGGAACGGGCCCCGAAGGATACGGTCATCCTGACCCTGGCCTGCGGCAAGTTCAGGTTCTTTGACCAGGACCTCGGCACGATCAACGGCATCCCGCGTCTGCTCGATATCGGTCAGTGCAATGACGCCTATTCAGCCGTGCAGATCGCGGTTGCACTTTCAAAGGCATTTAATGTGAGTGTGAACGAACTGCCTCTTTCTTTCATCCTCTCATGGTATGAACAGAAGGCGGTCTCGATCCTGCTGAGCCTGCTCTATCTCGGCATCAAGGACATCCGCCTCGGCCCATCGCTTCCGGCATTCATCACGCCGAATGTCCTCGATTTCCTGGTGAAGAACTTCGGTATCAGGCCTATAGCAGCAACGCCGGAGGAGGACCTCAGGGAGATCCTCGGAGGCGACTGCTGCCCTGATATGGAGAATGCTGCTTAAGCAAGATCACGTAAGATTTTAGATAGTCGAAAGCAAGAAGAGGTCCGGAACATTCCGGACCTCTTTCTTTGTTCTGTTACAGCTCACGTTGAAACAAGACGAACATTGTCTCCGGATTTATTATCAAAGAGTCAGAATTTAGCAGGAGAACGTGAAGGTAAGGGGCTGCGCGCTATTGCGCAGTCCCTCTCGACTGCCGGGTTAGACGCCAACGCCTGAATCATTGCCTACGGTCCATGGGGTTTTCTCGGGAGGTCTGCTGCCCGAGCTGTTGGGCGAGACCGATGAGAATTCCTTCAGGTCCCCGGATGTAGCAGAGCCGGTAAATGTTTTCGTAATTGACAACTTCATCGACCAACGTCGCACCGAGCTTACTGAGCCGGGCGAGAGTGTCGTCGATGTCCTCAACGGTGAACATTACGCGCTGGTATCCCCGCGAGTTCACCGGAGCTGTGCGGTGGTCGGACTTGATGGCGGGGGCTAAGAAGCGCGAGAGCTCGATGCGGCTGTGGCCATCAGGGGTACGCATCATAGCGACCTCGACATGCTGGCCGCGCACTCCGGTGACGCGACCGGCCCATTCACCATCGATGGGCATGCGGCCTTCGAGGGTAAGGCCGAGTTCAGTGAAAAACTGAATTGCGGCATCGATGTCTTTCACAACGATGCCGACATTGTCCATACGCTTGACCGTCATGACGTTTCCTTGGCGTCTAACCAGTAAAAATCGAGTCTGATCATCTCAGTGCAGCGGCAATGGCTGCGCCGGTCGCAGCGGCATTAAGATACGGTTCAGGATCGTGCGCCCGATGGCCGTTGTCAATGAGTATCTCCTCGACCCGCGGTCCGAATTTCTCTCGCAAAGAAACCGCTGAAGCTTTATCGCCGACTGCACGCACATTTACCCATCGCTTGATCGATCCCGGCCATTGGCCCTTGCCGTCTATTGGTGGCGGCTCAAGACGTCCGAAGATCGTTGGCGATGCCAGCGGCGAGCCGAGCGTCACAAAGGTATGCACCGGCCAGTGCGGATGATTGTACAAGGCCATGTATGAAAAGAGAGTGCCGATAGAGTGTGCGACGATCACCCGGGTGTCATTATCGATCATCGCCTCGGCACGCGCGCGCATGCGAGCGCGCAGATCCGGCGTTGTTGCCATGATCGTCACCATGTCGACAATGCGGTCAAAGGCTGCGTTGCTGGCCGCCTGTCCGAGCGCTGCGATCACATCGCTGCCTGCGAGGTTTGTTAATAGTTCGGCGATGCCCGCACGTGACTTTTCGAACTCTTTCTCTGCATCTGCGCCGGGGACCCGCCGAAAGAGATCGCCGTAAAAGCAGACCCCGACGTCAGTATCAGCGATCTCGACACTGTGGTGCCACAGCCCGTCGCGCAGCGCAGGCAGCCAGCGTGCCTTGAGCTGGTGCGGACCCCAGAACTCATTGAAGGCCCCGTGTACCAAAAGGATCCTCGCCATTTTCCCTCCTTCACTTTTGAGCGGTAAGCGGCAATGCAGATGTCTGTCGCAGTCATCCGTTCATGATTCAAATGATAGCGGCAATCGTTCTATGTGGCAAGAGCTATTTTGCGGACGGATGGAATTTAGCCTTCCTGGTGCTCATAATTTGCTCTCCATGCTTATTGGTCCTGATTGTCAAAATTCTGCCAATAAAGATGTTTCAGACACCTGGGGAAATTGATTCGGTGCTTACTCTGCAGATCTGCGGCTATGCCGCGGTAATCGAGCGGATGACGACTGGCCGCAGGATTTTCAAAGCCGAAGACAATGGCATTCCTATAGGCCTCAGAGAGGAGGAGCTTCAACGTATTATTCTCAAAAGCATCCTGAATTGATTTGTACTGTGCAAAAAAGTCATGGTCAGGACTGTTCCATAAATTCATGATGAACACCCCGTTTTTGTTCAGCTGCATACGGCAGGAGGAAAGAAAATCCTTCTCCAGCAGAGAGGCAGCAGGGCCAGTATCGTCAAATGCATCGACGATGATCATATCGTATTTATGGGAGTTTGCCCTATGACGTCCGACAAAATCTCCGCCCGCTGCATGAAATAATCGTAATTTTGTATTCGCTGCTGGAAGGTAAAAAAACTCCCTTGAGAGATCGATGACCTGTTGCCTGATCTCAACAACATCTATAGCGCAATCCGGCAATGCCTTCAACAGAAAGTGGACCAGCGAGCAGCCGCCAAGACCGATCAGGAGAACCGATCGGGGTTCATTATTAAAGATCAGCCCGCTCATCATGGCCTCATTGTAGTCTTCCAGAAGAAGGTCATGCCGGTCAGTCCGGATAGTGCTTTGCATTATTCCGTTGTCGAAATAAAGAATGCGCTTATTGCCTTCTTCGGTAATAATGATCTCTCCATATTCATCCCGTCGGCGGCAGATGACGGCGCCTTCTATTCTTTCTTCAGGCATTGCAGTATCAATCAATCACTTCTTCAACCTTTCAAAGTTTCAAGCAACACTATGTCTTCTTTACAAATTCCGACTTCAGCTCCATTGCGCCAAAATCGTTCTTCTTGTTTCTGCATCGGCAATTCTTTTCGAGAAGTCTTCAAGCTTCGAGACGTGTTCTCTTATGTGGGACAACACAAAGCTTGTCCTGGTATCTGAAGAAACATATCTGTTGACCAGGGCCTGAAAAACTTCATTGACCTCGGAGTATTCAAGTTCATAGGCAATGTCGTACGCATCGTCCAAGGTGACGACTGCCTTCAAGTCAAACTTCTCAGTGAACCGCTTCAGTTCATTTTGCGCCTTTTCGACAAGCCAAGGGTCTGCAGTCTCACCTAGCTGGTTTTCGGAGAGCGTATTCCTGATCTCGATAAGCTCCTGCATATGGAGTGCCTCGTCTCTGCTCAAATCTTCCCAAAAATGCGCTGCCTCAGGAAGGTGCGAAAAACTTCGGGCCAGCCCTTTATAGAAGTTCATTGCAGCTTTTTCTGCTGCAATCGCAAGGACGAAAAGATCCAATATCGTATCAACAGGTTTCATTATTCGTTTCAGCTCCGGCAAGGATTTGTGATGACATCACCATTATTGATCTCCCGATGTATGAAAATAAAATGTCCTGAATAATGTACACTAATTTAATCGTTATCGATAAGTCTTATCCCTGTCTCCTCTATGGCAATCATCCGTTCCTTATACAGCGAGCCTATGGCCTTTTTGTAGGTCTTCTTGCTGATGCCGAACAGGCTGTATATGACCTCAGCCGGGCTTTTGTCAGTAACAGCGATGAAGCCTCCCTGCTTTTTCAGTGCATTGATGATATTTTCTGAAATACCGGCGATCTTTTCGTGTCCGGGCTTCTGAAGGCAGAGATCTATCTTGCCGTCCTCCCGTATCTTCTTGATGTATCCTGTAATCTTTTGTCCCTTTCGTAAAGGCTGAAAAACCTCGTTCTTATACAGAAGGCCGCTGAGAGAGTTGTTGATGATGGCCTCAAATCCTATCTCAGTCTGGTTGCTGATCAGCAATGATACTTCCTGCCCCTCGTGAAGATCCATGGACTCTCTGCCCAGGAATTTTGCCAGTTTTGAAGACGCTATGATGCGGGCGCTCTTATCATCAAACAATACAAATACAATATAGGATTTGCCTTCCTGCATCTTCTGCTTCTGTTCACCGAACGGCACAAGCAGGTCTTTTTTCAGGCCCCAATCAAGAAAGGCGCCTGCCGGGGAGACAGACACGACCTTGAGCAGGGCGAACTCATTGACCATTGCAAAAGGGACCTTTGTAGTCGCCATAAGCTGCCTCTCTGAGTCATGATACAGGAAGACTTCAGGTTGGTCGTCGATGCGGTAATCTTTATCCGCTAAGCTTCGCGGCATCAATATGTTTCCAAGTTCCCCGCCGTCCAGCCAGACACCGGCCTCGTCCGTAGAGATCACCCGCAGCCTGTTCATCTTTCCTATTTCAGTCATCTGTTCATCATCCTCATTCAGATAATAATTTCATGATCACTCTGTTGTCTGCCTCTTTTTTGCTATCAGGCATTTTATTACGATTCAGCCGATTTAGCCAGAAGAAAAGAACTGGCTTTGTATCTCTTTTGATTATCCGGTAAACTATTGGCATGTTCAGGCCATGCAGGTCGGTTTAAGGAGACGCAATGCGACATAAACGGCTCGGCAGATCCATTACGCCGCAGAACAGCGGCAGTGCCAAGTCTGTGGAAGAGATCGTAAGGGAGCTGAAACAGTCCGGTAAGCCTTTAGGCGATTACCGGGAGCTGTCCCTTAAGATACATGGTCTTATCTGCGCCAAATGCGGCAGGGAGTTTGAAGAGAGGGACCGTCAGCTGCTTACGGTCCATCACAAGGACGGCAATCATAAGAATAACCCTTCTGACGGTTCTAACTGGGAGAATCTCTGTGTGTACTGCCACGAGGATGAGCATAGCAGGGGCCGGCTTGCAGACTATCTGAGCGAGAAGGACCGCAGACCGAAAGGGGTTTGATAATTTTTCGTCCGGCATTTCAGATACTTATGAAAAAGGAGAGACACTATGAGCATTTTACCGGAAGGTGAACAACTGCGTAAGGCGGTGAAATGGATCTCTGATCAGAAGGCCGAAGATCCGAGGCTCACGCTGTTCAGCCTGATAGAAACTGCCTGCTTGAAGTTCGATCTGACCCCGAAAGACGGAGAATTTCTTATGCGTCATTTTAGTGAGCAGGACGCAAAATCATAGGTCATGTCTGTACGTGTATTCTCCGTCTGGCAGCCGCACTGATGATGTTTCTGCCATGAGATAAGAAAGGCCATCCCTGAAACTCGCGCTCATCATAATTCTCTCCGGGCTTTCAGTGCCTCTCTTCTTTGTCCTGAAGCGTTTGCTTCGGAACCGCAGGATCAGACAACTGACAGCAGTCCCTTTTCCTCCGGAATGGGAAGAGATACTCCTGAGAAATATTGTCCTGTACCGTCACCTTCCCGAACCGTTGCAGGAGCAGCTCCGCAATGATATCAAGATATTCCTTGGCGAAAAACGGTTTGAGGGGCTGGGCGGCCTCGAACTGACCGATGAGATACGGGTCACCATAGCCGGGGAGGCTTGTCTGCTTTTGCTGAATAGGAAGAACCGGGACTATCCCGGGCTCACCTCCATACTCGTTTATCCGACTGCCTATGTCGCTGATGAGACCAGGTATATCGGCGGAGGAGTGTACGCTGAGGGGCCGTCAGTAAGACTGGGAGAATCGTGGAAGCATGGGTCGGTTGTCCTGGCCTGGGACAATGTGATACAGGGCGGCTTGAATGCGGAAGACGGTCACAATGTCGTGCTCCATGAGTTTGCCCACCAACTGGATCAGGAGGACGGCGTTGCAGACGGAGCTCCGATACTGGGAAAAAAGTCCAGCTATGCGGTCTGGGCCCATATCATGAGCGAAGAATATGAAGCCTTGCGGTCCAGCAGAGAACATCATAAGAAACATGTCCTTGATGAGTATGGTGCCATGAACCCTGCCGAGTTCTTTGCCGTTGCAACGGAGACTTTTTTCGAAAAGCCCCGGCAGCTCCGGAAAAAAACCCCTCATCTGTATGCTGAACTCAGAGAATTCTATAATGTGGACCCTATCGAATGGTTCAAAGGCAGCGCATGATGCCGGGGCAGGCATTCTTGAACAACCCCGTATGAATGTGATATCTTGTCGGTACGCAAAATTCCATTCCTAAAGGTGGTTATGTCATACAAAGCATGGTTTCAGTGCATCAATCCGCAGTGTAAAGAGAAGTATCCTCTCAATACGATCATCTACCGCTGCAAGTGCTGCAATTCGCTTCTTGAGGTGCAGCACGACATGCAGGCCCTTGGCCGGAAGAGCGGCAAGGAATGGATGAAGCTGTTCGAGGACCGGTACAAGTCCACGGAATGGCCTTATGGCTCAGGGATCTGGGGCAAGAAGGAGTGGGTCCTCCCTGAGATCAACAATGATAATATCGTCTCGCTCTATGAGGGCGGCACAAACCTGTTCTGGGCCGAGCGTTTCGGCAAGATGGTCGGCATTGATAACCTTTGGATAAAACTCTGCGGTAACTCCCACAGCGGCTCTTTCAAAGATCTTGGAATGACCGTACTCGTCTCGATGGTAAAGCAGATGATCAGCGAGGGAGCGCCCATACAGGCCGTAGCCTGTGCCTCGACCGGCGATACCTCAGCCGCCCTGGCAGTCTACTGTGCAGCTGCCGGCATTCAGTCTGTCGTACTTCTGCCGAAAGGCAAGATATCGATAGCGCAGCTTGTTCAGCCGATTGCAAATGGCGCACTGGTCCTTCAGCTCGACACGGATTTTGACGGTTGCATGGCTGTGGTCAAGGAGATCACCAAGGACGAGACCATATACCTTGCCAATTCGATGAACTCGCTCCGCATTGAGGGGCAGAAGACCGTCGGCATAGAGATCGTTCAGCAGTTCGACTGGGAAGTCCCTGATGTGATCGTTATCCCGGGCGGCAATCTCGGCAATGTCTCTGCACTCGGCAGCGGACTGCTGATGATGCGCGACCTTGGCCTGATCACCAAACTGCCCCGCATTGTTGTGGCGCAGGCGGAACGCGCAAACCCGCTCTACCGGTCGTATCTGAAGAACTTCGAGTCTTTTGAACCTATCCAGGCACAGAAGACCCTGGCAAGTGCCATACAGATCGGCAACCCGGTGAGCATCGAAAAAGCGATACGCACGCTCAGGCAGTTCGACGGCATTGTGGTGGATGCTACCGAGCAGGAACTCGCGGATGCTGTTGCGCTCGGCGATATGACCGGCATGTTCAACTGCCCTCATACCGGTGTTGCTCTTGCCGGCATGATCAAACTGCTCAAGTCAGGAAAGATAGACCGGTCAGAGCATGTGGTGGTCATATCAACTGCGCATGGCCTGAAGTTCACGGATTTCAAGGTTGCTTATCATGAGGGAAGTCTGGACTTCCCCTGCCGTTTTTCGAACAAGCCGATCGAATTGCCGCCAACGGTCGGTGCGGTCAAAGAAGCACTGCAGGAAGCGCTCAAAAAGAGGAGAGAGATAGATGCCTAACGAGTCGTCCAACGCAAAGAACTGGAAGCCTTCAACCCTTGCGATCCATGGGAAAGGAAGGCTTCCCAAGGCCCATCATGCAGTATCCACGCCGATCATGCATACGTCGAATTACTATTTCGACACGGCAGATGAGGTCGAGGATTTCATGCGGGAGAAGGGGCAGGGCAGGGTCATACGTGAGCATGAATATGCCCGGTACGGAAATCCGACGCAGCAGGAATGCGAACGCAAGCTCGCCGCAATAGAGGGCGCCGAGCGGGCGGTGCTCTATGCATCCGGCATGGCAGCGGTACTGCTGACGATCATGACCTTTATGAAACCGAAGGGCCATATCATCTTTACCGGCGACTGCTACCGCCAGACGCGCGACTTTGCGATCAACTTCCTTGGGAAGTTCGGCATCGACTATTCCATTTGTGATCCGACTGCCGCAGATATCGAAAAGGCGATCAAACCGGAGACCAACATCATCTTCACCGAGTCACCGACCAATCCCTATCTGCGCGTACTCGACATTCCGGCCATTGTGAAGGTTGCGAAGGCCCGTGGAATACTGACCATCATCGATGCCACACTCGCAACACCCTACAACATCAAGCCCATTGAGCTTGGGGTTGACGTGGTCATCCATTCGGCCACAAAGTATCTTGGCGGCCATAACGATCTCATGGCAGGTGTTGCGCTCGGTTCAGCAGCCCTGATGACCGACCTGTACAAGATGCAGCGCATGATGGGAGCAACACCAGGGCCTCTGACCTGCTTCCTGCTGGAGCGTGGGCTCAAGACCTTTGGCATGCGCATGGAGCACCACAACCGGGCTGGCCTGGCAGTGGCACAAATGCTGGAAGCTCATCCCAAGATAGAAAAGGTCTGGTACCCGGGGCTGTCATCGCACCCGGACCACAAGATCGGTATGGAGCAGATGAAGGGCTTCGGCAGCGTCATCAGCTTTCTCGTAAAAGGCGGCAATACTGAAACGCGTAAATTTATCGACGCCCTGGAACTCTTTCTGATAACACCGAGCCTTGGCGGCAGCGAGAGCCTCGTTACCCAGATGTGGGCCATGTCTTTCTTCGATTACTCTGAAAAATACCGTCAGGATATTGGCATGGTCGATAATCTGGTCCGCCTGGCGCTCGGTCTTGAGGATGTGGACGACCTGATCGCTGATCTGCAGCAGGCCCTCGACAAAATTTAAGCTGGCAGGCAGGGCTGCGGAAGCAACCCTGTTCTCCCTTTCTCACTCAGCAGGTCAGACCTGTGAATGTTGCATGAGAACCGGCGACCGCTTGCAGCCTATTTGGGCACCATCGGCAAGCCGGCCTTTTCCCAGTCTATCCAGCCGCCCCGAAGCACATAAACGTTCGTATAGCCGAATTCCATCAGCCTGAGCGCCACACTGACGCTCGTTTCCTGATGCTTTCATGCGCAGTAGAGAATGATCTTCTGCCCCGCAGGATAGAATCCGTCCAGCTGCTCGACCTCTGAGGCGTCGAGCCTGATCGCTCCCTTGATCTTCCGATCGCTGCGTTTCCAGTCCTTGCTGTACCGCGCGTCGAACAGGAGCAGTCCCTGTTCATCGAGTCGGGAAAGCAGTTCTGCCTGGCTTATCCATTTTATCCGGCTGTCAGAAATTGGAACAGTATGGACAGCGCAGGAGATGAGAAGCATAAGCAGCAAAATGACCGGGAAGAAGATATTTTTCTTCATAGAATTTCTCCTTTCTTAATTTCATCATACCTCACTGCTGCCGGGTGGTAAAGTGACTGAATGCCGAAAAAGTAAAAAATAGCCTTGTCTTCACATGTGTTGAAATCAGGTGTAAGATGTAATCAGGAGGCTTTTATGGACAGGACGCTCGAACAGTTCGATCGGCTGATCATGACGGCGCTTGAACATCTTGAGCATGTCAGAGGTACAACATACGAGCGGTATGCGGAAAATCTGCTCGAACTCCTTGTCTGCCGGAGAGAGATGTATGTGTATTACCTGAGCCTGCTTAATTAACATCCGGCAGGGCATTACTCACTCTGCAGTCAGGACCATGGCATTACGAGGACTGCAGGTTTGGAAATTGAACGGTTACCGTGGTCCCTGATCCCTCGACACTTTGGACTCTGATGATGCCGTTCTCTTCTTCTACAATGCTCTTCGCTATGGGAAGGCCAAGACCTGTTCCTTTCCGGGACATGCTGCCGGTATAAAAAGGTTCGAAAATCTTTTCCAGCTTTTCTGCCGCTATGCCCTTGCCGGTGTCCCTGATGCTGACCATGACATAGGACACTCCCCTGATCATCTCGCGTTCTATGAGCAGAGAAAGAGTGCCGCCCTGCGGCATGGCATCAAGGGCGTTCTCGATGACCCTCTCGAACGCCTCCCGGGTCTGGTCTTTGTCTACCCGGACGACAGCAGCGTCTCCGTAGGATCTCTGCACCATTATAGACTGCTTACGACAGCGTTCTTCCCATGTATTCAGCGCATCGTCAAGAATGGCGCGGATATCATGCTCTTCCATGAGAGGACTTCTGGTGCGTGAGAATGCCAGAACATCACGGAGAATGGCCTCGAGTCTGGTTACCTCTTCGATGATATATGCCGCATACTTCTGTTCTTTTTCGCTGTCTGCTATCTTCTGAAGCCTGCGTGCAAAGCCGCCGACAGCGGTGAGAGGATTTCTGATCTCGTCAGCAACGTTCGCGGCTATCCTGCCGAGCGCAGAGAGCTTCTCAATCTCTGCCATCTGCTCTCTGAGCCGCTGCTTCTCGTCTTCTGCATTCTTTCGTTCAGTGATATCCCTTATCGCGCCGACAGCAACGATCCCTCCTTCGGTCTCGAGAGGGCTCAGGCTGATATCTGCCGGGAATTCAGTTCCGTCCTTTCTTAACCCGTAGATCGTCAGGTTTGTACCCATGGGCCTGGCGCGCGGCTGATCGAAGTAGTGAGCAACATTTTCGCGATGTGAGCCGCGGTACCGCTCGGGTATGAGGAAGTCGAGGTCCCTGCCGATCAGTTCCTCCTCTGTATAGCCGAAGAGTGCGGCGAGCTGGGCGTTCAGGAGAACGATCTTCGCATCTTTGCTCACAAAGACCATTGCATCAGGAGCAGACTGGAGAAGCTGTTCATACCGCTTCTGAACGTTCAGGAACTCTGCGTGGCACTGTTCCAGGTCGAGTGACCTCTGCCGCATTGCGGCAAGTTCCTTGTTCAGCTCCTCGCGCGGTTTAAACCTTTTCATGCAACGACACTCCTTTTTATGTGCCAGTATATCACAGAGGGAAGAGGAATTCGATTCTTGCGTGACAATGTGCTGAAGGATTGACAGTATCTGGAATTGCTGATACTATCGTTCTTAATTGATGGGTTTGCTGAACAATAACAGGCGCAGAAAAGGAGACGAGATGGTTACCAAGAAGGCAGTAAAAAAGGCAGTAAAGAAGGTTGTGAAAAAAGTTGTGAAGGTAGAAAAAAAGATCGTCAAAAAGACGGTAAAGAAGGCAAAGGCTGTGGAGAAGAAGGTAGGGAAAAAAGTTGCTGCAGCAGTGAAGACGGTCAAGAAGAAGATCGGCAAATAGAAAGAGTGGGAAAAGAGGAAGGCCGGGCATAAGTGCTTATGCCCGGCCTTCCTCTTTTTTTATCCGTCTGCTGTTTTTAACTATCTCTCCCTGGCTAAATTACCCGGATCAGGGAAACAGCCTGAATACAGAATTATTCGTCTCATTCGATTCTTTAACGATGTTTGATGGATCGATCACACCGATAACATATTTGCCCGAGGGATTTTTCTTTGTCGTGAGATTGAAAGATTTCCCTTTGGTTATCTTCCCCTTGAGCGAGCCGTAATTCAACGAGGCAATGAGCGTATCTCCCGGCTCATACGTGCTGTTGTCCGAAAGATAGACATTTACAACTGCATTATTCGCAGGAACTGCACCGGTGTTTGATAGACTGAGACTGCCGGACAACTTATACATGCCTCTCCGGTCCGGCCCGCTCTTTCTGATCCAGGTCCATGAACCGCTAAGGTCCGGAGCAAGATTGAATATCGCCGTACAGGTCTTGTCCGCATTCATCGTAACAGTTCCGTCCAGACAATCCGGGTCGCCTGACCATCCCGCAAAGATCGAGCCTGCAGATGGTGTTGCCGTGAGTGTCACAACAGTGCCCTCACTATAGGCTTCAGAACAGTCTGTGCCGCAGGTTATGCCTGATGCTGTTACTGTCCCGGTTCCTGAGCCTGTCCTGGTAGCGGTAAGGGTGTATTGCTCGGCCGGCTGAGTACACTGGCCTGCACTTCCTGCATTGTAGATCGCTGCTATTTCAGATGCAGCGAGAGCCCGATTGAAGACGGTTATCTCGTCCATAAGACCATTGAAATAGCCAAGGCCCTCTGCCTGGCCGATCGTAAGCGGTGCACTGACATCGGGGATTGCCGTCGAATCAGCTATCTCTCCAATCTTGACCCCATCTGCATAAAAAGTGTATACAGAACCGCTCCGTGTCAGGGTAAGCTGATACCAGCGGTCAGTCTGTGGCGTAAATGTGGCAGGCCCGATAAGGCTTGAAGCCGGCCCGTTGATATGGAACCAGAGGCCGGTGTCGGTACTGTAGAAGACCCACTTATCGGTTGTTCCGCCCCCCTCATCCTGTCCAAGGAAAACATTCGGAAGACTGCCTGCACCGCCGGACCTGACCGCTGAGTAGTTTGCCCAGAGGGTCAGCGAAAAGTCACCTGCGCCGATATTGAATTGAGGAGAATCAGTCACCGTAACATAATCATTAGTCCCATCAAAACTGAACGCCTGGCCAACCTTGCCGGCTGCAAAAGTGGTGCCGTTTTGGAGCGTGCCGTGATTTGTGCCGGCAAAGTCGTTGGCATCTCCTTCGCCATCCCACCAGGAGACCATATCTGGAGGGGGTGGCGTACATGAGCGGCACTTGCCTGCGCTTCCTGCGTTGTAAATTGCGGCGATCTCATCAGTTGAAAGGGCACGGTTGAAGATTTCGACTTCGTCAATAAGGCCTTGCCAGGGAGTTGAGCCGGGCCTCAGCCCTATGGTGAGCCCGTCGGCATTGAGGACAGTATTCAGCGACTTGCCTGCCGAATTCTCAAGCTGACCGTTAAGATAGAGTTTGAGTGTAGAACCATCGTATGTTACTGCGCCGTGATACCATGTGTCAGGCTGAATGGAAGTTGTTCCGCATAAGTCATTGCTGTTTCCGTAGAAGTACAGCTTGCCGGGACAGTTGCCGGATGTAATAAGCCCGAACATGTTGCTTCCGGAAGGTGTTCCATATTGTACCAGAGCCGATTCTGTAGAGGAACTGAGATTCCTCGGTGTCTTAAACCATAGGTCAATACTCCGTGGCGCACTCCCGACCGGAAGACCAGTCGGCGTAACCTTCTGGACATAATCATTCTCCCCGTCAAAACTGAATGCTTGTCCCACCTTGCCGGCTGCATACGTTGCGCCGTTTACCAATATCCCATTGTTATCTCCCACCATATCAAGGGCGTTATTGTCCCCGCCCCACCAGGAAACCATACCGGAAGGCGGAGGAGTGCAGACGCCGTCTATGCTGTCCGCTGTTATAGAGAAGTTATCGAAAGTTACGGATAGTGCATCGTTTGTGCCATTGTTCTGCAACGATAGCCACAAATCGGTAACAGGAAGAGTATTGAAAACCTCTTGATAAATCTGGGTAGCGTTTGCGTAAACAGTTACGGTGCTGCCTACGCGAGTTACCCTTAAAGTCCCGGATGTATCCGTTGTGCCCATTACGCCTACAGTCGACCATGGCGGATCAAGCCAAACCGAATATCTGCTTTCACACCAGTTCTCTCTCCTGTTTGCCACATATTGACCGCCGAAGACTAAATTGAGCTGTATCTGATTCTGACAACCGGCCAAAACCGCGTCCCTGTAGTCCACAGATATATCAAAATCACCGTACACATCATGGTTGAAAAAAACCTGACCCCAGGCACCCGGACCGCCCGGTTTACTCATGCGAATGTCACCCTGTGTGCCGTCAATTGTGTAAGCGCCCGGGGTGATAGACCAGTGATCAGGATTAATGCCACTCGAAAAATTGTCGTTAAAGGTGGCCGCCTCTGCTGTCAAAACCGATGTTGCAAAAAACAATAACCCAAGAATCAGAACATTCCTCAAATAAGTCTTCATAACTCTGCCCCCCTCTAACTTGCATTTTGTCAAAAGTAACCACAGAATACCTCATAACACCATATAAATCAAGGATATATTGGTGCCTGTGTCAATGCAAGAAAGAAGTGTCCGGTGTCCATATCTATGTCTATGTGTTCTCTGAAAAGTAATGGAAAAACTGCAAGAAGCCCTTCCTTTCCTGTCGCTCTATGGGTGTCTTGTAAAGTTATATATTATGGTGATCGTTGTTCTTACACAATAGCAAAGGCAGGGTGAGTGGCTATCTGAAAAGGTTGCATATTTCCTTACAAATCGACTAGAAGCCATCTCAAAAACCCCTTGTACTTTTTTGTAGGGTTTGGTACAGTTTAC
>CAYXBA010000025.1:0-26211 GCA_964463135.1 uncultured Nitrospiraceae bacterium
CTGATGTGCAGTATAGGGGCCGCTACCCAATTTCAACTAAGAAAGGGATTGACACCGGTTTCGAACCGGCACATTATGTCTTTTAAATCAATAAGTTACAGGCTTTTTATGCGGTCTATTCTGTCCATGGTTTGTCCATGGAATGAACGATGTCGATCCACTACTGAAAGTCCAGCCTGAATCAATTTGCTATACAGTTTGAAGGAAGAACGCCATTGGCATGGCAATACCCAATAAGGCGTTCACACAAAATATTTGACATGTCCTCGATTATAATTCATTAATTTCTAATAATATGCACTTGTAACTCTAGCAGAATATTTTTCAAGTGTTCAATTTGCGTCTCCAACTCTGAAACTCTTTGCGGGCTATAAGTAAGAAGACCTTTGACTACTGCTATATGAGGTGATGGCTTGCCTTTATCGCATACTGAAGTATATGTCATTAAGTTGTTTAGATCTTTTATTTTAGCTTGACACTCACTCTTGTCAGGCGCTATTCGTAACTTCACCAATTCAAGCGTTTTATATATACAGGATACGGTAATGTTTATTCTTTTAATCATTGAAACTGCGCTTGAAAGTTCAATTTGCTTTTCGGCTACTTTATAATGCAGCAAATCTGCAATCTCTAATGCAGAATTAATTCTATTAACTATCAATTGCTTTTCACTATTGTTTTTTTCTTTTTCTTTATCAAAGATAATGGATACTAATATAGCAATTAATATTGTCGTGAATATTGATATAGCATGAACCGGATTGATATCCTTTTGGATAGTCAACCCTGGTATGATGCACATTTTACCAATCAGAATTCCGATAATAAGCGAAATGATGCAAAGTCCGCTACTCAGTAAAATAGTTTTATTTTTCATTACGGACAGCCTTTTTGGCATCCTTCAGATATCCCATAATATCCTCAGTCAGGTAAGGTTCTTCATCAGACTTTAATTGTGAATGTGCCAGAATATCGTCATATTTGTAGCCATCAATTCGGATTAACCCGCCGAACGCTTCCTCTAAAAAAGAGGTGCCGTAACCTGCTGTACCATCCAAATCAATAAAAAGCTTTTTTTTGTTGACAATAGCATCCTTTAGTCTCGGCCCAAGGAGTGTTACCCTAAACTCTTCACCTGAAAAGTCACCTTCAGAAGTATACCTTGGTCCAGGGGATGCGCTAAACTCTTTACAAATAACCAGTTTATTAACATCTGCAGTTTTCATTTGAACTATTAACCTCCCAGTAAACAAATGTTCCAGTAAAGGAATTAGTTAGCGTCCTATATACGCCATTAGAAAAGTCACAGAATACATCATTTGTGATAATATGAAGATTCGATATTTGGTTACGCCCAGCTACCTCAGCTATGCCGGGAAGGCCCTTGCCTCTGTAATGCTCTTCTGTCACTGTTTGATGCAACTTACCCTCCATTATCAATTTTAATAGCTCAGCGTTATTATTGAATGAAAATAATTTCTTAAGTTTAATGCTCCAGTTAAAAAACTTACTGTTTTGCGGTTTATTTTCTAAACTTGTAAAAACACCAACACCAAAATCAATAAATGAAAAACATACTTTTCGTTCTGCCTTGATGTGATTGACAGAAACCCACCAGTGTTTTCCACCTGCCCTTCCAATTTCAGCATGGTTATTTGTATTCTGCATCAACTCCAGAAGAGTTCTTTGCACGCCCTGACATCGTCGATCCTCATTCCAAATTGTCTGGGAAGAAGAAAATATTATCTCCTGGCCGAGACGCGCGTCAACATTTTTCTGGGCGTGTGTGTGAATTGCATGAGCATGCAAAGGAATAATTTTATATCTATCTTCGGGTTTAAATGGCTTGAAGAGGTTTTGAATAAAGCCCGATTTCATTAGCAATTCTTTAGCTTTGATATCGATCGGAAAATCACCATTAAACTTGATATTACGTGCTTTAAATTCCACCATTATTGATAGAAGGACTACTATTGCAGCGTAATCTATAGTTTTAACGTTTTCCAACTCTACAAATACCTGGCGCTTCGCATCACAGTGTTGATACAAAATATTGATGAAATTGATAACACTCTCAGTATTTGACAGAAACGATAGATCATCTGGCGCAACAACTTTTTTATAATCCCTAAACAGATTTCTTTCTGAAAGCTGTATTTTATGTTTTTCACGAGAAACACCCTGTGATGACTTATTTCTGTTGCGACGCCACTTTAAGTAATCAAGTCTACGTTTATTTCGGTCGAGAGCACGCCTTTTATTGATTTCCTTGAATTTTAAGGTGTGATAGAGTTTTTTCATTTATCTGAGTGAGTTAAATCTGTTCTCTTCTGCTTCTTGCGTAATGCTTCATGGTAACATCGCCCGAAGTATGGCCTAACTCCTGCCTGCAGGCCTCGGCAATCTCTTTTTCCTTCTCAAGTCTCTTCTGACTCGCCCTACTCCGGCGCGTGCCACCATAGAGACTGATATTAATATCAGCTTTCTTGCCGGCCCGTTTCCATACCTCATAAAGTCTGCCCTGGCTATAAGGATTTCCGAACTCATCCAAGAAAAGCCATGCCTCCGGAAGTTTATCTTTTGAATAATTCAAAAGTTTTTTCCAGAGCAGAAGAGAGATACCGCAATAACGAACCCTGCCGGATTTCGTCTGTTTAAGGTGCCCTTTTTCATCAAAGGCCCTCTCAATTACAAGCTCTCCGTCAATGAGATCCTTCTTCTTGTGTGCGCAGACCTCACCCGGCCTTTCGGCTGTCTCAATCAGAAGCTCATAAACAAGCCTGTGACGTTCAGGAATGAAAGATAATATCTGCGCCTGCTTCTCTGCATTGATCCAGCCCTTATGCTTTTCAGGCACGCTTACAACGGGGAATACCGGCATACGGGTAATAAGCTCTAATCGATGTAATCGGTTCAGTAATGTCTGAAGTGTGCTCATGATATCGTCTATGGTCTTCGCTGCAAGCTTCTTTTTGACAAGTCCATAATAAAGGCCCTCAACATGAGATGACCGAATGTCTCTTATGTCCATGTCGCCCATTACAGTGATGATATGATTATCCATATACGACCGGGTATGCCGGACATAGGAAAAGGATTTATCAACTTTCAGCTTCTCGATCCAGTCATTCACAGCCTCTTTGAACCTATATTCCTTCAGCTTCTTCGGCATCCAGTCTGCAGGATCAAAGGTATGCTTATCGTCCTGGGCTCGCATCTCTTCAAGCTGCCGGTGAACGGCTAAAAAGCTGTCAAATTTCTTGCCCTTCTTGTCCTTGTATATCTTCCCGGCTTTGAAGTCCCTTGCGTCAATGTAAAAATAGCGCGGGCGCGTCATGCAGGACGGGCACATGAGGTCTATGATGTCTTTTGTAAACGGGTGCTGGACAGGCTTGAAGTTACCTTGGCAAGATACACATTTTTCGAGAGTTCGAAGAGTGCCTTTCATGGATAACCAATTATCAGGCATAATCAGCTTTCTGTCAAGGTTCTCCGCATCCATGGCTATTTGCCGGAATCTCTGAGAATGACCTCTTCTATTGTCGCACGTCCAAATATCTCTTTAACGTTCTTTATAGCTTCCAGAGCATCTTTATCAATGCCCCTGAGTAATATCAACTCATCAGCCGTATAGACAGGCCCCGAAATGTCCTGTGATGCTCTCAGTGCCTGCAATTCTTTCCTGCCCTTAACGATCCATGTGTAAGCGCTCAAAATAGAGGAATACGCCCTATAAGCTCCTTTCTCAATAGGTGCTATTTTCGATTGTGAAAGCAGCTTCTGCGCTATTTCTTCCGGCAGGATAACTTCCTGTCCTGGCTGAAACTCTAATATCCCCCTGGCGCTGCCGATCCTGAATGCCTCAATGACCTGGCATTTCATGGCAATATCTCCAGATCATCTTCGGACAGGTCTATTGTTCTGCAATCCTCAAAGTGAGCATGCTTTTTCCTTTTTTCGTTGATGATTTCATTTAAACCTTTCGGCTTCTTTCTCAGAGCTCTCTTTATGTCAGACTTTAAACCGTGCTTCAGATAGTCCGTGCTGTCGCTCAGGGCAGCAATTGAAGTTAATACTCCGATAGCCAGCGGCAAGAGAACTTCCTTCTTGACCTCTTTTATCCTCCCCCTTTTCAGACCGTAGGTTTTTCCGAACAGGTCAAGAGCGCCTTGAACTTCAGACCAAAAGGGAGTTACAGGCCATCTTGAGCGGTTTGTATCCTGAGAGGGCACACGCAAGGTAAACCAGTCCTCGGTGAGGAATCTAAAGATATCACCTATTTTTTCCTTGAAACTTTCAAATGTGGTTACATTGAAAGTCTTAAGAAACCCTCTTTGCATCTCCATTTCTACCCTTGCAACCTGTGAGACACGATCCCAGCCGTTTTGCTCCCAAAGATCGTAAAACCATTCTTTATGAGAGTCGTTTATCTCCAGGGTTTTATCATAAATCCGCATGATTAGCGGACTTTTTCCAAACGTCCGGCCTGTTTCAACAGAGGCGTAGTAATAAATTTCCCCATCCTGAATCGGAATGAATTTACAATACTGTGTGCCGGTTCTTGCACGACTAATTACCATATTGATGTTTATTACCGGATACCCGAGAAGGTCTATTGTAAGATCACCTCTGTTGACGACATCGCGAGAGATTTCACACCATGTTTCGAGCCAATCTCTTATGAACTTAACAGCATATTCATAACCGAATCTCCAAAGAAACTGGCTTCTCATTTCAATAAATATTTCAGGGAATTTGTCGCCCGATACCTTTTTGGCTATCTTTACACTGAAATCATCATTCACCAAAATATAGGAATATGGTCTTTTCCCTGCAGGGCTTATTACGAATTCAATGCCTTTGAAATTAAACTGATAGCCTGATGACGTGAACACCGGAGCCTTAGCAGCTTCTTTGGCAGCATTCAGATACTCCCAATCAGCTTGATTCAGCTTAAACTGCTGCAGATAATAACCAATAACGAAAGTGTCAACTCCTGAAAGATAAATATTACTCATGTATTTATAGCATCCCTTGTTAATCCGTGAGGGGATGCTTCCTGAAAGAAATTCAAATATGGTGTTGTGCGCCGGAGGCCGTGCTTGCTCTTCCTCGCTTGCTGCAGCGTCATCGCCGCTCCGCCTCCGCTCATTTTGTAATATCCTGTTACCATATTCCTTTCATCACCTGCTTTGACTGTTCGGAGACTCGCACGGTCCAGGCTATCGCCAAGGAACCGCGCGAGACTCCGAACCAATTTCATTACTACAAAAATAAAAAAGCCGAGAAACCACGGATTAATACCGTAGAAACTCGGCTTCTTTGTCTCTTTCAGACTTCTTTGCCGCTATTAAAAGTTAATTTCTGCTCAAATAATTCTTTGTATTACATTTCCTGCAGTCGATTTCTATCATTTCACTCTCTTTGTGAGTAACCAAAACATTCTTTATTACAGTAGAGGTTTCATTATCCACGACAAGATAAGTCTTGCAGTATTTACATTTAACGCTCCCCAAGATTGAAAGAGCCTTTATTATCAGTCCTGTACGGCTCATTTCTTTTTCTTTCTATCCTTCATCGCTCTATACTGCTTTGGATCATCTATCTCCATCTGAGCACGTTCAACCATAGACTTATCACCGAAAAGATTTGATCCCTTCATCAAGTTTTCGAGTTGGCCGGTTCTAAATAATTGTTTCAGCCCAGTGGCATAGAAACTTAAAGTATTCAGAAGATTGAACTCGCTTTTTTCCAAATTAGGCAAAGACTCATTAAGGTCTCGGATATAACGTCTTAAAATAAAGCTAATATTTAAATCGGGGTCTCCATACCTGCCGAGATAGCTTTTCAGCTTCTCATATTCTTTCTTATCAAGTCTTAATGTGTACGATTTAAGTTCCATTTTTATGCCCCACGAATAATTTATTAAAAATAAGTTATCACATAATAACATACATTGTCAACTATTATAGTTGCTATTGAATGCAATTTTAATTTCTACATGAATTACCGTTCCCCATTGTCTTAATAAGGCATGAATTTATCTAAGGAAGTTACAACTAGTCTTTGCTTTCAGCAAGCTTGCAGACAAATATAGTAAAGGCACAGTAAAAGTGCATAATAACAAGCACACCTGTCTCCGGAGTAATAATCTTCTGCATCCACATATTATTCACAATATGAACAATACTAATAAAATCAACGACAAGCTTACCCAGCTCCGCCGAATTCCTAGCAACAGGCAATAAATCCTTATGTTTTATTAGAATTTCGCGAATACTTTCAAACCAGCTAATATCCTCAGCTGGAACATTATTATCTTCAGATGCTTCCTCAATTAAATCGTCAACAACTTCTACAGACGCATTAACGAATGACGGAATGTCTACACTTTTCCAAATATCCCGATACCGATTTATCTCTTCCATGGCTGACGAGGCAATGAGGCCTTCTATTTCCTTTGCCATGCTATCACCAAGATCCATCATTTCATGTAAATTGCTGGATAGTGATTTTACAAACCAGGATTTCTGCGAGAAATCTGTCGTCAATCCCGCCGTAAATATGGATTTGTTTGTCTCAATAGCTTTCATCAAATCACGATCGATAGATTTAAAGGCTGACGCCATTACTTTTTCCTGAATATTGAACGCGCCAAGCATGTTGGTAGCAATATTTATTTGGGGAACAAATGTTCGCTGCATACGATTAATATCAGCGAACATGCTCTTGGCCCTATTTAATTCATCCAACAAATAAAAATTTCTTGGATACATTGCTTCCAAAGCCATTTTTGACCTGGTTCCCAATGAAAATAATCTCTGTTTATCAGAAAACATTTTCTGGTCAACCAGCAGTTTTTTATATGACATCCGAAATACTGCAAAGAATCCCTTCTCCTTTATTTCTACGTCATTAAGCATATTTTCCATATGACTTTTTGCAAAGAAATTACGCCCGATTTCTTCCAAAATATCATCGGATAATAATCCAAGTTTCTTTATAGATATTACTGGCTCAATAAGATAGCTATGCACGACTGAAACGCAGAAATCTCTGTCATTCTCAGAAGAACTGATGAGCTTCAGATTCTTTGCCAGTCCGCTTATCTTTAAGACTGCAAATCTTAAGCTGCCATATTTTTCAGTGACAATACTAAAATCAAGGGGGATGTCCAAGTCAGCTCCTATACAAAAGAAATCAATGTCTCTGAAGAATCATATGCATTAGCACATCGAATATCTTTTCTTGCATGTCTTCGTCTGCCGTT
This sequence comes from uncultured Nitrospiraceae bacterium, assembly GCA_964463135.1. Classification (GTDB taxonomy): domain Bacteria; phylum Nitrospirota; class Thermodesulfovibrionia; order Thermodesulfovibrionales; family UBA6898; genus UBA6898. The sequence goes on from CAYXBA010000025.1 coordinate 7,271, forward strand.
CGGTTTTCAATGAGTTCCCGTAATCGTTTATCCCTATCTGAGACAAAATCCTTATATCTATCATGAACCCTCTGTGATTCAGCGGAATCAAGGGGAATACGCGTCAGACCTCTAACCCCAGACATTGCAAGTGTTACTATTAATTCGTCCTGGGACTCGTTTTTAGTTTCAATGTATTTTAAATCCCTCTTACCTTTTCTAAAAACAACCCCATAAGGCATATATAAATCACCTCTAATAGGGTGGGGGTCACCTTCTATCGGAATATCACAAGTGTCAAACGGTTTCTCAATATCAAGGAAGTCTGACTGATACGACTTGAGCAAGTATCCAGCATTGTCCTCAATTTCCTTGAATATTTGCTGCGCTAGTTCCAGCGGACTGACCTTCTCCCGACGTTTTGAAGTTTTCTTATTGACTAACGCCTTCTCTTCCTTAAGGCGAATCATTTCAAAATATTCCTTAAGATAGGTGTAAAGATCATCAATCATTTTGTCCCGTTGCTTTTTTGATCTAATTCCTATCAGCTCTAAAACGGCATCATCAAGTTCACGACGATCTGGCATATCGATTTCTGACATATCTGACAAGTCATCCAGTTCCTTTTCCTTACCCTTATTTCTGTAAGCCATTTCACGCATGCGCCGTTCGGGAATGAATTGCAATGCCTTTCTCTTAAGAACCTTTTTGAACGCATTTGCGATACGTAAAACAATATCCTTTGGAGTAGTCGCATTTAGATTAGGAACAAGCATCATTTTAGCTGAATACACATCAAGCTGAATATTCCCCTCATTCCCAAGAATACGGGCATATATTAATCGAGATAATATAGCCACAGTGCTGTTAAGCACTCCACATAAAGGCAACACAAGTTCTTCCTGAACATTAAAAATGCCCAGCAGCGAACTATTCGCATATAATCTCTCGGGATTAAGAAAAGAGAGTAATCTGTATTGCTGTATTTTTGGGAGTATAATATCAGGCCGCTCAAACGAAGTAAGGTCATACCATGCTCTCTCCTTGCTTACACGGCCCTTGCAAGTTTTGCCTGTATGATAATTCTTCTTCTCTCCCCACTTAATATAGTCACGAACATATTTATCGTGCCCTTCTCCTTTGTGACCTGTGAAAAGTAGAATCTTTCTTGCGCAATCACCAGAACTGACACTAAAGCTATCAACCTCCATGAGGCTATGAACCTCAGGCTCAAGATATTTGGTTTCAATAGGCTTTACTTCACTAAGTTTATCCCCACACTGCACTAACGAAATACTTCCCGATTCAACATCTTTTCTTTGAACCCCATACTGGGCAAGAAATTCTTTCGAGTCTTCATATTCTTGCAAGCATTCATCGCTAATGTCTTTTGGAAAGAAAAAACTATCCTTGCCGCTTTTCACTCCAAAGCGAACATCCGCTATCTTTCCAAGTGGTATGAAATGATCTTCATACCTATCAAGCAAATCAAACCAAAGGTTAGAAGCTCTTAAGTAAACACCCCACTTACCACCATAATAGTCCCCATCGCCAATTACCTCAGTCTCATCTTCCAGTTCTTCATCATCTTCCCCGCTATCTTCAACGGTTCCTCTCATTATCTCGCCCAACTGAACGCCGTTTTTCCACAAGTCTTCCTGCTTAATGAGACGACTGCGATAGCTTTCAGTAATAGTATTAGCCGTTAGCGAAAGGACTTCATCTCTAAACATATTTGCAGCTTCTATCGCCCCAACTGTAGTACCGTCATGGCTCAATATTTCAGTTATTGGACGACGCAGCTGAACAAAACGAACTATATTATTGAATCGAGAAGCATCATCCTTGTTTCTCTTCAGTATTGTCACAGTAGTCGCAACCCGCGCTCCCTCAAACCAAGGTTCATCAATACTTTCAAAGATACCTACAATATCAAAATTTTTTAGAATCCAACTCTGAAGTTTGAACCCATATTCCACATCCAGCCATTGACTTGATGTAAGCAAGCATAAATATCCACCTTCCTTAAGAAACATCGCGGCATGCGGCCAGAAATAACAATGAAGATCACTCCGTCCGCTTAACTCAAGGCCTGATTCTTTTTTAACGAGATACTGGTAGTAATCCTTTGTACTATGCTGGGGTTCCCCCTTCGCATTCTTCTTTGAAGACTTGGCAATATCTTCCTGACGTATATATGGCGGATTACCGATAATGGCATCAAGAGGCGGTATTTCTATTTCTTTATGCTGTAGTGTCCCCAATCCATGTGTTTTTATCTTGGTCGGCAGGGTTATAAAAGTTCTGTGTTCTTTTATTTCAAAAAAATCGTTGCGGGCTATCTGAGGATAGTTTTCATCATCTATTAAATCACGAGTTGCCAAGTTAATGGTCGTCAGGTGCGTAGCGAAATGCGATATATCCACCCCAAACAAATCGGTAAGAAGATCACCATGCTTACGGTCTGGGGCCAGTTCCCGCTTGCGGGCATAAGCCCGAACAAGGAAGGTTCCTCCGCCACAGGCTGGATCCATAACCTTTTCTTCCCCATTACGGATACAAAAACTGTTTATAAGATCAACAACCTCTGGTCTTGTATAGAATTGTCCATATTTATGCCGTTCCTCTGGGGAGATAAGGCGTTCAAAGATACTACCGATTATTTCATAGTCTATTTTAGAGAAGTTAAACTCATGTATCTGCTCAATAAGTTCTCGCCAATGTGGCACCGCACTATCAGCAAAAAATGGAATTCGGTTGCCTATGGCAGTATGATCTTCACCAAAGACCGTTTCATAATCCCTCGTAGTCTTCTTCGCCTCTAGAAAGAATTTCTCAAGATGAAGTCTCAGTCCCTCTGCCGTGTCCAGATGCTCAGGAACAGTAATCTTATTCATCCTTGCCCCGTAACGCTTAAGCAAAGCCTCATGGAAGACAAGTTTATTTACCAGGGCATAACAAGCAAACTTTGAAGCCCGTTCTAAATTATCTCGGATACCTTCTGGGTTATCGTAAATAATCCAGCCCTGTTCTTCTCGCATCCATCTGTCTACCGTGTCTTTGAACTTAGGCTTCTCGTATCGATTGCCAAGTTCTTCAATAGTCATAAGGATAGGCATTCTCAATGAAGATTCAAGTGATACAATAAATTTTTCGTCAGGGAGCAAGGTCCCAATAGTAGATGTGCCTTTAAGAATCCCAGCAAACTCATTCAGAAAAAGAGACAGCCATATTTGGATAGAATGTTTAGTTGATGGATTTTCAAGATGCCCAGGCTTGTGAACAAAAGGGGACGTTACATTCCAATTCCTGTACTTTCGGTCAATCTGTATGGTCTTTACAGAGAATGTTTCCCATAAAACAAACTCGTTTACATTCCAGGTAAAAAAGAACTTTGCTTTAGCCTTTTCAGCCTTCTTGCGGGCATCCTGAACAACCTTCTCGTTATATGGACTACCGCCATCTTTTTGGTAAGGGAGTTTTACTTCACCAGTGAGAATTACGACTTGGTTATGATCATGAAGGGTAATATCACGGCGTTTCTCGGATCCAGCCGCTCGCTGTTCACTATAGGCTCTGGAAAAGGGTAATGTTTTATCTTTTGACAGGATTTCATTGATCCAACTTATCACATCAGTCGTAAATTCCCACTCATTCATAGGCATTGTTAATATTTACCCTGTCACAGTTTTGATTCAATGTCATTTCCTAATGCTGCAATCCCATTTGTAACTCATAATGCATTCGATTATAAAGTTTTTCGGGGAAAATTGCTGGCGAAAGTTTTTGCGAGAAAAAAGATTTCAGATTAGGACAGAAGACGTTTTTAATGGGTCTTACAATGGAGTGTCTTAAGACAGTTTGTTAGCCAGTAAAGGAATTAAAACCACCCATTGAAAGATACGATTTGTCCATGGTTTGTCCATGGAGCCTTTTGAGGCAAGAAAATATCCTTATTTATCAATAAGTTAATGGTAGGCCCGGGCGGTTTCGAACCGCCGACCTCTACCGTGTCAAGGTAGCGCTCTCCCCCTGAGCTACGAGCCTAAATCGAGAGATACTGCGAGGCGATATTCATTAAACCTAAAAGGCCTGCTTTTTGTCAAGGGAACAGCCGCAGAAGCCCATGGAATAAGGCTTTCAGAGCCTGATTATATGAGTCTCACGGCCACGGTTTCGCCCTTTTCCATGCCGTTGACATTCACCGGGATCACAAAGGTCCCGTCAGCACGGACCAGCGTCCTGAGCAGGCCAGACTTTCCGAGCAGCGGAACTACCCAAAGACCGTCCTCCCGCTCCTCTATCACTGCCCTGATATGCTCTTCCCTGCCCTGGGATGAGGCCACATTTCTGGAAAGCCTTGCCAGGACAACGCCCTTCAACTGTTCTGCGCGTCGCTCTTCGAGGCCGCAGAGTGCATTCATGACCGGTCTGATGAACAGGTCAACGCAGACACTGACCGCAGCAGGATGTCCGGGAAGGCCGAATATCGGAATCGAGTTTATTATGCCGCCGATCATAGGTTTCCCGGGTTTGAGAGAAATACCATGGAACAGAATGCCGGGGTTGCCGATATCATCGATGATCCGGGCTATCATATCTTTGGTGCCGACCGACGTGCCGCCCGAGACTGCGATAGCATCGGAATCCTTCATCGCCTCTTCAACCGCATTGCGTATCACGGTATAGTCATCACGGAATATGCCTTTTCGTTTCGGCAGTCCGCCGGCCTGAGCGACCATACCTGCAATGACATAAGAGTTGGAATCCCTTATCTGGCCCAATGAAGGGCTTTGGTCTGCGGGAATGATCTCATCACCCGTGGATATGATCGAAACAACAGGCCTCTCAAAGACCATCACCTGCGTTATGCCTATGCCTGCAGCTGCGCCGATATCAGCAGGCCGCATGCGGTGCCCCCTGTTTATCAGGACCTCTCCGCGCTTCACGTCCTCACCCGCCTGGATGACATTCTCACCCGGAGCAACAGACTTCATGATCTCGATCATCTTGTTGTCAATGACCTGCACATGCTCGAACATGACAACCGCATCTGCCCTGGCCGGAAGCATACCGCCGGTAGGGATCTTGTTGGCCGTATCATCAACAAGCATAAAACCGGCCTCTTTACCCATAAAGACCTCCTGCGCAAGGTTCAGGTATGCGGGCATGGTTTCGGTAGCGCCGAACGTGTCTTCAGCCCTCACTGCATAACCGTCCACGGTTGAGCGGGCAAAGGCAGGCAGGTCCTCTGCTGCAATGATGTCCTCTGCGCAGACCATGCCGAGAGAATCTCCAATCGGAGTTCTCCTCTTCGCCGTCCTTTTTCCCGCGAGATTCGTGAGAAGCAGGTCAAGGGCCTTCTCTGCAGTCATTACGCCTTCACGGCCGAGCATGTCTTTCATTGGTAGATATTATAGAGGAAAATGCAGAGACAGGGGTATTTCGCTCAATGATAGACCGCTACCAGTGTTTGATGACGGTAGACATTATCACTGACCTGAAAGGTCCGCTTCTCAGAAAGACCGCCTATCTTTTCAAGGACAGCGGGCGGCAATTGCTTTTCAGCATCGTCACTGATAATCACAACAGCCCTCCTGTCGTATTTCCCTGCGTAGTCCTGATAAAACCGGGGATTTTGATATGCCCAGGTAAAACGGAGTGCAGAGATGCTGATATCATCAGGCAAGGGATAGTCAGCTGCGTTATAGCGGTAAACAATTTTCTTCTTTGTATAGAGATCCAGCAGGGGCACAGATACCGCAGGGTTCAGGACATAATCCTGCGGAAGCGGAGTGAAGACCTCGACAGCTGCAACATCGAGACTGTCCAGATAGCCTCCGGCATCCCTGAGATTGACAGCGCTCATATGCTGCAGAAACGGTAAAAAGCCTGAAAGGGCAAGGGTCAGGGAAAAGGCAGCCACAGCACAGGCAATGTACCGGCCAGTCATTTTATCCCTGACCACTCCAAGGCCATATGAGGCCATAAGACACAAGAGCGGAAATACCATGATCATATACCGGATCCGTCTGACCTGCAGAACAAGGATAACAAGGACCAGCCAGGCAGCAATGATATAGGCAGTATCCCGTCTTCTCATTGCAACAACGATCGAGACAGCAGCAAGCATTGGAATGATCGGATGCACCTGAAAGAAATATGTGGAAACGAGCCCCTCCCCCCAGCGTTTCAGGCCGGGCATCTGGTACGATATCAGGAGATGTATCTGTTTGATGATCTCATCGTGCTTGAAGGCGACCAGGACCGAGACCAGAAAAAAAGAGACAAAGAAGACGATCATGCCGCGCAGGGCATAGCGGTCGAGTCCCTCTTTCCGGATGCGATACAGTTCTGCTGCATAGATGACAGGGATGACGGTCAGCATCAGCCAGGTCGAATATTTTGTAAAAAAGGCGATGCATATGACGAGGCCTGCAACGGGTACCATTTTTCCGCCGCGTCTCAGGGCAAGCAGGAAGGTATAGATAGAAAGCATCAAAAAGAACATGCACGGCAGATCGACCATCATCAGCGGCGCCTGGGTTAAGAGATAGAGAATACCGAGGAGAAACAGTGCAGCGTGAAGACCGATATCCTTGTCCCAGAGTTCTTTGCCTGTCTGGTACGTAAGCACTACTGACGAGGAATAAAGAAGCGTGTTGAAGATCTGAACATACAGCCTGTTCTCGCCAAATATTTTAAAGATCATGCCGTACAAAAACGGTATGGCAGGCATATCTGTCCAGGCATTGATCTCATTGCCCCATTCCCGGAAAAATGAGACGAACCCGTAGAGTTCGAGATGCTTCGCCTGGACAAAGTAGCGCGAGGCGTCCACGATCATCTCGGGCTCCTGCCAGAAAACTGCAGCAGCAATAAAGGAGAGCATAAAAAGAATGCGTGACGGGTATCTTTCCAACAGGCCAGTGCGCGAGAGGATAAAGGCAACGCCAAGACCTGCACAGAGAAGAAGTCCTGTCCGAATGGGTCCAACAACCGAGAACACGTCCTCCCAGCTTGTGAGCCTGCTGTCATCAAGAGATCTGAATCTGTAGAGGACGCAGAACAAAAGCAGGGAAGACAAAAAGATAAGAAAGGCCGCTCCATTCCTCCTGAACCATTGCTGATCTGTCTTCAACTCAGCTGTACCGCCCCCTCATCAGCGCTGCGCTGAAAGGGAATATCTTTTCTACCAGGATATGACACGGTCATAGGAGAATATGTCATCAATGATCCTGTCATAGGGAACATCCCTCTTTGTGAGGTCAATGATCCTGATCTCGTGTTCCTTCTGCAGTTCGCGGATGATCGTGTCAGCGAGATTAGAAGGGCCGTCATTCAGGATATGGAGAATTTTCATTGTTCAGCCTCCTTACAACACGATAACTTTGTCTGCACGATGGTTCATAACGGCATTGTTCATCTGACTGCCGGCAATGATCTCTGGTGTGATCCCGTCGACAGCGACCCCGATCTTATTAACGCTGTTGGCACAATAACTCATCTCCACGCCCTGCAGCAGGGCAAGTTCTGTCACCACCGGGGCCTGCAGAAGTCGCGTGCCCTCATCCGTAAGAAATATGCTCACCGTATGCCCCCTGCCGAGTGCTGCTTTGGTCAAGCCGGCAAGATGATCAGCATGCCGGTCGGTATTTACCAGAATACCGAGGTTCATCGTTTTTCTCTCCCCAGTATTTCCAGGACTTTTTGATAGACCATTTCCGGTGTTATCTCCTTCATGCAGTGTGTGTCCACGCATTCCCTTTTAAAGCATGGCACGCACGCTGCCTCTGACTGCAGGACAAGATTGCCTTTTCCATAGGGCCCTGTCCTTTCCGGGCTTGTCGGTCCGAAGATGGCAATAACAGGGATGTTGAGCGCTGCTGCAATATGCATGGGACCGGAGTCGTTCGTGATGACCATTTCAGACGAACGCATGATCTCAATGAGCTGCTGCAGGCTCGTCTGGCCTGCAACTGAGATGGCCTTACCGTCTGAGTGCGAGACAACTGCATCAGCGATAGCCCTGTCAGCACTGCTGCCGATAACGACTGATCCGAATGGCAGCTTCGAGGCCAGACTACCGAAATTCCCGGCAGGCCATATCTTGGTCTTCCACCGCGCACCGGGCACCAGAACAGCGTAAGGAGAACGGGCCACGGGCTTTCTGTTTTCATTGCCACCGGATGGAGGAAAGGAAAATACCCTTTCCTGAACAGCGCAGCCCAGTTCTTCAGCAATCTTCATGTAACGGTCAACAGCGTGGATATTCCTGCCGCCTTTTACCTTTCTTGTGTAGAAGAACCTGCTGCCCTCGCGTGCCTCCTGAAAGCCGATCCGCAGCGGTGCATGCGTTGCCCGCGTGATCAGCCCGCTCCGAAGCAGCCCCTGAAGATCGACGACCACGTCATACTTTTCATGCCTGAGCTGTCTGAAAAGCTCCCGGATCTCTTTCAGGGTGCTGCCTGCACGGGAGAGATTCTTCCAGAGGTCTTTGTTGATGATGATCAGCTTATCGATCATGGGATGGCCGTCAAGCAGACCTTCGAGTCCTTTTGCGATCACCCAGTGGATCTCGGTATCCGGAAAACATGTCTTCATGGCATTCAGGAACGGCAGGCTATGCACCACGTCACCAAGAGAGCTGGGCTTCACGATAAGCATCTTTTTACAGTCAGGCATCTTAGGCATTATTGCGCTCATTGCTCATGGCAAGTATGGTCTCGACCGCGTCACTCAGTCCTTCTGCAACAGAGTTCGCATGGGACGATGTCTCTGCCTTGCCGGTCTTCACCAATATGGCCTTTGCGCCGACTGAACGTGCCAGGATCATATCATCATCCTTATCTCCGACAACAAAAGAGCGCTTAATATCTATGCCATGATCGTTCCGGGCGCTGATCAGCATACCGGGCTCGGGTTTTCTGCAGGAACAGTGGTCATCAGGATGGTGCGGACAGTAATAGAAGGCATCAAAACCATACTGCTCCATGAAAATGCGGTTCACCTGCGCAGTAAATTCCTCCTGCACGATTCCCCGTGCAATACCTGACTGGTTCGACACGCCGATAAGACAGTATCCGTGCTCCCGCAGTTTCGCAAGGGCTGTTATTTCCGGAAAGATCTCGAAATCCTCCATGCGGCTGAGATAGTGGGCATCCCGGCAGAGTGTTCCATCTCGGTCGAAAAATACCGCCCTCTTTTTGGGAAGACGCTCCTTCACAGCAGCATAGACCTCTTCCGCTGTGATAAGGTCCATGCAGGCCAGATCGTTCTTTCTGCATTCTCGTTCAAAGCAGGGGGAACAGGCAATGTCTTTCCTGATCACCCTGTCGGTGCTGGTGACAGGACCGGTCTGTTCGGGCGAGGTGGAACCGAAGATCGCAACGAGAGGAGTGCCGACCGCGTACCCGATATGCATGGGACCTGAATCGTTCGTGACCAGGAGATCAGCCTCTGCTATGACTGCCATCAGCTCACGGAGAGAGGTCCTGGCTGCGAGATTCAGGAGCGACGCTTGCGTAACGAGGGAGCTGTCGATATGCTGCAGAATATCGTCAGCGATCCCAGCCTCCTTTGGCCCGCCAAGAAGAAGAACACTGCCGTTAAGATCTGTTATCACCCTGCGGGCCACATCCGCGAACCTCTCGGGCAGCCATCTTTTGGATGAGCCGTACGCAGCCCCCGGATTCAGCCCAATGACCGGTCTTTTCAGGCCTTCGAGCATTCGCCGCGCACTGGTCCGCTCATCCAAGGCCAGAAACAGCCATGGCCTTTCAGGCACACCGTTGAAGCCGGCCTTCTTTATCAGATCGAGATAATAGTCGATGTGATGCAGTTCTTTGGCATGGGCATCGAATGCAACGGGATCAGTAAGGAGAAGGCCCCTTCCGTCCCTGCTGTACCCGATACGCCTTTTGATACCTGCCAGAAAGGTGATGAGAGCAGCCTCAAAGGCGTTCTGAAAGAGCACTGCAGCATCAAAACCATACCCCTTTAATCTGCGGGCAAGTTTCAGTTTTCCTGCCAATCCCTTATATTCATCAGTATAAAGGATGATCTCCTCAATATCAGGGTCCTTCTCAAAAAGAGGGGCCACCCACGGCTTTACCAGCAGCAAAAGCCGGGCATCAGGAAGCGATCTTCTCAGCACCCTCAGGGCAGGGATGGTCATAACAGCATCGCCAATCCAGTTGACACCCCTGACCAGGACTGACCTGCTTTTTTTTGCCTGTCTTGTTTCCTTATCCATTAAGAGCCTGCATCCTCAATGATCACCCTCCCCCTTCATCCCTTCCCTTCAGAGGAGACGTCTTAATACTTTTGAACTTCTTAGTATTCCTGAAAAAACTCTTGTATGATACTATAATTTCAGGGCTGGATACATTGCCATGGACAGGTTGAACAAAAGGACCGCTCTTCTCAGCTTCGGCATCTTTGCCGTATTCCTGCTTGTCAGCTTCCTTCTGTACAAGCCGCAAGGAGAGGCGTTATTCAACAAAGAGAGCTGCATCACCTGCCATCGCTTCAAAGGCAAAGGAGGCATGGCAGGCCCTGATCTTACTGATGTGACAAAAAGGCGGAGCACGGTCTGGCTCATGCGTCAGATCAGCAATTCACATTCCCACAATCCTGACTCGCGCATGCCTGTATACGACCATCTCAGTTATCTTGAGATCTGGGCGATCATCTCCTATCTGAGATCAGGATAATCTTTCTCAGAAATATTTCGCAATGAACTGATTCAGGCCGTTGATGTACAGCTCGCCGGACTGGAGAAACCCTTCATTATGGTCTCCACGTATCTGCAGGAATTCCTTGGGTTCGGCCGCATTTATGAAGAGATTCATTCCCTGATCATAGGGGATTATCTCGTCAGCCGGGCTATGGATAAAAAGCTTCGGCAGGCCCAGACCGCTTACCTTGCCTATGCTTGCATAATGGAAACGCGTGATGAGACGCACCGGCAGATAGGGATAATACTTCCGGCCTAGATCAGTAATGGATGTGAACCCTGACTCAATGATCAGGGCTCCTGCTTTTCTCCTCGATGCGAGATCAATTGCAACAGCACTGCCGAGCGAGCGGCCAAAGATCACCATGCGCGCAGGATCGATCCCCTTCTCGCTGGCCAGAAAATTCCAGGCTGCGTCTGCATCCATATAGGTGCCTTTTTCCGTAGGTTCACCAGCACTTTTCCCATATCCCCGGTAATCAAAGATGAGTATGCTGAAGCCGAGGTCATGGAAGATCCTGATCGAGTCTAAGCGATGCGAAATATTGCCTGCATTGCCATGACAGAAGAGCAGGACAGCACGCGCATCCGGTGCAGGGATGTACCAGCCGCTTATTGTCATCCCGTCAGTTGTCTTAAACGTGACCTCATCAAAAGAAAGACCTATTGCGGCAGGGGTCTGCTCTATCTGTTTTGTCGGGTAATAGAGCATTTTTGGCTGGCGGACGTACACAAAGGCAATCAAACCGCAATAACCAAGACCAAGACCGATAAGAACCGAGATCAGCATACGTTTCAGACCAGGCCGTTGCTTACTCAGAAAGGCCATGATCAGATAGTTGGGGCATGGACTATTTCTTTAACAAGCCCTTAAAAAAGCGGAGACCTTCGCCCGGATATATCCTGCGCTCGTCAGCCGGGGTAGGTCTTGTTACAGCCGGCCAGGCATCCAGGTTCTGATCAGCGCCCTCCCGGGCGATTTTTGTAGGTTCAGGGTCTGTAAGGACCGGATTCTTCCTGATATCGATTTCTTCTACACTACAGCTGAATTCGATCGGGATGCCGTTGGGGTCAAAGGAATAGATAGAATGGATGAACCCGTGATCTATCAGCTCAGAGACCCAGAACCCGGCAGCATCGATTCGGTCTTTCAGTGCCCAAAGGTCATCTTCTGTATCAACGCCAAACGATACGTGATCAAAGACAAAGGGACCGGATACCACCTGGCCATGTTCTTTTTCTTGTACAGGTTCAACCGGGGGCCACTCAAAAAAGGCAATTGTACAGGTCTCTGATATCTCGAAAAAGTAGTGCCTGTACCCAGGCTGGCCAAGGCCAGCGACCAGCCTCATGCCGATAAGGTCACGCCAGAAACGTATCGTGCTGTCCATGTCACCAGTCGCCATCGCAAGGTGATTAACACCATTGAATGTAACTTTAGGCATTAATAAAACTCTTTAAGTAAATCATCTAACTTATTGATATCATGAGCTTGTTTCACTAGAGGAGCATCATGAATCATCGGGATTCTTTCCTCGAGAGGCAGGCGGTCATTTCTGTAGATTATGCCGATCGGGATCCTGTCGCCCCATTCAAGAGCCCGCTCAAAGGCCTTTACCCGGTCAGTCGGGTCATATTCAGGCTCAATGTGATAGACACGCTGCCTGTACCATTCATGAGTATTGACCTTATTGAACGATACACAGGGCTGGAGGATATCAACAAGACTGAAACCCTTGTGGTCGATCGCAGCCTTGACCATGGATTTGAGATGCTCCTGATCGCCGGAAAAACTGCGCGCAACAAAGCTGCAGTCAAGCGCTACTGCCAATGCCATGGGGTTCAGCTGTTCGGAGAAAACTCCAAAGGGCATATTCTTTGTCACCGTACCCTCATGGGTTGTGGGCGATGCCTGGCCCTTGGTAAGGCCATATACCTGGTTGTCATGCACAAAGAGCTTAATATTCGGGTTCTTTCGCATGGTATGGAGCAGATGATTGCCGCCCTCGCCGTAGCAGTCGCCATCCCCGGCAACTGCAATCACCAGCATCTCGTGGTTCGCAAGCCTGAGGCCTGTTGCAACAGGAAGGGTCCTGCCATGAAGTCCGTTGAACGTGTTGCATTTCAGATAGTGCGGGAACTTGGCAGCCTGGCCTATGCCCGAGACAATGGTAAACTGGTGGGGCTCAAGGCCGATCTCAACAACCGCGTCCTTAAAGGTCTTGAGGATGCTGAAATTGCCGCATCCCGGACACCACGCAGGCGTCTGGCCCTTATAATCATCCAATGTGGACATGCAGTTCTCCCAGAAGATCTTCTACGGTAAACGGTCTGCCGTCATATCTGTTTATCGTGTCAGAAAAGGCAAATCCTGTCTCTGCCCTCATCAGCCGGGCAAACTGGCTCGTTGCATTCTGCTCAATGCAGATCGACTTCTTCGCATTTCTGACCAGGCTGAGGTAATCAAAGTCTTCAGTAGCCGGAAACGGAAATATCTCGCTGAAATGGAGCATAGCTATTTTCTGCCGACCGGAAAGTTCCTGAACAGCCTCTCTTATCACCCCATAGGTCGAGCCCCAGCCCACCAGCACAATTTCCGCATCTGCAGCGCCAAACAGCATCGGCGGGGCGATATCTTTCCGTATCAGGGGCATCTTTTTCAGGAGTCTTTTTTCGATCATCCTGATGCGTGTCTCTGCATCTTCAACAATATGGCCGTCCTCATCATGCTCATCGCTGTCTGTGACAACAACATGACGGGATGCACCCGGTATCGCCAGAGGAGAAACACCGGTTTCAGTGTATGCATGCCTCTTGTATTCTGAAAGGCCATTCAGGGCGTCAGCCCTCAGCCGGTAGTCGGTATATCTTAGTGTTTTCAGGTCAAAGCCGTCATATGTCCACTGCGTGTCACCCAGATATTGATCAAAGATCACCAATACAGGCACCTGGTATTTCTCCGCAAGGTCAAAGGCCTTGTTCGTGAGCGCAAAGGCCTGCTCCGGGTCTCCGGGCGCAAAAACGATCCTCGGGAATTCGCCATGCGCCGTGTACAGCGCGAACTGGAGTTCGCCCTGCTCTGTCCTCGTAGGAAAGCCTGTCGCAGGCCCCGGCCTCTGACCCAGGCCGATAACGACCGGCGTCTCGGTCATGGCCGCAAGCGAGAGGCCCTCGACCATAAGCGCAAACCCGCCGCCTGAACTTGCGGTCATGGCTCTCACACCCCCAAAGGACGCGCCGAGCGCCATATTGATCGCGGCGATCTCGTCCTCTGCCTGTTCAACAACAATGCCGTATTCCCGCGCTTTGCCTGCCAGGTAGTTCATCACACCGGTCGAGGGAGTCATCGGATATGCAGCATAGAATTTGCAGCCAGATGCCACAGCTCCTGCACCTATTGCGTCAATGCCGGCAATGAGCATCTTCTGCCCAGCCTTTGCTGCTATTGCAAAGGAGCAGCCGGCACACCCTTTGACCGCAAAATCATATCCCGCTGCAGCAGCCGAGACATTGGCCTTAATGATATCCTCTCCTTTTTTATAAAAGGTATCAGAAATGATCTTGCGCAGCGTATCCATCTCCATACCGAGCATGCCCAATACAGCGCCTGTGGCAACAGTGTTGGCCATGATCCTGCTGCCGCCGTGTTCAATTGCGAGCGCAGTAAGAGGTATATCAAGGAATTGCGGTCCTTCGAACTTCTGTTTCATTGTCGCGGAGTCATAGATGATCCGCCCCTGTTCAGCAACAGACGCTGCATCAAGGTCCATGCTCTCACGGTCAAAGGCAAGAAGGATATCGACCCTGTCGCGTGCTGCGGTCAGCGGCCTGTCAGCAAAGCGCACCTGATAAAAGTTGTGGCCGCCGCGGATGCGAGACTCATAATCCTGGTGCGTAAAGACATGGTACCCGGTGCGTGCAAAGACCCGGGAGAGGGTATCGCCGACCGTCTGGATACCCTGCCCTGCCTCGCCGCATATTCTGACAGAATAGTCCATAGAAGTTACTTCGCTGCTGCCAGCCCGACCTCAAAATTGCCAAGCCAGATGATGTGGCTGCGTTCCTCATCAATGATCGCTTCGATCGTCTTCTTGTCGTTCACAATATTCCTGATCTCGTAAAAATAGAGCAGAGTCTCTTTCTCAAAACCGATCGCAAACTTCACCGCATCATGCGCCGATTTCACATGATCCAGTGCAGGCAGGGATTTGTTCTTGCCGAGAAAGAATTCGGACTCTACGATAGCCTTCATGTACAGGGCAACTTCCTCGCCGTTTTCAATGGTCGTATCTTTCACCGCTTCCTTCAGCTCGGAAAACCTCTTTTCGTGGAGGACTTCCTTATCCGCCAAAAGCTCAAAAAGCTTCACGAGTTCCTTGTTCTCCTTGAACTTTGCTGCCATCGACCGGTAAAACTGGTACCCGAGTCTTTCTGTCTGAACTGCCTGCTCAACTGCCTCTACAACCGAAAAACGTTCCATATCTCCTCCATAATTGTGTATATGCCTGAGACTTCTGCAATTACCGTTAGATTACCCGATTTATTGCCTGAATATCCATAGAGCCCTGCTCGATACAGAGGCCCAGAAAAAGGAATCCACCGCAGGGATTTATCTCTTTCCGAATTCTTGCTGCCTGTTCACCCCTTCGCCAGGAAGCATAATCACAGTCCTCATCAAAAAAGGCACAGCCATGACAGAGTGAACCGAAAAGTTTCTCTTGAGTCTGTTCCTGCAGATCCCTTTTTTCAGGCCTGGCCTGGATCTCAAAGCCTGATGCCGCCAATTTCAGCAGGACCGAAAAACCGTTGCAGGCCAGTTCTTCATCCTTTCCCGGCTTATAAAAAGCACAATACGGCGCACAGAGCACCTTCACAAGCTCTTCCTTCTCCATATACTCCATCTTATCAGAAATATGGCTTGTTGTATAATGGAGCATGCACTATTACCTTTCACCAGATGTCTGTTTGAAATGGATTGAAACACCCTCGGTCTATCACCTGAGAACAGACGAACTCTATGAGCTTGATGAAGGCTCCTTCGCCTTTCTCAGGGCGTGTTCTGCTGCTGACGGCGCTCCTCCGGTCGCAGGGGAAGAGGAGTTCACGCAGTACTGCATCGATGAGGGGATACTGGTCTCTGACCGTGTTGCAGTTGAGCGGCCACTGGTTACGAAATCACCTGAACCGTCCCTCCGGTATCTGGAGCTGCAGATCACCGATATATGCAACCTGCGGTGCAGGCATTGTTACATTGGAGACAAGAAGAACAACACCCCCCTTTTCTTCTACCCTTACCAAGGGGGGGCTGAGGGGAGTGAACTCTCACCAGATCAGATAAGAACCATTCTCCATGAGTTTGAAGAACTGCAGGGTTTACGGGTCATGATAACCGGCGGCGAGCCGCTGCTGCACAAGGATTTTTCGGCGATCAACCTGATGCTGCCTGATTTCCAGGTCCGTAAGGTGCTCTTCACGAACGGACTCCTTCTGAACCAACAGGTCCTGAGCGGTCTGCATGTCGATGAGATACAGATCAGCATTGACGGGCTTGAGCAGGCGCATGATGCCCTGCGGGGAGCAGGGACATTTGCCCGGTCAATGGAAAGCATACGCCTCTGCCTTGCAATGGGCTTTGAGGTCTCCATATCGACCATGGTCCTTCCCGGCAATCTCAAGGATTTCGATGCAATGGAAGAGCTCTTCACGAACATGGGTATACGTGACTGGACCGTTGATGTGCCCTGCATCTCCGGCAGGCTTGCAGACAATGAACAATTCCAGGTCACGCCGGAGACCGGCGGCAGATACCTGAGATACGGGTTTGGTGAAGGCCTTCATGGCGGAGGCGAGGGGTATGGCTGCGGACTTCACCTCATGTCAGTGCTGGCTGACGGGAAGATCGCAAAGTGCACCTTTTATGCGGACAGGTCTGTCGGCACGATCCGGGACGGCCTAGCAGAATGCTGGCAGAAAATCGCCCCTGTGCAGCTGAGCAGCCTTACCTGCGACTGCGACCATCTTGCATCATGCAGGGGCGGCTGCAGATACCGCGCTGAAGTGCTCGGCAATGCCCAAGGAAAAGACCTTTACAGGTGTGCGCTCTATGATATAATGAAGCCAGAAAAGTGATCGGGCACGAAGCCCAATCTTTGCACAAAGGAGGTGTGAAGCATGACGATCAAGAAGATCTCGAAGAAAGCAGCAACAACCTGCAAGTGCAAGAGCTCCTGCTAGACAGGACTCTGAATAAAAGATAAAAAGGGCAGACGATACAGTCTGCCCTTTTTTATTACGCTCTTTGTACTGAATGCAAAAAATGTCGTCTACGCCAGCCTCGACTCCGCCGCAGTCCAGTTGATGTTCTTAAAGAATGCCTCGATATAATCCGCACGCTTGAGACCATAATCGGTCATATACGCATGTTCAAAAACATCCATGATCAGGACCGGCCTGCAGCCTGCGGGATGGGCCACATCATGTTCGTTCACCCAGAAGTTAAAGAGCTTCCCGCCTCTGGCATCAGCGTAAAGAGCGACCCACCCGATCCCGCGCATCGTGCCTGTTGCCTTGAAATCCTTTTCCCAGTTCTCATAGCTGCCGAAATCGGCCTGCATCTGCTTCATCAGTTTTCCGTCTTTGCTCAGGCCTGTTTTTCCGCCGAGATTCTCGAAATAGTATTCATGAAGCCGCATCCCGTTGAATTCCCAGCCGAACCTCCTCTTCAGCTCCGCATATTCCGGGGTGCCTGTCTTGCCGTCCTTAAGCATCTGATCAAGGATATCAGAAACCTTATTCGTATTCGTCACATATCCCTGATACAGAGTAAAGTGATTTTTGATGAGCGTTTCGCTGAAGCCTTCCATTCCGACCAATGCGCTGTAGTCCTTCGCAGTGTATGACATGATCCTTCCTCCTAACGGGTTTTATATGAACTTCCTGGCAGCAGCAACTGCCTTGTCATAGTCCGGGTGGTTCGTTATCTCCGGAACGATCTCAATATGGCGTATGACATCGTTCCGGTCCAGAACAAAGATCGCACGGGCAAGCAGCCGCAGCTCCTTTATCAGCACGCCATACGACATGCCGAAGGCAGCGTCCCGGTGGTCCGAGAGGGCCTTTGCCTTGTCAATGCCGGCACTGGTGCAGAAGCGTGCGATCGCAAACGGCAGGTCCATGCTGATATTGAGCACCATGACATCGCCCGGAAGGCCGGCAGCCTCGGTATTGAACCTGCGCAGCTGCAGGTCGCAGACAGGCGTATCGAGCGATGGGGTAACGCTGATCAGTTTGACCTTTCCTGAAAGGTCTTTCAGCCCAATAGGCTTCATCTCTCCGTCCAAAAGAGTGAAATCCGGGGCTTTGTCGCCAAGCTTGAGGGCCGGACCCAGCAGGGTCAGAGGGCTGCCCTGAAATGTTATTATGCCGCTTCTTTCCATATATCCTCCTTTAATAGGTGTTGAATGTTACAAAATCTTCAAATTTCATCCGGTAAGCTCGCGGAAGAAGGGTTACTCCTGTCTTCAGATAACCGACCGTGATCAGCATAGGGATGATCTTGTCAGCCGGGATATGGAACTCTTTTTTGATACAGTCCTCATCAAAACCGTCCATGGGATGGGTCTGAAGCCCCAGCCCCTTTGCAGCGATCATGATATTCATCGCAAGCAGGGACGTGTTCTTCACGGCAAAGAACTTCCTTTTAAGACTATCCTCTTCACCGTAAAGACCTCCTGCCATGCCCTTGTATGTCTCGACCATCTCAGGCTTCATATACCCAAGATCTACCCAGCTCTGAAGCACAGTATCTATGGTACCCTCCAGCGATCCGGGGTCAGCCACCATGATAAGGACTGCAGAGGCCTCTTCAACCTTCGGCTGATTGTTTGAGCACTGCCTCAGGACCTTTTTCCTTTCAGGGTCTTTCACCACTATGATCCTCCAGGGCTGAAGGTTCATGGAGGACGGCGCCAGCTTTGCCAGCTCAATGAGCTCTCTGATCTTTTCATCAGCCAGTTCCATGCCGGGCTCAAAAAAATTGATCGAACGCCTTTCCTGTATAGCCTCTCTTACATCCACGATATGCTCCTTTCTTTGCCGGCCATTGCAAAGCTCATTTGTTTTCTACAGGTTACCACACAGGGCCAGCCTGTCAAGATGATTACCGTGTCTTGTCAACCCAAAGTAGAAATGTCCTGTTTTTACCAAGATAGAAATGTCCGGTATT
>CAYXBA010000026.1:0-25969 GCA_964463135.1 uncultured Nitrospiraceae bacterium
GAGCGTTATTCCGAAGGTGAGGTTGCCCGCGAAGAAGTGCTTGAAACTCTTAACCGTGTCAATCCCTTTCTTAGTTGAAATTCGGTAGCGGCCCCTATACTGCACATCAGGCAGCCACTGCCTCCTTTCTCTTTGCCTTTACGATTTCGTTCTGTATCTCAACCCTCAGTTTTTTGAGTTGCCGATGACCGCTGATCCTGTTGAGCCGTGGCTCGATATCCAGAAGGGCTGTTGCCACCCAGCGCTGTTTTTGATTGCTGTTTTTCCAGTAATCCACCTTGTCCGTCTTCTGCCCGACAAGCGCAAGCACTGACTCGATCACGTTGGTCGTCTTCAGGCTTCTTCTGAGCTCCTTGGATAACCCCAGCCGCTGTACCGTCAGACTCTCTTCAAGCCCTTCTTCCAGAGAGGCAACTGCTGATTCGGAGCTACCTCCTTGGCTTAGAGAAGAAAGGTCTGATACCATCGGCAGTAAACGTATGGGAGAAAATCACAAACAAAGAAGGAGGTTGAAATAGCTCCTACTGGATTCAGCCCAAGTAACTGGTAGGACGTCTTAACTCGCCTACTATTTGACTCCCTACTCTCTTTCGTGCCTTCCCGTCATAAAAATGTTATCTGTAATGCTGCTCACCTGGGCGTATCATCGCTGTTCTCTTGTCTACGGTCACACCGTATTCTTTGCAAAGCCTTTTCTGGATTTTCACAACTTCGGCGTTATGTTCCCAAGATTCTACGATCCCCATGTCTGCATCCTTGCGTATCAGGTTGAAACTGAGGAAGTGAAGATGGTCAACGTCTGCAATAGCGTTCTCAATCATTTCTCTTATGCTTTTCTCAACTGCTTGTTTTTGGTCTTTTGTCATTGTCGTTTTCATACTCTTTATAGAGCAATCGCCATGCCAACATTCAGCCCTTTGATTTGCAACGCTTTTCCCGTAGTCCATAATCTCATATCTCATATTCAAGATTTCTCACTCCAATATTTAAGACATTATCCAAAAACACAGATATCGACAATGAAGAGAAAAGTTGGCGTACACCAACTTTTTGAAACAATTTGTAACAATTGCGTACTGTACACGTGATTTAAACGTTCCATAGCGAGCTCAGCCTAATATCTCTCGCATCTTTCGTATGGATAACCTTTTCTGCGCCATTTCTCCTCCTTGATTCGTTTATCAAGGCAGAACAATGGCCTATCTTTCTTCGGATTATCCAGCTTTAGGTATGGGTTATTTTAGGGGGATTCGGCATGCTCCGGAATTCAAAAAAGAAGAGAAGAAGTTGGTGTACACCAACTTCTTCAAACATTTGCGTAAGTTTAGGGAGATTTTTTCTGTTAATTTCTACTATGAGATTTGTAAGAAAAGATCATGCGACGGAGGCATACGAATTATCTCTTTCTTTAACTGTGTGGACGATTTCTTCTGTGAGGGAGATAAAATCCCCGCTTACCGGGGAGGCTGAATCATAGGTAATGATCGGGCTCGTAAGCGCTGCTGACTCTCTTACCCTTACGGACTCCCGCGATCCACCTCAAGATAATCGCCGTCCGAACAATACCAGCTCAGATCATCGAGAACCAGGCAGCCAACTTCACCGTGTCTGGCAGCAATGTTGACCCTTTTGAAAGAAACCTGCAGGCCTGTGTGATCATGAGCATGGATATTGATCCGGTTTCTTCTCTCTGCCTCCGGCAGGGCATCGTGACTGAATATATAGTCATCGATCCGATACCGTTCATCAAGCCTGATGATGAAATTCAGGTGTTTCTTTGGGAAGACGGCTTCAATGAAATCAGCGATCCCATCTTTGTCGAGCTTGAAGGCCATGACGTTGGTCTTATACCATTTTTTCACGGCTTCGCCAGGAGCCTTTTTAAGCCACTGGATGGCCTTCGGATCCCAGTCGTAAGCCTTAAGTGTCTCCTCACCGCCGTTTTGAAGCCAGGTATCGAGATATTCAGCTTTGCTGTGCATAACCATCAAATAAATGAAATTCTCATGGTTGCCGGTAAGGAATACGTGCTGCTTATTGCGCCCGAGCTCATAGAAATAGTTCAGGACCTTTAGTGAATCTGGGCCATAGTCGATATAGTCCCCAAGACAGACGAGCCTGTCAACGGCCGGATCGAAACAGGCACGGTTCAGCACCTTCAGGAGCTTTTCGTGCTGGCCGTGTATGTCGCCAATGATAAGTGTTTTCATCTCAGTTCAGTTCTCCCATGTCCGTTCGCATTTGGCAGCTCCCTTATTCCGCTTAAGCGGACTTTTTCATCAAGAACAACCTTCCCACCCAGGATCTCAAACTCAAAGAACATAAAATCAAGTTCGCGCTGTCCAGGATTCACACAGACAGCGTCGCCAATTTTTATCCAGGTCTG
This sequence comes from uncultured Nitrospiraceae bacterium, assembly GCA_964463135.1. Classification (GTDB taxonomy): domain Bacteria; phylum Nitrospirota; class Thermodesulfovibrionia; order Thermodesulfovibrionales; family UBA6898; genus UBA6898. Next base: position 2,387 of record CAYXBA010000026.1, read on the forward strand.
GCCCGAAACCATGGGCGATTCGTGAATATGGCCATGGAACGATCCCAATAGCCTGCCGTCAGCTGCCCATTTCTCAATGAATGCCCTGATAGCCCTGCTTCCGACTGATTGGCCGTCATAGAGGCAGTCCAGAGCCGTTCCGTAAGGCGGACAGTGGCTCACGAATATGAAGGGCTTATCTATTTTCATCGAGAGCTTTTCCATATCAGCCTCGATCGTGTCTTTGCCGTGCATATCCAGATATTTCATCTTGACCTTATTGCCGGAAGAGAACATGCCATACGTGCTGACTTGAGCAGAAGTTGCCGGTTCCTCTTCAGTATCTGGCTTCTCAAGATCCTTCATCCCAAAGGGTGTCGGCGGAACGCACATATAGCCCAGAATATCCACATCGTGAGTAAGAGGATATTTACTCCCATGCAGGAGATAGAATAGCTCACCTGCATAGGGCTTAAGGATCTCCCTTATTGCCCAGAAGTCGTCATTGCCAAGATCAAGATAGATCTTCTTGCGCTGAAGATTATTACCCTCTTCCATGTATCCCTTGATGATAGGGATAAAATCTTTCTTGAGATAGTCTTTCTGGGCACGCAGCGCTGCATCAGGGCCACCCTGCCGAAACTTACGCGAAAAGCATTCTTTCGGCACAATATCGCCGCCTATGATGATCGCATCGGCATCGTCGGCCAGACGGAGCAGGCTGTTAAGGTGCTCACGGCTTGTATGGATGTCAGATGTATAAATGATTTTCATTTCAACTCCTCGATCCTTCGATAAAGGCATATGTATTGTTTATATTTCCAGTTGCAGTGAAAATGGCCGTAATACCAACGCTTAAAGGAAATCTCTTTTTGAATTCTTTCAAGAGCGGACGAGACAGGGTCCCTTAACCGCGTGAAATCAATAAAACAGTGACTTTGGTCGATCATTCTCCCTATGATGTCGGTTGGCGCCGTGTGCGTGAACACATAATCGACCACGTTGTTCACAGCAGCTAAATTTTCAGCAGCATTATCCCAATCTGCGTAGTTCGGCATTTCTTCTCGCCACCAGGACTCGCCAATCACGCGATGTTGCAAGTCTGTCGATATTGCCCCGCCCATAGCAAAGCAGGTTTTTCCGTCAAAGCGGAATATCTCGCCACGTCTTAAATAGTAGACGCTGTCATGGATCCGGGAAGCCTTGCCGCCATGGAAGTCCATCACCGGATAGGCAAGGAGCCGATCGAAGTTCTCATGGTTGCCATCGATAAAGAGAGTCGTGAAGGGCTGGCCTGAGAGCCAGGCAAGCCATTTCCTTTCGAGATCACTTTCCTCCCTGTCCCAGATTAGTCCAAAATCACCAAGGACGATAACAAAGTCATCCTTTGTGAGGGACGCTCCCTCCGGGAAATTATAGTCGGCGAGTCTCGTCACTTCGACCTCGCCATGGATATCACCTGTCACATAGATACTCATTTATTTGTCTTTATCTTTTTCCAGTCTTTTTTTCTTGCAACGGTCGCATAGAGTTGTATACCAGTTGTCGATCTCGTGTGTCTCGCCTGCATACCCGCAAATTCCTCATATTTATCGGAATCGGTAAAGACGGAAAAATCGAATAAATTCTTCTTATCCGTCTCTTTGTCTTCGCTCATGGCATTGGCCTTTCTACAGTTCTTTCGTATTTTCTCTCGAGCATTATCCTGTCAGGCAAAAGCCTGTGATGGTGCCAAGGGAGATACTCGAGAGTCACAACACCATCCCACTCTTTTTCTGCCAGCAGATCCAGAACCTTGAAGCCAAAATCTTCAATAGGCATGTGCGGCATGCTCTTTTTCTCCTGCTCATCGTAACGCTCCTCGCTCAGGTGTACGCTTACGACGCCGCTGTGATACTTATCGATGATCTGCATGGTCCGATCCTGAAACAGATGGCTCGTATCAAGCACCATGGGCAGACCTTTATCAATAATTTCCTCAGGCGTAAAACTCCTTTTCGGACCGCCAAAGGTCTCAATGGCAACCGTGACTTTATCGCTTTGTCTCTGCAGTCGCCTGATGTTCTGCATGATCAGGATCTGCTGATTGGCTTTGGCATCCTTCTTAACGTTGTCAGGGTGAAAAACAACAACGTGTGCACCGGCAGCCTCTGCAAGTCTGATAGCGTCCAGTCCCCATACCATGACGTCAGGGTCGCTCAGCCGTCCCTGAGTTGCGTGAATGTTCTGAACGACAATGTCAGAGCTTTTCAAATGCTCGACCAGTGCAGGCAGATACTCCCGCTGCTGCATGTAATCATCCTTCTTCCAGGGCAATGCCAGTTCAATGGGCACCCCAAATAGCTCGACAGGAAGCCTGCCCCTGATATCGTTTAAATCGACTTCTCTGCGAATTCCGAATTTCACTTTGCTCAGTCTCCCGGTCCTTGTTATTGATGACTTCGTAAAAAGGTAATTTTACAGGCTATTATGGAGCGTCAATAATATCTATTATACTAATCTATTGCAATAGCCGTCAATTAACCACTATTATAGAACTATACAGTTTATGGAGCATTTAAATGACCATTAAAGCTATTAACGCTAATCTATACAAGCCAGAACCTCGCAGAAGGGGCCGCCCCCGGAATAATGCATATGAGGTGCTCAGGGCACAGGCACTTTACAAGTTAATTAAGGATATGCTGGATGTCAGTTCCGACTATGCCTTTGCACAACATTTGCACAGGGCCTATACCGTCATGGGGCTTAGGAAGTCGCTCCATACATGCAAAGCAATCCTACGGAACTTGCGCACAGGCCAGGTTGCCCGCTTAGGCACCGATCTGCTTGCTGCCCTGGGCGTGGCGCTAAAGCTATCGAGCCTCAAAATAACTGCTAATGAAGCAGGAGCCTTTGGAACGACTAAGAAGAAACACTTGCTGGAAGACGATGGCTGGGATGATATGATCCGCGCCAAGCTCAGAGCTGAACTGTCTCCAAAGGGAGTCATCTACCGCGGCAGCTCTTTCTACGGGCATCTGCTTGAAAAAGACTCCTCTCCAATTACCATGTATTTCCTTGATGAACGGGATGTCGCTATCGATGTGGCCGAAATACTCGGACTTGATCCTGCGTGCCTGCCTAAGATAAAGACTAAAGTGTTTGGACTGCTCAAGGGTGAGGAAAAAGTTCCGGAAATTAGGATCTACGGAGTGCTAAAGTCCATCCTTAAGTCAGCCGGCGCGGATTCTCCAAGGGTTTTTAACGCAATGATGGTGATCCATTTTTTTGACTCCTGGCGAAGGACCCTTACGAATCTCCCATGGATGGCCGAAAACATGAACAAATTGACAGAAGGCAAAGGGTCTCAAGGCTCCTTGATCAAGCCAATGACTGATGTGATGATCAGAGCCACGATGGAAACGATGGTAAAGGATCTGAATGATGCAGGGATTAAGTCAAAGTCTACGGTTGATGATCTGGTCAGGCTGACCAGGCACCTGATATCAGGTGGACCTGAAAAGGAGCTTCCAGACGGTTTTAAAGAAGGCCGGAATCAGGGACTTTAAGTTTCATGACCTCAGACATACCTTTGCCTCTCAATTGGTCATGGCCGGTATTGACATCGTGACAGTGAAAGAGCTCCTCGGGCATAAGGACATCAAGATGACCCTTCGCTATGCTCATCTGGCACCTTCTCACAAGCTCAAAGCAGTGGAAATTTTAAACAGAAAACAGGCTCCTTCAGAGAGAAAATCTGACAGTTTTCTGACAGTAGAGAAAAAAGAACAAGTCGGCGTAGCTGTCAACCATTGAGGATAGAGAACTTGGAGATACTAACCGCTATAGAAAGACTTAAATACAATAAAAAAAGGCTCGCATTTCTGCGAACCCTTGTATTTATTGGTGGCGGGGAGAGGATTTGAACCTCTGACCTTCGGGTTATGAGCCCGACGAGCTACCAGGCTGCTCCACCCCGCGTCAGTCCTATAAAATACCTTATTACTCCATATCTTGTCAAATGGGTGTCATTTCGAACATCAGGCTGCCAGGAGGACCCGAGGTCTGCTCCCCAGTGCCCGGCGTGCTTCTGTGATTTTCTGCAGGCCATAATATATAATATCCCATCTTCATAGCAGAGGCAGGCTTTTTTAAATGCTCGTACTCCTGAGACAGCACCGATGGATCCTTGATATTCTTGACATCCTTGTGATGTCGCTGATCCTCTATCGTCTCCTGCTGATCATCAAGGGGACCAAGGCTGTCCAGATGCTGCTCGGACTTGGCGTCCTGCTCGTTGCCTCCATGGCATCGCGCCATCTTGAGCTGTTTACCATAGACTGGCTTGTGCAGAGCTTCTGGGCCCAGATCGTCCTTGCTATCATTGTTCTGTTTCAGCCCGAGATCCGCAAGGCGCTGGCGCATATGGGGGAAGCGCAATTCCTGACCTCATTTACCACGGCAGAGGAACTGCGTTCCCATGAGGAGATCGTCAGGGCTGCGGTTTCTCTTGCGAACAAGAAGATCGGTGCACTTATCGTCATCGAGCGCGAGACGAGCCTTAAGGATTTCATCGAGGTCGGCACGCCCCTTGACGCAAAGGTCTCCCGCGAACTTCTTTTGAGCATTTTTCATCCTTCGTCGCCGATCCATGACGGGGCTGTCATCATCAAGGGGAACAGGATCGCAGCTGCCGGCTGTTTTCTCCCGATCACCCTGAGCGCTGAAGTGAGCAAGTCCTTTGGAACGCGGCACCGGGCAGGCATCGGCCTTACAGAAGATACGGATGCTGTGGCGGTCATTGTGTCCGAGGAGACAGGTCAGATATCCATTGTACTGTCCGGCAAGATCGAGGGTAAACTTGATATGGGTACGCTGAGAGATATGCTGACCGATATATTTGCGACCAAGAAGACAAAGAAATGAAAAAACTGATATTCGAGAACTTCGGGCTTAAAGTGTCGGCAGTGCTGATTGCCGTCTTTCTCTGGTTCTTTGTCACGTCCCAGGGGCAGTCCGAGATATCGCTTGAGGCACCGCTTGAGTTCAAGGACATTCCTGCTGAACTCGGCATTGCAGCAACGAATGCCAAGGCAGTAACGCTTACCGTCAGAGGCCAGGAGCGGTTCATGAAAAACCTGAACGCTGCTGACCTCAGGGTCTTTCTGGATCTGGGCAAGGCAAAGCCGGGTGAAATGGTCTATCCGGTGAACAAGGACGACGTGAAACTGCCCTTTGCCATGACCGTGACGAATGTTACTCCTCCCTCTGTGCGGGTGAAGCTGGAAGAGATCACGAGTAAGACTGTTCCTGTGCAGCCGCATCTGCTCGGTTCCCCTGAAGAGGGCTCCGTGATATCTATCGTTGTTGAACCGAGAACCGTGGTCATCAGGGGGCTCAAGTCCGAGCTCGGGAAGATCAATATGGTCAGGACAGAACCCTTCGATATTTCACACAGTGCTGGAAAAATAACCGAAGAACTTGAGCTGGATACGTCAGGCACGAACATAAAGCCCGAGATTGCGAAGGTGAAAGTGAAAGTGAAGATAACGCGTGCGGAGGGAAAAAGATGAAACTCTTCGGCACTGACGGTATGCGGGGCAAGGTCAACAAATACCCGGTCACACCCGAGATAGCCATGCGGGTCGGCATGGCAGCGGCTATTGTGCTGAAGAAGGAGCACCACGGCAGGAACATGGTGCTGATCGGCAAGGATACGCGGCTCTCGGGGTACATGATCGAGAGTGCTCTTACCTCAGGCATCTGCTCCATGGGCATGAATGTGACGCTCGTGGGTCCGCTCCCGACGCCCGGCATAGCATTTCTGACGCGGGCCCTTCGGATCGATGCAGGTGTCGTGATCTCTGCATCACACAATCCGTTTTATGATAATGGCATCAAGTTTTTTTCTTACAACGGCTTCAAGCTCCCTGATCACATTGAGGCGAGGATCGAGGGCCTGGTCAGGGATGACGGTCTTGAGCGGTTCAGGGCAAAGGGGGAGCACGTTGGCAAGGCGTTCAGGCTTGATGATGCAACCGGGCGATATATCGAATACATCAAATCAACACTGAGAAAAGGCGTTACCTTCGAAGGCATGAAAGTGGTCGTGGACTGCGCGAACGGCTCTGCGTACAAGACCACGCCGTGGCTTCTGCGGGAGCTGGGCGCCGAGGTGATATCTATTCACGACCATCCGAACGGCACGAACATAAATGACAACTGCGGTTCCCTGCATACGGAGGATCTGGTAAAGGCGGTACTGAAGAACAAGGCCCATATCGGCATTGCCCATGACGGCGATGCGGACAGGGTGCTCCTCTGCGACGAAAAAGGCCGGCTTGTTGACGGTGACCAGGTCATGGGCATCTGTGCGGTTGAGATGCATGCTCAGGGCAGGCTCAGGAGAAACACGGTCGTTGCAACGGTCATGAGCAATATCGGTCTTGAGATCTTCCTGAAGAAGTACGGCATCGGCTTGATCAGGACCAAGGTTGGCGACCGTTATGTTGTGGAGAAGATGCTTGCTGACGATTATAATTTCGGCGGAGAGCAGTCAGGCCATATCATCTTTCTTGATCACAATACGACCGGCGACGGTCCGATCACTGCTGTTCAGGTGCTGGATCTGATGAAGGCACGGAACCTGCCGCTCTCAAAACTGGCCTCACCGGTAAAGCTTTTCCCCCAGGTGCTGATCAACGTTGAGATCGAAAAGAGACGGGACATCCACGCGTTCCCTGCAATAGAGCGTGCGGTGCAGCAGGCAGAGACGGTTCTGGGAGGCAAGGGCAGGGTGCTGGTCAGGCCTTCGGGAACTGAGCCGAAGATACGTGTCATGCTGGAAGGCGAGAGCCTGCAGACGATCAGCAGGCTCGGCAGGAACATTGCAAAGGTGATCAAAGAAAAGATGGTCTGATGCCCTTATTGCTGAGCTTTCTTTCGGGCACAGGCTTATTCCTCATCTCCCGCTATTTTTTGTTCTGCAGTATTCTTCTTTTTCTTGTTTCTGCTGTCCGGCTCATAACAAAGAAACAGAGCCAATGGATTTTCGTCATTATCCTGGGGCTTGTCTATGCACTGTCCAGGGCCCCTGTTGCTGACCAGCAGCCGGTGCCATGGGAAAAGAACATCGGGGTCACCGGCAGATTTCTTCCCAAAGGCATCGCATCTTCATCTGCCCCTGATGTACAGGACTTTGTTGTTGAGAAGGCCTTTGACGACGAGACCGGGCAGGAGATCGGGGCAATGGAGGATGAGAAGATCAGGCTCCGTTCAGATGCGGAGTTCGATGCTGACGACACCTATGATCTGCTTGTCGAGACCGGAAAAGACAGTACGCGGCTGAACCCCGGCAGCAGCGGAAAGCTCCCTGTCACGGCACGTATTATCGGCATCAGGGGGCAGGAAGAAACAAAGAGCGTCTTTGGGAATTTCTTCGAACAATACAGGGCTTCTCTCCATGATTACATCATGGGGCATTTCAGCAAGGATAGTGCGGATTTTATCTCTGCGGTGACCATAGGTGAGATCCACTTTGATGAAGACCTGAAGAACGCCTTTAATGTTACGGGCCTTGCGCATATTCTCAGCATCTCAGGGACTCATTTCGGCCTCCTGTCCGTTGTCATGTTCACCCTTTTTCTGTTCCTGATCAGGAGATTGCCTTATCCGGCCTTTCAGCGGTTGACGCTCTATCTGAGCCCGCAGCAGGTTGCAGCAATGATCTGCCTGCCGCTCATGGTGCTCTATCTGGGCATTTCCGGCGGGAGTATTCCTGCGGTCAGATCTTTTGTGATGATCAGTCTATTCCTTGTCGGTCTTCTGATCAGCAGAAAGGGCTTTTGGCTCAATACGGTCCTTCTTGCCGCCTTTTTGCTTGTTCTCTGGGACCCGGCAGTGGTCCTGACCCTGACCTTTCAGCTTTCGTTTATCGCGGTCTTTTTTATCGGTTTTTCGGTCGCCCGAAAAGGGGAAGATAAAGAGGAGCTTGCAGAGAGTGCGAAGAACAACAAGGTGACTGAATTCATAATAAATTCCCTGAAACTGACCCTGGCTGCAACGATTGGTACCGCACCGCTTGTGGCCTATCACTTTCATTACTTTTCCCTTGTCTCCCCTCTTTCCAACCTGGTCGCTGCGCCGCTGATCGGATTTGTCGTTGTGCCTTTGGCCCTTATCTCATCATTTGCCTATCTCCTCACGGGCTACTATATCTTTGGACCTCTGGTCGGACCTGCAACAGACCTTTCCCTTTGGCTGGTCAGAATGATGGCGAAGATACCGTTTGCAGACGTAAAAATTCATGCATTTCCCCTGGGCCTTGTCCTCTTATTCTATGTCGGTTTTTTGTGCTACCTCACGTTTGGAAGAAAAAAGAGATTACTGCTGCTCCCTGTTCTGCCTTTTCTGGTCTATATGATCATGAGTATATTTTCCGCAAGAGAGCTTCGCGTCACCTTTCTTGATGTCGGACAGGGAGATTCTGCCGTTGCAGAACTTCCTGACGGAAAGACCCTGGTCGTGGATACCGGCAGAGGCGGATATGAAACAGCGAATTTTCTTAATTACCTTGGCAGAAGGACCGTCGATGCCCTTGTCATTACCCATTCGCATCCTGACCATGCCGGGGGCCTGGACCATATTCTGCAACAGTTCTCTGTAAAGGAGCTCTGGGACAACGGCAGGATCGACTATCCTGATGAGCCTGCCCTGTCAGTGAAGCGCCGGACCCTTGAGCGGGGAGACACTGCCGGGGGGAATAATTACAGGCTCGAGGTGCTGCATCCGTACCCTGAATTCTATACCCTGGAAGGAAATGATTTTGTTGAAGATAATAATGCTTCGATCGTCCTCAAGGTAAACGGGAAAGACCATGCCTTTCTCTTTGTCGGTGATGTCGAGGATGAGGCTGAAGAAGACCTGTCCCATCTCGGCATGCGGCTTAAGAGCGATGTTCTCAAGGTTCCTCATCATGGAGGAAGATCGTCAGTGCATGAAAGATTTCTTCGTGAGATATCCCCGTCTATTGCGGTCATATCGGTCGGAAGAGACAACTCCTTTGGTCATCCCCGGCCTGAGATGCTCGATGCGCTTTCCGGTAAACGTGTCCTCAGGACCGACCAGGATGGGGCTGTCACGATCACCGAGACGAAAGAGGGGCTGCAGGTGAAGACCTATCTGGACTATGCCCTTGAGCGTGCCGATACAGTGGCAAAGGAATGGAAGAACATTCAGAGGCTGTTCAGCACCTGGTGAGCAATATCATTTTCTTAAGGTTGCTATGAGTCGTTTAGGATTCAATAGCAGACCAATCGCATCCAGGGGAGACATTACAAGAATCTTCGCCGCTGTCAGAGCCTCAACAGAACACCCCTCTTTAAGGCAAACCGCGATCCCGATTTCTGCGGCTTCAAGCATTCGAGCATCATTGTTGCCGTTTCCGAGCGCAACAACCTTTTCAGCTCCCAGGGAGATAACGTATTTCTCCTTCTGGCCGGCGTGATCAGAGCCCTCAAGAATATGAACCGTACAGTTGATGCGTTCAAGCTCTTTATGCGCCCTGCCGAATGTGTCAGAGGTCAATACGTGGACCTGAACCTCTTCAGACAACGCGTTAAGCTTTTCTTTGACACCGCTTAAAAGACAGCCGTCCTCTGATAGGGTCCCGGAAAAGTCGGTCACAAAATGCTCTATCTTAATTATTCCTGATCCAGGGATATCCAAAGTAATCATACGCACCTATTTTATCACTGCCCGAAACTGAAAGCACATCGGCATAGTCTATTCAATGATAAACATGGATTGAGACTATCTATTTGACTCATATATCCGGCCGATTTCATAATTGAATATGCCTATATCATTAACGTGTATTCCCTGCACTTGCCGTGGAAGTAAAGGTTTAACGTCCATAGAAAGGATCACGGATGGTATTCTCACAATACATGATGTGAGAGCAGGTCGATATCTTGGGATTACAACAGAACTTGACCTTTCAGGCAGGACTATCAGAAAGATGTGGAGAGCTTTTGTTCTGTCCTGGTATAAGGTCTATAGCCTTGATGATTACACCACTGTCGAGATACAGGACAAGAGTCGATTGTTAGAGGGGTATGATCTGCCCTTCTTCTCTGTTTCCCTTTCGGGAAGAGGTCGTCAGCTTAAGATATATTCGACTGATGATTCAGAAGACGCAAATGCAGTCAAAAAGGCGTTATCAGATTTTCTGAGCAGATCCGCTGTGTCGACACAGGCAAGGCAATAGGTTATTCTAATTCCACTATGGACATACACCATATCAAGGTCTTTTCATCGGTTTATAAACTCAGGAGTTTTTCAAAAGCAGCTGAAGAGCTTAACCTTACGCAACCGACGGTAAGTGACCACATCAAGGCGCTTGAGAACGAATTGAAATGCAGGCTTTTCGACAGGCTCCCAAGAAAGGTTCTTCCGACCAAAGAGGCTGCAGTCCTTATCGGCAAGGCGCAGGAGATTATAGACAGGGTCGAAGGGTTCAAGGAAGTTCTCGGCGAATTCAAGAAAGACCTCTCGGGCCATCTTATTATCGGTGCAAGCACAATCCCCGGGACATACATTCTTCCCGGCCTTGCCGCATCGTTCAGACATAAAAACGCCTCCGTACTCTTTGAGGCAGTTGTTTCTGATTCCCGTGCAATTATCGATAAAGTTGCCGGGGATGAATTGCTCATGGGCATTGTAGGCGCGAAACTGGAATCAAGACAAGTCGATTATAAGCCTTTTCTCGATGACGACCTAATTGTGGTTGCTTCCAGCGGCATGGATGTGAAAAAAACCATCAGCATCAAGGATATTACCAGCTTGCCCATTGTCATAAGGGAACAGGGCTCAGGTACAAAGAGGGTATTTGAAAATATTCTTGAAAAAGAGGGGATAGACTTTCAGCAGCTCAATGTTGTCGGCATATTCGGATCGACTGATGCTGTCAAACAGGCTGTCAAAGAAGGGATGGGCATTTCGATAATTTCACGCAGGTCTGCTAAGGATGAGCTGAAATGCGGCATGCTCAAAGAAATCAAAATAAAAGATACTGACATGAAGCGACAGTTCTATATTATCACCCACCGCAAGCGGACCCTGCCGCATCTATACAAGGTATTTCTGGACTATTTGCTTAAGACGTAACTTGTCTCGGCTTCAGGACAAATAAGGCCACCCCATGCTCTTTGAACGTGGCCCAATTTGCCTGATTTTCACGTTACCGACTCGCCGCCTTGCGTCGTACCGCCTTTATTGTAAATCCGATTACTAAAACTGCAGCCAGAACTAAGCCTGAGCCTATGATGCCGGAAACGGAGGTCCCTGGCTCTATAGCGGGCCAGGCTTCTTCTTTTTTCTCGATCTCAGCGCCTTCATTTTTTTCTTCGGGTTTTTTGAATCCATAATCCGGAAGAAAGGCCATACTTTCCTGAATCTTTTTCAAGGCGGGCATTATTTCGTGTTCCTGCTCAGGAAGCTCCGGTTTACCGAAAGTCTTCTCTATGGACCATTCAAGGCCATCCGGATTGGCAGAGGCAAACCACGACAGCGCCCCGCCAGTCAGCACAACCATCACCAGAAGGCCTGCCAAGACCTTTCTGAGTGGAATATCAGCAGCAAGCGGACGGGCTGAGGATATACTCTCAAGAATTTCAGGTCTGGCAGCCTTGATGAAATTGATCACGCCTGCTGTTACAAAGCCTTCAACGATTCCTATGCCAAGGTGAACAGGCTGCATGAGGAGCAGGAATGTACCGAAAGGCAGTTCGGTCCTGCCTGACAGCAAGGTCTGAATGACCACGGAAAAAGCGCCTAATTGTAACCCAACGACTCCGCTTATCAGAGCTGCCATCGTAATCCTTTTAGGGGTGGGGTTTATTCCGGCCAGAGGTTTATAGATAAGTGGATATGCGATGAAACAGGGGTATATGCCCAGGTTCCAGATATTACAGCCCAGCGCAAGAAGGCCTCCGTCGGCAAAGAAGAAGGCTTGGACTGTCAGAACCGAGGCCATGACTATAAACGCCGCATAGGGGCCAAGTATGACTGCGAGGATCATCCCTCCCCCAAGGTGTCCACTCGATCCAGTCGCAGGGATCGTAAAATTGATCATCTGCGCTGCAAAGATGAAGGCCCCGAGCACACCCATGAGCGGAACCATTTTTTCGTCCATGGAATCCTTCAACTTTTTCGAACAATATGCAATAGTCCCCAGAGTGCCGGCCCAAAACGTTGCGCCTACAGCCGGTGAAAGTAATGCGTCTGCCATATGCATGGTTATTCCTCCTTAAAACCTGAAGGCAATGCCTGCCAACAGGGTATAATCTGGTTCTGCCTTGTTCAATCCGGCTTTTACGCCGAAATCAATGTCAAAGCTGTCTGTCACTTTATATATCAGTCCGCCAAGAGCAAAGAGGGGGTGCGTGTTTGATTCCCTATCAGGGTTGGTCTCTCCTCCAATGTTTCCGACGATCTTTATGCTCTTCGCTGCTGCATATTCTGCTGCCAGAGAGTAATGAGATATATTGCGCAGCTCCGACCGGTTCAGAATGTAGCCAAGGTTAAGATGAAGGGTGATTGGTTCCAGTTCCTTTGTGGTTATGAAAAAAAGGCTGTAGGTTGATTTGCCGTCGCCCAGGCCTTTGTCTGGATCTCCGGTCGCCAGGGTCACGCCGGGTTTCAGCGCAAAGCTCAGACCTTCATTTTCATAAAGACGCCATTTGAAAGCCAGGGACAGATCAGATATTCCATCTTCATGGCTCCTGTGGCCGGTGTCATCCTTTTCGCTCAGGAAAACGTAGGGGGTGCCGATCACGATATCAACATTGTCCAGCACTCCTGCTGAAAGTGTTGCACCAAGTGTGGTTTCGGCATTGCCGTTGTCGTTGGCATGTTCTGCATTTACCTCGACCTGAAACTTGCCCTTGCCTTGTGTGCCTGTGTCGTCAGTGATAAGCGGATGCGCTGCATAAGCAGGCAAACTGAAAATGCTCAGCATAAGACTTACTGCCATTAAGAATTGCTTCATGAATAAACCTCCGTATTATCTTATTTCTGATAAAATAGGAGCGGGAAGCGTTGCGCCATGCATCATTCCCACCCGGCAGGGGGGCCTCTTCACAGGTATCCCCTGCCTTTTTTGCTTTGTTCGTTCACCTCCCTTTTCTATGATTTGTGCCACCAGTAAATACCGACACCAGCAGTCTCTCTTCAGGAATTCTGCTATGGTAGTTGTGATGTTCCATCCAGAGTTTGTACCAGGGGGCGTAGCCATCCCAGAATTCTACAGTTGCTGCTTTTCTGTATACTGTTTCGGGCATAAATCCTCCAAAAAACAAAAAAGGCCATGAACAGGTGTACCTTCAGGTACCCGCCTTCATGGCCTTTTTCTTCATTTTAATGGTGACTACTTGCTTCTTAGCCCTGCTGGGCTTACATCAGGTCATTATATGACCTTGTTTGATTCAAAATACTCTTCTAACTATCTCTTCTCAAGCACAACCTTGTGATGAAGCAGGGAGACCTCTCTTATACGTCCTTCAAATATCTTTTGCTCACCAAAGAGATTTTTTAAAATCAGGCTCTCTCCCTCAGGTATCAGGATATCCAATCCTTCGAGATAGAGTTCTTCAATGCCGTCATGGTACACGTATGCATTAGCCTCGCACATTTATTATCTCCTTTATTCTCTGGACAAGCTGTTCGATCATATGCGGAAGAGGCTCTTTTCTGAGGCCAACAAGATTGATCCCTTCCTGATTATGAGGCAGAAGGATCTTTTCTGCTTCGGATGAGACTATTGCCGAAGCCATCCTCGATGTCAACTCACCAAGCATGGCATTAGGAAGTGCAATACTCAGAGGACCGGTAATTACATCCACCCTGGTTGAATTCCAAATAATCGCATTCTCACCGCTTGCCCCCTTGTTTGCACGGGATTTTATCATTGCCGAGGTTGCCGCTGCGTTAGTCCCCAGGGCAATAATCTCCACGGAGTCCCTGAACTCCTCTTTAAGTCTTTTCACGATAAGAGCGCCAACACCTCCGCCCTGACCATCGATAACGCCAACTCTTAACAATGATTCCTCCCAAACGAAAAAAGGCCATGAAAGTCAGTACCTTCTGGTACCCGCCTTCATGGCCTTTTTCTGATTTTATTATTTTACTTTTGTGTTCAACAACCCTTCAGGGCTTGTCATTGCTGCAACTTCTTTGTTCGGCAATGCGCAAATGTTACAACATCAGCACTGTTTTTTTCAAGGGACTTAAATTGCGACTCCAGAAAGCCATTGTTATGGCTATACCTGCATATCTACAAATAGGCTTTATCTATTTGTTATATAGAGCAAATATATTCTATCCTTTAACGTTTCAAGGAGTAAATAGTTGACGGGAAGGCAATGAATAACTTTCTGAAATACAATAGGTTATACCTCAATGGGGGGGTAAGGGGATGGTCCCCACCTGGTCTGCAAAACCAGCGTTATAGTCATACGATGGCTATTGTGTGTTCGATTCGCACTACCCCCCTCCAATTCAGAAGAATAGTGAGGTCCTTGTTGAGAAATAGGGAGCAAAAGATATATGCTTTCAGGAAAAAGGGAGGAGCATGCAGAAAATGGAAAAAGATCTTATGCTTGTTGTAGCCGCTGATTCCCTCGGCAGGGAAGAAGAGATCGGCAGAATGCTGGTCAAGGGGTTCTTCGAAACCATGAAGGTGACCAGGGAGATCCCGCATACTATCTTTTTCTTAAATTCCGGCGTGAAGCTGACCACGGTGAACGAGGAGATCATCCCGGTGCTGAAAGACCTGGCAGAGATGGGAGTCGAGATATTTTCCTGCGGCACCTGTCTCAAATACTACAACCTTGAATCAGCGCTGAAGGTCGGTTATCGCGGCACAACGAACCATATCGTTGAAGGGATGAAAGACTTTCAGAAGGTGGTCTGGATCTGACAGTTGGCCCCTGCAGGACTGCGGGGGCAGTTATCTGTTGAGTACCTTTGCAGCGTCTTTTGCAAAGTAGGTGAGGATAAGGTCGGCGCCTGCCCGCTTGATCGAAATGAGCAGTTCCATCATCGCCCGTTCTTCGTCTATCCAGCCCATTTTTGCGGCAGCCTTGATGCAGGAATATTCTCCGCTTACGTTATAGGCAGCCACAGGGAGATCGAAGCTTTCCTTTACGTCAGAGATGATGTCCAGATAGGTCATGGCAGGCTTAACCATAATGATGTCAGCACCTTCTTCGATATCAAGGGCGACTTCCTTGATCGCCTCTCTCCTGTTTGCAGGGTCCATCTGGTACGAGCGGCGGTCTCCAAATTCGGGTGTTGATTCTGCTGCCTCCCGGAACGGGCCGTAGAAGGCAGAGGCATATTTAGCCGCATAACTCATAATCGGGACCTCGGAAAGACCTGCCGAGTCAAGGGCCAGCCTGATCGCCTCCACCCGGTTGTCCATCATGTCAGACGGTGCAACCATGTCTGCGCCTGCCTCTGCATGGGAGACCGCTTCTCTTGCAAGCAGCTCAAGGGTCGGGTCATTCTGGACCTCGCCGTTCTTGACAATACCGCAGTGGCCGTGGCTCGTATATTCGCACATGCAGACATCTGTAATGACATAGAGGTCCGGGACTTTGTTCTTGATGGCCCTGATCGCCTTCTGGACCTCGCCGTGAGGGTCAAAGGCCCCGGAGCCGATCGCGTCCTTATGTTCAGGGATACCGAAGAGGATCACCGCAGGGATGCCGAGAGCATAGACCTCTTTTGCATGTTTGACCGCCATGTCCACAGACTCCTGGTAGCAGCCTGGCATGGACTTGATCTCTTTGCGGACATTTTTGCCGTACGTGATAAAAAGCGGATAGATGAAATTATCCGGAGAGAGCGAGGTCTCCCTCACCATTCTCCGGATCGTCTCGTTCTTCCTGAGCCTTCTCGGCCTCTGATACGGGAACATCTGTCCTCTATTAGTCGCTGCAGCCCGAACCGCAACCGGAACCGCAGCCAGTGCCGCAGGAGGGGGCCGCTTCGCCAAGATTATTGATCACAAAGCCTTCACCCTGCTCGGTCTTGATGAAGTCGATCTCCTTTTCGGTCAGGCTTGCAAATGTCTCGTCATTGACAAAGACCTTCAGTCCGTTCTTCTCCACGACCTTGTCGCCGGCTCCGGCCTTCTCGTCGATGTCCATGCCGTAGCTGGGACCGCAGCAGCCTCCGCCCTGAACGAAT
The DNA here is from genome assembly GCA_964463135.1 of uncultured Nitrospiraceae bacterium. Taxonomy (GTDB): domain Bacteria; phylum Nitrospirota; class Thermodesulfovibrionia; order Thermodesulfovibrionales; family UBA6898; genus UBA6898. The sequence goes on from CAYXBA010000026.1 coordinate 18,599, forward strand.
ATTCTCAGACCCCAGCCTTCCTTGCCTTCAGCTTTCAGTATCTCTTTGGCCTTTTCAGCCGCATTATCAGAAATTTTCAACATAGTAACCTCCGTAAATTGATTTCTTTTAGCATAAAAAAAAGGCGCTTCAAAAAGCAATTTATTTGGTTTTTTGGACTATCTGCGTATGAAAACAGGCCTTATTTCGTGCTAAAGTAACGATACTTTTTTACTGTGGAGGGGAGAGCAGCATTATGAAGATACTCGTTACCGGCGGGGCAGGATATATCGGCAGCCATATGGTCAGGACGCTGGGGGAGAAGGGCCACGACGTGGTCGTCCTTGATAACCTGTCGACCGGGTTCAGGGAGGCGGTGCTGCACGGCAGGCTGGTCGTGGGTGATCTCGCTGACACTACAATGCTCGACGAGCTTTTGCACGTTGAAAAGTTCGATGCGGTTGCCCATTTTGCGGCTTTTATCGTGGTCGATGAGTCAGTAAGGGAGCCGGCCAAGTACTACAGGAATAACTTCGTCAATGCCCTGAACCTGATTGAGACCTGCATCAGGCACGGAGTGGATACATTCATTTTCTCTTCGACTGCAGCTGTGTACGGCATCCCGGACCGGGTGCCTGTGGCAGAGGATGCGCCCTTCCTGCCGATCAATCCTTACGGAGCATCAAAATGCATGGTCGAGCAGGTCTTGCAGGATATGGATCGTATCAAAAGTCTCAGATATGCTGCACTGCGGTATTTTAACGTGGCGGGCGCGGATCCCCTTGCAAGGATCGGTCAGCGGTGCAGGGATGCGACTCATCTTATCACGGTTGCCCTGAGAACGGCCCTCGGCATGCGTAAGGAATTGAGCATCTTCGGTGCAGATTATGATACTCCTGACGGCACCTGCATCCGCGACTATATCCATATTGATGATCTTATTCATGCGCATATGCTTGCACTGGATCATCTCGCCAGAGGGGGGGGGAGCAGGGCATTCAATTGCGGGTATGGGCACGGGTACTCTGTAACGGAAGTTGTTCAGATGGTGAAGCAGGTCACGGGCATTGATTTTCCGGTCAGGGTCGTTGGCAGGCGGGAGGGTGATCCTCCTGGTCTGGTTGCTGATTCATCAAGGATCAGAAAAGAACTTGTTTGGAAGCCTATCCACGACGATCTTGAATACATTATCAGGACTGCCTGGGAATGGGAAAAGAAGCTGCAGGGAAGGTGATGCGGCTCTTTTACCCTATCGTTGCATTCGAAGCCGACAATCCTCAAATCCTTTCAAGGCTGGACCTACTGTTTAACTGAGCTATCTTCTGCAAGCTCAGTCAGCCTTTTTTTAGCAGTCCTGTTTTCCGGATCAAGACTGAGGACTTTCCGGTACGCAGCAGAAGCCTGATCGCTAAAGCCCAATTTTTCATAATACCCTGCCACTGCCATCCGGATGTTGATATCCTGAGGAAAAAGCTCTTCTGCCCGCTGCATCACTTCGAGTGCCTCTGCAAAACGGGACTTCCGTGAAGCGAACTGCGCTATCCTCCAGTACATGCCGGGAGATTCAGGACGTGTCCTGCGCAGCAGATCGCGTGCAGTTTCGTATGCAGCGAGCGCTTTTTCCTGGCTGCCTGTTGCATCGAGATACTCTGCGAAGGTGATGCGTGATCCCGCATCCTCAGGGATGATGCTCAGGATATCCTGATCAGAGAGGCCTTCAAGCACGAGGAGCGTGGTATAGTCCCTGACCTTCTCCGGTTCAAGTGCGAGTGCGGTCCTGAACTGGGTGAGGGCAGCTTCCTTTTTCCCTGTTCTCAGGAGGAAACTGCCGTATTGCCTGATCACGCCGGTGTCAGTCCTTGCGCGGACAACGCCCTCTGCAAAGAGCTCCTCAGCTGCTGCTGTATTGCCCTTGTCCTCCAATGCTACACCAAGCGCCTGCAAATATCCTGCATTTGAGGGCGAGAGGCGCACTGCACTGAGGTAGCTGCGGTGCTCTGAGACGATGTCTTTAAGTCCTGCGTCTGCACGGCCGAGCCAGTACCTGTGCGACGGCTCAAGAGGGTCAAGCAAGGAAGCGCGAACAAGGGTGTCACGCATGTAAGCGAGCGCTTCCGGAGATGCCTTGGCGGGCGAGATGCGGGAGGCCTCAGCCTGTAATAGCGAACCGAGCATCTGCCCTGTATTGAGCAGCAGACTGAGAAGCAGAAGACCTCCAGCGCCCCAGACAATGATCTTCTGCAATGAAGGTCTTTCTGCAGGCAGTGACTGTTCTTCTCCGGCAGCATGGAGCCTGGCTGCATTCACCAGAAGGCCGAGCAGCAGGAACAGATAGAGACCGTTTGCGCCGATAAAAAAATTAAAGTCAGTCAAGCCGTGCAGAAGGAACGCGGCTATGCCGGCGAACGCACCGGCAAAGAGATGACGCGCAAAGGGGTCTTTTCTTTTCAAAAAGGCCTGATAAGAACGTGCCAGAACCGCTGCAATGAACCATGCGAAGAGGGCAATGCCGATGATGCCGCCATCGGTCAGCAGTTCAAGGTAATCGTTATGTGCATGATCAGCGATCCCCTGGCCGCGTATGGTGCGGTAAGCCGGATACGTATGCATAAAAGACCCGGCCCCTGTCCCGGTCAGCGGAAAGTCACGCACCATGTTGAGACTGTCCTTCCAGAGATCGAGGCGCAGCTCTGATATCTCTCCCTGAACGGTCCGGATCGACCTGAAACGCTCAAACACCGGCGTCCATCCGAACCATCCGACCGCGTACAAGATGACAACGATCGTTGCAGCAAGAAGCAGTCCTCCTTTTCGGGTTCTGATCCGTTTGCTCAGAAGATAGCCAAGCACAGCGAGAGAGACGCAGAAGCCGAGGATGCCGCCCCGGGAGAGGCTCAGGAATATCGAGAGTGCCACGAGAACTGCACCGAATCCCTGGAGCAGATGGACGTTCCTGAGCGATCTGTCCAGGAGATCAGAAACCTTTTTGCGGAATGTCTCCTCGCGCGTGGAAGGACGTGAAAGGAGGAAACTGACCATCACGATCGGGAAGAGCATGCCCATCAGCCCTGCAAAGTGGTTGCGGTTGACATAGGGACCGAAGGGTGTGCCGCCCTGCGTCAGTTCTCGTATCCAGTAAATCTTCCCGTTGGGCACCAGATGCTGGATCAGGGAAAAGAAAGCCAGCACTGCAGCAAATGCCGTGAGCAGACCAACGGTCTTTCTGAGCCGGTCATGGTCAGACAGAAACTGTGTTGTCAGGAGATATGCGGCTGCGTACGACGAGAGTCTCAGGAACTCGGCAATAGTCCCCTTGGGATACAGCGAGAGCGTTGTCCAGGCCCCGGGATCGGCTACCCAGACTGACCGGCGATAAAGCTCGAATGCTGCAGGGGAGATCTTCTCTATCAGCGCAGGCGGCAGCGGAATTGTCTGGAAAAGCATATAGCAGAGCAGCGCTGCAAGAGGCAGTATGCCAGGGGTCTTCAGGATGCCCGGTTGCCCCTTTTCCTTTACAAAAATAAAGAAGAGGAGGAGCGATGAGAAGACACCTGCTTCCATGATAAGAAGAGACCAGGTCTCGACCGTACCGAATGCCAACGGGCAGAATATCAGCGTGCCGAGGAAGATGCGGAATACGGTGGTTTCGGTTACGCTTCGCACGCCGTGACCGGCAGAATGCAGGGATGTCCTTCAGCAGGTACGGCAGGTGAGACGGCCCTGTCAGGGCTCATGCGGGAGCTTTGCGGGCGGCTTGATCTCCTCTGCCCCGTAGTAGCTGTAGTACCGGTAGTTGTAGTTGTACCGCATGCTTTCCTTGATGTCCAGTCCGTTGATCACGACACCCAGCACACGCGCCTCGATATCCTGTATTGATTTGATCCCGCGCTCAAGTTCCTTGTACGTGGTCTTGCCTGCGCGCGTGACAATGATCGTCCCGCTCAGCATTTTGCTCAGCACAAGGCTCTCTGCAGCAGCGAAGAGCGGCGGCGAGTCCCAGACAACGAAATCGAATTTCTCTTCCAATGAGGCCAGCAGGTCATGCAGATGCTTTGACCCGATCAGCTCAGAGGGATTGGGCGGCACCGGGCCTGAAGGTACGATCTGCAGATGTTCGATCCCTTTTGGGGTGAAGAACTCTATATCAGATGTGCCGGCAAGATAGGTGCTTAACCCGGTATCGGTCTCGATGCCAAAGATCCGGCGAAGGCGCGGCCTTCTGAGGTCTGCATCCATGAGCAGCACATTATGGCCGGACTGGGCCAGCACTGCCGCAAGGTTTACCGCTGTGGTCGTTTTGCCTTCCTGCGGAGCGATGCTTGTCACCAGGATATGTTTCGGCGGTCTGTCAGCGGTCGAGAGCATGATGCTTGTTCTGACCGCACGGTAGTTCTCGGTGATATTGGAATGAGGATCGCGCAGCACAATGTCCTCGGCCGGGCCCTTCTCCTTGTCCAGAAGTTCTATGATGCCGAGGACCGGGACATTGAACTTCTGCTCCACATCTTCAGCCGACTTGACGGTGTTGTCGAGATACTCGATAAAGAAGGCGAGTCCGACACCGCCCATCAGACCGATAACCAGACCGAGAAGGATGTTCCTGAACTTGTTCGGCTTGGCAGGGCTGGCCGGGACCTCGGCCTTTTCGATCACCCAGACCGTGACCGTCTGAATGTCCTGAGTTATCCCCTGCTCTTTGATCCTCTTGACGATCGCTTCGAACAGTTCTCTGCTCGTTTCCGCCTCGCGCTTCAGTACGCCGTACTGAACGAATTTTTCTCCCAGGGTCTGGGTTTCGGCCTTTACCTGGCCTGCCAGCCTGCGCAGGGTCTCTTCACCTGACCTGGCGATCTCATATTCGTTCCTGATCGTTGCGACCACGCGTTTTATCTGTTCCCGTTTCTTTTCCTTAAGCACATTCAGGTCGCCGGCAGCAGTGACCATGGCAGGATGCCTCTGGCCGTATTTCTGTGAAAGCTCCCCGATGGTCTGCTCTGCCTTCAGGATCTGGGAGCGCAGGGACTGCATGACCGGATCAGCTGCTATGGCCGGGATCTCGTCAGCGCCGTCAGGGTTCGCTGTGTAAGGTTTCACCGCATTATAGAGATTCTCCAGCTCTTTTCGCTTTGTTTCGGACTGCGCGAGCTTGATCGCGATCTCGGAGATGCGTTCGGGAACCATGGTCACTTTATTTTCGAGCGTTGCGATATCCTTGTCGCGCATATATTCCTGGAGCGCCTTCTCGGTCTTGTTGAGACGTGCCCGCTCTTCATCCGCTTTTTCGGTCAGCCACTTGAGCGCATACTGCGAAGAGCCCATCTTGATGTCCAGGACCTCGTCAGTGTAGGCCTTGGCAACGGTGTTGACGATGAGGGCTGCCATTTTCGGATCCTTGGACGCAAAGCTGATATTGACGATCTTGCTGTTCTTTACCGGCGAGACCGTAATGGAACCGCTGACCATCCTGGCCTGCTGGTACAGCTTGAGAGGATCCTCTTCCCTCGGTGCTGCAGACGCAGGGTCAGGGGTTGCAGGCACAGGCTTTGCTCCGCCGACATGGAGGACCGTTGAGATGAGGTCGCGGAACCAGTTGAAGGTCCCGGTAATGATGTTCGTGCCTGCCTCGCCTGCAGCAGTATCAGAGCGCCTGCCGAGCCCGAGCATCTTCACGACGCGCTGGGCAACAGAGAAGCTCTTGATAAGCTGGAATTGGGTCTCGCTGAAGTCAGGGTCATAGGACATATAGTATGGGTTGAGAGAAAGGTTTGCGGGCTCGCTCTTTTCGATCAGCACCTTTGTGGTCGCAATATAGATCGGTGTGGTCGAAAAGGTGATCAGCAGCGTCAGCGCAAAGATGATGCCGAAGAACTGCACGGCCTTATGCCGGTGCTTAAGCACGATATGCAGGTAATCCCGCAGATGGATATCTTTATCTTCGAACATCAGAAAAAACTCTCCGGCACGACAATGATGTCGTCAGGCAGGATGAGTTCGTCCATGCCTGCGTGTTCGATCAGCTTCTCTTTTTTGTCTATTTTTCTGATGATCTTTATCCTGCCGGGCGCAGCCTTGTCCGAAAAGCCGCCAGCCATGGTCGCAGCCTTGATCACGGTGAGACCTTCTTCATGTTTGTACGCGTCAGGTTTTTTTATTTCGCCGGTTATGTAGAAGACCCCTGCCTTAGCGATGTACACACTGTCATTGTCCATGAGTACGATATCGAGTGACGCATCCCCCTGATCGATCAGCTTTCTGAGGTCTATGGTTATGAGCCCTTCACCTTCTTTGCCTGCATTGGTCGTCTTGCGTTTAATGGTCGCCCTGTCGCCGGCCTCCTTGGTCAGGCCTCCTGCAAGGGTAAGCAGTTCAAGGAAAGAGGTGTTGCCGCTCAGCGTGAATACGCCGGGACGGAAGACCTGGCCCATGATCATCACCTTCCGGCTCCGGAACTCAACAACAAAGACCGAGACCTTCGGGTCCATGATAAAGCCGTCGCTCAGGAGCAGGCTGATCTTCTTTGCTGCCATTTCGACCGAAAGGCCAGCGAGTTTTACATCGCCGATGAGCGGCAGCATGATCATGCCGTCGCCGCTTATGCGGTCTGTGGCAGTAAGATCGGGGTGGTTGTACACTGTCACCTTGACCACATCGTCAGGCCCTATCAGGTAATCCTGTTCAGCATAAGCAGCACTGAAGAAGGCCAGGATGACTATTATAAAGAAGATGCCGGTTATTTTTTTCATATTCTTATTAAGTATAGACCATTTAAGCAAATTAGAGAACAGGGCCGGGCAGTCTTCAGAACGAGCCGGTAAGGCCGAAAAGCAGGGTGTTGGTGCGGTAATCAAAGGAAGGGTCTGAAGAGGCCTTTGTGGTGTACTGGTATCCTGCACGGGCCCTGAGCCACCTGCGGAAGGCATACTGGACCTCTATGCCGGCCTGATAGATGTCGTCATCCACGGCTGTTTCCGAAAGCGATGAAAGAGATGTTCCCTTGCTCTTGTCGTTTATGTAGGAAAGCATTGCAGAGATGGTTATCTTTGAGGTCATCATATGGCTGACAGAGGCCCGTCCTCCGGTGGTGATCACAAAGGCTGTGCCTGCAACCCAGGCCTCATTCGTCTTGCGATATGCATTGAGGGAGAGCTGTGTCTTAGCTGTCAGCTTGTGCTCCAGCTGAAGTTCAAAGCTCGGGCCCCTGAAACTGTCGCCGTGTCTGAAGTCCTTCATCTCATACCCTGCCTTGAAACGGCCAAAAGACTTTTCTGTGAGTCTCCATTCTATGCCTCCCAGGAGATACTGCTCAGTGCTGTCCAGTGAATTGTTGCTGTCATAGGCTGTCCTAGCGACCAGATAATGATACCAAGGATTTAAGGAAATAGGGTGACACTT
>CAYXBA010000027.1:0-23831 GCA_964463135.1 uncultured Nitrospiraceae bacterium
TATTTCAGGACATTTCTACTTTGGCCATTTAGGACATTATCATTTTGGCGTTACAATTATATTTCGTGCAACAGCCTTCTCTGTCCATGTTGTGCTAAAATACATTCCCTGATGAACAAGAAAAACGGCATAGTATTCCTCGTCGGCGCGGGCCCTGGAGACATAGGTCTGCTTACGGTCAAGGGCCTCCGTTGCCTGCAGAACGCTGAAGTTGTTATTTACGACTTTCATCTTAACGCGCAGCTTCTGAACTATATCAGTCACCGTGCAGAACTCATCTATGCCGGCAAGCGTGGAGGCCACCACACCATGACGCAGGATGAAATAAATCGCGCGATTGTCCAAAAGGCCAAAGAAGGAAAGATCGTCTGCCGCCTTAAGGGCGGTGACCCCTTTGTCTTCGGCAGGGGTGGCGAAGAAGCGCAGGAACTCGTCAAGGCGGGGATACCGTTTGAGGTGGTCCCGGGCGTCAGTTCCTCTGTGGCCGCTCCGGCGTATGCAGGAATACCGCTCACGCACAGGCTCTATTCTTCATCCTTCGCTGTCATCCCCGGATATGAGGACACCACAAAGGGGGAGTCATCAATAAATTGGGCTAAGCTTGCTACCGGAATCGGCACCCTGGTCTTTCTTATGGCAGTAAAGAATATCGGCGAGATGACCAGGAAACTGATAGAGCATGGGCGCTCTCCTGATACCCCCGTTGCCGTGATACGGTGGGGCACACGGGCCGACCAGAAGACGATCGTGAGCACGTTAAAGGACATCGCTGCCGTTGTGAAGGAGAAGGACATTATGCCTCCGGCAGTAACGGTCATCGGCGATGTGGTGAAGCTGCGAAGTGAACTGAACTGGTATGAGAAAAAGCCGATGTTCGGCCAAAGAATACTGGTAACACGTGAACATTCTGGTGGCTTCGAGACCCTTGAGGAATTGGGTGCAGAGGTTCTCCAGTTCTCCTCCATAGAGGTCGTGCCGCCCGAAAGCTGGGATGACCTTGACAAAGCGATCAATGCAATCGACACATATAACTGGCTGATTTTTACCAGCGCTAATGGCGTGAAGTATTTCTTTTCAAGACTCTTTGCCAAAGGCATCGACATTCGGGAATTGAAAGGTTTGCAAATCTGTGCCGTAGGGGGAAAAACCGCTGCTGCAATCAATAAATTCGGCCTGAGGGTTGACCTTGTTCCAAATGAGTTCCGGGCTGAAGGATTAATTGATGCGTTTACTGGCCAGCAGGAAGCGAGAGGAACAGAAACCTCTGGTAGCCTTATTTCAAGCGCTCTGCAACTGAAGGGAATAAAGTTTCTGCTCCCGCGGGCTGAAACCGCACGGGAACTATTCCCTGAGAAGGTGCGTGAACTTGGAGGCATTATTGATGTACCGGTCGCGTACCGCACGATCAAGCCTGAACACCATGGCAAGAGACTTAAACGCTTCCTGCAAGAGGGACGTGTGACTGTTGCGACATTTACCAGTGCAGCAACCTTTACGAACTTCAGGGAGATGATGGGAGAGGACGCAGACGAATTGCTGCACAATGTGGCAATCGCGGTAATCGGACCGGTTACTGCAAGAGCAGTAGAAAGAGCCGGCCTCATGGTTCATATCATGCCAAAAGAGGCAACGGTCGAGGCAATGGTCAATGAAATTCAGAAGTGGGTTCTGCAGAAGCAGTGATAGCCGCAGACCAGGATGGATATAGGACAGATCCTGACAGACCGCGGAGCTTTTTTTCCAAAATATTCCTTGGGCCAAGAGTAACGTTCTATTTTCAGGTATTCTGGATCATATGGAAAAATAGCCGCAAGGCTCTCAAGGGCGAATATCCGGCCGAGAAATGGGCAGAAAGCAGTTTTGAGATCATTCGCGCTCTTGAAAATATCGGGGCATGCATAGAGATATCAGGACTGGATAACCTCAAGAATTTTGACGGACCTGCGGTATTTATCAGCAATCATATGAGTACGCTTGAGACCTTAGTACTCCCTTCCATAATCCAGCCGCTGAAGCCGGTAACCTTTGTTGTCAAGGAAAGCCTTGTGAATATGCCGGTCTTTGGTCCTATCATGCGATCGAGAGACCCGATTCTGGTCGGCAGGACAAATGCACGGGAAGATCTCAGGGCAGTTCTGGAGGAAGGGACTGAAAAACTGCAGAAGGGGCAGTCTATTGTGGTCTTCCCCCAAAGCACAAGGGCCGCTGTCTTCAGCCCCGAGGAGTTCAACTCGCTCGGCATCAAACTGGCTCTTAAGGCGAATGTGCCGGTAATACCAATCGCTCTCAAGACGGATGCATGGGGCATTGGGAAAAGGATAAAGGATTTCGGGCCTATTGACATCAAGAAAAAAATATACTTTGCATTTGGTGAGCGGATGACCATTCAGAATCGCGGGGCAGATGAGCACCAGAAAGTAATAGAATTCATAACAGAACACCTTGCCATCTGGAGCAAAGAACAGCAGCAATATTAAACAGGCGGGACAAAACTGTTACGTGGACCAAAAAAAAGAGGGACTTGATGTCCCTCTCATCGTATCGTCTGATTGAATCAGCGGTTACTTAATCATGCCTTTTTCACGGAGATACTCTTCGCTCGGGATCTCGACTGAGCTTGCGCCACCGCCGTAGGAATACATAAGTCTGCCGACATTGATCATCTCTCTCAATGCCTTCTTGACCTCATCCTTTTCAATGCTGAGTTCACCGCTCACGCCAATGAGAATATCTTTTTCCTTAAGCTTCTTCTTGCCCTTTGCAGCTTCACAGAAGGCGAAAATTTTGTCCTGCAGTTCTGCCATTTCCATTTTTCTTTACCCCCGTGTCAAATTTAGAGTTAAATCGTGGGAAGGCAGTCCCGATTTCCAGACTGCCTTCCCCAATTGTTTATACTACCACTTGAAGGTGGAGGATGTCCTCATGGTGTCGCGCATGAAGGTGAAATCATCAATGCACTGGAAGGTAAAGTCAATTCCGGTCAGGGAGAAGAACCTCTCCCAGCCTATTCTTTCGATCCACTCACCAACTCTCTCATGCTTCCGCGCGTTCGCTGCATAAACCTCTACAATATGCTTGATCGCAGCAACTGCCTTGGGCCAGCGCGGCGGCTCGTTCGAGATGAACGGGATAACAAGCTTCGAGAACTTTGGATTGGATCTGAGGCTGTTGATCTTTCCGCCTACCAGTATTGCAACACCGTCACGATCTGGATCCTTGATGCTGATCGGCGGGCAGACTGTAAAGCAGTTACCGCAGTACATGCACTTATCAGCATTGATCTTGACGCTCTTGTTCGCAGGATCTGGGCTGATGGCGCGTGTAGGGCAGGATCCGATAACCGTAGGAAGTTCGCACATGTTCTTGAAATTCTCGTGTGCAACTGTCGGGACTTTGGTATGCACTGCAACGACAGCGATATCTGAGCAGTGAACAGCGCCGCACATATTCACGCAGCATGCAACCGCAAGCCTGACCTTATTAGGGAGTGTCTTGGTCTCAAAGTATTCCATAAGTTCGTCCATGATTGACTTTACAAGACCTGAGGCGTCAGTAGCTGCACTGTGGCAATGTACCCATCCCTGGGTATGAACAACGTTGGTAATCGCTGCGCCGATACCGCCCATCTTGAACCCACGCGCGGTAAGATCTTTCTTGAGCGGCTCGAGCTGCTTCTCGTCAGAAACAAGGAATTCAACATTATTCCTGGTGGTATAGCGGAAGAAGCCGCCGCAGAATTTTTCTGCAACATCGCAATGCTCGCGGATCGTTGCCGTCGAAAGAAGTCTCGGTGAGGCAACTCTTACTGTCCAGAGCTTGTCTCCGCTCTCGCCGACGTGGACCATAACGCCATGAGAAAGCACTTCGTGATATTTCCATTTGCCGTAGTTCTTCTGAATAACAGGCGGCAGAAACTGCTTATAATGAGGCGGTCCGATATCTGTTTTTCTCTGTGGTAATGCCATTTTATTCTCCTCCTTGTTTTTTTGTAAATATTAGAATTTGTATTTGCCGGTCTTCTTTTCTTCTGCTTCCTTGGCCTTGAAAGCAGCCATATCGTCCTCAGTGTAGAACATGAACGGATCTTTTCTTGGCTCCTTGATCTGCTGCGGGATCGGGCTCTGGCCGATGCCTTCAAGGAACGACCTCATGCCCTTCATCTCGATAACCTCACCAATTCTCTCTCTCGGCTTTGCATTGTCATCCCACCATTCCCAGATCTTCCGGATAAGGTCCTTGAGCTCAGTGTAAGGAGGCTCGATCTTGATGAAAGGAACAATGACCCAGGAAAGGAGTGAGCCGACAACGATAGGGGCCTTTGAACCGATACAGATGGTAGCTCCCCGCTCGCCGGTAGGCTTTAGGGCCTTCGTCATCTTGGTGATGCAGTGCATACAACGGTTACATTCAGCATCGTTGATCTTCATATCCTTGCCATCATAGCTGATGCACTGGGTCGGGCACATATTTACGATCTCGGCATTAATGTCCATGCCGTTCTTTGCATAATTCTTGACTTCGTCCTGATTGACCGCAATGTTGCCCTTCCAGGTTCCGATGATAGACATGTCAGCACGGGCGATAGAAGCAACGCAGTCGCAGGCGCAGCCTGACATCTTGATCTTGAACTTGTAGGCGAACATTGGCCGGTGAATTTCGTCCTGAAATTCCTGGGTCAGCGCATAGTTAAGATCAAGGGTGTCATAATTTGACCATTCGCAACGGGCTGGGCCTACACAACAGTTTGGCGTCCTGAGGGCGGAACCTGAACTGCCAAGGTCCCATCCGCGGGATGAGTATTCGGCGAAGATCGTTTCGAGTGCATCTGTCTTGGTGCCAAGAAGAACAAGGTCGCCGGTCGAGCCATGCATGTTGGTGAGGCCGCTTCCGTATTTGTCCCAGATGTCGCAGATCTCGCGAAGGGCATTGCTCGTGTAGAAAAACCCACTCGTCTGGTTTATTCTGACCGTATGGCAATGGGCAACACCGGGAAACTCATCGCCAAGCTCAGAATATCTGCCGATAACGCCTCCTCCATAGCCGAGAACGCCTACGATACCGCCATGCTTCCAGTACCCTACTTTGGTCCGGTAGCATTTTTCGAGATGCCCTACTGCGTCATTTGCCATCTCGTTGTTCTTTCCAGCCTTCTTCATCTCTGTGACAAAGCTCGGCCATGGGCCTTTTTCGAGCTCGTCGATCAACGGCGTGTCATACTTCTTCATCGAATCCTCCTTTATGGTGATTGTTCATTGCCTAAAATAAAGAAATGCAGGCTTAACAGCTTAAAATACCTTTTGCGAGATGGTCAAATAAAAAAATTTAATCCATAAATCATAATTTCTTATTTTATGTGCATGTAAATGCTCTCCTCAAATTAAGGATCTCCCAGCGCAACGGCGAATCGAACTTTGATTCTTTTTTTATTTACAAATCCCCTTGGGTCAGTGCTATACTTATCGGGTTTCAGGAAGAGCTCAAAATCGTTATAAATTGGGGAGGAAATCATGCGGAAAACAGTTCTGCTGGTAATAGTACTGTTGCTGGCTTCATATACGGGACTGTTCGCACAGGGGCAGCCACTGGTCAATGCGATAGAAGTCAAAGGACTCAAACGCATTGAAGAAGGAGCGGTTAAAGCGAAGCTTACCCAGAAACTCGGAGAACCCATATCACAGGAAAAGACCAACGAAGATATCAAGGCCATCTTCAAATTAGGCTATTTTGAGGATGTAAAGGTCGAGATCGAGGCATTTGAAGGCGGCGTCAAACTTTTCTATCTTGTCCGGGAAAAACCTGCCATTATCCGCATCGACCTTCAGGGCAATAAAAAAATAGAAGATGCAAAAATAAGGGAAAAAATATCCATCACACCCGGATCGATCGCAGACACAGTCCTGATCCAGGATAATGCGACCAAAATCGGGAAATACTATGAAGAAGAAGGATATTGGCTGACAAATATCATCCCCGTCATAAAAAAGATATCTGAAAATGAAGTGACACTCACCTATCAGATTGAGGAAGGTGACAAGGTCAAGATCAAGAAAATTGCCGTCGAAGGCAACAAGTATCTCTCGGCCGGCAAGATAAAAAAGGTAATGGAAACAAAAGAGTGGTGGCTGTTCTCATTCATAAGCTCGGGCGGATATCTCAAGAAGGATCAGCTCGATACTGACATGGAAAAGGTCAGAAATCTGTATTTCAATAATGGATTTTTAAAAGTTGTGGTTGCTGAGCCCGAGATCTTCGTTGATAAAGAAAAAAAGGGCATGACCATTACGCTGCGCATTGCCGAGGGTGATCAGTATAAGGTCTCGTCCATTGATATCACGGGCAACAAGTTGTATGACAAGGATACGATCATGAAGAAACTGACCCTTAAGCAAAATGGTCTTTTTCAGAAGAATATTCTCGAGAAGGATATGCTGGCCATTTCTGACCTGTATTCACGCAACGGCTACGCTCTTGTCTCTGTCGTTCCCAATCTTACTCCTGATGAGCAGAACAAGACGGTTCAGATCATGCTTGGTATTGAAGAAGGAGACAAATACCGGATAGGCAGGGTAGAAATCTCGGGGAACCTGAAGACGAGAGATAAGGTCATCAGGAGAGAGATCAGACTTGACGAGGGTGAAACCTTTGACAGTTCAAAGCTGAAAAGAAGCTATGAACGGATTAATAATCTCGGGTTTTTTGAGACCGTGGACATGGTCCCAAAACCGAAATATGAAGATAAAACGGTTGATGTCGATGTGAAGGTAAAAGAACGACCAACTGGTTTCATGAGTATTGGCGGGGGATACAGTTCTGCAGACGGCTTTATAGCAACCGCTGATATTACGCAGGGAAATCTTTTCGGAAAGGGACAATATGTAAAACTCAAAGGCGAACTGGGGGGCAAGACCTCCTATTATGAGCTTTCTTTCAAAGATCCCTACTTTCAGGACAAGCCTATATCCTTTTCAACAGGAATCTATCGCCATCATCGCGAGTATATCGAGTATAACAAGCAGGCCTACGGATTTTATGTCGGATTCGGGAAGTCCTATGGTGAGTTCTGGAAAGGCGACATTACCTATAACTTTGAAAAGGCAACCATCGATAACGTCCAGAATGGGGCATCGAGCTTAATAACGGACCAGGAAGGTACAAGTACCACGAGCAGCATAACGCCTTCGATCGTTAGGGACAGCAGGGATAACTATCTGGATCCGTCGCGGGGATCGAGGAACTCCCTGAGCGTTACGTTTGCCGGTCTCGGGGGATCTAACGGTTTTATAAAGGCAGTCGTTGATTCGGGCTGGTTCTTCCCTGCGCCAATCGCCGAGACAACTTTTATGGTAAGGGGACGATTAGGTTACTCAACGGAAATCTTCGGCAAGGACCTCCCCCTGTACGAGCGCTTCTATGTCGGCGGCATCAATACGGTCAGAGGGCTTGGCTTCGGGGAGGCCGGACCGAGAGATAAACACAAAAAACCAAAAACTGGTCCGGTTAAAACAGTGACTACGGTAGATGGCGATCCGATTGGCGGGACTTCTGAGCTCATCTTCAACTTCGAGTACATATTCCCCATTTCTACGGAGATGAAGCTGAAGGGGCTTACTTTTTTCGATGCAGGAAATGCGTATGAAGATTTCAGCAATGTGGGTGAGTTGAGATACACGTCAGGACTCGGTGTTCGGTGGATATCGCCCTTCGGTCCGATACGGCTTGAGTGGGGTTACAATCTGTCCCCAAAACCTGATGAGAGCTCAAGCAAGTTTGAATTTGCATTCGGAAGCTTTTTCTAACTATAAACAAGGAGAGACAGCATGAGAAAAGTAGCATGGCTCGTAGTGGTTGCTTTATTGCTCACCGGAACGTCAGTTTTTGCAGCTGACACCCTTAAAATTGGGTATGTAGACCTTGTCAAGGCGCTTAACGAGTCTGAAGCAGGGAAAAAAGCAAAGTCTGAACTTGAGTTTCTGATAAAGTCGAAACAGGTTGCAATAGATGAAAAAGGCAAGGCCATAGAAAAAGGGAAAAATGATCTCGAGAAACAGGCTTCAGTGCTTTCTCAGGATGCAAGAAAATCCAAGGAAGACGAACTGGAGCGTCTGATCAGGGAGTACCAAAGGCTCGTTTCTGACTCTCAGGCAGAAGTAAAAAAGAAGGAAGGCGAACTCACGGGCGACATATTAAAGAATATTCGTGCGATCATTCAGAAGATCGGACAGGATGAGGCCTATACCCTTATCCTTGAGAATGCTGAAGGTCAGATCTTATATTCCAAGAAAGAAATCGACTTGACTGATGCGGTCATTAAGAAGCATAACGAAGCGAACGTAAAATCAAAAAAATAGCACCCGGTCCCATGAACGGCAAAAAGCCTCCCGCTTCCGAGGAGGCTTTTTTATCACACTGCAAAAAAGGCTTTATGAAAATTAAAGAGTTTGCAAAAATTGTTAATGGCGACGTTGTCGGGGATGCCGAAAAAATCATCACCGGCGTTTCCGGGATCAAGGATGCGAGGGAAGGTGATATAACCTTTATTGCATCATCACAATATCACAAGTATCTGGCAGATTCTAAGGCGGCCTGTGTCATTGTGAAGGAAATTGTTTCTGACTTATCCATCCCCCAGATCAGGATTCCCAATCCTTACTACGGATTTGCGAAAGCAATCGAGACTTTTTATCCGCGAACGGTTCATTCTGCGGCCCTGAGCTCAAAAGCATCAATTGCGGAGACGGCCGTCATGGGCGACAATGTATCTGTTCACTCCTTTGCCGTTCTTTCTGACCATACGGTCATAGGGAATAATTCCGTGATCATGCCGGGCGTTTTCATAGGAGAAAATACAAAAATCGGCATGGACTGCATAATTTATCCGAATGTGATCATACGTGAGGGAGTTACGCTGGGGGACAGGGTCATTATTCATGCAGGTGCAGTCATCGGTTCTGATGGATATGGTTATGTATTTGAAAATGGTGAACATTATAAGATCCCTCAGGTCGGCGGGGTGATCATCGAGGATGATGTCGAAATCGGTTCGAACGTCTGCATTGATCGGGCCACTCTCGGGGACACTATAATAAAAAGAGGGGCAAAGATAGATAATCTGTCTCAGATCGCGCACAACGTTATAATCGGGGAAAAGGTCTTGATTATTTCTCAGGTAGGTATTGCAGGAAGCACCGAGATAGGTGATTATGCCGTAATTGGCGGTCAGGTTGGTATTGCTGACCACGCCGTTATTGATCCAGGAACGGTAATAACGAGCGGTTCTGGTGTAATGAGCGGCCATTTAAAGAAGGGTATGTACTCGGGCTATCTTTCCATGCCGCATACTGCCTGGCTCAGATCTCAAGCCCTGTATGCGCGGCTGCCTGAGATGAATAGAAAAATTCGTGAACTTGAAGAAAAAATGCTCAAACTGGAGCAAGGAGAAAAATCATGATGAATGTCGTTGATATTATGAAAAAACTTCCTCACCGTTATCCGTTTCTGCTCGTGGACAGGATTATTGCAATGGAGCCCAGTGTCAGCATTACCGGCATAAAAAACGTTACTATCAACGAACCTTTTTTTCAAGGCCATTTTCCGGGCCAACCAATCATGCCGGGAGTGCTCATCATAGAGGCCATGGCGCAGGTAGGTGGCGTACTCGCATTTAGCACCAGTTCAGAGGCTAAATCTGTCTTTTTTATGAGTATTGAGAAGGCTAAGTTCAGAAAGCCGGTCGTCCCAGGCGATCAGCTGAAAATGGAACTGAAGGTGGTACAACACCGGGGCAATGTCTGGAAGCTCGCCGGGGTGGCAAAGGTTGATGATAAGGTCGTGGCAGAGGCAGACCTCACCGCAATGCTGACGAATCAGGAAGCCTAAAAAATGAAATCAACGATCCATAAAACAGCGATCATTGACCGTAAGGCTAAAATAGATTCAGGCGTGGAGATCGGTCCCTTCTGCATAGTCAAGAAAGGCGTTCATATCAGGAAAGGCACAAAGCTTTTGTCGCATGTGATTATAGAAGGAAATACCGAAGTGGGCGAAAACTGCATTTTCCATCCTTTTTCCAGCATAGGATTCCCGCCTCAGGACCTTAAATATCGGGATGAGCAGACAAAACTTACGATCGGCACCAACAACATTGTCCGTGAATATGTAACGATTCATAGGGCATCAGTTGGCGGCGATGAAACAACAACAGTCGGCAGTAACAACTACCTCATGGCATACGTACATATTGCTCACAATTGCAAAGTAGGAAATCATATCGTCATGGCAAACGCTGCAACGCTGGCGGGTCATGTTGTCGTGGAAGACTTCACGATCATAGGGGGACTTTCGGCTGTGCACCAATTCTCACGAATCGGTCGATATGCCATGGTGGGTGGTCTTAGCGGTGTTGTTCAGGATATTCCGCCTTATATGGTAGCAGCTGGTTCACGCGCAAAGCTTTTTGGTCCTAACACCATCGGTCTGAAGAGACACGGTTTTTCAGATCAGGCCATAACGGCGATAAAAAAGGCATACAAAATCCTCTTTAGGGAGAAACGGCCGCTCAAGGATGCGATCAGAAAGGTCCAGGATGATTTTGGCGGCTCGAAAGAGATAAAACATCTTATTGAGTTCATTGAAAAGAACAAGCGCGGCATATGCAGGTAGTATCAAAGCTCGGCCTCATAGCCGGAAATGGAGAACTCCCTAAGGCAGTCGCTGAAGAAGCTCGGACAAAGGGCTATGAAGTTATTGCTGTCGGGCTGGAACCCCTTGCAGAGAATGATCTGGCCTCTGTTGTTGATAAGATTACGTGGATTAATGTCGGCAAACTCGGTAAGTTGATAAGCTTCTTGAAAAAGGCAGGGGTAAAAGAAGCCGTCATGGCAGGGAAGGTTCCAAAATCCCTGCTTTACAAGAGCAGGATTTCACCTGACCTAAGGGCTATGAAGCTTCTGTTTTCATTGAAGGATAGGAGCGATGACTCCATTCTTTTGGCCCTGGCAAAAGAATTAAAAAAAGAAGGCATTACTCTGTTAAACACCACTGATTTCACATCCTCGCTGCTTACTCCCGAAGGGGTTCTCACCGGGGAAGGTCCAAGCGATCAGGAATGGAAGGATATTGCCTTTGGCTGGAAGATAGCCAAAGAGATCGGAAGGCTTGATATTGGCCAAACCGTTGTCATAAGAAATCAGGCTGTTATGGCCATTGAGGCTATCGAGGGAACTGATGAAGCTATAAGGAGAGGGGGAACCCTTGCCGGAAACGGAGCAGTAGTTATCAAGGTCAGCAAACCTCAGCAGGATATGCGTTTCGATGTGCCGGTCGTCGGCCCTGATACGCTCAGGGCAATGCACGATGTAAAGGCACGGGTGCTTGCCGTTGAGGCAGGGAAAAGTATTATCCTGAGCAGAAATAAACTTCTCCAAAAAGCGAAGGAATCCGGCATGGTAATAGTCGGCGTGAGCGATGCACCCTGAAGCCTGATTGAGCGGAGGGGCAGTAATACTGCTCTATCACCGACACTGCTTTAGGCGTCAAATCAGGTTGATTGCTGCTTTCTCTTTCAGAAATCATCTTCTAAGAAGTGCTTGCAGGTGGCTTTTTTGATATAATGCTTACAAAGGGTAGGGTGATATAGCATGAAAAACTGTTCTATTCTTTTCGTGATGTTTATGACATTCTTGGTGGGTAACCCATTCACTTCGGACGCCTATGCGGGAACACGAACGCAGTTTTGGCCCAAAATGTGTGCATCCTGCCACAACGGCAGCACCGCTATATCAAAAGAAGCAATGCGGGAAAAATATCAGACGGTTAGCGCCTTTAGTGAGGCGGTCCTGAACAAGGGTGGCCGTTGTATGAACATTCTCAAGAATGACAAGAAAATGATCAGAAAAGTCGCGAATGAGATTGGACTAAAATAGCGTAACCTCAGTCCAGACCTGCAGGAGGCCATACTGTCTGCATTGCGAAACTTATTACAGCCTCTGTCGTGTCTCACGCCTCAGCAGACAGTCCTCCAAAAAACTTTTCGCGTGACGTCTCTACAGCACCTATACTGCAAAGCAAAAACAAAGCCCCCTGGAACCTCTGAGAAGCCGGCACCAGGGGGCTTTGTTTTTTGCTAGTTACTCAGTTGCAGCAATCGGAGCCTCCGGAATAACAGGAGTAATCTGTTCACGCTGGACAAATGTATTGCGGTAATGCTTCATCCCTGTTCCGGCAGGAATAATTCTACCCATAATAACATTCTCCTTCAACCCGCGCAGCTCATCAATGCTGCCGTTGATCGCAGCCTCGGTAAGAACGCGTGTTGTCTCCTGGAACGATGCCGCGGAGATGAAGCTGTCTGTCGTAAGAGATGCCTTTGTAATACCGAGAAGAAGGGGCTTACCCTGTGCAGGCTTGCCGCTCTCTGCCTTGACCCGCATATTTTCATCCTGAAATGCGATCCTGTCAACCTGCTCGCCGATGAGGAACGTCGTATCTCCGGAATCCTCGATCCGTACCTTCTTCATCATCTGGCGTACGATTGTCTCGATATGCTTGTCGTTAATCGAAACACCCTGCAGACGATAAACCTTTTGGACCTCATCTACAAGATAACTTTGAAGCTCCCTCGGCCCCAGGATATCGAGAATGCTATGGGGGTTTACTGCGCCATCCATAAGCGCCTCGCCGGCCTTAACCCAGTCGCCCTCATGCACACTCACATGTTTGCCTTTAGGGATATCGTATTCCTTGGTAACTTCACCGCCCTTGACAACAACAACACGCTTACCCTTCAGGGCGCTCCTGAACTCGACAATACCGTCAATCTCTGAAACAACTGCCTGCTCTTTCGGCTTTCTGGCCTCAAAAAGCTCGGCAACTCTCGGAAGACCACCCGTAATGTCCTTTGTCTTCGTCGTCTCACGCGGCATCTTGGCAAGGATATCTCCGGGAAAGACTATATCATTCTTATTAACAACGATATGTGCTCCGGAAGGCAGCCGGTACCTGGCCAAGGTTCCCGTACTCGGAATCTTGAGTGTCGCTTTACCATGTTCATCCTTGATCGAAATTCGAGGCTGCATGTTTGCCGGGTATTCTATTATCACCTTGTGGGAGAGTCCGGTCGTTTCGTCAACCTCTTCCTTGACGGTCACGCCCTCGACGAAATCGCCCAGCGCAATTCTGCCGCCGATCTCAGTGAGGAACGGTACTGAATACGGATCCCATTCGACCAGTTTCTGTCCAATCTCAACCCGCTTACCCTCTTCGACATGGAGTTTGGCACCATAGACCACGGAATACTTCTCGCGCTCTCTGCCTTTTGAGTCAGTAATCGCAATGTTGCCATTCCTGTTCATGACAACATGGAAACCCTCGCGATTCTTGACAGTATTAATGTTGATAAACTTGACGATTCCTGAATGCTTTGCTTCAAGAACGGTCTGCGCAACAACTTTAGAAGCGGTTCCGCCGATATGGAACGTTCTCATCGTAAGCTGCGTTCCGGGCTCGCCGATGGACTGGGCAGCGATAATGCCGACCGACTCTCCAGTCTCCACATAGTCGCCCCTGCCCAGATCCCTGCCATAACACTTGGCACAGACGCCGAACTTGGATACGCAGGTGAGAACTGATCTGATCTTTGCCCTGTCGATTCCTGCTTCAATGATCGCCCTCGCGATTTCCTCATTGATCTCATGATTTCTCTTTACGATCATGACCTTGTCCTGATCCTTGATATCCTCGACAGAATACCTGCCGATCAGTCTCTCCTCAAGCTGCTGGATGATCTCGCCGCCTTCAATAAGATTGGTCACTGCTATACCATCGGTCGTCCCGCAATCGTCCTCGGTTATGAGAACGTCCTGTGCAACATCAACAAGCCGCCTGGTGAGATATCCTGAATTCGCTGTTTTCAGGGCTGTATCTGCAAGGCCCTTACGTGCTCCGTGCGTGGAGATAAAATACTGAAGGGGGGTCAGACCCTCTCTGAAATTAGCGGTAATCGGCGTCTCGATGATCTCGCCTGACGGCTTGGCCATCAAGCCTCTCATGCCGGCAAGCTGCCTAATCTGCGCCGTGCTTCCCCTTGCGCCCGAATCGGCCATCATAAAGATACTGTTAAAAGACCGTTTTTCCTGCAGCTCTTCTTCTGAAGCCACCTTCTCATCTTCAGCGCCGAGCTCCTTCATCATCTCTTCAGCAATGCGCTCGGTTACATTAGCCCAGATGTCGATGACCTTATTATATCGCTCACCCTGGGTAATGAGTCCGTCCGCATACTGACTTTCGACCTCCATGACATCCTTCTCGGCCTTGCCTATCATCTCTTTTTTCTTGACCGGTATATGCATGTCGGCCATGCAGATGGAAATGCCTGACTTTGTCGCGAAATGGAAACCGAGTTTCTCGAGTTCATCAAGGAAGATCACGGTTTTACGCCTTCCAACCCTTTTGTACGAATCCTCGATAATCTTCGAGAGGGCCTTCTTGGTCATGTCCTTGTTGATGTCCTCAAATGCAATGCCCTTTGGATCTTCTTCTGTCTTTTTTGGAACAATCTCATAAAAAAGCACTCTTCCCGCTGTTGTATAGTTTTTCCACTTCGCGGGATCTTTCTCAAACTTTTCGTCTTCCTGGATCTTCGTAAGACTGTTCACCTTAATTCTTGCATGTTCACTAAGCTGACCAGCATCATAGGCAACCCTGACATCCTGCTCGTCAGCAAATATTCTCCCTTCTCCCTTTGCGCCCTTTCTCTCCTTCGTAAGATAGTAGATGCCCAGAACCATATCCTGCGTTGGAAGAAGGATCGGTTTTCCATTTGCAGGAGAAAGCACGTTGTTGACCGACATCATCAGCACTCTCGCCTCGACCTGTGCTTCTATGGAAAGCGGAACATGGACAGCCATCTGGTCACCGTCAAAATCTGCGTTAAATGCAGTACAGACAAGCGGATGAAGCTTGATGGCCTTTCCTTCTACAAGGATCGGATCGAATGCCTGAATACCGAGCCTGTGCAGAGTGGGGGCACGGTTAAGGAGCACCGGCGTCTCCCGGATCACCTCTTCAAGTGCATCCCATACCTCGGGAGACTCCTTCTCGACAAGCTTTTTTGCCGCCTTTATCGTTGTCGCATAACCCTTTTCCTCCAGCTTATTAAAGATGAAGGGTTTGAACAATTCAAGTGCCATTCTCTTCGGCAGACCGCACTGGTGGAGTTTCAGGTCAGGTCCCACAACAATAACCGATCTGCCGGAATAATCCACTCTTTTCCCGAGGAGGTTCTGCCTGAACCGCCCCTGCTTTCCCTTTATCATATCGCTCAGGGACTTGAGCGGTCTTTTCGTCGCTGTTTTCAGGACTTTGGATCTGCGGCCGTTATCGAAGAGTGCATCAACCGCCTCCTGAAGCATTCTCTTCTCGTTCTTGATGATAACGCTCGGCGCTTTGAGCTCCACAAGTCTCTTGAGCCTGTTGTTCCTGTTGATTACTCTCCGGTACAGGTCGTTCAGGTCTGATGTTGCAAACCTTCCACCCTCAAGAGGGACAAGCGGCCTTAAATCAGGAGGAAGAACCGGGATAACATCCATGATCATCCAATCGGGTTTATTATCCGACTTCCTGAAGGCTTCGACGACCTTCAGCCTCTTGGTAAGCTTCTTCTTGACGCCAATGGAGGCAGCTTCCTTGATCTTGGTCTTCAAGTCAATGCTGAGCGGTTCAAGCTCAATTCCCCTAAGCAGCTCTCTGATAGCCTCTGCTCCCATACCGACCTTAAATCTGGTCCCGTATTCCGAGAACCTCTTTTTATATTCATCGTCCGTAAGGAGTTCCCGCGCCTTAAGAGGCGTGTCCCCGGGATCAATGACAATATAGCTTTCGAAATAGAGGACCTTTTCAAGGTTCCTCATGGTCATGTCAAGAAGAATGCCGATACGACTCGGGACGCCCTTGAGAAACCAGATATGCGCGACCGGGCTTGCAAGTTCAATATGGCCCAGCCTCTCACGCCTCACCTTTGACTGAATGACCTCTACACCGCACTTATCGCAGACAATGCCGCGGTGCTTCATTCTCTTGTATTTGCCGCAGATACATTCCCAGTCTTTTATAGGACCGAAGATCTTTGCGCAAAAGAGACCATCGCGTTCAGGCTTGAACGTACGGTAATTGATCGTCTCTGGCTTTTTTACTTCACCGTATGACCATTCTCTGATCCTCTCCGGTGATGCAAGCTTTATTCTCATTGCTTCGAAATCAGTCGGATTTTTAGGCTTTTGGAATATGGAATAAATATCTTCTGTCATCCTATTCCCCCTTCTTCTTTTTCTCCAGGAGCTCTATATCAAGACCAAGGCTCTGGAGTTCTTTTATTAATACATGGAATGACTCGGGCACGCCCGGCTCCAGGGTTGCATCACCCTTCACGATCGCCTCATACATTCTCGCCCTGCCTGAGACGTCGTCGCTCTTGACCGTCAGGAATTCCTGCAGCGTATGGGAAGCGCCGTATGCCTCCAGCGCCCAGACTTCCATCTCTCCCAGCCTCTGCCCGCCGAACTGTGCTTTACCGCCGAGAGGCTGCTGTGTAACCAGAGAATACGGGCCGATTGACCGTGCATGGAGCTTGTCGTCAACAAGATGGTGCAGCTTGAGCATGTACATGACACCAACGGTTACCTCACGCTCAAAACGTTCTCCTGTCTTCCCGTCGTAAAGTACAGTCTGTCCTGTCTTTAATATCCCGGTCCTTTTAAACAGTTTCCGTATCTGTTCTTCCCTTGTGCCTTCAAAAACAGGGGAAGCGATGAAGATGCCGTTCTGAGCGATATCTTCAGCAACGGTCTGGTCGATCTCATCAATGTATTCATTCATTTTTTTCTTGTCGTCTATAACATCAGAGATCGCATCGCCCACGCATTTTTTTATCTCCGTAAGCGACCCCTGCTTATCCAAAATTTCCCTCACCATCTTGCCGACAGACTTTGCAGCCCAGCCCAGATGGTTCTCCAGGATCTGGCCGACATTCATACGGGAAGGAACACCCAGGGGGTTCAGGACTACATCTACCGGCGTTCCGTCAGGGAGAAACGGCAGATCTTCCTCGGGCACAACCGTAGCAACGACACCCTTATTCCCGTGCCGTCCTGCCATCTTGTCACCGATCTGAATCTTGCGTTTCATCGCTATATAGCATTTAGCCAGCTTGTTGACGCCGGGAGGAAGCTCGTCGCCCTTTCTGATCTGCTCCACTTTCTGGTCATAGCGCTTTTCAAGATCGCGCACATACTGATTTGAATCGTTATTGATCGCATCGATCTTTGCCTGGACACTGTCGTCCATGACCTTGATCCGCATCAGATGCTCGTCCCTGATGTTCTCGATGTGACTTTCCGTTAAGGTCTTCCCTTTCGCGCAGATGATCTCCTTTGTCTTGGAATGTTTCACATCGTCTGCTACACGCTGGCCAACGAAAAGCTGGCTCAACTTTGCGTGTTTCTCTTCCTTGATAATTTTGATCTCTTCCTCAAGGTCGCGCTGGAGCCTCTGGATATCATCATCTTCAATGCTCTTTGCCCTGCCGTCCTTGGCAATACCTTTCCGCGAGAAGATCCTGACATCAACGACCGTGCCCTCGATTCCTGGCGGGACATAAAGACAGCTCTCTTTGACCTCCTCGGCCTTTTCGCCAAAGATGGCCCTCAGCAGTTTCTCCTCAGGTGTAAGCTGGGTCTCCCCCTTCGGCGTGACTTTTCCGACAAGGATGTCCCCCGGCTTAACCTCAGCGCCGATCCGGATAATGCCAAATTCGTCAAGGTCTTTTAATGCTTCCTCGCCGACATTCGGAATATCCCTGGTTATCTCTTCAGGCCCGAGCTTCGTTTCGCGTGCCTCGATCTCGAATTCCTCGATATGGATAGAGGTATAAACATCCTCCTTCACAAGGCGTTCACTCAGGATTATTGCGTCCTCAAAGTTATAGCCTCCCCAGGGCATGAATGCCACAACAACATTTTTCCCCAGGGCAAGATCACCGCGGTCAGTTGACTGTCCATCAGCAAGAACATCCCCTTTCTTTACCGAATCACCAACTCTCACGATCGGCCGCTGATTAATACAGGTGGCTTGGTTGGAGCGCTGGAATTTCACCAGGGGATAGATGTCAACACCGGCGCTATTGCTTACTCTTACAACAATGCGTGTCGCATCCAGGCTCTCGACCTTGCCTGCTCTCCTTGCAAGAATAATCGCACCTGAATCTTTTGCAGCAGCGAATTCCATGCCCGTGCCGACCAATGGCGCATCAGGATGCAGAAGGGGAACTGCCTGGCGCTGCATATTCGATCCCATCAGAGCCCTGTTTGCATCGTCATTCTCAAGAAACGGTATGAGCGCTGCAGATATGCCGACAACCTGCTTCGGGGATACGTCCATGTAATGCACTTCCTGGGGTTTGACCATCCTGAAGCCGCCGCCTTCACGGGCGGACACATGATCGCCGATTAGCTTGCCGCTCTTGTCATACGCTGATGTTGCCTCTGCGATAATAAACTTCTCGCCTTCGATGGCAGAGAAAAATTCTACTTCTTCCGTAACCCTGCCGTCCGTAACCTTCCGGTAAGGCACCTCAATAAATCCATAGTCATTCACCCTTGCATAGGATGCAAGAGATGTAATGAGGCCGATGTTCGGACCTTCCGGGGTCTCAACCGGGCATATTCTTCCATAGTGCGTGGGGTGAACGTCCCGGACCTCAAAGCCTGCTCTCTCCCGGGTGAGACCGCCCGGACCGAGGGCTGAGAGCCTCCTCTTATGGGTGATCTCGGAAAGAGGGTTGGTCTGGTCCATGAATTGGCTGAGCTGGCTTGACCCGAAGAATTCCTTGACCGCCGCCATGACCGGCTTCGCATTAATGAGGTCATGAGGCATGGCATTCTCAAGCTCGGTGAGAGTCATCTTCTCCTTGATAGCCCGCTCCATTCTCACCAGGCCGATCCTGAACTGGTTTTCTAGGAGTTCGCCTACGCCACGGATCCGTCTGTTGCCAAGGTGATCGATATCATCGACCTCACCCTTTCCGGTCCTGAGACTCAGGATATATCTGACGATCTCAATAACATCCTTGTCCGTCAGCACCTTCACATCAAGAGGGATATCAAGGTTAAGCCGCTTGTTCAGCTTCAGCCGCCCGACAGGCGAAAGGTCATACCGTTTGGGATCAAAGAACAGCCCGTTAAACAGATCTCGGGAGGATGCCTGCGTAGGCGGCTCACCCGGTCTGAGTTTCTTGTATATCTCGATAAGCGCCTGGTCCTGCGTTCTCACCTTGTCGGTAAGAAGCGTGTCGCGAAGCGACGAGAGATAGCTCACATTGTCAATGAAGAGCAGGTTCAGCGTATCGATTTTTAGAGAAAGGATCTTATTAAAAATGTCTTCTGTCAGGACTTCGTTGCCTTCCAGGATAACTTCGCCTGTTGTCGGATCAACAATATCCTTCAGGGTGATCCTTCCGATGATCTCCTCTTTTGTTGTTGTGATCGTCTTGATGCCCGACGAGTCCATTTTCTTAATGGAACCCTTGGTAATCTTCATACCCTCTTTAACGATCACCTCTTTGGTGCCCGGAGCAACAATATTCTGATGGGCCTTGAGGCCGACCAGAACTTCGCTGACCTCCCGGGTGAAGGTATTGCCTTTTATGCTTATTGCCTCGACAGGATAAAAGATCTTTAGAAGCTCCTCGTTCGAATAGCCAAGGGCCTTCAGCACAATGGTTGCAGGAAGCTTCTTGCGTCTGTCGATCCTTACATAGAGAATATCTTTTGCATCAAATTCAAAGTCGAGCCAGGATCCGCGCGAAGGGATCACACGCGCGGAATACAGCAGTCTTCCGCTTGCATGGGTCTTGCCCTTGTCGTGGCTGAAGAATACGCCGGGTGAACGGTGAAGCTGACTCACAATAACGCGCTCCGTTCCGTTGATAACAAAGGTGCCGGTTTCTGTCATGATCGGCATTTCGCCAATATAGACATCCTGCTCGCGGGACTCCTTAAGCTTCTTCTTCCCGTTTGCATCGGCTTCGAACATATTAAGTTTCACGCTGATTTTGAGCGGCGCAGCACAGGTGATGCCCTTCTGGAGGGCCTCGCGTACGGTATATTTCGGTTCACCGACATGATAGCCGACAAACTCAATCTCGGCAGTCTCGTTGTAATCGCTTATCGGGAACACGCTGACAAAAGCTGACTGCAAGCCCATATCCCTACGTTTTCCTGACGGAAAATCCTTCTGCAGGAACTGCTCATAGGATCGCTTCTGTATCTCAATAAGATTTGGAACTTCAAGGAATTGGGGAACCCTGCCAAAATCCAATCTCTTTCTCAGTACCCTTGCCATATATCTCCTTAAATCGTAGTAAAGGCAAAGGTAGAGACGGCTTTTCGCCCGTCTCTACCCGTTATTCAGCGCCCTTAACTTGATGTTATTTTATTTCTACGCTCGCACCCTGCTCTTCAAGTTTTGCCTTCATGGCATCGGCTTCTTCCTTCGTTACTCCGGTCTTGAGCGGCTTCGGTGCTCCGTCAACAAGGTCCTTTGCCTCTTTCAGGCCAAGGCTGGTGAGCTCTCTGACGACCTTGATGACCTGGATCTTCTTGTCGCCGGCTGACGCCAGGATAACATCAAAGCTGGTCTTCTCTTCTGCTGCCGGTGCTGCTGCTGCACCAGGCGCTGCTGCCACTGCCACGGGTGCCGCAGCGGTGACTCCGTATCTCTCTTCGAACTCCTTGATGAACTTGGACATGTCAAGGATCGTCATGCTATCGATAAATTCAAAAACCTGTTCCTTCGTAATAGACATTATGCAAACCTCCTTAAATTATGGTTAATTGTTCTTTTTTGATTTCAGTGATTCCATGGCGTAGGCAAAGCCGGTGACCGTAGCAGAAAGCGCTCCGGCCAGTTTTGCCATTGGCGCCTGAAGTGCTCCAGCCAGCATCGAAAGCAGTACTTCTCTCGACGGCAGCTCTGCAATAGCCTTCAGGTCCTTCGGACCATACAGCTGTCCTTCAACCACAGCTCCTGTAACTTTCAGCTTCTCGTTCTTCTTGCCGTATTCAAGAACTCTTTTGACGGCGAGCACGGGATCGTCATAGCCGATGGCTAGTCCGACCGGACCCTTGAAGATATCAGCGGCGACAGAAAAACTCGTTTCCCGAGAAGCGATCTTCGCAAGCGTATTCTTTACGACGCTGTAATCGATGGAAGAACTGTTCAGCAGTCTTCTCAAGTCAGTCATCTCGGCAACCGTCAACCCTTTGTAATCCGTAAAGACAACAGACCTCGCCTTCGAGAACTTGTCTTTCAGATCAGTAATTACCTGTCCTTTTTCTTGCTTTTTCAGATGAGACCTCCTTTCCCAGAGACCCTGGCAGGCACGTGAACTTCAGATGCGGACAAGAAACAGGGAAAACTGAAGCGGTCTTTTTTGGCCCTTTTTCCCATCCTAAAATATCTTCTCATCCCTCTTAGCCTCGGTAGGCTCGCTATCCCTGCTTTCGCCGGGAGAGCACATTACGCTTTCACACCTACTGTCTCTGACTATTGTATGTATGGACTATGTCCGTATAATGACTACTTCGTTGAAACCGTGGTAACGTCAACCCTCAGCCCAGGACCCATGGTCGAGGATACCGAGATGCCCTTCATGTATCTGCCTTTGCTTGTTGACGGCTTTGCCTTGTTTACCGAATCAATAATAGCCTTTGCATTATCAAGCAGCTTCTGTGCATCAAAGGAGACCTTGCCGATCGGCACATGCACAACGCCTGCCTTTTCGGTCTTGTATTCTACCTTTCCTGCCTTGATCTCCTTCACTGCCTTGGCAACATCAAAGGTAACCGTGCCGAGTTTCGGATTCGGCATCAGCCCGCGGGGGCCGAGCACCTTTCCGAGCTTACCGACGACACCCATAATGTCGGGCGTTGCGACTACCTTGTCAAAATCGAGCCAGCCCTTGTTAATTTTCTCAACAAGGTCATCGGCACCAACAAAATCGGCGCCAGCCTGTTTTGCCTCAAGCTCCTTTTCGCCCTTGGCAAAAACAAGGACCCTGAGCGTCTTACCGGTCCCGTGAGGGAGCACAACAGTGCCACGCACCATCTGGTCAGACTTCCTCGGGTCTACGCCAAGATTGAAAACAATATCGACCGTCTCGTCAAACTTGACATAGGTCAGTTCCTTTACCTTCTGTATCGCATTTTCGAGGGAATATTCCTTTCCCTTTTCGACCTTTTCCAGTGAAGCATTCATTTTCTTTCCCATAGAGACCTCCTCGCTATTCCACAACTTCAACGCCCATGCTCTTTGCTGTCCCTGCAATGATCCTCATTGCAGCATCCAGAGAGTATGCGTTGAGATCCGGAAGCTTTGTTTGTGCTATTTCCCTGAGCTGTGCTGTCGTCAGTTTGCCGACCTTATCCTTGTTCGGCGTACTCGAACCTTTTACCACTCCCGCCGCCTTCTTGATAAGCTCAGAGGCGGGCGGTGTCTTGGTGATGAACGTAAATGTTCTGTCCTTATATATGGTCAGCACTACCGGGATGATGGTGTCCCCCATGGGTGCTGTCTGGGCATTGAATGCCTTGCAAAACTCCATGATATTGATGCCATGCGGACCGAGTGCCGGACCTACCGGCGGAGCAGGAGTTGCCTTGCCTGCCACAATCTGAAGTTTAACCTGTCCTGTTACTTCTTTCTTAGCCATTGTCTATCCTCCTGCTGTTATGCAAAACACATTAATTACTGGTTCTTTTCGACCTGGAAGAAATTCAGCTCCACCGGCGTCTGCCTTCCGAATATACTCACCATGACCGTAAGCCTTCCATGGTCCATATCTACCGTTTCTACAAAGCCGTTGAAGTTGCTGAATGGTCCGTCCACGATCCTGAGGTTTTCGCCCTTCTGGTACTGGGTCTTGATCTGGGACACAGGGCCACGCTCCACCTGCTGCATGATCAGTTCAACTTCCTCGATCGGGATCGGAACAGGATTCTGGCCGCCGACAAAACCGGTAACACGCGGCGTGCCCTTGACCAAATGCCATGTTTCATCATCAAGTTCCATCTCAACCAGGATATACCCGGGATAGAACTTTCTGTCGCTCTCTTTTTTCTTGCCTCCCCTAAGTTCGATAACCCTCTCGGTCGGGATAAGGATCTTGCTGATCTTTTCCTCCAGGCCCTTGGTTGCGACCTTCTCCTCGATGGAAACCTTTACCTTCTCCTCGAAGCCGGAATACGTATGTACGACATACCAGTTCTTTGCCATAGTCTATTGCCTGAGCGCCAAGCCGACGATTTTAGCAAGGGCAAGGTCGACAACCCCGAGGAATACGGAAATCACCATCACGGTAATGATAACAACCCATGTTGACCCGATCAGTTCTTCCCTGCTGGGATACACGACCTTCTTTGTTTCTATTTTCACTTCATTGAAAAACTGTTTTATCTTCTCAATCATGCATTCTTCCTCGCTTTAGTTGGCAGGCCAGGAGGGATTCGAACCCCCAGCCCTCGGATTTGGAGTCCGATGCTCTAGCCGTTAGAGCTACTGGCCTACACTCATCTACGCCTTCGTTTCCTTGTGCACAGTATGTTTCATACAGCTTCTGCAGTATTTCTTCCGTTGCAGCTTATCTGTTGTGTTCTTCTTGTTCTTCATGGTCGAATAGTTTTTATTCTTGCATTCGGTACACTGGAATAGAAATATGTCTCTCATGGCCTACCCCATGACCTCGGTGACGACACCGGCACCAACCGTGCGGCCACCTTCCCGGA
>CAYXBA010000028.1:0-18334 GCA_964463135.1 uncultured Nitrospiraceae bacterium
GAGGAGGCGGCGGGGGCTGGTGAAAGCTTATTATAGTTAACACAGAAAAAATGATACAATAACAAACGTGGGAGGTAATATATGAGAACGTTTACTGCTATTATCGAGAAATGTCATGAAACCGGCCTGTACGTTGGTTTTGTCCCCGGGTTTCCAGGTGCTCATTCTCAGGCCGGAACGCTTGACGAGCTGCAGTCCAATCTCAGGGAAGTGATCCAGATGCTCCTTGAAGACGGCGAGCCGAAGCTGGAAGGCGAATTTGTAGGCACTCAGGCTGTTGTAGTTGCCTGATATGGGCAGCATCCCGATCCTTAAACCACGCGAAGTTACCACAATCCTTGAGGGCCTCGGATTTCAGGAAGTAAGACAGAAGGGCTCCCATAAACAGTTCCGGCATCCTGACGGACGCGTTACTACGGTTCCGTTCCATCCCGGGAGAGATCTCTCCCCAATTCTCCTGCGCCAGATCGCAAAGGATATCGGTCTCACGGTTGAGGAGTTCATCCGGTAAGGATAGTTCACGGTCATGCTTGTGGAAGAGTGAATTCCACCACCTGTTTGCTGTAGGGACAATGAAACTTCAGTGAGACTGCGGTAAGCTTCATTCCTTCCTTGTTCTTATTCCCTTTGCCGTATTTCGGGTCTCCCATTACCGGGAACCCGAGCATTTCAAAGTGGCGGCGGATCTGATGCAGACGGCCTGTGCTGATAAAGGCTGAAACAACTGTTATGTTTTTCTGCGGGTCATAGGAGATCACTTCATATTCTGTAAGTGCGTCTTTTCCATCAAGCAACAGGCTTATCGTTCCTTTTTTCCCCTGTTCGCCCATATTCCCCAGGACCTCAACGCGGTATTCCTTGGTGATCAGCTTCTTCTGAAAAAGCTCTGAGAACCGAGCTGCTGCTTCCTTGCTGTGAGCGATGATCATGATCCCGTCTGCCTCCCTGTCCAGGCGATGCACAAGAAATGCCTGCCGCAGCATCTGAAAATGGAGTTCTGCCAGCCTCAGGAGCGAACAATGGTCGCCGAACATGGTGCCCTGTGCCATGAGGCCTGACGGCTTGAACCACACGCTGTAATAGCCCTGGTCGCTCACGAGCCTCGGTTCGGGCGGCTTGATCGAAAGCAGCTTTTCGTCATAATGGATCTCAACGTGGTCATGGGGGGAGAGGATCGTTGTCGCCTTTCTGAGCCGCTTCATGCTGCCTTTTCTTTTTACCCAGACAGCGCCCTTGGTCATGGCGTCCTTGATCCTGCTCTTCGAAAGCCCGGTCCTGAGCGCCAGAAGATCTGCTGCCTGCGACGGCGGATTCGTGCCTGTTGTCTTAAGAATGATCTTATCCATTGTTTCGTATTATAAAGTGTAATGACAGATAAAGGGGGTATGACAGTCACCAGGAGATCGTAACCTTCAGTAAAGGTTATAACCCACCCCTACACCCCTCCCAAGGGGACTCGAAACAGTTTGATGCTGAGCCCAAAGGTCCCCCCCCTGGAGGGGCAGTGGGGTGGGTCATGTCCTTAGTGCAAAATAACCATGCCCGGCTTTATTGGATTTGTCTTTTCCCTGAATTTTGATGTACTCTGTAATTCATGCGATTGCTCGCAGAAACTGAGGATCCATAAGGGTATGACCGTTTTATATCAGGAATATTTTGGACTGAAAGAGCCGCCGTTCTCGATCGCTCCTGACCCCCGTTATCTGTTCATGAGCGAACAGCACCGCGAGGCTCTGGCCCACCTTACCTTTGGCATCAGCAGTGACGGCGGATTTATCCTCCTGACCGGAGATGTCGGCACAGGCAAGACCACCGTATCCCGCTGTCTTCTCGATCAGATCCCTGCGGATACTCATATCGCATTTGTGCTCAACCCCAGGCTTTCGGTGGAAGAACTGCTTGCCGTGATCTGCGATGAGCTCGGCATTGCATATCCTGAAGGCGCCATGAGCAACAAGATGTTCATAGACCGCATCAATGATTTTCTCCTTGCTGCGTCTGCAAAGGGTCATAAGACCGTGCTGCTCATAGAAGAGGCCCAGAACCTCAGCCCTGATGTGCTTGAGCAGGTGCGGCTGCTGACGAACCTTGAGACGAATCAGGGCAAACTGCTCCAGATCATCCTGCTCGGTCAGCCGGAACTGCGGGAAATGCTCGGCCGGCCGGAGATGAGCCAGCTGGAGCAGAGGATCACTGCCCGGTATCACCTCGGGCCCCTTTCGAGAAAAGATATGGATGCCTATGTCAGCCATAGACTTGCTGTCGGCGGTGTTCAGCGTCAATTGTTCCCCGACTCTCTCATGCCGGTGCTTTATCAATTGAGCAGGGGTGTGCCGAGGCTGATCAACCTTATCTGTGACCGGGCACTGCTCGGCGCGTACGTGCAGGGCAAAGACCGGATCGACAAGGCCACCCTGAAGAAGGCGGCTCAGGAGGTTTTTGGCAGGGACGAAGATGGCGGGCAGCGGTTGAGGCGTATGGGCCTGATTGCCGCAGGAATGGTGCTGCTTATTTTAGCTGCGGCTGCAGTTGCAAAATTTCCCTTTCAGAATACGTTGCAGCAAACAGCCCAGCCGGTCAGGAATACAGCTTTAAAGATGCCGTCACTGCCGGCATCTCCTGCTGCGGAGCAATGGCCTTCGGGTCAGTCCCTTGCCGGGAGTGAAGAGATGGCGTTCCAGGCCCTTTTCCAGCAGTGGGGTTCCTCATACAAGGTTGTCAGAAGGGACGCTGTCTGCAGGCAGGCTGCGAAAGAGGGATTGCAGTGTCTCAAAGGCTTAAGCGGCATGCAGCGGCTGATAGGCCTGAACAGGCCGTCAGTGCTGAGGCTTTTTGATGAAAAAGGCAACAGCTTTTACGGCCTGCTTAAATCGGTCCAGGGACAGCGCGTTATGCTTTTTGTTGCAGGCAGCGATATAACGGTAGATGTAAAGGATATAGAGAAAAAATGGCTCGGTGAATATACGCTGTTCTGGAAACCGCCTCAAGGGTGGCGCGGTGAGATCAGGCCCGGACAGGCTGGCCTGCAAATGCAGTGGCTCGCGCAGCTCGTGGCAAAGAAGACCGGAGAGAGCCGCTTTGGACTGAAAACTGCCTATGACGGAGAATTGGTCAAAGAGATAAAAAAATTTCAGCTCGAGGAAGGTCTTATGCCTGACGGCATTGTCGGCGTGCATACGGTGATATATCTTCAATCCCGTTACAGCTCGGGCGAGCCTCTCCTCGGCAAGCCCAGCGAAGGTATATAGCCATGTCCTACATACTGGATGCGCTCAAGAAGCTTGAAAAGGAACGGAAGAGGGGGAGGATTCCGGGCCTCAATGAGCAGGATTCCGTCGTATACCACTCACAAAAAAGGCCTGTCTGGCCGTATCTGCTGGCAGGAGCTTTTATTCTGAATGCCGCGATCCTGATCTGGTGGTTCATGCCCAGGGCCCGGAATACGGTTATGCCGGCAACGCCTGCCAACGTAGCGTCTCCTGCTCCGGCCAACATACCTTTGGCGGTTCCACCGGTTCAACAGTTGACTGCTCCGGCTGTGAGCCAGGATACCGCGAAGCCTGAGGATAAGGGATCCGGCAACGTGATCTCATCAGGCGTAAAGGATGCGTCTTCAACGAGCCTGTCCCCGGCTGCTCCGCCTGCTCAGGATGCAGGTTCCCGTGATCGTCTTAAGACAGAGAGGAAAATGCCGCAGGAAGAGACCCGGAAGGCAGCCGGCCCGGCAATGAATGAGCCGAAGCCGGAGAACGAAAAACAGAAGAAGACCGAGGTCCTGCGTCAGGAAACGAAGCCCGAAGTTATTGCAGAACCTGTGCCTGAGAAGAAGCTGTATAAGCTCTCAGAACTGCCTTCTACAGTGAGAAGCGGTCTGCCGGGTTTTTCGATAACTGCCTTTCTCTATTCAGAGAGCCCCTCAGGAAGGATGGCCAGGATCAATGAGCGCATGATGCGGGAAGGTCAGGAGCTTGAACCGGGCATCAGGATCGAAGAGATCGTACCTGACGGCGTGATCATGTCGTACAAGAAGTTCCGCTTTTTCGTCAGCCCGAAATAAATTGTCCCGCGTAACGGACTTTTTACAAGCCTGTCAGTCGTGCGCGAAGCCGTGCATTCCTCTTCCGCCTGAGCAGCACATTTCGAATGAAAAAAGAAGAGATGAAATAGGTGAAAAAATAGGCAAGGAACAGAAAGAAGAGATAGTATTCCGGAACGTCCAGCAGCGTGCCTGCAAGCGCAATTGACGAAAACGCTGCGGACATGCAGAGCATGATCGCGACCGTCTGCCGTTTGCTGAAACCGAACTTCAGGAGCACATGATGCAGGTGTGTCTTGTCCGGATAGAAAGGGCTTTTGCCCTTCATGAGCCGCTTGGTCATGACCGTCAGCGTGTCGACGATCGGGACGGTAAGGATCAGCAGCGGGGCAACAGGACGGGCAATACTGTTCGGCTCCTGGGTGATGGCAACAGAGATAAACGCGGCAGAGAAGCCGAGGAAGAGGCTTCCTGCATCTCCCATGAAAAGCAGGGATGGATGCCAGTTGTATCTCATGAATGCCATGAGCGCGCCCGACAGGGCTATGCTGAGAAGCATAAGATCCCGATGGTTGTCGAGATAGGCAAGGTAGCCGAACGAGATGAAGGCTATGAGTGATATGCCTCCTGCAAGACCGTCAACACCGTCGATCATGTTTATTGCATTGATCACCCCCACAAACCCGATCACGGTCATCGGCAATGCCAGGGCATTGAAATTGACAGGCCTTATATGCAGAAGATCGCCGAAGGTATGAAGGGATACATTGCTGAAGTACACGATCAGAAGAGCAGCCACAATCTGAGCAACAAACTTCATCCGGTGATTCACTTCCCTGAAATCATCGAAAAAACCTATCACCACAAGCATGATGGCCCCTGCATAATATCCCCTCATGTGGGTGAGCGGCAGAAAGAGAAGACAGCCGAATGCAACGCCAAGAGACATGCCGAGGCCACCGACCAGCGGCTTGGCAACGGCATGCACCTTGCGGTGATTCGGATGATCGACCAGTCCCAGTTCAGAGGCAATGTGTGCGAATCTCGGAAGAATGAACAGCGTCACGCCAAACGGGACAAAAAATGACATCAGGCTTGTAATTATATCAGACATGTCCCCTCCAAGGTTTTTCTATTTTAGGGATAACCTTCCGAAAAAACAACCATATATTACTTGCCATCAAGACAGGAGAGTATCTCATCCGTCTTCTGCTGCATCAGCTCTGCATCGCCCCTTGTCTCGACGTTCAGGCGGACAACCGGCTCTGTGTTGGAACTTCTCAGATTGAACCGCCATGACCGGAACTCCATGCTGAGGCCGTCCGTGTGGTCTGTTGCAACAGCATCTGTGCGGTACCGCTCCTCTATCTCCCGGATCGTTCCCGCCGGATCGCTCAGTGTTCTGTTGATCTCGCCGCTTGCCGGGAATAACGCCATCCTTTCACTGACCAGCGCTGAAAGGGATTTCCCTGTCCTGCATAGGATCTCCGCTACGAGGAGCCAGGGGATCATGCCGCTGTCGCAGTACGCAAAGTCCCTGAAATAGTGGTGGGCTGACATCTCTCCGCCGTACACAGCGTCCTCAAACCGCATTGTTTCCTTGATGAAGGCATGGCCGGTCTTGGACTGAATGGGTAAGCCGCCGGCCTTTTTTACGATATCGATCGTGTTCCAGGTGAGGCGGGGATCGTGAATGATGCGTGTGCCAGGATGTGCTGCAAGCAATGCCTGGGCAAGGAGGCCTACTATGTAATAACCCTCGATGAACCTGCCGTTCTCATCAAAGAAGAAGCAGCGGTCAAAGTCTCCGTCCCAGGCAATGCCGATGTCCGCGCCATGAGCTCTTACTGCGTCAGCTGTTGCCGCACGATTCTCAGGAAGGAGCGGGTTCGGTATGCCATGCGGGAATCTGCCGTCAGGCTCATGCTGCACCTTGATGAACCGGAAAGGCAGATGTTTTTCCAGAAGGTCGATGACAGGGCCGGCGCAGCCGTTGCCGGCGTTCACCACGATCCGCAGAGGTTTTAATATATCCCTGTCTGTATAGCCGAGCAGATGCCTGATATAATCGTCTCTGTGCGCAAGGGAAGAGATGCTGCCTTTGCGTGCTGGTGCGCTGAATTCATTCTTTTCCGCCATGGCCCTGATCTCATGCAGGCCGGTGTCACCGCTCACCGGTTTTGACGCCTCCCGCACCAGTTTCATGCCGTTATAGTCAGCAGGATTATGACTGGCTGTCACCATGATGCCGCCGTCCATTTTGAAATGAAACGTGCTGAAGTAGACCTCCTCTGTGCCGCAGACGCCGATATCATGGACGTCGGTCCCTGAATCGAGCAGCCCCCTGGTAAGGGCAGCAGTCAGGGACCCGCTCGACAGCCTGATGTCCCGTCCTATGACAACACGCCCTGTCTTAATGAATTCCGCGTATGCCCTGCCAATGCGATAGGCGATTTCCTCATTGAGTTCGCCGGGGACCCGCCCCCGTATGTCATAGGCTTTAAAGCAGGTTAGAAGCATGAGATAAGGCAGGAAGAGGTAAAGGTAGAGGAAGAGGTAAAGAAAGGCAGCTCAAAAGAAACTTGCAGTCTGCTCATTCTTTGCACCCTTGCCCTCTGATTTTTTCTGTGCCTTTACCTCTACCTTTACCTTTTTTCTGTTTTTTTTCCCTTGCCCTTCCATACACATCCTTGAATCTTACGATGTCGTCCTCGCCAAGGTAGCTGCCGGACTGCACTTCTATCAGCTCAAGAGGTATCCTGCCCGGGTTTTCAAGCCGGTGCTTTACGCCGAGGGGGATATAGGTCGACTCATTCTCTCCGATGGTCAGCACGTCGCTGCCGCGTGTAACGCGGGCTGTGCCCTTCACCACGATCCAGTGTTCAGCCCTGTGCATATGCTTCTGCAGCGAAAGGCTTGCCCCGGGGTTCACGGTGATGCGCTTCACCTGGAAGCGGTCTGAGCTGTCAATGCACTCATACGCTCCCCAGGGTCTGTTCACCCGCAGGTGCAGCAGCGCTTCATCGCGGTTCTGTTTTTTGAGCTCTGCGACGATATGCTTCACCTGTTGTGCCTTGTCTTTATGGGTGACGAGCACGGCATCTGAGGTCTCTATGATAATGCAGTCCTTTATGCCGATCGCAGCAACAAGCCTGCTGCCGGCAAAGATAAAAGAGTTCTTCATCTCATGGGCAAGCACATCGCCGGAAAAGGCATTGCCCTGCTTGTCCTTGGGAAGCACTTCCCAGAGAGAGGACCAGGAGCCGACATCACTCCACCCTGCGTCAAGCGGGATCACTACTGCCGCCTTTGTCTTTTCCATGACCGCATAGTCAATGGAATCGGACGGACAGGCTGAAAAGGCTTTTTCGTCCAGCCGCAGGAAATCAAGATCTTTCAGAGAAAGCTTTAATGCTTTTTCGCAGGCCTTGAGCATTTCAGGTGCATGCTGTTTCAGCTCTTTCAGATATGCAGAGGCCCTGAACATGAACATGCCGCTGTTCCAGAGATAGTTTCCTGAACGCACGAACGCCTTTGCATTGGCAAGATCCGGTTTTTCCTCAAAACGATCAACATGAAAGGCCGTAAATCGTAAATCGTAAGTCGTGAA
This sequence comes from uncultured Nitrospiraceae bacterium, assembly GCA_964463135.1. Classification (GTDB taxonomy): domain Bacteria; phylum Nitrospirota; class Thermodesulfovibrionia; order Thermodesulfovibrionales; family UBA6898; genus UBA6898. The sequence goes on from CAYXBA010000028.1 coordinate 7,647, forward strand.
TCGTGAATCGTGAATCGTAAGTCGTGATGAGTGATTGGTGATGAGTGTTTCTTTCCCTTTCGCCTTTCGCCCTTTGTCTTCAGCCCTATGTCCTTTGCCCTCAGCCTTAGCCTCAACCTGTATTCCCTTGCCTTTCTTTATATATCCGTATCCGGTCTCAGGAGCGTTCGGCACAATGCCGAAGGTGATCAATTTGCCATCCATCGCATGCTGCACGCCCTCTGTCACTGCAGCATGGAAGGCGGCAGTGTCCCTGATCACATGATCTGCCGGAAGGACCAGGAGCAAAGGGTCCTTTCCCTTTGCCGTCGCATGCAGTGCAGCGGCAGCAACTGCAGGAGCGGTGTTCCTGCCGACCGGTTCGAGCATGATGGAAGAGGGAGAGATATTGATCTGCTGCATCTGCTGGGCTATCATGAAACGGTGGCTTTCGTTGGCAATGATCAGCGGAGCAGCTATATCCGGAAGGCCCGCAAGCCTTGCGACTGTTGCCTGCAGCATGGTGCTTTTACCCACCAGAGGCAGGAGCTGCTTTGGATAGAGCTCACGGGAAAGGGGCCAGAGCCGCGTGCCGGATCCTCCGGAAAGAATAACAGGAACTATCATGTAAACACCTCGTGATTCGTAATTCGTGATTCGTGAGTCGTGAATCGTAATTCGTGATTCGATTAACGCTTTACGCTTCACGGCTTCTGAGATACCACTCATACGTCTCCCTGATGCCGTCTTCCAGTGCTGTTCTTGGTCCCCAGCCGAGAGCCTTAAGCCTTGATATATCGAGCAGTTTCCTGGGCGTGCCGTCAGGTTTGGTCTTGTCCCATACTACGGTCCCTTCGAACCCAACAATATGTTTTATCATTTCCGCCAGTTCCTTTATTGCAAGGTCCGAGCCGCTGCCCACATTCACGAATTCACCGATCTGCTCGGCGTCGTGCTGTTCCATAAGGAAGACGCAGGCGTCTGCGAGGTCGTCAACATGCAGGAACTCGCGGCAGGGCTCGCCTGTGCCCCAGAGCACTACAGCAGTCGGTCGTAACTCGTGATTCGTGATTTGTTTGCTGATTACGGGTGACGAATTACGAATTACGGCCTCTTTTGCTTCATGGAATTTCCTTATCATGGCCGGCAGCACATGGGAGCTTTGGAGATCGAAATTGTCATGAGGCCCGTACAGGTTTGTAGGCATTACCGAGATAAAGTTCGTATTGTATTGTTCGTTGTAATATCTGCAGAGCTTTATGGCCGCGATCTTCGCAACAGCATAGGGTTCATTTGTCGGTTCAAGGGTCCCGGTCAGAAGGTGCTCCTCCTTCATCGGCTGGGGCGCGAACTTTGGATAGATGCAGGACGAGCCGAGGTTGAGCAGCTTTACTGCTTTGAACTGGTATGCCGCATGGATCACATTCGAAGCGATCATGATATTGTCGTAGATGAAATCAGCCTTATACGTGCTGTTGGCAAGAATGCCGCCGACCCTGGCTGCTGCCAGAAAAATATATTCAGGACGCTCTTTCTCAAAAAAGGCCTCAACATCCGCCTGACGGGTGAGGTCGAGCCTGCTGAACGTAATTTGTAATTCGTGATTCGTGAGAGGTTCCCTGCTGAAATAGTTCGAGATGATATTCGAATAGCCGGCCGAAAGGAGTCTCCGGATAATGGCTGCACCCACCATGCCGGTACCCCCGGCGACGAAGATCTTAGCGTCAGTTTTCATGAGCGTGATCCGTGATTCGTAATTCGTGAATCGTGATTCGCAAATCGTGAATCGTGAATGGTAAATCGTAATTCGCGACTACCTGAATATCGTTAAAACAGATCATGGTGATCTTCTGACAAGATGCCTGATCAGACCGTTAAGCATCTTTTTGATTGATTCAGTATTTTCAAGGAGCTTGTCGCTATCCTGCATATATCCCAGTCGTTCAGCGATCAATATCTGAGTTTCAAGCTCTGAAGCAGATCCTAGCGCAATATATAAATACTGGCTAAATTCTTTCTTTGAATTTCTACTCGCACCTTCCGCTACATTGCTGGGGATAGAAATAACCGCTCTGCGTATCTGACTGGTCAGGCCATAGATTTCTTCCTTGGGAAATGTTTTTGTATTCCTATAGACATCCATCACCAGGTCCATGCTCTTTTTCCAGACATCCAGATCTTTATGGGTTTTAATCATTTCTATCTCGCCTCGTGTCTCACGTTCTTTACGCTTTTACGCCTTACGAATCACGAATTTCAACTCACGAACTCCTGTCTCCCAGGGCTTTTCTCATCACCAATCACGAATATCGAATTACGCCTTACGGCCTCTACTCATGATACCGCATGACCTTAAAGCCCTTGCCCTTGCAGAAATGGTCCTTTTCAGCCTCTTTCAGATCTTCTCTCACCATTTCCGCGACAAGCTGCTTAAAAGATATTTCCGGTTTCCATCCCAGCTTCTTTCTGGCTTTTGAGGCATCACCGAGCAGGGTCTCGACCTCTGTCGGCCTGAAATACCGGGAGTCGATCTGCACCACCGTATCGCCCGGCTTAAGGCCGTGATGCGTGATGAGTGATGGGTGATCAGTATCGGGCCGGCCCTTGCTGCCTACTGCCTTCTGCCCACTGCTTACTTTACTGACAATGCCTTTCTCTTTCACTCCTTTGCCCGTCCAGGTGAGACTTATACCGACCTCTTTGAAGGCCTGATCGACAAAATCCCGCACTGAATACTGCCTGCCAGTTGCAATGACATAGTCATCGGGGTTCTTCTGCTGGAGCACAAGCCACATGGCCTTGACATAGTCTCTGGCATGGCCCCAGTCCCTTTTTGCGTCAATATTGCCGAGATAGATCTTTTTCTGAAGGCCGAGGCAGATGCGCGCCACTGCCCGGGTGATCTTCCGGGTAACAAAGGTTTCGCCCCGGACAGGAGATTCATGGTTAAAGAGAATGCCGTTGCTGGCATGCATGCCGTATGCCTCGCGGTAGTTCACGGTGATCCAGTATGAATAGAGCTTGGCAACGGCGTACGGGCTTCTCGGATAAAAGGGTGTTGTCTCTTTCTGGGGAGTCTCCTGCACTTTGCCGTACAGCTCGCTGGTGGAGGCCTGATAGAACTTCACCTTCTTCGTCATATTCAGAATGCGCAGGGCTTCAAGGAGCCTGAGCGTGCCGAGCGCATCAGCATTGGCCGTATATTCAGGCGTTTCAAAAGAGACCTGCACATGCGACTGGGCGGCCAGGTTGTATATCTCGTCCGGCTGGGTCTCCTGGATGATGCGGATAAGGTTGGTAGAATCAGTGAGGTCGCCGTAGTGGAGCTTGAGCCTCGGCTTCTTTTCGTGCGGGTCCTGATAGAGATGGTCGATCCGCTGCGTGTTGAAGAGCGATGAACGGCGCTTGATGCCGTGGACCATATATCCCTTCTGCAGGAGGAGTTCCGCCAGGTATGCGCCATCCTGCCCTGTGATGCCTGTTATGAGTGCGGTCTTCTGTTTCATCGGCTCCCCTCCTGCTCATGTATCAACGATGTATGTATAGTACACCAATATTTTTTGAGTTTGCTAATATTTTCTTCTGACCTCAGAGATGCGGAGCATCCGGATCGTCTTCAGTTTCCTCCCGGCAGAGGGGAATGTTACGGGCGGGGCAGTACGATCAAGTGGCTGCATTATATGGGTGGGTGTATGCCGATAGATCCTGCCGATGAACGCTTTTTTATCGATAAAAAGCAGGACAATATCACTGTCGTGAATAACGGCGTCGGGTTCAATAAGCGCAAGATCGTTTTCCAGCAGTTCCGGCGGAATGGCCAGAGCGGCTGATATCTGCAGGAAAAAGGCCCGTTCATCATGAGAGAATGAAGGCTCTGAGATTGCCGAGTTCCAGGTGCGCAGCGCTGTTTGTCTGGCTGCGGATAGCTGCTCTAATTGCACAACAGGAAGCAGTCTTGCTGCGCGATAGGGTGCTGACTCTTCTTTGACCTCGGCAGGTTCGTCCCAGAATTGGGGCAACGGGATCTGAAGGGCAAGAGCAAGCCTCTGTATTGTGTCTGTCCTGAGATTTTCCTGCGTGCCGGCCTCAATCCGCGCAATACTCGCCTGTGATATGCCGCTTTTCTGGCTAAGTTCAAGCTGTGAAAGGCCCAGGAGTTTTCTCGCTTTTTTGAGCCGGCTGCTGATAGGCGCATACACGTAATGAATTATACGTATATGACAGGATTTAGCAATGTCACAAGTGAATATGTATTGACATATATAATACACGTATGTATAATTGAACATTAATTCAATGGAGGTCGATTGCTATGAAGCTGGCAGAGATGCTGAACGAGCGAAAAGCAGTAAAGGAACGCATTATCCATATCAAGGAGCGGCTTGCAATGTGTGTGAAAAAGCAGGAGGGGGATGATGCACCTGTTGAGTCGCCGGAAGACCTGAAGACTGAACTGATCGGGCAGTATGAGAGACTTGCAGGTCTTATTATTGCCATAAATGGAGCGAATATGCAGACGTTGGTGGATAACAGAACCCTGATGGAGTTAATAGCAGAGAGGGACAAGAACATTGCCATCGCCGCATCTCTCCACAAGCTTGCTGGTCAGGCTACACCTGAAAGCTCAAGATACAGCAGGAATGAGATTCGTTTTGTGCCTTCTGTAGACATCAAGAAGGTGCGGCAGGAGGCGGACAGGTATGCGGTAACTGCAAGAGAGCTCGACAGCAGGATACAGGCAGCAAACTGGACAACTAATATATAAACCTTGCGTTGGTAGTCCGCTTCGGAGTGCTGGATGATGTGAACAAATAGCCTTGAAGCTATCTCATAGGACCGACTGCAAATCGGGAAAAGACTGTAACAGGGCACGGTCACAAAAGCAGGCGAAAAGCCATATTATCGTAAAGGTTACTACCGGCATCATGGCATTACGTGCGGGCGAGGGCGGGTATGGGGAACGGAAGGAATTCATGAAAGAGTATCCAAAGCAATACGACATTGTTGATGGGCTGATCTATGACAGCTATCTCGGCGACTCCGACGAGGTGATGTTCAGCTACTTTATCGAGGCCATCGAAAAGATATTTGGGGCTGACGTTCATGCCTGCAACTGCAGCGTCCTTAAGGGACTGGGTATGTATCCCAAGCAATTTGAACGTTATCTTATCGCCAGAGGGCTTGATTATGTCTGCAAAGGTTTTGACATACCAGGGAGGAAGGAGATGCCGGCACGGAGTATCGTGCATCTTGAAAAAGATGGCCTTAACCTCAGATCACCGAAAATGGCCTTCTATCGCATTGCTGCTGACAGCCCATCAGAGATCTTCATTCAGTTCAGCGGTACCGATATATTGCGCGGAAGTCTAACGGTATTTGCCGGCTACAGGGACTTCAATACGCTAAAGGAACTGTTCGAAGGACTCCGTGACTTTTACCGGCAGGAGCGCAGATCAGGAAAACGTGTCATGACCAGCAGCGACGAGGAGATCAAAACTGAGCCGCTCGGATGGGATGATATCATTCTGCCGGAAGCGATGGCGAAGGACATTCGGTTGTCTATAGACAGCTTTCTCAATAACGGGGATCTGTTTCGAAGCAGAGGCATACCGTATAAGAGAGGCATCCTCTTCACCGGAGCTCCGGGCAATGGCAAGACCATGCTTTGCAAGGTGATAGCCAGCCAGAGCGGACTGCCGTTCATACTGCATTCGATGAATGCAGAGCCATACCACTCTGATATTGATGATGCGTTTGAGCAGGCGCTTGAGCTTTCACCTTCCATTATCTGTTTTGAAGACCTTGACCTTATAAGCAATTCACCGGCTGAACTTGGATATCTGCTGAACAAACTGGACGGCATTGAGCCACTCGAAGGCGTCCTTGTCCTTGCAACAACAAACAAGCCTGAAGATATTGATCCGGCTCTCAGAAACAGGCCGAGCAGGTTTGACAGGGTTTACCAAATACCGTTTCCGGATGATCACGGCAGGAAACAGATGCTCAGAAAATATTTCGGCAACGGTTTTGAAGAAGCATTGCTCGATGAAGTTGTGGAACTCACTGACGGTTTTTCAATGGCATATCTGAAAGAGCTTTTTATTTACACAACAATACTGTCGATGGACCGCAACGAAGAGGGTATCAGCGAGGCATTACTATTTCACGCGGTGGAAATGCTTAGGGAGCAGATGAAGAACAGCAAGAAGCCGCTTGAAGATGCCTCAAAGCGTGAGATTGGTTTTGTCCCGCGCATGAGGCGTCGCCAGTGGCCAATGGAGGAGTGGTAACATTCAGACGTTACGAGGTGATATGAAAGCTCATATTGAATTTGCCTTGCCGGAGGATGACTTCGAGTTCAAGGCCTGCCTGCAGGCAAAAGAATGGATATTTACTGCGCATGAAATCGATGAACAGTTGCGGTCCTGGCTGAAATATGGGCATAAATTCAGTAATGTCAATGAAGCGCTTGACGCCGCTCGACAGCTGCTCTACGACACACTGGAAATGCGGGGAATATCGTTCAATATTTTAAGTTGACAGCGTTTTGATGGATTCGCATAGGAGAACTTCATTATATCGGTCGGGTAAAGTTCATGCCAACCTGGGAAAAATGATCATCTTCGGTGAGGATCAAGGAAATCTTTTGTTCTTTCATGAAAAGCATGGATGTAAGGTCAGTAAATGATATCCCCGGCTTATCGTGGAGTTTCAGTCGCAACTGTATTGCCCCTTCAAATAACTGAGGAGAAACCCGGACCATTTCAACATATCCCTGCGTACATGCTAACTGAATCAGTCGTAATGCGTCAGCAGCAGATTTTCCTGCAACACGCTTGAACAAAAGAGTGAATGTTTCATCAAGGACATAGTCAGAGGTATATATTTTGCCGCCACGCAGCCGGAACTTTCGATAAAAACTGATCGCTTCCTTATGACGGGGCTCACGTTTATTGTAAAGTACGATCCATCCCCATGTATCAATAAAGAGTCTATCTGGTATCAACCGTACAGTTCCTCATCAATCGAACAGGAGAATGGCTTTATGCTGATCTTCCCGAGCAGTTTTAGTATGGGATCTTTTTCTGGAGCAAGACGCTTGACCGAGGCTGATGACCTTGTTTGATGACGCTTGGTCAATATGAACTCAGTAAAGTCCAGCACCTCCAGGAGATCATCTGCGGAGAGCTTGCTTAAGTGCTGAACTACCTGTTTTTTATAAGAAAAAGATTTCGCTGTCTGCATCTCATGCCTCCTTGTCAATTGATTTATTATATCAAATTGACGCAAAGCCTATCATTAAAGATTGGCTACTGGGCAATAGTTGTCTTAACAGACCAGCAGGCTTCAGCGTCCGCAAGGGGTATCTCAGAGAAAGGCTGCTATCTTTTTGTCGATATATGCCACGGAATTTTTCAGCGGAGTTTTTGATGCAAGGAAACCGACTGAAACACCTGCACTATCTGCCAGCATATCATAGTATGAGAAATGTCTGTATCCGGTCTGGACCTGTAGATATTCCAGAGCGATCCCCATGGTCACAAACAGAACAGCAAAGAACCATGGAGAGCGGGTACCCAGAACGAGCTGCACAAAATAGAACATCAGGACTGCATACGCAAGAACATGATTCAGCTTAAGATCATCACCGATGACCAGATAGGCAGGGTACGATGCGGTCAGGGATAAGAATATTACTGCGATAACCATGGCAAGCCCGATCAGCAGCCAGAATCTGAGAAAATACAGTGGTCGAAATATCTTCAAAATCTTAAATTTCCTGCTTATCGAGGAGTTCTTATCCTTTTTTTGACCAATTTCGGAGATCTCCTGGTGTGGAGCACGGCTAAGATAACAACAATATCTTGCTCAACAAGGTAGATGATCTTATAGGGAAAGCGCCTGATAAAGTGATCCCTTGTACTCTTATATCCCAGTGGGTGGATCTCCGGGGTTCTTTCAAGAACTTTCAGCCCTGCTTCTATTTGGAGGAGAAAATCGTAACCTAACCCCTGCCTTTTATCTTCGTACCATGTGAAAAGGTTTTGGTCAGATCAACTTGTGCTTCCGGCCTGATAATTACGGAATAATTCATCGGCTCCGGATTTTTTTGACTACCTCTTCCCACGGGGAACCCGCAGCCGGATCCTTATGAAACGCATCCAATCGCTCATCAACTATTTTCTTTTCCTCGGCGCTTAATTCAATAGCATTCGCCTGCATAGCTATTGTGTCCCAAATGTCTTCTACTAACTGGATCCTCTCCGGGATGGAAAGCGCAAGTGTATCGACCGCCGATATTGTCTTCATGTTAACCTCCTGGCTTCATTGGTATTTTACCATTCCCAAGCAGTTTTTCTCAGCCCGGTAAAATGAATGTACACATTCAGGTTCTGGGTATGCAAAAAATGTAGATCTTCGAATTAATATAGATGCGAATCTGCAGGAATGAAAGTGAGAAATATTAAACCCTGAGCGAAACTCCCATATCCGCAAGGAAGCGCACTTGTCGTCAGGCTGAATAGACTTCTTCCTGGGTCAGCCAGGCAGCATATTCCAATGCCTGCCGAACATCTTCAGCATCGAGGTCAGGGTAGTCGACGAGGAGCTCATTGAGCTGGGCCCCATGGGCTATCTGTCCGACAATGACAGACACGGGGATTCGCATGCCACGAATGCAGGCCCTGCCGCCCATAATGCCGGGATCAAAAGTAATGCGGTCAAAAAGAAGCATAGTGTTCACTCCTTCCGTATTGAATTCATTATATCACGAGAGCTATGAAAATGAAGAACAAAACAATGCATGTTTATCTCAGCCCTCCAGCTCTCAGCTCTTCGCTATCAAACTCACGCTTATCCGCCTCATCTCCCATCTCCCCGCTCTCCATGCAAGATGGGCCAAGGGCTTATGGCTAAAGGCGTGGGATAAGCTCTCAGCTCTTAGCTCTATGTTTTTTCACTCAACTCTCAGTTTTTTTCGATTCACGATTCACGATTCACGGCCTTTACCAGAGGCGGAGGGACGATGACTGCGCTGTTATGCAGTAGAGCCCCACTTTATTGCAGTTTCATCTGAACCAGGTAACTGCCGGTTCACTGAAAAAGCGTTCAAGAGGAATCCCTGCTCCCCCGATCAGCAACGCTTTTGCCTGAGGGTATTTCAGACGAAATTTTGCCATACCAGGCAGCTTGCCGCTCTTCCCGCTTTTCACTTCAATTGCCCATATATCGGGGCCCTTTGTAATGACATAATCCACTTCCCATGCCCCATCTCTCCAGTAGGTAATGCCATATTCAGGACCCTGCAGATCATTGCATAGATGTGCGCCCACGGCATTTTCTACCAGTCTCCCCCACCATGCGGCTTCACTGATCGATTCACGAAACGACCTTGTGTTTAGTGCATTGATCAATGCATTGTTCCAGAGTATCAGCTTTGGGCTGCTGCCCCGTTTTCTGATATGGCCCTTAGAGAAAGCCTCCAGACCGCTCACAAGAAAGGCAGATTCAAGAAGCTTCAGGTAATGTGCCAGCGTTGTCGTGTTTCCGGCATCCTGCAGCTGCCCCAACATCTTATTATAGGAAAAGATCTGTGCAGGGAATGACGCTGAGAGGGCAAAGAGATGCCTCAGCAGAGCAGGTTTTGAGATCTTCTGCAGTTGAAGGACATCACGCGAGATCACGGTCTCTATGAGTGAGTCCGTGATATACTGCTTCCACTGCTTCTCATTATCTGCAAAGACGGAGGCTCCGGGATATCCCCCGAAATAGAGCCATCTGTTAAGGTCCCAGCCAAAAGCTGCGGCACTTTCAGGAAAAGACCAGTGCATGCAGCGGTTCAGAAAAAATCTGCCGGTCAGGCTCTCGGAAAGCCCCTCCTGCAGCAGAAGTGCCGATGACCCGAGGACAAGCAACCGGATATCATGCAGCTTGTCAACCCGCGCAGTGTCCCAGACCCGTTTAAGTGTCTCTGACCAGCCTCTGACTTTTTGTATCTCATCAAGGACAAGAAGGACCGGTTTCCCTGTGCGCTCCGCCTCGATGAGCGCAAGCCTCCACTGCGATTCGATCCATTCCGGCCCCGGAGGCATAGGGCTGTCTGCAGACGCATAGACTGAGGGATAAGGCAATGCGCTTGATACCTGCTGGGCGATCGTGGTCTTGCCAACCTGTCGCGGCCCAGTGATGACCTGAAAAACAGGAAGCTGCCTTGAAAGAGAGTCCTTAATAATGGCTGCAAGAGAACGTTCAAAATTCATGCATTAATTTACCATTGCAAGTTTATTCTGTCAATATTACTCAATAACAGAGTAATATTACTTATCAATTGAGTAATTTTGTTGTCAGTTCGTATCAGCACTCAGCTCTCAGTTTTTTTGTGTCTTTCGTATGAAAGTTGAAAACAGCCTGGATCCCCGGGTCAAGCCCGAGGATGACAATCTTAAATGGTTGTTTTTGTTCGTCGTTCCCGCAGGTTTTAATCGGGAATCCAGTAAGCCTCTTCTTCAATTTCAGAGTTTACCGAAAATGTCTCTTCGTAACTATCTGAAATATTTGAAGAATTTTCTTTTTCTCCGGACTTTACAACGGTTGTAAAGTCCGGAGAAAAAAGAAGCTGTTTGCTCCTTTTGAGATCTGCGCCAAAATTAATACCAGTTTACTATCTGTCGGATGCCTCTGTTTGGAGGGCTTTTAGCCCATCCAATACG
>CAYXBA010000029.1:0-17118 GCA_964463135.1 uncultured Nitrospiraceae bacterium
GAAGAGAAAAGTTGCGGTACCGCAACTTTTTGAAACAATTTGTAACAATTGCGTACTGTACACGTGATTTAAACGTTCCATAGCGAGCTCAGCCTAATATCTCTCGCATCTTTCGTATGGATAACCTTTTCTGCGCCATTTCTCCTCCTTGATTCGTTTATCAAGGCAGAACAATGGCCTATCTTTCTTCGGATTATCCAGCTTTAGGTATGGGTTATTTTAGGGGGATTCGGCATGCTCCGGAATTCAAAAAAGAAGAGAAGAAGTTGGTGTACACCAACTTCTTCAAACATTTGCGTAAGTTTAGGGAGATTTTTTCTGTTAATTTCTACTATGAGATTTGTAAGAAAAGATCATGCGACGGAGGCATACGAATTATCTCTTTCTTTAACTGTGTGGACGATTTCTTCTGTGAGGGAGATAAAATCCCCGCTTACCGGGGAGGCTGAATCATAGGTAATGATCGGGCTCGTAAGCGCTGCTGACTCTCTTACCCTTACGGACTCCCTTACTTTGGTCGAAAAGAGATTAAGCGAGTTTTCCCTGAAAAACCCTTCTATAAGGGAGAGGAACTAATGGAGCATTATATTTGGCCAAATTAGTGATATACTGTAAAAGAAGTGAAGCGATTGCACTCCACACCTGTTATTGTCCAAACCTGTTCTCCGGTCATTGTCTACCATTGTATTAACCTTTTCCCCCGCACCTAAGGAGTGTTTCATGAATATCCTGCTTGTCTATCCGGAATATCCTGATACGTTCTGGAGCTTCTCCTACGCCCTGAAGTTCATCTCAAAAAAGGCTGCGTACCCGCCCCTCGGACTGCTTACCGTGGCTGCCATGCTCCCGCGGGAATGGGACAAGAGACTTGTAGACATGAATGTCCGCAAACTTGATGACAGAGACCTCCTCTGGGCAGACTATGTGTTTATAAGCGCAATGTCGATCCAGACGGAGTCTGTAAAGACCGTGCTTGCCCGATGCCGGGAACTCGGCACAAAGGTCGTTGCGGGCGGTCCGCTTTTTACGAATGACCACGAAGAGTTCAACGGCGTGGATCATCTGGTGCTCAATGAGGCGGAGATCACACTCCAGCCTTTTCTTGATGATATCAGAACCGGTCAGCCAAAGCGGATCTATACCTCCGATGAGAAGGCTGACATGACAAAAACGCCAATTCCCCTCTGGGAACTGATCGAGATGCGCCACTATTCCTCCATGAACATCCAGTATTCCAGGGGATGCCCCTTTGACTGCGATTTCTGTAATATCACCTCGCTCTACGGCCGGGTCCCAAGGACAAAGGAGAGCAGCCAGCTGATCGCAGAGCTGGAAAAAATATATTCCCTCGGATGGAGGGAAGGGGTCTTTTTTGTGGACGACAACTTTATCGGCAACAAAAAGAAGCTTAAGGAAAAGATACTCCCCCCGCTGATCCAATGGATGAAGGAGCGAAGGCGGCCGTTCTATTTTTCGACCGAGGCCTCGATCAATCTGGCTGACGACGCAGAACTGATGAGGATGATGGCAGAGGCAGAGTTTATTACGGTCTTTATCGGCATAGAGACGCCGCACGATGAGAGCCTGATAGAATGCGACAAGACACAGAACAGGAACCGTGACCTTATCGCCAGCGTAAAAAAGATACAGGAATCCGGTCTGGAGGTCCAGGCAGGTTTCATTGTCGGATTTGACCAGGACCCTGCCTCGATCTTCGAAAAAATGATAATGTTCATCCAGGAGAGCGGGATCGTGACCGCCATGGTAGGGCTCTTAAACGCGCCGCGCGGCACGAAGCTGTATGAGCGGCTGGTCACGGAGAACAGGCTGCTGAAAACATCTACCGGGGACAACACAGACCTTTCGATGAACTTCATCCCGAAGATGAGCTATGAAAGGCTGATCACGGGGTACCGGCAGATCATAGAGACGATCTATTCCCCCAAGCATTACTATACTAGGGTCAAGAGCTTCATGAGGGATTTCGAGCCCATGCAGAAGAAGGTGGTACAGATGCGGTACAGTTACTGGAAGGCAGGTTTCAAATCCATCTTCATACTGGGGCTCTTCGGCAAAGAGCGCTGCTACTACTGGAGGCTCGTGATCTGGTCGCTCTTCAGGAAACCGAAACTCCTGCCGATGGCAGTCACGTTCTCTATTTACGGTTTTCATTTCAGAAAGATCTTCGAAAGACACTTCAGAAGAATGGAGAAAGAGAATTGGGGCCACGTATGAAATCAGCATCCATGAAAGACTCTGCCTTGATGCACCGCTGCCCCTGGGTAGATCTCTCCAAACCGGATTATGTCGCATATCACGACAAAGAATGGGGGCTGCCCGTATACGACGACAGGCTTATCTTTGAATTTCTGACGCTGGAGGCAGCGCAGGCAGGTCTGAGTTGGTACACTGTTCTGCGCAAGAGAGACCGCTATCGTCAGGTCTATAAGGATTTTGAGCCTGAAAAGGTGGCACGCTTTAAGGCATCAGACATCGAGCGGCTTATCCAGGACCCCGGCATTATCAGAAACCGGCTGAAGATAGAGGCATCAATAAACAATGCCAACAGGTTTCTTGAGGTGCAGAAGGAGTATGGCAGTTTTTCGCATTACATATGGGGCTTTGTGAACAATACGCCGAAGATCAGCACCATAAAAGAGCTGTCCGACTATCCGGCAACAAGTGCTGAGTCTGACGCCTTGAGCCGCGACCTGAAAAAGAGAGGTTTCAAATTTGTGGGCTCCACAATATGCTATGCCCACATGCAGGCCACAGGCATGGTGAATGACCACTCGCTCGACTGCTTCAGACGGGCTGAAATAATCAGGGGCTATAAGTCATGAACTGACAGATGCACGGAGGTCCTGATTTTTGCATCAGGCCCCTTCGTCGGATAGAATATGAAGAGAAGGAGTCCCTGTGCAGAAAAAGAACTGTTGGGAAGTGATGCAGTGCGGCAGAGAGCCCGGGGGCAACAAGGCCGAGGAGTTCGGCGTCTGTCCGGCTGCCATTGATGAACGGCTCGCCAGTATTCATGGCGGCAGGAATTCAGGCAGGACCTGCTGGGTCATAGCAGGGACCTTCTGCGACGGTACTGTCCAGGGCACCTTTGCAAAAAAATACCGCGACTGCACCATCTGCGAATTCCACAGACAGGTAATGATGGAAGAAGGCTCAGGGTATCAGTCCGCGCTGGTCCTGCTTAAGAAGCTAAAGCTGCTTACGTAACGGACCTGCGACTGTTCAAACGTCGGTTTTCTGTCTACGCTTGGCCGGCTTCTGCCGGAAATTGTCTATCCCTCTAATGGGGTGACCCCACTGCAGACAGCCGGTCTTAAGAGACCAATTCGCCGGACAGGGTCGCCAGTATGGTTGCTGAAAGCCTGAATGACCCCTTCTCCTCGCTCTTTACCATTTTATAAAAATTGCACTCCATGCAGTTGCTTAACTTACTGCCAAAGGTGCCCTGCGTTATGCCGCCGCACTTTGTATGGGGAATGGTCCAGCAGGCCCTGCCGCCATTGGTTCCGCCATGTATCCCGTCCAATTTGCTTTCCTTGCAGACAGGACAGGCCTCATCCCCTAACAGTGTCGTACATCTTTCACACGCCTTTACTTCCCAGCAATTTTTTTTCATGGTGTAGCGTTCCTCGTTATATATATTTACCATCAATCCTCTTTTCAAAGAGGTAAGTTATTTTAGTTGAATTCATTTCTGCAGGGCAAATAAATTATAGTTATTACTTTATTTACTAGATTAATCAAATATTTTTCCACTTATGATTTGGCATATACCCTGCTACACTGAGTACAGAGACAGGAGACCCTGCATCAGTTTCTGAGATCAACGAGCAAGGAGAGCTTATGAAGCATGGAGCCATGCAGAGGCGAAAACTTGGCAACTCTGACCTGATGATCACGCCGATAGGCTGCGGGTCCTGGGCAGTCGGCGGGACAGGATGGTCGCATGCATGGGGCAGACAGGATGACAATGACTCTATCGCCGCCATACTGCGCGCCCTTGAACTGGGGGCAAACTGGATCGACACTGCTGCGGTATACGGTCTGGGCCATGCAGAGGAGGTTGTCTCCCGTGCGCTTGAGAACTGGAAGGGTGAGCGGCCTCTTTTATTCACAAAATGCGGTCTCGTATGGGATGAGCAGAAACAGCTTTCGAGAAGGCTCTCGGCAGATTCAGTGCAGAAAGAGTGCGAGGAGAGCCTAAGAAGACTTCGGACTGACGTGATAGACCTGTATCAGGTACACTGGCCTCCTGAGATCGACGGACAGATCGAAGAAGGCTGGGCTGCCCTGGCAGCGCTCCAGAAGCAGGGCAAGGTGCGCTGGATCGGCGTGTCGAATTTCAATGTATCGCAGATGAAGCGCGTCAGGGGGATCAGGGATATAACCTCTCTTCAGCCGCCCTATTCCCTTATCCGGCGTGAGATCGAGGATGAAATACTGCCCTGGTGCAGCCAGCATGCGGTCGGCGTGATCGTGTACGCGCCGATGGCATCAGGCCTCCTCACCGGAGCCATGACCGCCAGGCGGGCAGCGACTCTGCCTGAAGATGACTGGCGGAAACACAGCCCAGAGTTCAATGAACCGAACCTCTCCCGGAACCTGGCGCTCGTCGAACGACTCAAAAAGGTTGCGAGGAGATTCGACCGCACACCCGGTGAGATAGCCATTGCCTGGACCCTGAAGAATCCTGCAGTGACCGGGGCGATAGTCGGTGCACGGTCTGCAGCACAGGCAGATGGGGTCATGCGAGCAGTCGAGGTGCAGCTCAGCGCTGAGGATATGGTTGAGATCGAGGGCCCCTCACAGTAAGCATCAGCTCAGCGATGACAACATATCAACTTCATAATATATCGCTCCCCAGCCTGTTGGGACCAAATATCAAAAGCCGGTTTGAATCCCTGTCATGACTATGTTTCTTGCTATTAACGGCATGGTATGCACGGAGCAAAATGAGACCTTTCCCTGTTCCAGACAATTGAGGATTTGACGCTCATTGACAAGCAGCAAGCTTAATGATATAACCTGCTTAGAATGCATATGCCGTGCTCCTGGGAGCGCGAAAGTTAAGCCAAGGGGGAAAGAAAGTCCATGAAACGTATTGCGATTTTCTGTATGACAGTTCTGCTGTTTGCTTCTTTTGCATTTGCCGGTCCAAAGGCCTATCAGGTTACCGGCCCGGTGCTGGATGTCAAGGATGACTCCATAACAGTCCAGAAGGGTGACGAGAAGTGGGAGATAGCCCGTGACAAGGACACCAAGATAACCGGCGATCTGAAAAAAGGGGCCAAGGTAACCATTCACTACACCATGAAGGCTACCGGTGTTGAGGTGAAGGGCGAAGATAAGAAGAAAGAAGAAAAGAAGAAAAAATAATTCCATTGTATTAATGCAGGGTGGTTCCCGGCGTAGCGGGAGCCACCCCACAGTTATCCCGTAAGAGAGAGGCAACTCTGTACCATATGACCCCGGCGCCTTTTATCGGAATTGTTATCGGAGCTCTGGCAGGGGGACTCTTCTTCATTGTCTTCGGATTGATACGTGCAGTGCATCGCGGAGGCTTCTCCATTGTTCTTCTCCTGAATAAGCTTATCGGGAAACCGGTCACCCCGACGCCACTGATCAGGCTGTTGATCGCGGCAGGCATTATTCTAAGCATTATTTTGGGGGTTGCGGTATCTCTTTTATTGGGCGGGACAATTGGTGGAATCATAGAATACCTGATCGTGAAAATAACGTAATGTCGAGGCAAATACGCTATACGGTATCCGCTGGTGAGGGCTGCTGCTGCGGTCCTGTCTTTGGGCCGTCTTCAGCCGTCGAGATCTTTGAAATCCTGGACAAAGACGGTCCTGGAAGTCTGATACTGCAGATAGAGGAACCCTTTGCAATCAACAGCGAGCTGGTTTCATACGTGGTTGTGACGCCTCGGTATACTGGCGACACCCTGAAAATGCTCCGCGAAAAAGGCTGTATCGTAAACATTGCCAAAGTATTGCCGAACAGACTTGATCAGCTCATGAATGGTGATGAAAAGGGGGCCACAGAATACCTGGCAGTGGGAGAGTGCAAGCGAGAACTGCCGGAAACTGCACCATAACCGCAATGTCCCTAAAGTTCGCTTCCGGTCAATTCCTTAATAAACAGCTCCAGGAGATAGGCAAGATATTCGATGTCCAGATGGTCTTCCGCACCGCTGTCGAACATGATCTTGCAGTCTGGATCAAACTCTTCATCCGCCTGCCAGCACGAAAGATAGAGCGGAACACGGGGAAGAAGGTCAAAGCAGCCGGTAAAATCGGCCTTTATCCTGCCCTCGATCTCTCTTCCTCCCATTTCAGTGCAGCGCCTCTTTAGGCCATCAAGATCGTTTTTGAAGGTCTCAATTACTTTTCTTTCTGCGTTGGACTGGAAGGCCTTGACGTGGGAAGCGGTATGCGGAAAATTGCCGAGGCTGATCCATTCCCCGGTAAGCGGCTTTCTGCCCTGTCTGCGGAGATAGTCATAGAGAATGATCTTTGTCCATGCATCGCTGCAATATGTGTTGTCCCAGAACAGGCCGTCTTTACGGACCTCGTAATTCCTGGTGAGCATTCTGAGCCTTATGACTTCACGATTGTCATGGCACTGATATTCTCCACCCACAGCGCCAGCCGCTGACCTAAAGTCGGCCTTCAAAACCTCCTTTTCAAGCTCACCGCTCACCTGTTCATAATTACTAAAACCTGTTGTCGCCTGCTGAGGTTCTGCGTCCTCGGCGGTGACAACTTCAGTAAAAGGACAATCGTTAAGGCTTGCCTGCGCCTTCTTCACCTTCATCGCAAAGGCCATGCAGGTAGCCTCTCCGCACTTGCCGCAGTTCGTGCCGGGAAGTTTTTTGTAGATGGCTATCATTTCAGACCTGTGACAAGAATAAAATGCAAATCGAACCTAAGGCTTCTGTACAGCGGTCTTTTTACCCTGCTCATCGAGGCAGACAAAGGTGATGGTATTCGAGAAGATCGCCTCCCCGCCCCCTGTCCTGAGCTGGTCGGAATAGACCTCGACAGCGTAATGCACAGAGGTGTTGCCGATCTTTGTCTTCTTCACCTCGAACCTGAGAATTGCCCCCTGACGCACGCTCTTCCTGAACTCTACCTTGTCCATGGCCACAGTCACAAATCTGCAGGCAGGATATTCGAGGCTCGCGCAGATCCAGGCTGCCTCGTCAACCCACTGAAGGAGATACCCGCCAAAAAGGTATCCGTAATGGTTCAGGTGCTCAGGAAGAACGAGCTTGTAATTTTCCACTTTCCTATTTCTTTGCGCTTTGCGGCTGTTTTCCCTGCTTCATCTTCTGATCCTGTGCCTGCTTGGCCGATTTCTGTTTCTGGCCCTTCTCTTTGTCCTTCTTGCCGCCTTTGTCTCCCATGGTCAGTCTCCTTTTGTATTGCTGTTCATACGCAATTCTTTCGGGAACCTTGTGCCCTTATGATGATGCTATCAGAAGCAAGGGTCGAAGTCTATCTGCAATAGACAACAAGGGATGGAAAAAGAAATTAAGGAGAGACGTGGACCTAGTGCCGAACCGAGACCGCACGCTGTAGTCTTGAATGTTAAGAAATGGGAACTGCCCCTGTTTATTTTCCGTTCGGGGGCGTCGCAGACTTCGACGGCCCCATGAGATTCTCCGCAATAAGCCGGATAATGTGCGGTTTCAGCTCATCATAGGCAGGCAGTTCTTTGAAGGTGATGCCCGTCGTGCGATGTTCCTTCCCTATGGAGTAGCCGATGATATACGGTGTACCCTTCTCCCTGATGACCGCACTCGATTCTAATTGGACCGTACCGGCCACCTTCCCATCCGGACCGGCCGCCCTGAAGGTGTACACGTAGTAGAGATCACCCTTTGGTTCAAAGGTTTCATACGCATAGACATGGATCTTGTCCAGATCGAACTGATCGAAAACATACTCGGTGAGTTTGCGGACTTTATCGTCCGGGCTCGTACGCCAGATCTCAAATACAGTCTTGCGGGCCTTACTGGCGGCATCGCGGTTACCCAACGCGTTGTTCGCCTGGAGAATCTTCTTGGCGATATTGAAGTCTGTCGGGGCAAGTTGCTGCGCCTTTGTCCAACGTTCCAGTGCCTTGGCGAACTCCTTTCGATTGTAGTGTAACTGAGCAGCGTTGTAGTACGCGTCAATATGTTTGGGATCAGCAATAGCAGCAGCGTTCCAGCGTTTGAGAGCCTCATCCTCTTGCCCCCGCTCAGCCAGAATCACTCCTGCGTTGTAGGGAGCATCGGCAAGAGTCGGATTAAGTTCAAAAGCCTTGTCGTACGCAGCGACGGCTTCATCAGGTCTGTCCAGTCTTGAAAGAATCCAGCCACGCACATAGTGGTTACCCCCAAGTCTTGGGTTAATAGCAACCTCGCTGTCTATCTGAGCGAGACTTTGCGTGAGGAATGTGCGATCTCCAGCCTTGGCTACCGCCTCATTCAGGATCTGTGCAGCACGCGACTCCTCGCCGCCTGTCGCGACACCAGTCGTCGTAACAAAGGCAACCAAAGAGAGTATGAGACTGATAAGTAATTTATTGTTTAGCATCAGTAGTGTCCGGTTTATTTCATAGCATTGACCAGCAAACCCTTTATCGGAGCGTCTTTGCAAAGATTTATATGTGGTGTCGACTTCAAATAGCATTTGAGATCCGAGCCATTATAAATCAATCAGTTACGGCATCAATTTTGCCGATTTTTAATTCAACCGGACAGCAATGGTTTAGCATGAGGATAAAATAGCACGAGCAAGAGGGACTCAGCAATACAAAAAGTCTTTCGGTGCGCACGCCACCTTCGAAGCCTCCTGCCTCCAAGGGAACAATGGTTGATGAAAATTCCTATTCTTTATCCGGTGAGCCGATCTTCTCAAAACAGCCTGCAGGACATCCCCTGCAATGGGCTGCAAGACCAGAAAGGTCTTTCTTCTCTTCTGCACTTGTGCAAAGGCGCAGATGTTCCCTGTCCTCACCCACTGCACGCTGCCAAAAGTTGAACTTTTTCCCGCATCGGGGACACGTTTTCATCTCTCCACCTGTCCTGCTTCCTTATTCTGGAATTTCTATTTTCAGTTTAAAGGAATCCGGCGCCTATTCCCATGATCCGCATCATATATTCTGTATGGCCTGCTGCAGAGAAAAACTATTTATCTTTGCGCATCATCTCTTTTTCGTCCATCCTTCTCTTGTTGTCCAGTATTCCGAGCTCTACCGATGCGCGGAGTTTTACCATGATCTCTACCTTATTGTCCTTCAACCAGTAGTCCACCTCCAGGATGTCATCAGAGCCGAACCGGAAAGGCAGATAGAGCGGCCGAACCTCGTACCCAAGCGTTTCACCCTCCGGCCCGAGGATACTCCTCAGCTGCGTGTGCCTGAATTGAGAATTGCAGTTCACAAATTTGGCCGCTGTCTTGATCGCCTCTTCTGATGCCAAACCCTTCTTTATGAGGTACTTATCATCCGGGGCAAAAGGCTGAAAGGGATATTTCCCGCCTTCCTTTTCGAGAAATGCAATTGTTTCCAGATCGTTCAGGAAGTTGCAGCCATAATAAATGGCAGCATAATTCCCCCTGATCTCCGTATCCTTGGCTTCCTGAGTGTTCAGCCGGACCTCCTTGGCACATGAGACTGCACCGAAAAGAAGTGCGAGCAGGACGTAAAACATCTTTTTACTTTTCATGACGACAACCTCCTGTTCGCTGATTCTAACACCTTTTCAGGTATTTAAACTCCGGCACTAATTTCCTCCCGGCTGTTGATTGACTTGTCGGGTGCAAAACAACGATAGTAGAAATATACATGCATTGTTTTTTACTGCAGCTAAAAATACATAGGATTCATTGGGGAGGAACATCAAATGAAAGAAGTGCAGAGTATCAAACTGAAGGACGGGTCATCAGTCACACTGCGGCCTGCAAAGGCTGAAGATGCAAAGGGCATTGTCGAGACGATCCGCTCGACCTCTGAAGAGAGAAGCGCCCTGATCCTGGAGATGCACGGCAAGCATATCGGATCTGAACGCAAGTTTATCGAAGGCCTCGACCGCGCCAACAATCTGCTGCTGGTTGCGATTTCTGACGATAAAGTGGTCGGCTGCCTCGCAGCGCTCAGGTCAACCGAATGGGAAGACCGTCTGGCCCGTGTTGTCGAGGTCGGTGTACATCTGAGGGACGGATACCGGGGCAGCGGCCTTGGTTCTGCCATGCTCACCTACTCGGTCGAATGGGCCCGGGCAAAGACCTTTAAGAAGATGATAACGAGTATTTTAACGACTAACAATCGGTCGGCCGCCCTCTTCACCCGGCAGGGCTTTAGTGAGGTGGCTGCAAAGAATATCCAGACCACCGGCTCCAGCATGAACAAGATCATTCTTATGCGGTCGCTATAGAGTTCATATAAGGAGAACCAGGGACCAGGGTGGTCCTATGGTTCACTCTGAAGCAGCTAGCGCAGTCCCGGCAGCAGCACGATCAGACCGCTAGAAACAAACTCCACCGCAATGGCCGCCAGAAGCAGGCCCATGAGGCGTGTTGCGATATTGATCGCTGTCCTGCTCATCACACCCCTCAGGGGGCTTGCGATATTCAGCGCGACCCAGGTCAGAAAAGCCACCAGAACGCTGCTGACAATGATCAGCCCGAGATGGAGGAGATGGGGCGAGGCATCCGCATAAATGATCACGGTCGATATGGCGCCCGGCCCGGCAAGGAGCGGCATGGCGATCGGCACCACAGCGATACTTCCCTTCTCTTCAGATTCGGCCTCTTCTTCGCCAGTCTTATGTGTCTGAACATATTTTGCCTGCATCATCGAGATCGCCATGAGCAGGAGCAGGATACCGCCTCCCACCTTGAACGAGGCAATGCTGATCCCGAAAAAAGCAAGCAGGGGTTTGCCGAGAGCCGCAGATACGACCAGGACCAGGACAACGGTTATGCTTATGGTGTTGATGACACGTCTGCGCTCTCCGGCTCCCATACTGTTCGTCAGGCTGATAAAGATCGGGATCGCGCCAAGAGGGTTCACGATCGCAAGAAGTGTGGTAAATATCTTGATGTACGCGGTCAGTTCAAGCATTGCAGCGGATATCTCTCCTTAGTACCTTCCGCTCTTCGCGGGAATAACCTAAGAATAATATGTCGGAGCGCTTAAAGACAAGGATCATGCTCCCTCGGCAGGAGCTCTTTCTTCCTCCTCCAGTATCTGCAAAAAGACTTTGACGACAGCGGGGTCAAACTCAATGCCTGAGAGAGAGACGATATAGTCCCGCACTTTTTCTATCGGCCAGCCCTTGCGATAAGGCCGGTCAGAGCGCAGGGCGTCCCATACATCCACGACCGCAAAGATACGCGCTGAAAGCGGGATCTCTTCACCTTTGAGGCCCCGGGGATACCCTTTACCGTTCCATTTTTCATGGTGATAGTACGGGATATCCAGGGCATGGCGGAGGAACGGTATCGGGGAGAGGAGGTCGTAGGCATAAACCGGATGCTTCTGCATGATCTCCCTCTCTTCCTCATTCAGCGGCCCCTGCTTCAGTAGTATGCTGTCCGGAATGCCGATCTTCCCAATATCATGCAGGAAGGCACCCCTCCTGAGGTGGGTAATCTCCTTTTCCTCCATATTCATAAGCCGGGCAAAGCGGACCGCTATCCGGGCCACCCTTTCCGTATGTCCCATAGTATCTTCATCCCTGAACTCAAGGGTCCGCCCCCATCCCACCAGTGTCGTGTCATACGAGACGGTGAGCTCCATATTGGTCCGCTGCAGGCTGTCGAACATCGTGGCATTGTCTATGGCTATGGCTGCCTGTGAAGCCATCAGTTCGATAAAGCTCAGCCATTCGGCTGAAGGATCAATGGTATTCCTGTGCAGCAGCTCAAGCACCCCCTTGATGCTGCCCTTCGCGATCAGGGGTACTGCAATATAGCCTCTGAACTTTTCATCCGCCAGTGAGCGGGTAAGGGTATCGCCGAGATCGCTGACTATCAGGGTCTTGCGTTCATATGCTGCTCGTCCTGCATGGCCTTTCCCCATGCCGACCTTTATCTTGCGTATAGTGGAAGTCCGGAATCCGAGACTTGCAGCGGACGTGAGCTGGAGGGTATCCTGGTCCAGCAGCAGCACATTGGCAGCATCTATTCCCAGCTGGGATGTCAAACGCTCGAGGAGAATATTAAGGGTCACCCGCATATCAAGACTAGAACTTATGGCAATGCCGATATCGCTCAATGAGGTCATGTTCCTGATCTGCTGCTGCATCAGGGCTTCTGTGCGTTTCCTGTCTGTTATGTCCCTGAGGATGCTTATGGCATGCCACTCGCCCCTGACCCGAAGCCGTGAGACCGAGAATTCGACCGAGAATTCGGTTCCGTCCTTTTTCAGGGCCGAGAGCTCCAGGGTCCTTCCGATATACGGCCCGTCCCCGGTTTCCCTGAAATGCTCATAGCCCTTCAGGTACGCGTCATAATATCTGCGCGGGGCCAGGATATCATGCAGCTTCCTGCCGAGGACCTCCTCACTGGCATATCCGAAGATCCGTGTCGCCGAGTCGTTCCAGTATGAGATATCCCCCTGACCGTTCATCATCACAATGGCGTCCTGGGCAGAAGCTGCCAGTCCCTTGAATTTCTCTTCGCTCTCACGCAGGACCTCCTCGGCCAATATCTGTTCGGAAATGTCCTGCACAGTCCCCATGGATCGGATCGGCCTGTCTTCCTTATCGAAGACTGTTTCACACCGTTCATGGACATATTTGATCCTGCCGTCCTTCATCCTGAGCCGATGGACAATCTCGTACGGCGTCCGGTCTCTGAGTGAACGCGCATATGCCTCTTCCACCCGGTCCCGATCATCCGGATGCACAAGACCAAGGAACGCTTCATATGAGGCGTCGAAGCCTGCGCTGTCGATCTCGAATATGCGGTACGTCTCCTCAGACCAGGTCAGCCGGTTCCTGACCATATCGAGTTCCCAGCTCCCGATATGCGCCATGCGCTGGGCCTCAGAAAGGATATACGCGCTCTCCTGGAGGGCACGATCCATCAATTCCCGTTCGGTAACATCGCTGTTGCTGCCCCGTATGCCAAGATAATTGCCGTCAGGATCGAAAAGGGGCTGGCAGATATGGCTTATCCATCGCACCTCGCCGTCGCGCCGCAGAAGCCGGAAGACTATCTCCCCTGGCACTGCCTTCTCCCGTGCAATGCGCTGGTGTTCGAGCACACATTGCCTGTCTTCGCAATGGACGATATCGACCAGAAGACCTGGGTCTGTCGCGAACTCCTCAGGCCGATACCCGGTGATCCTTTCGCATGAAGGAGATGTATAGACATACTCTCCGTCAGTGTTCATCCAGAACTCCCAGGCATATGTATTGTCAGCAACAATGCGGTATTTGGCCTCTGCCTCCCGCAGGGACTCTTCTGCCCTGATGCGAATAGTGATGTCCCGGGCGTAATGGACCGCTGAGACCAGTCTGCCGGCAGCATCGGTGATTGGGTAGACCGTAACTGAATAGTACCTGTCAACGCGCGGTTCATAGATCTCGGCAGTATGTTCCTGGTGATCTGCGATCAGTTTCCTGTGCGGGCAGTCAAATATCGGCTGGTCAGTGCAGTGGATATGGCGGTAGCAGGTCATGCCCGCTGCATCCCCGGGAGAAACACCGAGCAGATCTGCCGCAGCCCTGTTCGCGCGAAGAACGCGAAAACCGGAGTCAAGAAGCATAACAGGGTCGCTCACGGCATTGAAGGTATCTTCCCAATCCTTTCGGGCGCGGTCCCGCTCTGCCAGCCCCCTAGATGCACGAAAAAGACCTGCACCCGTTGCTGCGATCAGCCCCAGCACAGCAAAGGACAGTATGCCATACGCACTTGTCTTCGCCGCATTTAGCCTCCCTAAGTTTCCGGATATATCCAGATAGATCTCAAAGGCCCCCGAAAAGACGCCGTTCCTGATCAACGGCACATACGTTTCTGCCACATCAATGGGCGCTATTTTCCCCTCAAGGGTCTTTGTTGATCTCAGCACGATGCTGGAGTACACGCCGCCGCCTGCAGCCATCTTCCTGAACTGCTCATCCCTGTTTGTCTCGCCGATCTCTTCCGGGGATGTGGAGTACACGACCCTCCCGTCAGGAGTGTAGACCTTGATCTTTTGGACATTGAAGTCTTTCTGAACGGTACGGGCCTCTTCAGAGAATTCTGCGGACAGCAGATCCGCTTTTTTCAGGGCCTCTTCAGACAGGAGCATGCCTGAGAGGTGGGATGCGACACGCATTGATTCTTCTCTGGCGTTTTCTTCTACAAGACGGGTGAAGGTCGGGGAGATATAGAAAATGATAAAGAGAGGCAGTGCAAGTACCGATAATCCTGCAATGAACGCTATGGTCCTGAGCGGTTTCATGGTCCGGTGGTTCCTACTGTACTTCTATCATTAACAGGGATAGAGGTCAAGCAGTTGCATCAGAGAGGCAATGGGGTCAGCCCTTGACATTGGACATATGCTTTTCAATTCTCTCAATCATAGTCCTGAGTTTTCTGTTCCTGGTCATCTCTTCTTGCAACCGTATAAATGCTTTTGCCACTGCCGAGTAGCTCAGCCCTCCAAACTGTTTCCCGATTTCTCCATTTGTCAGGCCAGTATACTTCTTCAACAGGTAAATCGCTATCTTCTTCGCCTCCGGCTGCCAGCCCTGCCGTATGTCGTTGTCCGTCATCTGACAACTTCTTGCTACGAGTGCAATGATATCATCAGCACTGTCGGCTGTCCTCAGTGTCCGGCGATGCGATATCTCGGCCTTCCCCTCATACCCCTCCTTAAGCTTCCTGAGTGCCTCTCTAATAAATTGAGGCTTCCCCATTATCAGGCCGCCATAGATCTTGGCAGTCGGACTCTCCAACTCCCGGTCAACCCAGGCCTCGACAAATGTCCTGTATCGCCTCACACCTCCTGCCATACTTAGTACCAGCTCAGTGGTTACGAGATCACTCCCTTTGTTAGAAATATATGCCCTGTAGCTGCTATAGTCATATTCCTCAGGCATCTTAACGATCTTTGCACGAACAGGATTGAGATGTATATATCGGCTCAACTCTCCAAGGTAGCTGTCCTTATCTACAACTATTGCCTTGTACCGCCCCTGAAACAAGTGGCCGCTTCTCCTCTTTTTGATGTTGATATAGCTGGTGTATGCTCCATTGAGGTAATGCATCACCTTGTTTAGGTTCGCCTCTGGAGTTTCTATCAGCAGGTGGTAGTGGTTTGACATCAGGACATACCCATGAATAATAACGAGATACTTCTTTTTGGCTTCAGAAAGATAATCCAGAAATTTCTGATAATCAGCAGCAGAAAAGAAAATCTTGCCCCGTTCGTTTCCACGGCTTGTGACATGATAAAAGGCGCCTTCATATTCCAGCCTGAGCGGACGGGCCATATTCCCCCCTTCTGCTTCTTCAGTGTGGCTCTATCCTAACCGCCCGAAGTGTCCAATGTCAAGGGCTGACCCCAATGGTATCACTAATGGGTGCCCCTAAGGGCTTCTTCAAATTATTCATCCGGAATGAGCTTATGCTTTCCTTTAACCTCCTCTTTTATCATTCTGTCAGCTAAATCAAGGTCTACCATTGTTATCTTTTTTTTCAAGGACTTGACATGCGATTTGGGATCAGAAACCAACTTTCTTTTCGGGTTTGTATTTAAAATCATAGCAACGCGATAACAAGAATAGGCTTTCACTAAGTCTTCGTTGATGCCGTATCCCCCTGTGCGGTATAATTCGCCTATTTCAGCATAAACATCTGCAGTGTCTATACTCGGCAACGCTGAATGCTCATAGAGAACCTTTTTGTACCATCTCATGGCTTCAGCATAGTCCTTATGGAGGCCAGCCCGTCCCTCGCTATACAATTGGGCAAGATATAATTCGGCCCACATTTTCTTCTCTTTTGCCCATCTGCGTATCCATAATAGAGCCTCTTCATTCTTTTGCATGTTTAAATAATCCACGGCAATATTCCTTTGGGCAATCTGGTGACCGTTTTCGGCAGCTCTCCGCTCCCACTTATCCTGCTCTGAAGCGTTTTGCTTTAATACGCCATAAATAGCCGACACCCTGAACTGCGCTTCGACATTACCTTGTTTAGCTAATTCTAGAAGGCTATTCCAGGCCGCTTCGGCTTCAGGGCCTTTCACACTTCTTGCAGCAAGTTCCTTTACTTTTTCATATCCTACCTGTCTATCATCTGCAAACATCATACAGAAACTACCTCCTATCAATACAAGTATCAGGAGAAATACAAATATTTTGACATAGATTATCTTCTCGAACATCTGTCCTCCAAACCGGTAGCCTCGTTGCATAGACAGTCTACCGCAATTGATAAGATTTACTTATAACATACATGCATCGCATCAATATCAGTAGAAGGGTGATAAGGAATGCTCTCTACCAGTAAAATACCATTTAAAACCTGCTTGATAAGCATCATGGAAGACTGGCTTTCCACCAATCATAAACATGTATCCCTTCCCACTCAAAACAGCTGTATGCGAGCCCATTGCGCGAGCCAACTGACTTGCCGCAGACAAATTCCCCCCTGTGCCTCCATTACATGAAAACAAATACACGTCACTAATTTTTGATTTGACGGAGTTTATATATGCGCCAACCCTGCTAATGTCCATCTTCATTAATGTTTTTTCGGCTGATCCAGCATAAATTGTTCCCTCGGATCCATGGGCAAATACAGAAACGCTATCCGATGGTAATTTCTCAGCTGTGTATTTGATCATATCTTGAAGTTTACCTATTTCTTCTGCTGTAGCATCACCGAATACGTTATGATAATCAACAACAAGGCTCTTGCCTGCAGTATAGACGTCGCCTTTCCCTTCAATGCCTGGTACAGACCCTCCCCCACTCTTCCCTGCAGAAGGATTGCCTACGCTTGCATTGTCTGCTTTTAATGCGCCCTCAATAGCTCCAAATATTCCACCTGTCCTAGCGACCAGATAATGATACCAAGGATTTAAGGAAATAGGGTGACACTT
>CAYXBA010000030.1:0-6587 GCA_964463135.1 uncultured Nitrospiraceae bacterium
AATACCGGACATTTCTATCTTGGTAAAAACAGGACATTTCTACTTTGGGTTGACATTGCACGAAATATAATTAGACGAGGATTTATTAATCTGGTAACATGAGGAAAATGGCCGTTGCGATATTGCCGAGGAGGGTTAAAATGTGCACGTGGAGCAGAAAGTATATAGGAGGGCCGGAAAAGTCGGGAAGAATCCTTGTGTCACGGAAAAATAATTATTTACTGTTGCTGCTTTTGTCATGTATAACCTTGCTGATGGGCGGTTGCGCCACCGGACTCCAGCAGGAATCATCTGCGCAATCAGCTGCGACGGAATTTGATCCATCTACCATGTGCCGTGGATGTCACGGAAAGATCGTTGAGCAGCACGAAGAGTCGATGCATGCCAAATCTTTCTCAAATCCTGTCTTTCAGGCCCAGTATTTTCGCGAACTGATTCCGCAATTGCCCCGGCATCAGGACCTTCAGAA
The DNA here is from genome assembly GCA_964463135.1 of uncultured Nitrospiraceae bacterium. GTDB lineage: Bacteria > Nitrospirota > Thermodesulfovibrionia > Thermodesulfovibrionales > UBA6898 > UBA6898. The sequence goes on from CAYXBA010000030.1 coordinate 470, forward strand.
GGAGGCAGACAAATGCATAGCCTGCCACGACCCCGTTACTTTCATTAAAAATAAAGGATACATTACGAGCCCGCAACAAACGACAAAGAACCTCTCGGGCATTGTCTGCGACGTCTGTCACCGGATCAGTGCGTACAGAGGTGAACGGCCTGAGGGCGGAAACTACATCGCGACACCCGGAGAAAACAAGTTCGGTCCCTTTAAGCACACTTCCGACCGGCATCATACCTATCATGAGCTGCAGACCAGGAGCGAGCTCTGCGGCATCTGTCACAATGACGTCAACCATGAAGGGGTGGAAATCAAGTCTACGTTTACGGAATGGAAGGAAAGTTCCTATGCCAGGAGAAAGATCCACTGCCAGGACTGCCATATGAGCCTGCAAGGTTATCTGACAGATGATAAGCCTGTGTTCGATTCCGGGCAGGCTGCATCAATGACCATGGGGGCCAACTATAAGAGGAGCAAGCTCTACACGCATAAGTTCCCCGGCGCCCATGCCAAGTCACAGACCGCTGATGCGCTCCTTCTCATGCTTGGCGTGGGAGTGGCTAACCCCGAAGTATCCCCCGGAGAGGATGTTACGCTCAATGTCCATATCTTTAATAAGAAGGTGGGTCATTCCATGCCCTCTGGCAGTGCCGATCTGAGGATGCTCTGGGTGGAGCTGGTGGCAAATGTAAACGGGAGAATTATAGCGATCCCGGCATCTCCGGGGAGTGATTTGTATGATGTCGTTGGGAAGGGAAATTTTGATAAGGAGATCCTTATCGGAGATATTCCTGAGGGCAGCCGTATTTATCGCTCTGTCTATCTCGATAAGAACGGGAAGCCGACGCTTTCTTCATACAATGCAGCGCGTATCGCATTTGATAACCGCCTGAAAGCAGAAGAGCTTAGAAAAGAGAGATATCACTTTAGAATACCAAAGGACGCCGCAGGAACCGTCACCTTTATGGCCCGTATCAACTATCTGCGGTACCCCGGTTCTTTTGCCCGTTCGCTGGGCATCGAGAAGACCGAGCCCGTAGAACTGGCTGCGGCCCAAAAAGAGATCAGAGTAAGATAAAGGCGGCTGAAAACTTTCTGAAAAGAGCTTGATTGAAGAAGAGATGAAGCAAGCACTATAATGCGTGTATAGCTAGAGGGGGAAACATGGCACTGCAAAGGATGGATGTGCGGAGGGAAGAAAGATTTCTTTATCTCAAGGCAGTAAAGCATGTCCGTATTCCTGATACGGATGAGGTCTGCAAGGGCGTGACAATAGCTATCAGCAAGTCAGGGATGAGCCTCTATATCTTTAGCCCCGCCGGGATCAGCGAAGGATTTCACGTGCGGATCAGTGACAATATGCCTCTGGCCGCAACGAGTGGCGTTGTCCGCTGGGTGCAACAGGTTGATCAGGATCTTTACCGGGCAGGGCTTCAGTTCCGATAAGCCATTATCGGGCGGCTTTCCTCTTCCCATTTTATTCTGCTATTATTCCCCATCGCTCAGAACGATTATTTTTAAGCAATAAGGAGACGCTGATGCCGGATATCAAGAAGATGTATAAAACCATCATGGACGATGATTTCCCGGAAGATATGACCATCAGGTTTGGGGATCAGACTCTTGTGTATAGGAAAAGAGCATGGAAGATATCTGATGAGAAGACAGGAGAGCTTGTCGAAAAGGGGCTGCGCTATGGCGAGAATCCTGATCAGCAGGCCGCGCTCTATGAGTTGGTGAATGGCAATCTGGTGCTGGGAGGCTGCAAATTTGTGGGGGCCGGTAACGGTCTTGTGAGCAGTATCTCAGAGGTTGATATGCTCCAGGCAGGCAAGCACCCTGGCAAGACAAACCTTACTGATCTCGACAATGCCTTGAATATCCTCAAGTATCTCTCCGACAGGCCGGCGGCTGCGATCATGAAGCACAATAACCCAAGCGGCGTCGCATATGGGGATAACCTTGCCGATGCGTATGATAAGGCTAACATGGCTGACAGGATCGCTGCATTTGGGGGCTGCCTCGTTGTTAACCGGCCCCTGGACAAAACGACCGCAGAAATGGTCAGCAGTAATTATCTTGAAGTTGTCGCTGCTCCTGATTTTGAGGATGGCGCGTTTGATATCATTGCAGGAAGGAAAAATCTCAGGATCGTAAAAATACATAAGATCCATGAACTGGTAAAATACCGCTCTTTGCGTTTTGTGGATTTCAAGTCTCTGATAGACGGTGGTCTGATCGTTCAGCAGTCGCCAATTAATCGAATAAGGACAAAGGATGATTTCCTGCCGGCAAGGACCGTGTTCAAAGGTAAGGAATACGCTATCGAAAGACAGCCGACAGAAAAAGACTATGATGATATGCTGTTTGGATGGAATGTCGAGCAGGGTATTACGTCGAACTCGGTCATTTACGTGAAGGATGGCGTGACCGTCGGCATCGGCACTGGAGAGCAGGACCGTGTTGGTGTTGCAGAGATCGCGGTATTCAAGGCGCACACAAAATATGCCGATGCGCTCTGCTTCAAAAAATACGGCATTCCCTATAAGACCTTTGAACTGGAGGCCTCTCAAGGCAGACGGGATATTACTGCACTGCGGGAGATTGACAGACTGACTAAAGAGGCGAAGGGCGGTCTTATCGGCTCAACGATGGTATCAGATGCTTTTTTCCCGTTTAGGGACGGCGTGGATGCCGGCATAAAAGAAGGCGTTAGCGCGATCGTGCAGCCCGGCGGTTCTGATCGGGATTATGAGTCAATAGAGGCCTGCAATCAGGCCGATCCAAAGGTGACCATGGTCTTTACCGGACAGCGGGCCTTCAGGCACTAGATCAGCGGGCTGGAACATTTTTTTATGAACGTTAAAAAAATATACACTTTTTCCCTCGACAATGTTATACTCCTTTTTCCCGTTGGCGGATTCTTTTAAGGTCGCGGTATAAATACTGCCCATAAAAAGCTTGACATTAATTAATTGCTCTGGTAATATTGCAAGGTTTCCCAGAGTTTAGAGGATTGTTCACTTTTTATTTTTTGGAGGAAATGTGCCTACAATAGCACAGTTAGTACGGCAGGGACGCAAGACCCTGATAAAGAAGACGAAATGCCCCGCATTGAAGTCATGCCCTCAGAAGAGGGGTGTCTGCACCAGGGTGTATACCACTACCCCGAAGAAGCCCAACTCAGCATTGAGAAAGGTTGCCAGGGTGAGATTGACCAATGCCATGGAAGTGACGGCTTATATCCCCGGCGTCGGACATAACCTTCAGGAGCACTCCATTGTTATGATCAGGGGTGGAAGAGTGAAGGACCTTCCCGGTGTCAGGTACCATATAATCAGAGGCACCCTTGATTCGCAGGGCGTCAATGACAGGAAGCGCAGCAGATCCAAATACGGAACCAAGAAGCCTAAATAAACGGAGTAGGTAAATGCCGAGAAGAAGAGTTGCCGAAAAAAGAGAGATACTGCCGGACCCGAAATATAACAGTAAGGTCGTGAGCAAGTTTGTGACCATTATCATGGAAAGCGGAAGAAAATCCACAGCAGAGAATATCTGCTATGGTGCGTTCGACATTATCAAGGACAAGACAGGAAACGATCCTCTCAAGGTCTTCAAGACTGCACTTGAGAACGTCAAGCCTCTCCTCGAGGTTAAGGCCAGAAGGGTTGGCGGTGCCACCTATCAGGTTCCGGTCGAGATCAGGCCGCAGAGAAGGATGGCTCTTGCGTTCAGATGGCTTATCAATTATTCGAGAGGCCGCGGAGAGAAGACCATGCGGGAGCGGCTGGCGGGAGAGTTACTTGATGCATTTAACAATACTGGTGCTTCCATCAAGAAGAAGGAAGATACCCATAAAATGGCAGATGCTAATAAGGCGTTTGCGCATTATAGATGGTAAAGAGATTAAGGGAGATATATCTTGTCACGGGGTCCTTTAGAAACTACACGCAATATCGGCATAATGGCACATATCGATGCCGGGAAAACCACGACTACCGAAAGGATCCTCTATTATACCGGTGTAACATATAAAATCGGTGAGGTTCATGAAGGGACCGCGGTCATGGACTGGATGGTGCAGGAGCAGGAGCGTGGTATTACGATTACGTCCGCAGCAACAACCTGTTCATGGCGCGACCACAGAATCAATATTATTGACACCCCCGGGCACGTGGACTTTACCATAGAGGTTGAGCGTTCCCTTCGGGTTCTCGACGGTGCTGTTGCCGTATTTGACTCGGTTTCCGGCGTTGAACCTCAGTCTGAGACTGTCTGGCGCCAGGCAAATAAGTATAACGTCCCCAGAATTGCCTTTATGAATAAAATGGACAGGATGGGTGCCGATTTTTACATGTGTATCAACAGCATGGTTGACAGGCTTGGCGCTAACCCGGTTCCTATTCAGATACCAATCGGCGCGGAAGATCAGTTTAGGGGCCCCATCGACCTGATAAGCATGAAGGCCTACTTCTATGATGATGAAACGCTTGGCGCAAAATATGTCGAAGGCGATATACCCGCAGAATATCTTGACCAGGCCAAAGAATATCGGGAAAAGATGATCGAAGCCATTTCCGATGTTGACGAAAAGGTGATGGAGAAGTTTCTGAACGGCGAGGAAGTGACTGCTGACGAGATCCGTGCTGCCCTGAGAAAGGGTGCTATTGCGATGAGCCTTACGCCGGTCATCTGCGGTACGGCATTCAAGAACAAGGGAGTTCAGCACCTTCTTGATGCCATTGTCGACTATCTGCCGTCCCCTTACGATATCCCGCCTGTAATCGGCATTTCACCGGATGATAATTCAGAGCAGGTCAGAAAGCCTGAGCCGAAAGAGCCTTTTTCTGCCTTCGCATTCAAGATCATGACCGATCCGTTCGTTGGACAGCTTACATTCCTGAGAGTGTATTCAGGCACTATGAGTGCCGGCTCATATGTTTATAACTCCACAAAAGGCACGAAAGAGCGCGTCGGAAGACTTCTTAAGATGCATGCGAATAAGCGGGAAGACATTAAAGAGGTTTCTGCCGGCGATATCGCTGCTGCAGTTGGCCTTAAGTCAACTCTTACTGGTGACACGCTCTGCGATGAAAAGCTGCCGGTCATTCTTGAGGCCATGGAGTTCCCCGATCCGGTTATCTCTGTTGCGATAGAACCGAAGACAAAGCCGGACCAGGAAAAGTTGTCTCAGTCGCTTGCAAAGCTTGCCCAGGAGGATCCTTCGTTCAAGGTCTCTGTTAATGATGAGACCGGCCAGACGCTTATCGCGGGCATGGGCGAACTTCATCTTGAAATCATTGTCGACAGGCTCACGCGTGAGTTCAAGGTGGGAGCGAATGTCGGCAAGCCGCAGGTCGCTTACCGGGAAACGATTCGTTCGGCGGCAAAGGCTGAAGGAAAGTTTGTCAGGCAGAGCGGCGGCCGCGGCCAGTATGGCCATGTCTATCTCGAGATAATGCCGTTGGAGCCTGGCAAGGGTTTTGAGTTTGTGAGCAAGGTTGTTGGCGGAACAGTGCCCCGTGAATACTGGAATGCTGTTGAGAAGGGCGTCAAGGAGGCTGCTGACGGCGGTGTGCTTGCCGGGTACCCCTTTGTTGATTTTAGGGTAACGCTTACTGACGGTTCATATCACGAGGTTGACTCCTCTGAAATGGCATTTAAGATTGCAGGGTCTATGGGCTTTAAGGAGTGCGCCAAGAAGGCGAAGCCGATTATCCTTGAGCCTATCATGAATGTTGAAGTTGTCACTCCGGAAGATTACATGGGAGATGTTATTGGCGACCTTAACTCACGGAGAGGCAAGATACAGAATATGGAGCAGAGAGGCAAAGCACAGGTCATTAAATCGCAGGTCCCTCTTTCCGAGATGTTCGGCTACGCGACAGACCTCCGTTCGCGGACACAGGGAAGAGCAACATATACCATGCAGTTCGCGAACTATGACGAGGTCCCCAAGGGGATTTCAGAAGGAATCATAGCCAAAGTTAAAGGCGAATAGCAGTAATCCGTTATACAGTAATCAGTGGAAAGGTTCAGCCCAGTCTATTCTGAAAACCGTCCGCTTGATTAGCAAGGAGGCGAAATGGCAAAGGCAAAATTTGAGAGGACGAAACCGCATTGCAAC
>CAYXBA010000031.1:0-1352 GCA_964463135.1 uncultured Nitrospiraceae bacterium
CGGAGGGTATTTGTCAACCCGCGGACGGGTTGTCAAAACCCTCAGCGTGAACGTTGCCAAAATATAAAGAGAAAATGAATACATAATGCAAAACGAAGAATGGTCCATAATAGCTAAACTGCCAACTCTCGCCGAGGCCTCAGTGATCAAATTACTACTTGAATCAGAAGGTATGAAAACGGAAATACAATCAATAGAGTCAATAAATCCTCATTCCGGCGTCTATCTTCTTGTTGAATCAAATCTTGTCCATCGTGCAATATGGATTCTAAAGAATAACGGCATTACCGATGCCGAACTCGACTTCCTTGCAACTGGGGAGCTTCGCAAAGAAAATCAAAATGAAGAATATAACGGCGAGTAGCAAATGGAACTGAGGCCATCAGGGTCAGGTCTACACACTTGACAGGAGAGCCTGTTTAGACTTATTCTTTCTATCGAAATGGCAAGACCACTTAGAATTGAATACCCTGGTGCCTTCTACCACTTAACTGCCCGCGGCAATGAACGAAAAGATATCTTTCGGGATATGAAAGACCGCGAGCGGTTTCTTGAATACCTTGATACCTCAGCCGGCCGCTACAAGGCAACTATCCATGCCTATTGCCTCATGAGCAACCATTACCACCTCCTTCTTTCTACCCCTGAGGGAAACCTTTCACAGATCATGAGACATATAAACGGCGGTTACACGACCTGGTTCAACAAACGGCACAATAGATTCGGCCACCTCTTTCAGGGCAGATACAAGGCAGTCCTCGTCGATGCCGACCCCTATGCCGGAGAACTCTCCCGCTACATACACCTCAACCCTGTAAGAGCAGGCATAGTCAGGCAACCGGATCAATATCAGTGGTCAAGCTATACGGCCTATGCAGGCAAGGCAAAAACACCCCGTTGGCTCACCACAGATTGGCTGCTTCAGTATTTCGGCCAAAAGCCTGCTGCTGCAAAAAAGGCATACGTCCTGTTTGTAAATGCAGCCTTGGGCACAGAGGAAGAAGACCCGCTGAAGGAGGCGGAGTCCACTCTGATACTGGGCAAAAGGGACTTTATAGATGATATAAAAGAAAAATACCTTGGCGGCAAAGATAGAGGCCGTGATATGCCTGCCTTGAAAGAACTGAAAAAAGCCCCACTTGAGGAAATTATTAAGGCAGCAAAGAAAGAGTTCAGAGCAAAGCCTGAACTGGCAAGGAAGGCAGCGCTATATCTGAGCCATAGGTACAGCGGCAGAAAACTTCGGGAGATAGGAGCGGTGTTCGGTATAGGGGAGTCTGCAGTATCTCAGGCAAGCAGCCGGTTCGAAACGGATATGAAGGAGACCCGAATGTTGAGGAGAGGGATTGACC
>CAYXBA010000031.1:1452-5570 GCA_964463135.1 uncultured Nitrospiraceae bacterium
GGGTCAGGAAAGAGCTTGACCTGTGAAGTGTGTAGACCTGACCCTAATAGAATAGCGAATGTTGAGGAGAGGGATTGACCGGGTCAGGAAAGAGCTTGACCTGTGAAGTGTGTAGACCTGACCCTAATAGAATAGTAATGCCTGTGAAAAATAGTCTGATTTTCAAGCGCCCTGCACCAGCGGGCTATTGTTATCCTTACCCTGTGGAAAGGAATAGCTGATCAGGACAATACGCCATGCCATTATCATCTCCACCATCTTCCAATGAATTACTGAAGCATTTTTTGGTTGTCGGGAAAAAGGGCCATGCATAAGCTCCGGCCATTTCAGCGGCCAAACGCATTCTTTGTCTTGACATTGCTCTCTGCTGTTTCCGGGACTATCACGAGGTCAAACGTTGCAGCCTTGCTGCCCTTTTTGGGATAGTGCTGCGTTATCAGGCCCTCAAACCCTTTTGCATCCACCAGAATATGGATATGCGGCCGCCGCTGCCCGTATGGAGGAGGGAAGCTGGTCTCGATCTGGTACCTCCCATTTTGGTCTGAATAGAGCGTGGCCCGGTATTTATCACCATACGCTCCGTCCGGCCCGGCCTGCCAGACCTCGATCCGTATATTGGGGAGGGGACGGCAGTCATCCGATGAGCGGACAATACCGCTAAGCAGATATCCCTTGCCCATGCTGCTTCTCACCGGAGCGTTCTGCCGGTAAAAAGGCCCGATCTCGTCCCAGGGTGTCGGTTTGCAGGTTGCGGCTGCAGTTTCTCTGCCAATTGCCGGCAGCATGACCAGGCAGACTGCAATGAGCACGCTCCTTGCGATCAACTCAACTGTTTTGAATAGTTTCATGATCAGATACCTCCATCAAGGCATGACTCACAGGACTATGCCTAATTGTACACCCCTATCTGCACAGCAGCAAGCTGGTGCAGGAATCCTCATATTCCGTGTCCGCAGTAAACAATAATAAAATTAATCGTTATACCTATTCAGCAAGGTGATGAGCCCGCATCCAGCGCTCAGCTCAGCTATAGTACGCCACAGCCTGAATATTGACAAAAGGCACACATTGTCGTAATTATATCCTATGAAGGTTTTCCAGTGGGACAATGACAAAAATGAATTATTGAAGAACAGCAGAGGCGTCTGTTTTGAGCAGGTCGTTCTTCTTATGGAGCGCGAGGATGTCCTCGAAACCATTGAACATCCGAACCAAAACAGATATCCAGGGCAAAAAATTGCAACGGTCAGAATTGAGGAGTACGTTTATCTCGTGCCTTACGTCCAGAGAAGCAATGAGATATTTTTGAAAACGATCATACCCAGCAGAAAGGCCACAACTAAATATTCGAGGTCAAGAAAATGAAAAAGACACTATTAGATGCGGAAGAAAAAGATATCCTGGATTCATATGAGCGTGGGGAGTGGAAGCCTGTCAGGAATTCAAAAGCGGAGCTTAAAAAGCTGAGCGACTATGCTAAAAACACCCTTCAAAAGGATAAGAGAATAAATATTCGGATGTCATCAAAGGATCTTGATCAAGTTCAGGTGATCGCTGCGCAAGAGGGCATTCCTTATCAGACGCTGATATCCAGTGTTATTCACAAATATGTCTCAGGATATCTCCTGGAGAAAAAAAGGGCCTGATTACCACACCACCCCTGACTTGCGCAGAACATTGCCCTTCCGGAGGAGTTAAGTGATGATGAAAACAATTGTCGCCATAGTCTTTCTTTTATTACCTGCAGTGGCCCTGGCATCGGGCTGGCATTGCCGCAACCGCGACATGGAGATACAGTGCGGCGCAGGCAGGTGCAAGGCAGCCGCAGCTGACGAATTCACGCCGTTCGATATCCGTATCACCACCGACGGCAGCATGGACATATGCGCGTACTCCGGCTGCTGGATAGGGAAAGGGAAGATGGTCAGGTCCGGGAAGCATATCATGGTATCAGGACACAAACTGACCTGGACCGGCACTGATCCGGGCAGCGCCGGCTTTATCGTAGCAATTGACCAGAGTGATAACGTCGGTTTTATTAAGGGCGAAGGCTTTGCAATGCCGATAACCTGCAAAGAGACCGGCAGATAGGATGACGGTGATTCGCCTTCAGCAGTCTGGTCATGAGGAGCCATACCATGAGACTGAGAACAAAGCGTATCTACGATGAACCGGCAAAGGCAGACGGCCGCAGGGTCCTGGTGGACAGGCTCTGGCCGCGCGGGCTCTCAAAAGAGAAGGCACGAATCGATTTTTGGGCGAAAGGCATTGCTCCTTCCGATGCGCTGCGCCGCTGGTACGATCACGATCCGCAAAAATGGGCGGAGTTTCGCAGGCGCTATTTCGCTGAGCTTGGTGCAAACGCTGAAGGGCTGGCGGAATTACACCAGCACCTGGGTGAGGGAGTGACCACGCTTCTGTTCAGCTCTCACGAGCCAAGGCTCAATAATGCAACTGCCCTTAAGGAGTTTTTGGAAGCAGATACATAAGCTGCGGCCTCGGGCAGCAGATACGCAACAGGGAGGATCGCATATGCAGGCACGTGCACTACTCATGATAGAGCACCGGCTCATTGAAAGGATGATCCTTATCATTCAGCATGCGCTGGCACAGGCAGAGAAGACCAGGAAAATCGACCCCCTGTTCGTGGATAAAGCCGTTGATTTTATCCAGACCTATGCTGACCGCACTCACCACGGGAAAGAAGAAGATATCCTCTTCCGGGACCTGAAGAACAAGGCGATGTCAGAAGATGACCGTCGAGTCATGCGGGAACTGATTGAGGAGCATGGTTTCGGCCGCAGCACAACAAAGGCACTGGTCGAGGCAAATACAGGCTACCGCAATGGCGACATCTCTGCCCTTGATGCTGTTACAAAGTGTCTCCAGACATTCGTGGATTTCTACCCCAACCATATCAAAAAAGAAGACAAGATCTTTTTCCCTTCTGTTCGCGCGTATTTTTCCGAAGAAGAGGACCAGGCAATGCTTGCGGAATTCAGGGATTTCGACCGGAACATGATCCATGAGAAGTATACGTCTGTCGTCGATGACCTGCAGGGACGAGCTGGATCCTGAATATCTGACCCGGAGGATGCCGATGAACGTTCAGTTTCAGAAGCCTCATTTAATGATGGAATACTGATCTTGCGAATGGTATCATTGAAAAAAGAATACCAGGCAATGACATGCCGGACAGATAAACAATGCATAAGGAGCCCCTATGGTAACCTCAATTATTCTGATAACTGCAGAAAGAACAAAGATCAACGAAGTGGCTGAACAGTTGGCAGCGATCGAGGGCATCTCAGAGGCCTATTCTGTCAGTGGTGCCTATGACATTATCGCGATCGCCAGGGTCCCCGCAAATGAAGATCTCGCAGATCTTGTTACGAACAAACTGCACAGCATACATGCCATTTTAAGAACCGAAACCCTGCTCGCATTCAAGGCATATTCCCGACATGACCTGGAAGCGATGTTCGAGATCGGGAATTAAAATGATCGCAGACTTTATGACAATAAAAAAGGGCCGGTCATTTCTGACCAGCCCTCTCTTTTCTGTCAAGAAGTAATTACTTCTTTGCAGGAGCTGCAGGTGTAGCAGGAGTTGCAGGCTTTGCAGGCTCAGCCTTCTTCTCGTCAGCTGCCTTCTTCTCGTCAGCCTTAGCTGCCTTCTTAGCCTTCTTCTTGGCCTTCTTGGTTGCCTTGTCGTCAGCCTTTACGTCAGCTGCCTTGGCATCAGCCTTCTTCTCCTCAACCTTTGCAGGAGCCTTTGTGTCTGCTGCCTTCGGTGCATCAGCTGCAAAAGCTGCAGTCACTGCGAAAGCGAACATGAGTGCGATGATCAATGCTAATACTTTCTTCATAGTAGTCACCTCCTTCATTTTTGAATTGAACCTCTATTGCGAAGTTTCCGGATTACTATATTTGCAAGCCTCATGCCAATATTCGGATATTTAATAGACAAGACAATAAATCTTTTAATTTAAGCGTGTTAGCGTCAAGGGCCTGTCTGTTGCTGTTTTAGAAAATACTGCTGAGGCTCTCATAATGCCTTATTTGGGAAATATATCCTTTTTTGGGGAAAGGATTCTACCTATTCTGCAGATGGGGGG
>CAYXBA010000032.1:0-4216 GCA_964463135.1 uncultured Nitrospiraceae bacterium
CTACATCATTTTAGGAGCCACTACTTTATATTTCAACTAAGATTAGCATTCATACGCGAGAACCATTACATGCTGAAGAACGTAAATCCAGTCAACGAACGTGAAGGTGGGCGTCAGGAAAATGAGGAGTGTCAACTCCGCCGAGGTGACACCGAACAGGAGAAAGTCGCCGATCCTTCGCCCGGATTTTCCAGAGATCTGCGGCATTATTTTGATCATTCCTCCTGTTAGAATAAAATTCAATTTTGACTCCTGAGTATTTTAGCAGTGAGAGCGTGAAATATTACAGGAAGGAGCCGCTGCGCTGGACTTACCTTTATAGAAAATGACCTTCTTCTCTGCAGCTCTTCCCGAAAGTCACATGACTGAACAGACCGCGTATAAGACAAATAATATACAGGTCTGATCTCGCCGAAACGTGATACTATTGATATTGACAACACCTTACAGATCCTTTATGACTCTACACAAAGGAACATATGCTGAGGAGAGCAGAATGAAAGATAACTCTAAATTGAACGACTGGCCCGATTTTTCGCTCGTTCTGGGGGGGCCGCTGTACCAGCTTCTGGTCCGGTCCCGGCTGGAGGACTCAGCCCTCGGGCATCTCAAAAAGCGCATTGTTATTATCTCCCTCTTCGCCTGGCTGCCCCTCTTCCTCCTTTCCCTGGTCGATGGCAAGGCGTGGGGAGGTGCCGGACTGCCGTTTCTGTTTGACATCGAAATGCAGATCCGTTTTCTGGTGGTGCTGCCGCTGTTCATTGCAGCCGAGCTCCTGGTGCACCAGCGGCTGCGCCTGGTCGTAGAGCAATTCATTGAGCGGGACATCATCACCAAAGAGGTTATGCCGAGGTTCAGGGAAGTCATTGCCGCAGCAATGAAACTGCGCAATTCAGTGGCAATTGAACTGATCCTGTTCATCCTGATATTTGTCGTAGGACATTACTTCTGGAGCGCAATAAGCGGCATAGCAAAGATCGGGACCGGAACAGAAACGTGGTATGCCAGCGTCACCGATGGCACGACACAACTTTCTCCGGCAGGCTACTGGTATGTCTTCGTAGGCAGGCCCCTGTTTCAATTTATCTTAATTCGCTGGTATTTCCGGCTCTTTATCTGGGCCCGTTTCCTCTGGCAGAGTTCCCGGCTTACACTCAATCTTATCCCGACGCATCCCGACCGGGCCGCCGGCCTCGGCTTTCTTGGCGGAAGCATTATGGCCTTTGCACCGCTGCTTATGGCGCATGGGGCAATGGTGGCCGGATTAATTGCCAACCCGATAATCTTTGCAGGGGCGAAACTGGTCGATTTCAAGATGGAGATAGTCGGCAGCGTAGTGTTTCTCCTTCTGGTCGTGCTGGGACCTCTGCTTGTTTTTTCACCCAGCCTGATGCTGGCCAAGAGGACCGGTCTGCGCGAGTACGGCCTGCTTGCCAGCAGGTATGTCAGCGAATTCGATCTCAAATGGGTGCGCGGTGCTGGAGACGCTGATGAACCATTGATCGGCAGCGGCGACATACAGTCGCTCGCTGACCTAGGAAACAGCTTCCAGGTGATCCGCGACATCAATCCGTTCCCGTTCAGCAAAGACACGGTCATCCAGCTGGTCGTCATTACCCTGATACCGGTATCGCCGCTGGTGCTGACCATGATCTCGTTTGAAGAGCTTGTCAAGAAGCTCCTTGGGACAATTTTCTGATGTTGGCATGAATGCAGATCCTCTAATAATGAGAGATACACAGGAGATACAGCAACATCTATTTTGTCGGTGAAAAGCAGCGACTTAGCTTGCAAGTAATTTTTGGAACTATGATTCATGTCATATCAATAGACACCCTGCTGCGGTAAGATTATATTCTCATAAACCAACAGCCGTGCTATTGACGGGCAAGGAATACTGCGGGAGAGGTGAAAGCGGGTGTTTATAGCCTTAGTGGATTGGGACAAATGCACGGGGTGCGGGGATTGCATAAAAGCCTGCCCGGTCACCTGTTTTGAGATGTCAGACGGCAAGAGCCTGCCTTATCGGTCGTCCTATTGCATTGACTGCGGTACCTGCCGGGAGGTCTGTCCCGCAGACGCCATAATAATCAGCATTGGCTGGGGAGGCTGAGCGAATGGCTGAAGAACCCATTAAGCTCGTGAAGACATACTCAGATTACTGCGATACAAGCGTCCTGATAAAATGGCTCAGCTTTTCGACACTCTCATCCGACATTTCCAAAAATTCAATGCCGATATCAAACTGTTTAGGCCCCTCAGATTCAATCGGGATACATGATGCTATCCGGCCGGTAAAAGCGATCTCACTCTCTCCCGGGAGGAAAATGACCATGGGCAACCTCTCCTCGATTTCAAGGGGCTGCCCCGTTTCGATGAGCATGCCTCCCAGACTTATTTTTTTAACAGAAAAGTCCTCCGGACATGTCAACATGAACTTGCCATCTGTAACCACATGAAATCTCATATTGATCCTGAGGCCGCTCAGGCCATACCGTTTTTCGGAAGACTGCTCTTCTTTATTCGATTCGATGAATTTCAGAAGATCTGCTATGTTTTCGGCAGCAAGATCTCTGAATCTCATGCCGACGGAGTAAACAGGGACACTATCTCCCTCTGCATTTTTCCTGCTCTCCCTGAGCGTTGACCAGACTACGGTCCCTTTGACAGATATTGAGCGGTTGTTCGCATCGATCCGGAACATATATTCACTGCCGATCTTCAGTGCCCTGTCGATATGAAGAGAAATGCCGCCCGTGCTTATATCGATAATTTCAACGGTGCTTGCAAACATCATCTTGCCGTTGACCTTCATGATATCCGTAGCAAATCGTTTGAATTTTCTGTATTCCTGCCCCATAGATCGCCCCTTCTCCTCCGCACTATCCTAATTGCTATTATATGTCAAAAAAGCGCCAATGAAAGATGATGTTAAGGCCGATCTTGGCTGCTGACAGGTTCAGGCTGACTGAGAGGGCAATGGATGGAATCTACAGCTACAATGACGTATTTTTTGCAGGTGTTGACCGTTTACAAACCAACGGCCAACACCTGCATCATCACAAAGATCTTTAGTATCCGCCGTACGGTGACGGTGGCGGCGGCGGAGCATACCTTCTATAGGGAGAACTATTTCCCGAACGCCTGTATCCCGGAATTTGATTCCCCTTCGCATACATACACTGCAGATAGGCATGATCATAGCGCCTTTGTGCCTCATAGTACGAGCTTGCCGCATAGCCGCTGCCCTGCGCACTGCCGATCAGCAGCCCGGCTCCAGCGCCAATAGCGGCACCTGCACCCATATCACCCGAGGCGCTGCCGATAGCAGCGCCTGCAGCGGCGCCCAGTGCCGTGCCGACCACAGCGCTGGTCACGGCCGAATTCTGTGCAGCCTGCTGACCTGAAACGCCGCCGATCTGTTCAAAGGCAAACTGGCGGCATACCGCATCGTCTGAACGGAATTCCTCGAAACTCTTGCCTTCACCCGGCAGGGACATGACACTCGGCCCGGTCGGCATGGTAGCGCATGCACCAAGCGACAACAGAACCATGCAAAGTATTACCATGAATATGTATCTCATGACATCACCTTCCTTGCTCGGACAACGGCTGCGCCGGCACTGTCTGCCAGCCGCCCGGGCATTCTTTTACGTAGGGATAATATATCTTCGACTCAGGACAGTAGTACCAGACACCGGAAGATACCGGTGCGGATACCTTATCTGACCGTTGTATGTACTCCTGGGGTTCATCAGACGGCATACTGACGGCAGGGGCATAAGGATTGTTGTAGTAATAAGGATATGCATAAAATGGATAATACCAAGGCCAGCCCCAATATGCTGCGTCAACCGTTAATCCAAAGCCTGTGCCGTAGTATCCGCCGTAATGGCCCCATCCTCCGTAATGACCGCTGCCGCCGTGGTGGTCGCCATGACCAGAGTGGCCACCCTGTCCATAGTAACGGTCGCCACCCCCGTCATGACCTCCTGAGCGTCCTCCGCCCCGGTCGCCATCCGCGGCATAAACCATTCCGCATGACAATAAGCTGATGACAGCTATGATAGAAACTAATGACAGCCTGTTGATTTTCATGATCGTCTTCCTGATTCATATTTATCACTGTTTTGATAAGATGTCAACTGAATTCACGCCAATTGTCAACCCAAAATAGAAATGTCCTGTTTTTACCAATTTAGAAATGTCCGGTATT